>CAYZTU010000005.1:0-122017 GCA_964481635.1 uncultured Synechococcus sp.
ATATTTAACTTCATTCACCACTATAATGAATCATTACTTACATAGCACTACCCCCCTGCTAAGGGGGAGTTAGAGGGGGCGGAAAGCTTAACAACAAGTCCCGGTAATATTCATATTGCTGTTGGCGCAAGGCGATTTCACGGGGTAAGCGTTCGCTAACTCTTGGTTTCTTGCTGTATTGATCCATCCTTGTTATGGTAATGATACTGAGCTGAAAAGTTACTTTGGTGAATACTATGGATATATCTGCAAAGCCCTTAGAAGAGGTAATCCGTGAACTGCCACCAGATTTGAAAGCCGAGGTATATACGTTTATTGGTATTTTGCTAAAACGAGTTAACAAAAATGGCAAGACTAAATTACGGCAAGATTGGGCAGGGATGCTAAAAGCAGACGGTTACACATCCGTTGAGTTACAGCATCTTGTAGCTGAATGGAGAAATGGCTAGTGTTTCTTCTGGATACGAATATTTGGCTAGAACGTTTGTTAGGGCAAGGACAGGCGGAAGTTGTTGGTGAGTTACTTGATACGCTCTCGCCGTCTGAGATGTGTATGACGGATTTTACTTTACATTCTATCGGGGTGATTTGTAATCGTCTAAAGCAAAGAGATGTTTTTGTCAAATTTGTGGATGATGTTTTGATTGATTCTAATGTTCGACTGGTGAGCATTCCTGCTAACAAAATGCAGAGAGTAGTAGAAATAATGGATCGCTTTGGTTTGGATTTTGATGATGCCTACCAATATGTTGCTGCCGAGCTTGAGAAAGCTACTATTGTGAGTTTTGACAAAGATTTTGACAAGATAGAGCAAGGACGTTTGACTCCTATGCAAGTGCTTAAACTGAGAAATTAATTGCTTGACCCCTCTCCAGGCTTGGGAAAGGTGAGCAGCAAATCGCGGTAATATTCGTATTGCTTTTGGCGCAGGGCGATTTCACGGGGTAAGCCTTCGCTGATGGAATGGGTGAGGGTATCGAATTTGTCGAGAAGGGAAGCGATGCGGGCTTGTTCTTCGAGAGGTGGGACGGGGATGATAATTTTACCAATTTCGCCTAAGTTGATTTTAATAGGTGTAGCGTGTATAAGCGTCCTTTTATAAATCTCAGCCTTACCGATACTGCTTTCAATGACATACTTAAGAAACTTTGGCAGAATCGACTTTTGGTCTACACGGATCAAAGTCAGAGTAACGTAATAAGCTAGTGGCTCATCATTTTCAACGACGGCACAAGTACCAATGTCCCCAATTCTTGTCATAAACAAATCATCTTTTTGGGGCTTATATAGCTAATCCTAAATGAATTTAGGACAGTGTTCACAGGAGGGCAAACCCCCGTTTGCCTGTATTGCGAAGCAATTCTTGGCTCTTACTTCCTTCTCCCTTATGGGAGAGGGGCAGGGGGTGAGGGCTAGAAAACTGTCCTAATTTGCACCTGTAGGGCTATATTTATACTTTTCAAAATCATCAACAGATATAAATTTCTTTGTTGCATACAGATTTCGGATATTTTCCACGCTAACAAAAGGAACACCAAAACTTGTATACTTTGGTGTCTGATGTGTACCATCGTAAATTTTCGCCACTTCCCCCAATGGCTTCCACTCCACTTCCCCCCTCATTCCCCCCTGCTAAGGGGGGAAGTCTGGTTCTCCCCCTGCTAAGGGGGAGTTAGAGGGGGTCTCAATCTCCGCCACAATCGCATCAATCTCAGCCCGCAGGCGATCGATCTTGGCAACAGTGGTTTTTAACTCAGCATTAAGCACAGTAATATCCACCTTTTCTCGTGTATCTTCAGCCTCCACATAGCTACTCACCGATAGATTGTAATCATTCGCTGCAATCTCTTCAAAGGTTACCGATCGGGCAAAATGATCAACATTTTCCTTACTCTCAAATACCCCCATGATTTTATCAATGTGGTCATCCGTCAGGGTGTTATTATTCGTTTCCTTCTTAAACAAGCTACTGGCATCAATAAACTGAGTTGTATTGTCAGGCTTGTGTTTCGATAACACTAAAATTGTCACTGCAATCGTCGTGCCAAAAAACAGATTAGGCGCAAGGGCAATCGCGGTTTCAACGTAGTTGTTGTCTACCAGATACTTTCTGATTTTGGCTTCCGCACCGCCCCGGTAAAAAATGCCAGGGAAACACACGATCGCCGCCCGCCCCTTGCCCGATAAATAACTTAAACAATGCAACACAAAGGCAAAATCAGCCTTAGATTTGGGCGCGAGTACACCAGCAGGCGCAAAGCGATCGTCATTAATCAGCGTCGGGTCATCACTACCAACCCAGTTCACCGAATAGGGCGGGTTAGAAACGATCGCATCAAAGGGCTTTTCATCAGCAAAATGCGGGTCGGTCAGCGTATTGCCCAACTGGATATTAAATTTGTCGTAGTTGATGTTATGCAAAAACATATTCATCCGCGCCAAGTTATAGGTCGTGTGGTTAATCTCCTGCCCATAAAAACCATCTTCAATCAGGTGAGCGTCAAAGTGCTTTTTGGCTTGCAAGAGCAACGAACCCGAACCACAGGCGGGGTCATAAATTTTATTCACACTGGGTTGCTGGTGCATCGCAAGCTGGGCAATCAACCGAGAGACGTGCTGCGGCGTAAAAAACTCGCCCCCCGATTTACCGGCATTGGCGGCATAGGTGGAGATCAAAAACTCATAGGCATCGCCAAACAGGTCGATATGGCTGGCATCAAAACCACCAAAATCCAGCCCCGCCACGCCTTTTAGTACCGCCGCCAAGCGCAGGTTTTTATCTTTCACCGTGTTGCCGAGGCGGTTGCTGGTAGTGTCAAAGTCAGCAAACAGCCCCTTGATGTCCTGTTCAGAGGGGTAGCCATTGGCAGAGCTTTCGATCGCCGCAAAAATCTTGGCTAGGTCAGTATTTAGGCTTTCATTCGTGTTAGCACTGGCGGCAATATTAGCAAATAACTGGCTGGGGTAAATAAACTAGCCTTTGGTTTTAATGGCATCGTCTTTGATGTCATCGGTAATCACACTATCAGGCAACTTGGCGTACTGAATACTCTCATCACCCGCCTCAATGTAACTGGTAAAGTTTTCACTAATAAAGCGATAAAACAGTGTGCCTAATACATATTGCTTGAAATCCCAGCCATCAACTGAGCCGCGCACATCATTGGCGATTTTCCAGATTTGGCTTTGGAGGGCGGCGCGTTGTTGGGTACTCGTCATTGTGAAAATTCTTTTGCAATTGCTTGTGCCTAACGATAGGAGCTGATGGGACGGGACAAAAAGCCTACGGACACCAGCAGCCCGTCTATGACACAGAAGCGCCCTACAAATAAACTCACTTAATCGTCGTTAGGTTCTCTAATCCTTGGGTCACCGTGGCACTGGTGATCCGGTCTCCCTGTTTAATTTTATCCACTGCATCCATGCCTTTGGTCACATAGCCAAATACAGCATAATTCCCATCCAAAAAGCTCGTTTCCGCCAGGGTAATGTAAAACTGGGACGAGGCGGAATTGGGGTTTTGGGAACGTGCCATCGCCAAGGCACCCCGGTTATGCTTGAGCTTAGGAGCCTGCCGGATATTTTGCTCCGGAAAGGTGTGGCCATAGATGGCCTGGGGCGCATCAACCGGCTTGATTTCCAGGGGAATCACCCGCTCCCGTTTGGTTTGGGGGTCAACAAATCCCCCCGTCCCGTTGCCCTTGGGGTCACCCCCCTGCACCACAAAGGGCTGGGGTTCCTTGACCACCCGATGGAAGGTCAAATTGTTGTAAAAACCCCGCTGCACCAAATCCACAAAATTCCCCGCCGTCACCGGGGCATCCTCCCCGTTCACCTCCAGGGTGATCGTTTGGCCGTTCACCACCATCGCCACCGTGGCCTTACCCTTCAAACAGGGATAGCCCTGCAACGGTTGCACCAACTCCGGCGGAATGTTGCAATTTGTGCTACTCATAGCGATGGTTCCCCCCGGCGCTGGTGTACTGGAAACGCTGTCGGCATTGGCCTGACAACCCACTAGGCACAATATCATTAAACTGACCAACAACAAACGCCCCATCACAACCCCTCCACCGGTACTGCTAAAAATCGTGCCAATCGTGCCGCCTGATCCTCTAACTCGGATAGGGCGAGCGGTCGCCCCACTTCGGTCAAGGGAATATCCCGTTTCCCCCGCAGACGTAAGTACAATGCCCGCCTGGGATTAAACCCGTCCTTCACATCTACCCGAATCCCCTGCACCTCATCCAAGGGGTACACCAATTCCACCCTGCGGTCTTTTCCCGGCCAACCCCAGCGAAAAATTTTCACCTGATTGGTCTGTTTATTGTACTCGTTGGTGCCGCCGCCCACATCCCACAGGATCAGCAACCAGAGAAACAAACTCAACCCAATTCCCGCCACCCCGTAGGCTCCCATGACAATCCCTTGGGGGATGAAAATCAACTGGGTCGGGTCGGCAAAGGGCAACAAATTCACATGGGTATAGCTGGAAATCCCGGCTAGCAAAAACCCCACCCCGCCCAGCCCGACCACGATAGCCCACCAATAATTACTCAGGCGGCGGGTTCCCTGCACCCGATCCCGATAGCATTGCTCCATTGACGTTTCGGTGGCCATAGACCAGCACGGGTAAATTAAGACCTTTCCTATGGTATCAGCCCCGGACTAGGAAGCGGCCATTTCGTTGCGTGCCGCCAATTCCACCCCCTCCAGTGCCGGTAACTCCAAACAATAGCCCGCCCCATAGACGGTTTTGATGTACTTGGGATGGCGGGGGTCGGGTTCCAATTTGGTGCGTAAATGCCGCACGTGCACCCGGATGGTTTCAATATCATCGTTGGGGTCATAGCCCCAGACTTCCCGCAAAATGTCACTGGGAGAAACGGTCTGACCGTGCCGTTGGAGTAAACAATGGAGTAAATCAAATTCCAGGTGGGTGAGTTTCACCGTTTGGTTGAACCACACCGCCTCAAACCGTTCCGGGATCAGGGTTAAAGGCCCAAAGCTGAGAATTTCCCCGTGGGTGGCCTGGGGCATCCGGTCTGAGCGGCGCAACAACGCCCGTACCCGTGCCAACATTTCCTGCACCTCGAAGGGTTTAGTCAGATAATCATCCGCCCCCGCATTAAACCCTTCCACTTTGTCCTGGGTCTGACTCAGAGCCGTCAGCATGAGAATGGGAATATCCTCGGTACGCTCATCCCGGCGTAACCGCTGGCAGAGGGTCAGCCCATCCACCCGGGGCAACATCAAATCCAGCATGATCAAGTCCGGCAGGAGTTGTACTGCTAAAGCCTGTCCCTTCACCCCATCGCTGGCTTCACTCACGTCATAACCCGCCAATTCCAGATTGACCTTGACCAACTCGGTGATGGCGGCATCGTCATCAATAACCAAAATGCGGGGCATATAAGAACTGCAAAAAAACGACCTTATATTAAACATTCCGCAACAAAGCGTAATGCTTACTCCCTATTATAGAGGTTTGTCAAGGCGATTTTGGTACAAATACCTAAAACTCTGCCTGGGGGCGGGGACGACTGGCCTGTTTTGCCCGTTGGGCACTGCGTTTGAGGGCATCGAGGCGGGACTCGTAGCGGCGGCGGCGGGTCTTATCGGGGGTTTGTTCCGCCAGCAGTTTGAGGGCACTGCCAAGGCTTTTGTAGGCATTGGGCAGGGTGTAGCCGTACTGGGTGGCGAGTTGGATCGCCCGCTCGTCCGCTTTTAAGGACAGTTTGAGGGCGTTTTGTTTCTGGTTGCGTCGCCACAGGCGGTACCCAGCAAACCCGGTCAATCCCAGCGACAGCAGGAGCAGGAGCGTATCTTGTACCCACAGTTCCCCCACCGTCCCCCCCAGGCCGATGGCGAGGGCGGCCATTTCCCATCCCTCCTTGGGCAGGGTATCGCTCTGAATGCGGGCGACCTCATGCCAGAACAGTAGGTTGCGCTGATCCAGGGCTAATTGTTCCCAGCGCACCGGGTCAATTTGCACCTCCACCTGGTCTTTGTCCACCTCTTCGGTCGTGATCACGGGGGGATTCATGGCCGTGGTAGCGACGATGGTGACCCAACCCCGCATTTCCCCTGGTAGTAACCCTTGCAGGCGGCGGAACTCCCCTTGGTAGGCATCGGCAGTGGCGGTATAAGCAGGCATAGGATGGACTGCGACTCGCTAATTAATGACTATTTATAACTATAGGCAACCCAGGGGTTCAACGGAGTGCTACAACCCGAAATCCCATAGCGCATTCAAAGGCCAGCGGTTCCTGAGCCTCGCCCCGTTGCGCCGGATGACCACACCCCAAACGACCGCTCAGCCAGCGGGGGGCACCCATCTGGTTCGCTAGGGGGCAGTTTTGGCAGACCGATTCGGGTTCCAGTACCTGGTCACTCAGTACAATCCTTAAGGTAGCCATAGGCTCTGGCCGTAACCTTTTTGTTTCATCCTATCCTAACCACAAAACCCATCCTGCGGGTATATCATGGCTAACAAACCTTGACTCCTTGCCCCGCATGACCCAAGCCCCTGAACGCCCCACCCTGACCACCGACCCCGCCCTGGAAGCCGAGCTAGACCACCGCATGAGCCGCTACGGGTTGAACCCCTGTGTCACCGGGGATACCTGGGTACATACGGAATGGGGGGCGCGGCAGGTACGGGAGTTGGTGGGTCGGCAACACGGCACCCACGTCAACGGGGAATTATTCAGCACCACGACCGCCGGTTTTTTTTGTAATGGCATTCAATCCATCTATCAACTCCAGACCCAGGCCGGTTATACCCTCCGATTGACCGGTAATCACCAACTCTTAAAAGTCACCAGTCAAACCCAAAAAAGCCAATACAGCGAATGGATACCGGCGGAGCAACTGCAACCGGGGGATAAAATTTTGCTCCACAATCACCGCCACATTCAACCGTGGAGCGGGGAGGGAACCTGGGCAGAGGGGTGGTTGTTGGGAAATCTGGTGGGGGATGGATGTTTGGCGGTCTATCAACCCAGTCATCATTGTCAGGGTAAATTGCGCTACTGGGGAGAACATCAGTCAGCCATGGCTGAATTTGCCCTAGCCACCTGTCAGCAAGCGTTCCCTAATTTTTCCAGTCATGAGTTTTATCATCAGCGGAACCGATATATTGAAATCAGCACTGCCCGTTTATATCACCTGGCTGCGGGCTACGGTTTACAACCGAAAAGTAAAACCATCACACCCGCAATTGAACGGTCAAGCTACGAATTTTATCAGGGTTTTTTGCAAGGTTTTTTTGATGCGGATGGCAGTGTGCAGGGGAGTCAGATTAAGGGAGTCAGTATTCGTTTAGCCCAAAGTAATTTAGAGCGATTACAGGCTGTGCAAAGGATGCTATTGCGCCTGGGGATTGTGTCAACCCTTTATCAAAATCGGCGGCTGGCACACACTCGCTTGATGCCCAATTCAGATAGACAACTGGCGGAATATACCTGTCAACCTCAACATGAATTGGTGATTAGCAATGATAATCTGTGGGAATTTCAACGGGTGATTGGCTTCCAAGAACCGGAGAAACGGGAACGGTTGCATACGCTATTAAATGGCTATCAGCGCAATTTGAACCGAGAGCGATTTACGGCTACGGTAACTGCACTCATTCCCGATGGGGAAGAACCGGTGTATGACTGCACCGTCCCAGGAGTTGCCCGGTTTGATGCCAATGGTTTTGTGGCGCATAATTGCGGAGAAATCATCGGTGCAGATTTCCATTGTGTGGCTGGAAATACCTTACTCATTACCCGCAATGGTTTGGCACCAATCCAGTCTTTAGTGGGGCAGGCGGTTGAAGTTTGGAATGGACAACGTTGGAGTCGGGTGGTACCCCAACGAACGGGGCGAGGGCGGCAGTTATACCGGGTTCAGTTTGGGGATGGCACTTGGTTGGATGTCACGGCACAGCATCGGTTTTTTGTGCGGCATCGGTTCGGGAAAAACTACACAGAAATGACCACCCAGGAAGTTCAAAATTACCTAGGGCAGGGTGGATACGCTCTACACACGGAACCCTTCCAAATTGAGTACCAAGAGGGGGAATGTGTTGACCCGATTTGGGCTTATACGTTGGGGCAATTGGTGGGGGATGGTTCTCTGTGCCAATCCCACGGTCGTCCCCAATTGCAATTGCGTTTGTACGGTGATAAGAGTTACCGTTCCCTGACCATTGCTGGTCGCTCATCGGGGCGGGTTGCCTACTACACGGAGAACCGGGAAACCCCGTGCCTGCTTTACGCTGGGTTCGGTGAAAAGTTTAACCCGGAGTATGTGCAGCAGTTGAAGGTAAATCCCGTTGCTTTGGAGCCGTTGGCGCAGTGGCATCGGGAAGCGATTTTGCACTTTATCGCTGGATGGATTGATGCGGATGGTTCAGGTACGGCAAGTGAGGGTGTGCGGCTTTATTTATGCCAGTATGACCGAGCCTATCGAGTTTATTTGCTCCTCTTGAAATGCGGTATTCGCTCATCAATTAACCTGGTTGCCAAGGCGGGAGAAACCACCAATTTGGGGGTGTGTCGTCAGGATTTGTGGTATCTGCAAATTACGGACTGCCAAGCCATTCCCTGTCAACGAGTGGATACTTCAAAGGGGCATCAACCCCAGGCGAAGGGGAAATGGCAGGTTCAGGTTATTCAAGCGGTGACTCCCTTACCCGGTGAACATGACACCTATTGTTTCAATGAACCGGAAGTTCACAAGGGGGTTTTTGGGGGGACGTTAACCGGGCAGTGCAACTTAGCCGAAATTCACCTGAATCAAATTGATCCCCATAACTTTGAAGAACAGGAAAAGGCATTTACCGCCGGAGCTTTATCGGTGGCGGCTTTATTAAATCATCAATTTATGGAGCCACGATTCCAGTATTCCCGTGAGCTAGACCCGATTGTGGGGGTGTCGTTTACCGGGCTATTTGACTTTTTTGTACATGCGTTTGGCAAGGAATGGTTGCACTGGTGGGCGGCGGATCGTCCCCAAAGTGAGTTGGGTTTGGTTTTGCGGCAAAAAGAAACCGATTACCTGCAATTTTGGCGGGATGTGGTACATCGGGTGGTGTGGAGTTATTGCGACCGGCATGGCCTGCGGCGGCCCAATCGCTGTACCACGGTGCAACCGGCGGGAACCAAAAGTTTGCTGACCAATGCCTCCCCCGGTTGGCATCCCCCCAAGGCGCAACGGTATATCCGCCGGATTACCTTTGCCAAGAACGACCCGGTGGCCTTGGCCTGTATGGACTATGGGTACGCCGTGGTGCCGGGGCAATCGGACAAGGATGACCAGGGCAATTTGCTCCATGATCCCTTTGACCCCCGCTGTCATGAATGGTTGGTGGAAATTCCGGTGGCGGTTTCCTGGGCGGATATTGCCGATGAAGCGGGGATTGATATTAGTCGGTTCAATGCCCTAGCTCAGTTTGATTTTTATATGAATGTCCAGCGCAACTACACCACTCACAATACCTCGGCAACGATTGAATTTCGGGAGTATGAAATTGAGACCCTGGCGGCTAGAATTTATCAAGCGATTCAACAGGATGAGGGCTATATCAGTGCGGCTTTATTATCCCGTTTTGATGCTCTGCAAACCTTCCCTCGTTTGCCCTTTGAACCCATCAACAAAGAGCAATATGAACAAATGCTAAAAGAGGTTTTAGAGCGTCGTAAAGCGGGGGATTTTGGGGTGTTGCTGTTGCAATATGACCAACCGGATTTACAACTGGTGCCCCAAGTTTCGGCCTGCGAGGGAGTGACCTGTGAATTACCCAATCAACCCCAGGGTTAAGCAGTCGTTTCATGTCCCCCTTCCAGTTGATCGTCGGTCTGGGTAATCCGGGCAGTAAGTATGAATTGACTCGTCATAATATAGGATTTATGGCGGTAGATGCTTTAGCCAAAAAATGGGGAATTTCTTGGCAGGAAAAAGGGAAATTGCACGGGTGGGTCAGCCAGGGAAAGGACGTGGTACTACTCAAACCCAACACCTACATGAACGACTCTGGACGGGCGGTACAGGCGGTGTGCCACTGGTTCAAAATCACCCCCCATCAAGTCCTGGTGATTTATGATGATTTAGACCTACCGTTTGGTAAGCTACGTTTACGAAAAAATGGTTCCGCCGGGGGACATAACGGCATGAAATCCATTATTCAGCATTTGGGAACCCAGGAATTTCCTCGCTTACGGCTTGGGATTGGTCGCCCAGAGGTGGGGGACAGTGCCCATTATGTTCTAGAGGGGTTTAATAGCGAACAAAAAGAGAAATTAGCCCAAATTTTAGGGCAGGTGGTGCAGGTGATTGAACTGGGGATGCACCAGGGTTTAGACCAGGCGATGAATGTGGGCAATGCGATGGGAATAAGTTAGCTAAATCCTACCAACACCTGGGTAACGCTATTTTTATGGCTCTGATGTAAACAGTCTTCCTTCTACGGGTTCATATTCATCTTCAACAAGCCAGTTTTGGGCTTCATCATAAGTTTTACTTTTGAAAACAATTTGATATAGCCATTTCAATTAGAACTGAGACGGATACCCCCTGAATCCCCCTTCGCAAGGGGGACTATCAATCCATTTCCCCCCTTGCTAAGGGGGGCTAGGGGGGTCAGGGGGTGAAAACGAATAATGTCTCAAAGTTAATCAAAATGGCTATAACTTTCAGCCGGGTCATAAACCTGACAATTACCGTCAGCATCGCCACATAGTACCAGTAGGTAAGGTGGGTTGAGCATCGAGTCAATCCAAACCTGAACAAAGTTGCCTTCACCCTTGACTTGGTTGAGTGCGGGGAATGACATGGTATCAGTTTTTTGCATCAATTTTTACCTCTAGTCCCGTACCCGCTCCCGCACCTGGACGGGGATCACCACCGGCGGTTGCTCCAGCCTAATTTGCAAAGCACGACCGGGGTTGTGTAGGGTAGCCGCAGCAGTCGGAGCCGGGGATTGTTGGGCAAATTCCGGGGTGGGTGTCCGCCAAATCAAACCGGATACTACCCCGCCTACCAAAGCGGAAGCCGCCACAATAAAACCACTCCAAGCCAACCGCTTGCGGGCACGGTGGGTAATTTTGGTAATCACCCCCGTCACCATCTGGTCAGCAGAAACCCCGGACGGGGGCAGCGGTAAATCCTGGCAGAGTTCGTGAATGCTGATGAGCTGCTGATAGACCTGCTGGGCTTCCGGGTCGGTCGCCAGCCAATGTTCGACTAGGGCTTGCTCTTCGGGGCTGGATTCGCCATCGAGGAAGGCACTCAGGAGTTCAAAACGGTCAGGGGATTCAGGACGGGTGATTTGCATAGAGAGGAAGCGGCGCAACCGCTACTAATATGGCACAAAACTAGGTATCCAGGTAAGGCTTTAGCTCCATCTGTAACCGGGCACGGGCACGGGCGATGCGGGATTTCACCGTCCCCAGGGAAGCCCCGGTGATTTCGGCAATTTCCTCGTAGGCCAGACCATCCAACTCCCGCAGGATAATCGTGGTACGAAACACCTCCGGCAGGTCGGCAATGGCCTTTTTGAGACGGTCATAAAATTCTTGGGTGGCGAGGTCATCGCTGGGGCCTGGCCCATCGCAGGCAATATCCCATTCCATTTCCGAATGCCCGATTTGGCGGGGCGCATCCAAGGAAATTGTGGGCTGGTGGCGTTTGCGGCGGCGCAGTTCATCGTAAAACAGGTTGGTGGCAATCCGGCTTAACCAACTCCTAAACTTCGAGGGGTCTTGAAGTCGCTTAATATGACGGTAGGCTCGCACCCAGACCTCTTGTACCAGGTCAGCCCGGTCATTCCAGTCCGAAGCCAAATGGTACAGAATCCGCTCCACGTGGGTCTGATGGCGGCGCACCAGTTCCGTGAAGGCGGCTCGGTCGGGCTGAAACCCCTGTTGGCAACGGCATACCAGTTCTTCGGTTGACAGTTTGCCCACGGGCACGGGCGGCACCTCGAAATGAGACCAGTCGGCGGACAACGTCGGATTCACGGGTGAGCCTCACGTTCAAATGTTTGGAGGTTGAGACGCTATGGCCTGGCCCAAGTTCCTGCGATTGATCCCTATCTTAATGCTGGCCGCCGCCCCCTTTGGCTGTGGTCTGCGCCCCAAGGTGTCCCCCCTGCCCCAGGATGCCCCGATTTTGGTCTATTTCAACCAGTCTGAGGCGGCCACCTACCAAGACCCCTACCGCAAAAAGGTTCCCGCCCGTTATGGGGATAATTTTGAAGGGATTATTCTCCAGGAAATAGAAAATGCCAAAAGTTCCATTGATGTGGCGGTGCAGGAAATTCGCTTGCCGCTAGTCGCTAAAGCTCTCGTGAGAAAGCAGCAGGCGGGGGTGCGGGTGCGGGTGATTATTGAAAATAATTACAATGTGGCTTTGAGTCAACTATCTAACGAAGAGGCGGATGATCTGAATCCCCACGAACGCAGTCGCTTTGAAGAAGTGGTGAAACTCATTGATACTAATGGGGATGGCAAACTCAGTCAGGAGGAAATTAACCAGGGGGATGCGATTGTCATTATGCAAAATGGCAATTTGCCCCTGATTGATGACACGGCGGATGGTTCTAAAGGTAGTGGTCTAATGCACCACAAATTTATGATTTTTGATGAGCAACGGGTATTAATTACTTCCGCCAATTTTACCACCAGTGATATGCACGGGGATTTTGGCTCCCCGGAAAGCCGGGGCAATCCCAATTCTCTCGTATTGTTGGACAACCCGGAGGTAGCGCGCATTTTTGGCGAAGAATTTAGCATCATGTGGGGGGATGGGGTGGGGGGAAATACGGATAGCAAATTTGGCATCCAAAAACCCCTACGGTCACCGCAAACCGTCAATGTGGGAGCGGGAACGGTGACGATTAATTTCTCACCCGCCCGCCGCCGCCAATGGGATCAAAGCACCAACGCCTTGATTGCCAGTACCCTCGACCAAGCCCAAAACCGGATTGATCTAGCCTTATTTGTATTCTCGGAACAAAAATTAGCGGATGTGATGGAACCGTTGCACAACAAGGGGGTGAAAATTCGGGCTTTGATTGAACCGGATTTTGCTTATAAATACTACAATGAAAGCCTGGATATGTGGGGCATTGCTCTCCCCCGCAAGGGCACCTGTAAGTATGAACCGGAGAATGCGCCCTGGGCAAATTCGGTGCGGGACGTGGGGGTACCCAAATTACCCAAGGGTGACCGGTTGCACCATAAATTTGGTTTGATTGATAATTATGTGGTGATCGTCGGTTCCCACAACTGGACTCCGGCGGGTAATCATAATAATGATGAGACCCTATTGGTGATCAAAAATGCTACGGTGGCGGCTCATTTTGACCGGGAATTTAACCGCCTGATGCGGAATGTGGAGATGGAACCGCCCGCTTGGTTGCTCAAGGCTGTTAAGGAAGCGGATCAGGAATGTGGTTAGCCTGAACCCGCCTGCATCCTACCGTCCGGGGCTGGTGTTGGGGGCGGCTCTCCTGACCGGTCTGGCAACGGGACTGGTGGGCGGGGGCTTCCGGCAGTTGGTGAGTTGGGGCACCCGGATGCGCTTTGACCTGCTGGCCGCCCTGGGTCACCGCTCCGGGGGGCAATTGGGACTGGCACTGGTGGTTTCGGCACTGATGGTGTTGGCGGGTTTTCATCTCATGCGCCGGTTTGCCCCGGAAACGGGGGGGAGTGGCATTCCCCAAATCGAGGGTTATTTGGCGGGTCGGTTGCCCCTGCGGAGTGGGCGGGTGTTGCCGGTGAAGTTTGTGGCCGGGTGGTTGATGTTGGTGAGTGGCATGGTGTTGGGACGGGAAGGGCCGACGATCCAGATGGGCGGCAGTGTGGGGCATCTGGTTGGCCGCTGGGGGAAACTTGCGGGGGAGGAATCCCGGGTGTTGGTGGCTGCCGGGGCGGCGGCGGGGTTGACGGCGGCGTTTAATGCGCCCTTAGCGGGGATTTTGTTTGTATTTGAGGAGATGCGCCCCCGGTTTCAGGATGAGACCCGGGCGTACCAGGGGGTCACCTTGGCCTGTGTGATGACGATGGTGGTGATCCAAGCCCTGGGCTGGAATGAGACGGTGTTGCCGGTGAAAATCTATGCAGCCCCCGCTCTGGTGTCCCTGTGGGTATTTGCCCTGGCGGGGGCGGCCTTGGGGGTAATTGGCTATGGGTTTAACCGGGGGCTGGTGTTGGCCTTGGATGGGCTGGGACGGTCGGGGCGGCGATTTTTCTCGCTCCAAGCTGTGCTATTTGGCGCACTGGTGGGGGTGTTGGGGTATATTTACCAACCCAGCCTCGGCAGTGATGAACATCTGTACCATCCCTTAATTAGCGGTGGGGAGCAGGTGATTCTCTGGTCTTTAGACCGTTTGGCCGCAGCCCCGGAGCTTTGGGGTTTGTTGCTATTGCGGTTTGGATTAACCCTGCTGTGCTATGGGTCGGGGGCAGCGGGGGGGATTTTTGCGCCCATGTTGGCGATTGCCACCCTATTTAGTCAGGGTTTGGGGCGGGAGGTGTACTATCTTTTACCCAACTGGCTGCCGGAGCCGGGCATCTTGACCATTGCCGGGATGGGGGGGCTGGTGGCGGCGACCGTGCGGGCACCCTTGACGGCGATTGTCCTTACTTTGGAAATTACGGGGAATTATCAACTCGTTGTGCCCTTGTTAGTAACGTGTCTCACGGCAACCTTGACAGCGCAATACTTAGGCGGGCAACCGATCTATGAAGTGTTGTTGGAACGAATGCTGAGACAAAATCGGACGGGTTAGGGGTGATTTCTTAACCAAAGCTAAAGGTTTTCCGCAGGGCTTGACTATAAACGGGGAACAATCTGGTAAAAGAAGGGTAGTTGTTTTAGAAGGTGGGGTGTGCGGGGTTCCTGGTGGCTGGTGGGTTTGGGTTGGTTGCTGGGTGGGGCAATGCCAGTTCTGAGTCAACCAGCACGAACAGTGCAAAAGATTCCTTTTCGCAATTTAGGATATACCCGCCCGGTGGTTTTGCGGGGTGCCAGCCCGGAATTTGGGGTGAGTATTCCTTTGTTTAGTCGCAATCTGGATACGGCGCAGAGTTTTGTGCAGTTGGAATTAGCACCCTCACCAGTCTTGAAACCCACTTCTACGGTGCGAATTTTGCTCAATGGTCGCCCGGAGCGGGTGATCCAAGTTAAAGACTTACTGCCCCAAAAAACCATCAAAATCCCTTTGCGTTTGCCGCCGCCGGGGGAGCGGTTTATTGCCGTGGAGTTAGAAAGTTTTTTGCAAATTTCGGCGGATTTTTGTGAGGATTTGGCTTCGGGAAATCTGTTTTTCACGGTGGGAGAAAATAGCTTTTTTCAAGTGGTGCAGACAGAAGGGGATACGCCGGTCAGTTATTGGTTTCGCCCCACCTATGACCGGGTGGTGGTGGTAGTGCCGGAACAAATGGATGTACCCACGACCCAGGCGGCGTTGTGGATGTATAGCTTGCTGAATTACCGCTTTCGGGATTCCCGGGTGCCCATTCGCTGGTTTGCGGGGGATCTAGAATCTCTGAAATTGAACCCCAATACGGAAGCCGCCGTGGTGTTGCATCAGGACGAAAAAGCCCCCAACATCCAGCGGCAGGGCAATATCCTGCGGGTGCGGGCGCAACCGGATGTGGTGCAGTCCTTGGCGCAGGCGCAACCGGCGTTTATGGCTCCGGGGGTGGAGGTGATAGAGTCTGACCCGCTGGTGCCCCGCAGATTGCGGGATCGGCGTTTGTTTAGCGAACTGGGCTTGACTGAGGCGGCCAAAACCGGGTTGGGTAACCAGAATTTTCGCTTGACGTTTGATCTGGCGCAGTTGGGGGGGCGGCCTCAGGATTTATCC
Source organism: uncultured Synechococcus sp. (assembly GCA_964481635.1). Taxonomy (GTDB): domain Bacteria; phylum Cyanobacteriota; class Cyanobacteriia; order Gloeomargaritales; family Gloeomargaritaceae; genus Gloeomargarita. The sequence goes on from CAYZTU010000005.1 coordinate 15,863, forward strand.
CTGGCGCTACGTTCTCGGTTCAGCCAAGCCAGCACCAACGATAGTGGGGCGTTGAGTGCCCAGATTTTTCTGAATGGGACGTTTATCAACAGTTTCAACGTCGGCACGCAGACCCAACTGAATACTACCCTGGCACTCCCCGAACAACGCCTGCAACGCACGAATAATCTGGACGTGGTGTTTGCGGTGGCGCAACGGGACTGCCGTTCTCCCCGCCCGGTGACGGTGCAGGTGCTGGGTTCCTCTTACTTGGACTGGAATGGCTATCAGCGTCCCCAGGGCAATTTTAACGATGTGCCGCAGGAGTTTTTGGGCACGGGGCAGGTGGTGGTGGATGTGGCGAATCCGGCAACGGTGGCGGGGACTGCCAAGGTGTTGGGGATGCTCAGCCGCAGCGGGGGGCGAGCCTTACTCCCGGAACTGCTCCCCGCCGGTGAGGTGAAAAATTGGGGCAATCTCCCCCAACGTCCGGCGTGGCGGTTGCTGGGCACGGAGCCGGGGGTGCGCTTGAATAGCCCGATTCGTCTGGGTCAGAGCTTTGAAATCCTCAACCCCATCAACCAAAATATTCTGTTAAAAGCCCAACCGGGAGCCAGTATCGGGGTATTGCAGGCGTTTTCCCATCAGGGGGTGCCGACCCTTTGGCTGTCCTGGTGGGGGGAGCAACCCCAGGTTCTGGAACAAACGGGGGCGGTTTTGGCTGACCCGGTGGCGAGTTTGGTGGGTCAACTCCAGGGTAATGTCGCCACGGTTACGCCCCAGGGGAGTTTCGATACGTGGGATTTGAGCGGGGACACCTTGCAGGTACGCTATCCCAATGAGCTAAATTGGTGGTTGTTACTGCGCCGCTATCGCTGGGTCTTGTTGGGATTATTCCTCGTGATTGGCGGTATTCTGGCGTGGCAATTGTACCAACGGTTAGGCCGCCAAGCCCAACCCCCTACCCCACCTGCTCCCTAAATCCGTGCCACTTTTTGACCCTGCGCTGTTGGTGCAAGTGGGGGTTCTCACCCCAGCCCAATTCGCCCAAGCCCAATCTTGGCAGCAGCAAAAGGGTTGTTCATGGCGAGAAGCTCTGAAAGAATTGGGAATTATGACCGAAAATCGGTATGTCACCGTGCGTTCCCAAATTACCCAGGAACAACTACTCAAGGATTGGCTGACCCCCAAAGACCACCGTTTGGATTTGGGGTTGGCGAGTGTGCGTCCGCCCCACTACTGGAGTCAGGCGGAACTGTTCCCCTGTGCGTGGCAGGACGAACAGACCTTGGTTGTGGCCGTCACGGATCAAAGTCATAACTATGCCTCCCAAATTATCCAGCAAATTTGGCCTCGGATTCAAGTGGTGCCCCTGTTGGCGACCGCTACGGAAATCACCCGGTTAATTGTCCAGCTAAATCTCGGGAAAAAGTTAATCCAATCCGGGGCAATTAACCAGCAAAATTGGCAGGATATTATAGAAATCTACCAACGTACCGGCTCCCCTATCGGGCAAATTCTCACCCGTTTAGACTACATTAAACCCCAACAGTTGGTGCAAGTTTTAGTAGATTTGACCGGGTGTCCTTCCTATTCCAATCTGATCGGCACCCCCGTCTGGTCGATGGATGAAAAATTGGTGCGCCAGTTTGACCCCAGAGTAATGGCCAGTCAATTATTTATCCCCTTGAATCAACTGGATGAATATACAATTTTAATCATGGTACAAGACCCCCTTGATATGCGGGTGGATTGTTTCGTTCACAAGCAATTCCCGGGGATAGAAATCACCAAAGTTCTCGGCACCGAAAGCGATATTACCTATCTATTAGATTCCATATTTCGGCAGTTGTTTAGTTGGCAGGCGGTGTATCGGTTGGCATCACTTTCACCCCGGGAATCGGCGGCACAAGTATTTACACCTGCCCAAATTTTATTTGGTTACACACTTTTGGTTTTGGTGCTGTGGGGTTTGTTGAATCACACTGCATTGACGCTCAGCATTGTTATGTCCTTGGTGAATTTATTTTATGTGAGTGCGATTGGGTTTAAGTTGCTTTTGAGTTTGGTGGGCGCAGTGGATCGTAAACATTACACCGAAGTGGGGGATGTTGCCAGTTTGACCGATGATGAATTGCCGGTTTATACAATTCTTGTCCCGGTGTACAATGAACCGGAAATTGTGTCCATGTTGATTAAAGGTTTGGGACAACTCGATTATCCCCACGAGAAACTTGATGTTTTATTATTACTAGAAGAAAAAGATAAAGTTACCATTGAAGCCGCCAAAGCCGCCCACCCGCCCCAGTACATTCGTTTTATTTACGTGCCGGACAGCAAACCCAAAACCAAACCCAAAGCCTGTAATTACGGCCTTGCATTTGCCCAGGGGCAGTACCTCACCATTTACGATGCGGAGGATATTCCCGACCCGGATCAGCTAAAAAAAGCCCTCTTGGCCTTCCGCCATGGCCCGCCGGATTTGGTGTGTGTGCAGGCGGCGTTGAATTACTTTAACCGGGATGAGAATTTTTTAACCCGCATGTTTACCTTGGAATACTCCTACTGGTTTGATTATTTATTACCTGGTTTAGAAAGTTTGCGGTTGCCAATTCCTTTGGGGGGGACGAGTAATCATTTCCGCACGGATCGGTTGTTGGAATTGGGGGGTTGGGACCCGTTTAATGTCACTGAAGATGCGGATTTGGGCATCCGCGCCAGCCAACGGGGTTACACCGTGGGGGTGATTAATTCCACCACCTACGAGGAGGCCAATTGTCGTCCCAAAAATTGGATTCGTCAGCGTTCCCGCTGGATCAAGGGCTATATGCAAACCTGGTTGGTGCATAACCGTGACCCATGGAAATCATTAAAAACCTTAGGATTGGGCAACTGGTTGGCCTATCAATTTTTTGTCGGGGGGACGATTGTTTGCTTTTTGAGTAACCCGATTTTGTGGTTATTTTTTCTCTACGCCGCCATTTCCCGTGCCCCTTGGTTAGAACAACTTTTCCCCGGCTGGATGTTGTATATTTCTTTATTCAATTTGATTTTGGGAAATAGCATTGGCATTTACTTAAATATGATCGCCGTATTTCGCCGCAAATACTATAATCTCACCCTGTATGCCCTATTAAATCCCGCCTACTGGTTGATGCATTCGGCGGCTTCCTATATGGCGTTGTGGCAACTATTTACCAAGCCCTTTTACTGGGAAAAAACCATCCACGGTCTGAGCAAAGTGGGGCATGGGGCAACACCTTCAGGGAAAACACCACAGCCACAGGGGAATTAGCAACAGAATCCCCAGGGTCGAAAGGGCAATCGTAGCGGCCATAATGTCCCGATTCAGTTGATGTTCTTCCGCCAAAATCAGGGTCGCCATCGCCGTAGGCATCCCCGCCATCAGCACTAGGGCTAACCGCTGCTCCCCCCGCACACCCAATAGGGTTAAGCCCAAACCCACCAGCAGGGGCATCACCAGGATTCGTACTAACGTTGGCAGTCCGGCTAAACGCCAACCGCCCTGAAATCCCAGTTGGTACAACCGCCATCCTGTCAGGACAAATGCGGCACTAATCACTACGGGCACCACTTGGTCTAAGCCCTGTTCCAACCAGGTGGGAAAGGGTAGGGGACGGCAAAGATAGCTCAGCCCAAATGCCCACAGGGTCGGCACCAGTAGGACTTTTTTCCAGTCATAACCCGTGGGGGTCTGTTGCGCCCCGAAATAACCCGCCACCAGTACGCCAATCCCGTAGGTGCCCAAAAGATTGTTGGTCAAGCTGTAGCTAACCACCCAGCCCCACACAGTCGGGTCAACCAAACCCGGCACCACCCCCAAACCAATAAACCCCGTATTCACAAGGGTGCCCGCCAGCACTACACTGCCCCGTTGCGCCACGGTGAATTTCTGCGGCCACCACCGCAAGCCGCCCCAGGTTAGCCCCAGATTCAAGCCCAATACGGCCAGGGTCAACAGGGGCACCACCCACACCAACCCTTGAAAGTCCGTATGCCGCACCAAGGCAAAAATCTGTACCGGCACGCCCACCCAGTACAAAGTACGACCCAAAACCTGGGGGAACAACTCCGGTAACCAGCGTTGGGTGAGCAACCCTAGCCCAGTCCAGAGAATCAGCGGTGTATAGACGTGTAGCAGGGATTCCATACCAACATTAGGGCATATCAGGGTGGGTGAACTTCGGTTATTCCCCGTCCGAATTACGGTTTCCAACGCTGTAACTAGGCGGTCGGTCATTCCACAATAAGATTAGCAGGTTGGATCAAGAACTGGCCTGCATTTCCAGCCCATAAGTCAATCTATTTTCACAGGAGGTTAGTGGTATGGTGTTAGTACGTTGGCATGACCCATTTCGGGAAGTTGAAACGATGCGGCGGCAGATGGATCGTCTCTTTGACGAGATGATCCGCCGGGATGACGATGCGCCGCTGAATCGGGGCGTGGATTGGATTCCAGCGGTTGAATTGAAAGACACTGCGGATGCCTTGATTTTGAAAGCGGAAATTCCTGGGGTGGAGAAGGAAAATCTGGACGTGAGTGTGACCCGCTCCGCCGTGCAAATCACCGGGGAACATCGCTTTGAAAAACGGGAAGAAGATAAAGGTACAGTGCGGACGGAACTGCGTTATGGCCGGTTCCAACGGGTGATCCCTTTGCCCGTACCCGTAGCGCATGACCGGAGCCAAGCCGAATACCGTAATGGTATTTTGACCTTGACGTTACCGAAAGCTGAAGAGGTGAAAACCCAAGTGTTCAAACCCACGCTGACGGAAGCTGCTAATTAATAGCTTCCTTAGACCCCTTGTAATCCGGCTCTCCATTCGATGAAAACTCAGGTTTGACATCAGTCATCTGAGGGGAATTGGGGACACGGGCAAGGGGTCTAATTTTACAGCCTAACAAGTCAGATAACGGGGGACACAAGCCACGCAGAACTCTCAGAGCGTTGCTGTTGCGTACTCCCATCCATTGATTTGTTTGGCGGTATCCAATTCTAAGCAACCGTTTTTTTTAATTACTCAGGCAGAAAAAGCGGCTGACCTAGCAGATATCCGATAAAATCGGCCAGTAGCAACAAACCTAAAATCAAAAAAGCAAATTTGGCGACTCGCTTTATCCAGTGGCTGACCTTGCGGTTGAGGCGTACAAGTAATGGTTGCGCTTGCTCCCGTCTGATTAAATAGATACTAAACAATACCAGCGATATGCTCACATAGATAATGTTATACAAACCGAGAATCTTGACGGCGAATAACGCTGGCGGTTCCGCTTTAGTCAACATAGCAACTGCGCCGAGATACGGAGCGGCAGTGGAAAATTCAACAAAGGTTAAACCTACACCCAAGCTAAAGGTCGCTATCGGATTGATTTTTTTCGGTTTTTTCTTAAGACTAGCATCCGTATCTGTTTTCATCCGAATAGCTATGACGAGCAACGCAACAGCGGCAATAAACTGAATGCTGTAAGCCCACCAAGCCGTAGTATAAATGATTTTATTGATGACGGTCGAAAGTGCAGTACCCAGACCGAAATAAAGAAGCAAACCTAAAAACCAGTTGGTTAAAAAAACAGCTGAAATGTAGCTGGCTGTCCGCCCTTCCGGTTTCTCCGTCGAAAGCAAAAATAATGTCATCAAAATGATCGATGGGTTTAAGCTATCAACCAACGCCAGAATAAAAAAAGAAAGAGGCAGATTAATGCTCATACTCTCATACCTTAGGTCAGCCAATACTGCAATAAAGCTGTCAGAATACATACTACACCGCCATGTTTTAGATAGCAACCCTCTCAAGGACACCTCTATTTATTGGAATCAGCAGAAAATTATCTCACTGGAATACGGGTATTACCGGGAACCAAAGACGGGGGAATGCCTGTGGCACAGTGGGTAGAACGCCCCTACGACCGCTTATCTTGAATTAGTAGAAGTTCCCTTTAGTTACATTTGGTTTTGGTATTACCGGTGGACAAATGCCCTTAAATTCGCTGAAATGACCATAGAAATATCCGACTGTTAATTCAACAAAACCGTGACCAACTCCGGGAAGAAAACAATGAGTACCACTAAAATGAGTTGCACCCCAATAAAGGGAATCACTCCCCGATAAATCTGCCCGGTGGTGACGGTCGGCGGGGCGACACTTTTGAGATAAAACAGGGCAAATCCAAAGGGGGGTGTTAAAAACGAAGTTTGTAAATTCGCTCCCAATAAAACCCCAAACCACACCAAATCCGTCCCCAACTGTTGCGCCGCCGGGATGAGTAATGGCACCACAATAAAAGCAATTTCAAAAAAATCAATAAAAAAGCCCAAAATAAATACCAGCCCCATACTGAAAAGCAAGAAACCCGCCCGTCCCCCCGGTAAATTTAACAGCAATTCATAAACAAACTGATCTCCATGCACCCCCCGAAACACCAAACTAAAGGCCGTGGAGCCAATCAAAATCATCATCACCATACTGGTCGTCCGCACCGTCGCTTCACAGGCTCGCCAAGCCACCGCCTTAGAGAGTTTGCCCTCAACGCCCGCTAAAATCGCCGCTCCCACGCACCCCACGGCTCCCGCTTCCGTCGGCGTGGCAATGCCAAAGAAAATACTCCCCAACACCAGCAGAACCAACATTAAAGGGGGCATCACCGCCCGCAGGACATTAACCAGGGATTCTTTGGGTAAATCAGTCAAGGCTGGAGCGAGATGGGGGCGAAAATAAGCCAACGTCAACGTATAAACAATATACATTCCTGTCAACACCAATCCGGGCAGGAGCGACCCCACAAACAAATCCCCCACCGACACGCCCAACTGGTCGCCCAGCACCACCAGCACCACACTCGGCGGAATAATCTGCCCCAACGTCCCCGAAGCCGCAATCACCCCCGTGGCCAACTCCGTTTGATAACCGTGACGGAGCATCACCGGCAGAGAAATCAAGCCCATCGCCACCACCGTCGCCGCCACCACCCCCGTCGTGGCCGCCAGCAACGCCCCCACCACGATCACCGCTACCCCCAACCCCCCCCGCAGACGACCAAACCAGCCCCCCATCACGGTTAACAGGCGTTCCGCTACCCCCGATTGTTCCAGCAAAGACCCCAGCAGGATGAAATAGGGAATCGCCAACAGGGTGTAATTGGACATGATGCCGAAAATTCGGTAGGGCAACGCCGTGAGAAATATCGGGTCAAAGACCCCCAAACCCACGCCCACCAGGGCAAACAGCATCGCCACCCCCCCCAGGGCAAACGCCACCGGATACCCCGTCGCCAGAAAAACTAACGCTCCCACAAACATCAGCGGCCCCAACCACGCCCCATCATCCATGCCACCGCCAACCGCAACCGCTACAACCTTTGATTATCCGACCTGGGGCACCAGCATTCCTAGCAACAATAAAAAACCCGTGATCACCTGCTCCCGGAACATCCGGCCATACACCGACGGGGGCTGAATTTGCCGCAGTTGCCACACCTGTTTTGCCCACACTACCGCCGTTACTCCCAACATTAAGTAATATAAACCACTTAATCTCGCCGCCCAGCCCACTACCGTTAGCAAAATTAACGTTATCCCCAGCAACACCCCCACCGACACCGGGGTATGCCTGCCAAAGAACCGGGCACTGGAGTGAATCCCCAAGCGAGCATCATCTTCCCGATCCGGCAGGGCATAAATCGTATCAAAACCCAGCGTCCAGCACCACACCGCCGCCCAGAGCCACCAGGTTATGGCCGTTAACCTCCCGGTCACCGCCGCCCAGGGGATCAGCACCGCGAACCCCCACGCTGTCGCCAGTACCGCCTGCGGCACGGGGCACCACCGCTTTGCCGAAGGATACAGCACAATCACCGGCACCGCCAGCACCGCCAGGGCAAAACCCAGGGGATTTAGATAGCGCGCCAACCAATAGGCGCAGAACAAATCCACCACCGCCACCACCCCGGCGAACCAGAGGGGCAGATGCCCCTGGGCCAGTGGACGATTGCGGGTACGTTGCACCTGGGCATCCAACCGGTGATCCCATAAATCATTCACCACGCAACCGGCGGCACTGGTTGCCACCGCCCCCAAAACTACGACGATGACCAAATCCCAGGGCGGGCGACCCCCGGCGGCCAACGCCAACGACCAGAGGGCAGGGACAATCAGAATCAGCCGTCCGGTGGGTTTATCCCAGCGCAGGAGACGAACAATCTGGTTCAGAGTGGGGGAGAACATGGGGCACAGCAACGCCCCCCAAGATAAGGGGTCTATGGGATAATTGTAAGACTCTATTGCCTAGGGCTATGGCCTTCCCCCCATTCGTGAATATAAACTCTCGACCCCAACTGGGCGAACGGATGCACCCGTGAAACTCCTGGCCTTTTTGGTGCAAACCTCCTGGTGGATGGTCACCCTGGCAATTGTGACCGGATTTTTGAGTGGCGGCAGCAGTGCGGGGTTAATTGCCCTGATTAGTCGTGCCCTCGTCGAAGGCGTAACCCCGCTTGTCATTGGGGCTTTTATCACCCTGGCCGGGGTTGCCCTCGCCACCAGCATTATTTCCCAGGTGATGTTGATCCGGCTATCTCAACGGGCGGTGTTTGATTTGCGTTTGCACCTGAGTCGGCAAATTTTGCGCTCGGAATTAACTCATTTAGAGCAACTGGGTACGCCCCGTTTATTGGCAACCTTAACCGAAGATGTCCAGGCGGTCGCCAATGCCGTCTTTGCCATTCCTTTCCTCTGCATTGATGCCGCTATTGTGGTGGGTAGTTTGGTGTATATCACCTGGCTCTCTTGGACGGTTTTATTTATGGTTTTGGGGTTGATGGTAGTTGCCATTGGCAGTTGTCAATTTTTTACCCATTTGGGCAGTCAATCCCTCGCCCGTGCCCGCGAAAAACAGGATCATTTATTCCAGGATTTCCAGGGGCTTACGGAAGGGATTAAAGAACTCAAACTGCACGACCAGAAACAACGGGTATTTTTACAAGAACATCTCATGGTCAATGCCCAGGAATTTCGCCGTCATAGCATCACCGGGCTAACCTATTTTGCCAGCACCTCCAGTTGGGGAAAGTTAATCTTTTTCTTTGCAATTGGTTTCGTTTTATTTAGTTTACCCAAACTGATTACCCTCAACCCCCAAACCCTCTCCGGTTATGTGTTGATTTTTACTTACCTCATGCTCCCAATGGATAATTTGGTGAATAATTTACCCACCTTGAGTCGGGCGGGAGTGGCTTTAGGCAAAATTGAATCCCTAGGGTTGTCGCTATCCGGTTCCAGTGAATTAGAAACCCTGAATCAACCGCTAGCGCCCCAATGGCAAACGTTAGAATTACGGGAGGTTGTCCATCAATATCACTCGCACCAAGATGACCATCCGTTCTGTTTTGGCCCGGTGAGTTTAACTATCGCTCCCGGTGAAATTGCCATGATCGTGGGGGGCAATGGCAGTGGTAAATCCACCTTAGCCAAGTTAATCACGGGTTTATACACCCCCCAATCCGGGGGTATTTATTTGGACGGCACGTTGATTGATTCCCATAACCGTCATTGGTACCGCCAACATTTTGCCGTGGTTTTTTCGGATTTTTATCTATTTGAGAGTTTGTTGGGCTTGGGAGATGATAACCAACGGGTTTATCAATATCTCAAAGAATTGCAACTGGATCATAAAGTTAAAATCAAAGACGGGCAATTTTCTACCACTTCCCTTTCCCAAGGTCAACGGAAACGCTTGGGTTTACTCACGGCTTATTTGGAAGACCGACCCATTTATTTGTTTGATGAATGGGCTGCCGATCAAGACCCCCGGTTCAAAGAGTTTTTTTACACGGAATTTTTGCCCAATTTACGGGCACAGGGGAAAACGATTTTAGTGATTAGTCACGATGACCATTACTTCCACATTGCTGACCATTTGATTAAACTTGACTATGGCCGCATTGAATATGATAAGTATGTGTCTGCACCGGTAGAAATTTAAGTTTTGCTCCCCCTTTCCCCAGGCTGATGATACCCTGGAACTAAATGTTCAAGTCATTGCCGATGAACGCCATGCTAGCGGGCAAACCCATCTATTTACCGCCAGGGAGTGTGATCCGCCGACCGGGCACTTGGCAAGAATACGACGACCTGCGGCAAAAACGGGGGGATGGCTCGCTACCGAGGATGAAATTTTGGCAGGGAGAAATTTTGCTCATGAGTCCCTTACCCCAGCATGGTCGGGAAGCCCATTTATTAGCGAGTCTGGTCACCATTCTGCTGGACAACCAAGGTCGCAATTATGAAGCCTTTACCCCCATCACCATGGACATTCCACCCGTGGGAGGGATTGAACCGGACTACTGCTTTTATATTGACAACTGGCAAGTAGCTGTGGGGAAAAATCGAATGGATTGGCAAACCGACCCGCCCCCCGATCTGGTGCTCGAAATTGAGGTGACCAGCTACACCAGGGCGGCGGATTATGCCCCCTACGGCGTGCCGGAAGTGTGGCTATACAAAAATGAGCGACTTCAGATGTACTGCTTAGAGGGGGATAGGTATAGATTGCACAATCAGAGCCGTTATTTCCCGGACATTCACCTATCAACATTAGTCGCCCAGGTGGTGCAAACAGCAACAGAAAAGGGCACCGGGGTGGCTCTGCGCCAATTACGCCAGGAATTATCGAGTTAAATTGGGCAAGAACTAACTGCCCTTCTCCCACGCCGGATGTTGGAGTATTGCTTCCAGCACCCGCACCCCCCGCTTTTGATCCGACAGGGGCAAATGACCCGCCGGGGCACTCACATCCCAGGTAAACCCCTGGGGATAGCGCGGCCAGGTACCATCCGCATACCAACCAATCGCCCGCCAAAAATCTAACGTTACTCTAACGGCATTACCACAAACTCTTCTGGTAGGACTGCGGGGATTGCAGAAGTTACAAAATCGGGTATATTTCGCGTCACAATAACTTCTAAACCTGCTGCATTTGCCACTTCACTGGTCACAGCATCCTCAAAATCTGCCATAGAACTTTGCAATGCAGCCCTAATAACATCATCGGTCACACTGGCGATCTGAAGATGTTCTAATAGCTTCGATAAAAGCTTGCGTGCAGTTTTGTCACCAACCTGACGGCGCAAAATATAGAAGATATTTGTCACCGCATGACCAGAAACATACCCCTGCACTTGTGGTTGTGTCACCATATTTAATGCCTGTGCCGAGGCGACAAAAAACGGTTGCCTCTGAGCTAGAACATCGAGCAAAACATCACTATCAAACAATAACCGCCTCAACGGTACTTCTCCTCCAGATAATCCACATAGGACGCTGTCGGTTCTTCCGTACTTAACTGAATCACGCCAATCAAGCTTTGCGTCCAAAAATTAAGCTCAGGCAAAGAATTTACATTTGTCCTTTGTGGTTTCAGGGCTTGAGTTTCCTGTTGAATTGAACTTAACAACCACTGGACTAAACGCCACCGATCGCTGATCGGCAACTGCAACGCTTGATTTTGTAGCTCTTGCAACGTCATTAGTGTTGTCTCAAAAACTCTGGTTTACTTTATAGAGATCGAATCTGATCTAATTCTAGAACAGTAGATACAGTAATCTCACCCGATTAGTGGGCAAATATCCAGAAGAAACGAGACGGGGGATGCCCCTTGCGACCGCTGTTCAGAGTTTAATTAGGACTGCTATATGTCTTGTCGGTTTTGTCATAACGTCTGAATACAAATTTGGACAGGGCGTTAGCCACCTCCATCCCACGCCGGATGTTGGAATATTGCTTCCAGCACCCGCACCCCCCGCTTTTGATCCGACAGGGGCAAATGACCCGCCGGGGCACTCACATCCCAGGTAAACCCCTGGGGATAGCGCGGCCAGGTACCATCCGCATACCAACCAATCGCCCGCCAAAATTTATCCCAACTCCGCCCGCACCCCAGCCAAATCCGCCGCTGCACCCGAAAGCCAAACTGTCCTAAGGAATGCACCCGCCACAGGGCATCTATGGTTTGCAAATCCAGCAGGGGAATCCGCTGCACCTCGCTAAAGTATAACCAGCCCCGCACTTCTGCCCCCGCTAATTGGCACAACTGCTGGCGAGTCCATTGGTCAGCCGCTTGCCATTGTTCCGACAAGATATACGTTAATAAAGGGCGATAATCCTGCTCTTGCTCAGACAAAAGCCGGACAATACCTTGGGGAAATAGCTCTTGGGTTACTTGCCGCAAATCGGAAAACTCCGACCGCCAGAGTAATTCATAAATTCGCCCATCTAAAACCTGAGGAAAGCCCGGTACCTGCGCCCGCTGTTGTAAATAACTGAGTAATTCTCGCCCTGGTTCATCCCCCCCCTGGAGCCATTCGTTCAGCCAGACCCACTGCTGTTTAGGCGGGAGGGATTCAAGGGTGGAGAAATCAGCCACGACCCTCACCGGCTGGCCGCCACCGTGAGCGGGGTTATGGGGGTCGCTGTTAGCACATCATCCGCATAAATTTCACAGGAATTGTTGGGGCTTTCCACTAACTTTATCTTGTGTAACGCTGCCCCCAAACGTTGGATCGGTTCTCGCAAAAGCTGGACAATGTACAAGGCAATATGCTCCGCCGTCGGCACCACCTCAAAAAAGTAGGGAATATCTTTGTTCAAAAAGGTGTGATCCAAGGGTTCTACCACCTCCCGGTCAATCACCCCCTGCAAGGCCACCAAATCCACCAGCATCCCCGTCACCGGGTCAATCTCCCCCCGCACCGTCACCTCCAGGTGGTAATTGTGCCCGTGGCCGTGGGGACGAGCGCATTTGCCATAGGTGGTATAGTTCTCGGTCTCCGAAAAATCAGCCCGCGCCAAGCGGTGGGCGGCACTGAAGTGCGTACCGACGGTCAAATAAGCATTCATGGCATCTCCTTGGTATTCAGCCCAAAGCTGGGGGTGTTCGTACAACTGAACCTGCGCCAGGGGCAAATGGGGGCGCAACCGTTGCCAGATGGCGTATGCAATAAATTCTGTGGTGGGCAGGGTTTGGGCAAATTCCGGCCAGGTTTGGTTCAGGAAAGAATTATCCAAAGGTTCCGTCACCTCCCGGCGGATGACGTGCTTCACGTCCGAGAGATTCAAAACCATGCCGCAATCATCAATTTCCCCCACCATCGCCACATACACAACGTAATTGTGCCCATGGCCGGGAAAGTGGCTCCCCTTGCCAAAGCAACGGAAATTTTCCGCCTCCGACCACTGGGGAACGTGATAACAATGGCTAGCGGAAAACTGCGCCCGCCGATTAATAATACAGCGCATGATCATTGGCAAGAAACCCTTTTTGATTGTACCGATTGACCGTCCAACCTGCCAGGGTGCGCTTGCATTCCCTGGGCAAAATTGCCTAGAGTAATACCGTTGTTGTTAGGTATGGGTGTGAATTGGCTGGCTTTTGGCGCAACCGCCTGCGGTTCGATTGTGCTAACAGAAATCTTACGGGATGCCTACCACGCCCTCTGCCATCAAATTCCTCGCCTAGAACGCTGGCACAACCGCCATCACGCCGCCTACCGGCGGGATTTATCTTTGGTTTCTTTAGCCGCTTTTCGCCGCTCCCAACTGTACCATGACATTACAGAGTCAGTGATTTTACTGGTTACTGTATTAACAATCACCCTACTCACCGGCTCCTTAGGGTTTTGGGTGGGGGTAGCCTATGCGGGTTTATTTTTAGCCGGCGCGACCCGTCGATATGTGTGGGCGGTGGCGGACACGGATTACAACCACCAGCCGGGGCCATTGCGGGAACCGCCGTCGGCCTGGTGGGTGAATCGCACTTATCACTGGCGGCACCATTTTGACAATGTGAATGCCTACTACAGCGGCGTGTTTCCCCTAGTGGATCGGGTGTTGGGAACGGGATTGTCGCTCAAGGGAAAAAGAGTGGGCATTACCGGGGCGAGTGGGGCGTTGGGGCAAGCATTGTGCAGAGAATTATGCCGAGCGGGGGCGCAGGTGACGGCTCTGACCACCCATCCCCAAAGTTTTGCAGAGCAACCAGAAATTCAGGTGATGGGCTGGCAAATTGACCAAGAAATGCAACTGTTACCCCTACTAGAAAAATTAGATATTTTGATTATCAATCATGGGGTGAATGTGTACGGGCGCAGGGATTTTACAGGAATTAATACCGCCCTATCAGTGAATGCCTTATCTGTGTTAAAGCTGACAGAATTATTTTTGGGCACCGTCACCGGTTCCGAAGCCAAAGCCAGTAAAGAACTCTGGATTAATACTTCCGAAGCCGAAGTTTCCCCTGCATTAAGTCCCCTGTATGAATTAAGTAAACGTTTAATTGGTAATTTGATCACCCTCAAACGCTTGGATAATATCTGTGTGATTCGGAAGTTGATTTTGGGACCATTCAAAAGTCAGCTTAATCCCTATGGAGTCATGTCTCCTCAGTGGGTTGCCAAAGGAATTGTGGCACTCGCTAAGCGGGATTTCCGTAACATTATTATTACCATCAACCCCTTAACTTACATTTTCTTCCCTATCAAAGAGTTGGGCACTTCCCTTTACTATCGCTTTTTCAGTCGGGGATAGAAGGTAGGGTAAAAGTTATCTTATGGGCACCGGCACCTCTATAAATTGAAAATAAGCGTTCGCAGGGGTGCAGCCCCCGCCTCTGGTTTCTGATAACAATGGCTACGCCACGCAAGCTCAGGGCATTCCAGCAAGATAATTTTTGATTCGTTCCAATAAATAGAGGTGCCCTTTAACCAATGCAATTGTAAAGGACTGATCTTGGTTAATTTGAGGGAAGTATGCCAAAATAGTGCTAGTCTTGCAGAATAGTAGCAATTAATTATGGCGGCATCCTCCCGAAAAATTTTTGATCAATACCTCAAAAGCCTTTTAGACGAAGTTTATACCGCTGGCGTTGATGAGATTTTGGAAGTACATACCCAGCCAGATTTGCATGAGATTATCTCCCTGGGAAGTAATCCCGTCAAAGCGGCAGGCCGTTTCCTCGCCCACCATCCCCAAGGCGACCGCACTTTTTCGTTTGAAATTGACTTCACTGACTGGTCTATCTGCGTCAAAAACCTGACGGGAATGGAAGATGAGGAATGACAATGACTGGATGGGCATATTATTTGGAGCATAGAAATTGGCACAGGACACTGCTATTGATGGGAACGAACTGAAAACTATAGCAATATGATTTAATTTTTGCATAGCGGTCGCAGGGTTGCTCTCTACCGTAGGCTCTCTCCTGCACTTGTTTCTATGGCTACGCCACGCAAACTAATGTTGCATAGCGACACGCAGGCTATGGGCATTCCAGCACGATGGCTTTCTGCTAATCGCAATAAATAGAGGTGCCCATTGATTTGAAACGGCTACCCAAGCCGGGGTAGTCCCATCGGTTAGCCGTTGGTGTGGTGAGTAAAAGATTTTAGGGAGTATAATGAAGTCTTGCCGCTTGGGGAGAGATGGCCGAGTGGTCGAAGGCGCAGCACTGGAAATGCTGTGTGGGGCAACTCACCGTGGGTTCGAATCCCACTCTCTCCGTTCTGACTAGATTTCAAGCAGTACCATTAAATCCCAAAACGCCGATGAATAAAGGATTTTAGTTACAAGCAGGGTTTTACAATATCCCATAATCATCCGGGCTGTGAATATATTTTTAGGAATAGGTATGGGGATAGGTTGTGTGGTCAAATGGCGGCAGGGCATACACTGGTTATAACAACGGAGTATCCATCATGCAAAATTTAGAACCCCAAGACTTTCAGAATCAGGTCTTAAACCGCCTGGACAGTATTGATTCCCGGCTTTCTACTTTGGAAGCCAAGGTGGATAAGTTGGAGGTGGACATCCGGGAGACGGCGCAACGGGTTGACAAGTGGGAAGAACGGTTCCTGCAACTGTCAAGGGACAATCTATCCATCAGCCGCACGGTCATCATTGCCGCCGCCGCCGCCACCATCTTTACCCCCTTGGTGCAAAGTTTAGCCCCCGCCATCGCCGCCCTACTCCAAACGCAATGACTACTGACGCATACCTTGATTTGGCGGCCTACGAGGAGCGGTTATACCTAACCTAGGAGGGGTTACAGCTAAGCATCCCGATTGGAGGTGGTATCGGGTGACGAGGGGCGGGTAGCGGAACTGATGCCCCCGGTGACCATGCAGATAGACCCCAGCTACGAGGGGAACCCGGAACAGGACTATAGCTAAACACGCAAAGGTTGACATAACCTGGGTCGCAGGGCACCTCTGGTTTTCCAGAATCTTGAGGCGACAACCTTACCCAACTTAGCTATATAACCAAAAATCAGTACAAACCCGTAAGTCCTGCTATGACGGACACTCTCTCCGTGTCCGTCCACCCTAAACCGGTCGCCAAGACATTTATCCCCCCCCGCCCCATAGAGATGGGAGCAACACCCGCCCGGCAAATTGGGGTAGAGCCAACATCCGTCGCCAGCGCCATGGTTCTTGAACCAAACGGAATGCCCATTCCAGGTATAGCCGTCGCACCCAGACCGGTGCTCGTACTTTGACCCCAGCCCAAATGTCGAAACTGCCCCCCACACCCACCCACACGGATTGGGGGCAAATGTGGCGGTATTGTTGAATCCAAAATTCCTGACGGGGTACCCCCAAAGCCACGAGAATCAACCGGGGTTGCTGGTGTTGCAGTTGTGCCACAATACCCAACTCCTCGGCGGGGGAGAAATACCCATGTTGAACCCCCACCACCGGGAAATGCGGGTGACGTTGTTGCCAGTATTGGGCGGCCTGTGTTGCTACCCCCGGTGCCCCCCCGAGAAAAAAGACCCCAGAACCCTGGAGGTGCGCCAAGACCTGGCTAACCAAATCAATCCCTGGCGCATGGTAGGTACCTTGCCGCCGCAACCGCAGGTAGAGGGTCACCCCCACCCCATCGGGCACGACCAGTTCCGCCTGCTGAATCACCCTTTTTAGTGCGGGATTCTGGCCTGCCTGCATGACCATTTCCGCATTCAGGGTCACGACATGGGTACTTTGCCCCGTCTCAATCCGTTCTTGCAGCCAGCGGACATAATCCGCCAGCAGATGAATGGGTAAACCCTGAATGGTCAGTACGGGCGGGGAAGAGTTCATAACGTATAATCTAAAGCGCAGTGGCCGTACCTGTCTAAAACAGTACGGTATCGTGGGGGGCAAGCATGAAACGGTGCCGCTGGTTTTTCGTGTTTACCTTGATGTTGACGCTGGCGGTAGCACCGGCGGTCGGGGGACAAACGCCTACGCCACCGGCGACTCAAACGGCACCCGTGATTTTTGACGGTCAAGAACTACTCCAAATTCCTCCAGCCGATACCCTCACGGCACAGGAACGGGCACGCTTGGTGGCTGGGCGTTTGGAAACTGTAGCGGAGGATGAGACGGTGCCCATTGTCGTCACCCGACGGGATGGCAAAAACCAAACCAGCCTACAAATGGGTCAACGGGTCGTGGTGACGATCACGGACGAGGATGCAGATATTCTCAGAGCCTCCCGCCCAGAACTTGCGGAACAATATGAGGGGATTATTACTAAGGCTTTGAGCGATTATCGGCGCAGTCGCAGTCCCCAAAAAATTATTCAAGGAGCGATTTATGCGGCTCTGGCAACGGTGGGTTGGTTTGTTTTTTATGAACTCATGCTATTTGTATTTGGCCGAACCGTGCGGCGGTTAGAAGCGAAGAATGAGCAGGAGTTTCCCCGGTTGAGTCTGTTCAATTTCGACCTATGCGCCTCGGCCAGAACCAAACAATTTACATTGAGAGTTTTACGGCGTACCCATTGGGTCGTAGGATTGGTTGGTTTTTATTTTTATATTGCTTTTGTTTTCAAACAATTTGTTTGGACAGAGCGTTTCGGAGCTGGTTTGCTCACCTACGTTTTGCAGACTTTGGCGGGAACGTGGCAGGCTTTAGTCAATTATTTGCCGAACTTGATTAACATTACTGTGACCGCTGTTATCGTGTACTATACACTCCAATTTCTCTACTTCATTGCTGTTCGCATGGAAACCGGCGAATTGCGGATTCCGGGATTTTATCCAGATTGGATACAACCCACATTTCGGTTGATGGCGTTCTTTGTGATTGCCTTGGCATTTATGATTATCGTCCCATTTTTACCCGGGTTTCAATCCCCAGCGTTTCAAGGGGTATCTATTTTCATTGGTTTAGTCATCTCCCTGGGTTCAACGGAAACTGTGACCAATATCGTGGCGGGGATTATTCTGATTTATAGCCGAGCATTTCAAGTTGGAAACATCGTTAGGATTCGCGAAACAATGGGTATGGTTGAGGAAAAAAGCCTCCTGATTACCCGGATTCGTACTCCTCGTAATGAGGTGGTCACCCTGCCTAATTCGATGGTTCTCAACAGTTCTATCACTAATTTCAGTAAAGCCAGTGAGGACTCTCCAGACCGACCCTTATTCCTCAATACAACGGTGACCTTGGGTTACGATACCCCCTGGCAAAAAATTTATGAGGTGTTAACCGCAGCGGCCTTACGAACCAAGGGGATTCTGACGGAACCGGCTCCCTTTGTTTGGCAAACGGCTTTGAATGATTTTCATGTGAGTTATAATCTCAATGCGGCCACGAATCAACCCCAGCTAATTCCTTTCATCTATTCTGATTTACATCAAAATATTCAAGATTGTTGCAACGAGGTAGGCATTGAAATTATGTCTCCGACATTTACGGCCATTCGGGATGGTAACCACACCACAATTCCTGAGGATTATTTACCCAAGGATTATCAAGCACCAGGGATGCGAATTTCTCCTTTGAATCGGTTATTTTCTAGTCGTGCTAAGGGCTAAAATGAGGATGTTCAATCAGGAACATTACTCATGCCTCCCCACCTGAGCAATACTCGTTTGTTTCGCTACCTATTGTTGTGTGCTTTAGGATGGGTTATCTTTCTGGGATTGAGTTACTTTGCACCGGTTTTAGTGACCTTTATCCTGGCTGGAATCCTATAGCTAAATAGGGTAAGGTTGCCGCCGCAAGATTCTGGGGAATCAGAGCAGGTCGGTGCCATGCGATCCGAATTAGGACAACTTTTGTGTGTTCAGCTATAGAATTAGGGAGTAAAATACTTGGCTTCTGGGTGGTAACAAATCAAAGCAGTCGTTGATTGTTCAGGGTGGAGTTGCTCCGCATCATCCATCACCAGTCCAATCCGTTGAGTTCCTAATAGATTGAGCAGGGCATATTGATCTTGTAAATTGGGACAAGCGGGATAGCCAAAACTATAACGAGAACCTGGGTAACGTTGCGCTAAAATATCATGAATGTTGTCCGGTTCTTGGTCTTGGTAACCCAATTCCTGACGGATACGAGCGTGGTTCCATTCCGCTAGAGCTTCTGCCATTTGGACAGCGATGCCATGGAAATAAAGGTAATCAGAATAAGCGTTTCTGTCGTACAGCTTCTGGGCATATTCAGTCGCCAACTGACCCATCGTTACCGCCTGTAAACCAATCACATCTAAGTAGGGTGAACCGATGGGGGCAAAAAAGTCAGCAATACATAGGCGTTTGCCGGTGCGTTGGCGGGGAAATTGGAAATGAGCCATTGGGATTAAATTCGCGTAGTAGGGAATCGGCTGTCCAGCAAATTCCTGAGCATAATGGGGTTCATAAATATGTAACGTATTACCCTCGGATTGGCAGGGAAAATAGCCGTAAACCAATTGGGGTTCTAAACAAGATTCTTGTTGAATTCGCTGTTCCCATTCATGCAAAATAGGATAAACTTTGTCCATGAGAAAGGCTTGATAGTCTTCCTTGTTCTGCTCCCTGGGTTTGCGGAATTGCCACTGACCGGCAATCAAAGCCTGATGGTCTAAATAATTCCAAATTTCGTTGAGAGGGATTTGCGGAGCGGTAAGTAAACAATTCCCCCAAAATGGTGGTAGAGGCCGGGGAATATCTTGAGCAATTTGGGGAGTGGTAACCTCATCCACAGAAATAGAGTCAATAGGCTTATTGGCTGGGGTAATCGATTCTGATAAATCATTTTGCACTGGAGATAATTCATCTAAAAAACCTTTTTTATCATCCCATTTATTCACAGATTTAGCCGCCATTAAATAGTCCATAAAATGGAGGTCACTAAAGGCGTCTCTACCATAAATCACCTTGCCTTGATATACCTGTTGGCAGTCCTGTTCCACAAACTTACGGGTGAGTGCTGCACCTCCCAAAATTACCGGCACTGTAATCCCCTTTTGGTTGAAAACTTCTAAATTTTCCTTCATAAAGGCGGTGGATTTCACCAACAAACCACTCATGGCAATACAATCCGGTTGATATTTCTGGTAGGCAGTAATAATGCTCGTCACTTCTTGTTTAATACCCAGATTAATGACCCGGTAACCATTGTTACTCAAAATAATATCCACCAGATTTTTGCCAATATCATGCACATCCCCCTTCACCGTGGCAATCACTACCGTACCTTTCCCCGCTGCATCCTGCTTGTCCATGTGGGGTTCTAAAAATGCCACCGCCGCTTTCATCGTTTCCGCTGACTGTAGCACAAAGGGTAATTGCATTTGACCACTGCCAAATAATTCCCCCACCGTTTTCATACCTTCCAAAAGGTGATTATTAATAATATCCAAGGGACGATAACACTCTAATGCCTTTTGTAAGGTGATTTCTAAACCAATCCGTTCCCCATCAATAATGTGTCGCCGTAACCGTTCTTCCAAGGTCAATGTCTGAGGGTCAACCGCTGTTTTTGTCACGGTCACATCGCTGAAATACTGAGTTAATTCACCTAGCGGATCATAGACACATACTTCCCCTTGAAATTGCCGTTCATCATTGATCAGTTGCCGACAAAGATTTTGTACTTCTGACGGGATTTTATGCATGGGCAAAATTTTACTGGCACTGACGATGGCCGCATCCATCCCCGCTGCCTGTGCCATGTGCAAAAATACGGAATTTAGGGTAATACGAGCGGCTGTTTTTAATCCAAAAGACACATTTGATACCCCCAAAACAATGTGACATTCGGGGAGATTCGTTTTAATTTCGGTAATTGCTTGAATCGTCTCCAGGGCATTGCGCCGGTCTTCCTCAATTCCCGTAGAAATCGGGAGAGCGAGGGGGTCAAAAAATAATTCCCGGGCGGGAATCCCAAACTCAATTGCCTGCCGATAGGCTCGCTGAGCAATGGCAAATTTCTTCTCGGCGGTGCGTGCCATACCCTCCTCATCAATGGTGCCGATCACTACCCCGGCTCCATAGGTTTTAGCGAGTTCTAAGACCTGTAAAAAGCGGGGTTCTCCGTCCTCATAATTGGTGGAATTGAGGATACATTTGCCCCCGGCTACTTTCAGCCCCGCTTCCATTTTTGTCCACTCCGTAGAATCCAACATCAATGGTAGGGAAACTTGGGTGATCAAACGGGAGACTAATTCTTTCATATCCCGTTCCCCGTTGCGCCCGACGTAGTCAACATTCACATCTAAAATATGGGCACCTTCCCTCACCTGTTCCCGTCCCATCGCCACCAAACCATCCCAATCTTCTGTGTTTAATAAATCCCGACATTTTTTAGAACCACTAGCATTGAGCCGTTCCCCAATAATCAAAAAAGAATTATCTTGCTGGTAGGGCTGAGCGCTATAAATCGAAGCCGCTGCCGGGACATAATGCGCCTGCCGTACCCTGGGTTGCAACTGTTGGGATAATTGCACCAATTGGCGAATATGAGCCGGGCGGGTACCACAACATCCCCCAATAATTTGTACCCCCAAATCCACCACAAAATGTTGTAATGCTCCGGCTAAATCCGGGGGTTCTAGACGATAGACCGCTTGCCCATTCACATTCTCTGGTAATCCAGCATTGGGGATACAAGAAATCGCAAAGGGAGCGTGTTCTGATAAATAACGAATATGGGGTTCCATTAAATCCGGCCCCGTGGCACAATTCAACCCGATAATGTCAATGGGATAGGGTTCCAAAATCGCCACCACTGCCCCAATATCCGAACCGACGAGCATAGTTCCCTGCTGTTCCATCGTTACGGAAACCATCACGGGTACCCGTTGTTCTCCGGCATTAAATACCTGGTTAATTGCCTGTAATCCCGCTTTAATTTGCAGGACATCTTGACAGGTTTCTAACAAGAGTAAATCCACCCCCCCGGCGAGTAAGCCCTGCACCTGTTCCGTGTAGCTGGTGACCAAACTATCAAAATCAATATGCCCCAAGGTGGGTAGCTTTGTCCCCGGCCCGATGGAACCCGCCACAAATCGAGGTTTTTCTGGGGTAGAAAATTCTTGAGTTAATTGTTTTGCCAACTGGGCTGCTTTGACGTTTAACTCATAGGCCAAAGGAGCTAAATCGTATTCCGCCAAGACAATCCCATTGGCACCAAAGGTATCAGTTTCAATAACATCGGCTCCGGCTTCCAAAAAACTGCGATGTACTTGGGCAACTGCCTCCGGTTTGGTGATCACCAAATACTCATTACACCCCTCATATTGGGCACCCCCAAAATCCGCCGCCGTTAGATTTTGGGATTGTAAATTCGTTCCCATTGCCCCATCAAAAACCAATACCGGGCGGCTGGGGTGGTGCAAGCGTTCTAAAAAGGGGGGAGTCATAGACGAGAGATACCAGAGTAAATCCTATTTTATCGGGGTTTTATCCAGGTTGAACTTACGCCATCAGCCGGACAAACTTACTTTTCCCCAGCTTGAGCACCCGCCCCCCTAAAGATTGCGGGTCAGGACATTCCCAGTCCACGCTGGTGATGCGCTCCTCATCCAACCGCACCGCCCCGCTTTGCATCTGCCGCCGTGCCTCGCTGGTACTGCGACAAAGACCACTGGCCGCCAGGACGTAATACAATTTCACCGGGAATGTAACCCCCTGGAGGGAAAATTCCGGTATCTCTCCTGCCGTCGCTAACGCCGCTCGATTGGCCGCTTCCGTACCGTAGTAACCCGCCGTTACGGTCTGAGCGAGTAACTTTTGTCGCTCCCGGGGATTCTCTGGCAGGTCACTTAAAGGTAAATCGGTTAATAACTCAAAATAGTCGGGTAATAAATCATCCGGGACTTTCTGTAATTTCTGGTACATAATACTCGGATGATCCTGCATGGCGATAAAATTATCCAAGGATTTGGACATCTTTTGCACCCCGTCCGTACCTAATAGAATGGGTACCAGTAAACCAAATTGGGGTGGCTGACCAAAGTGACGTTGCAAATCTCTGCCCACGGCAATGTTAAATTTCTGATCCGTACCGCCCAACTCGATATCCGCCTGCACCGCCACGGAATCATAACCCTGGAGTAAAGGATAGAGAAATTCATGCAAAAAAATGGGGTGATTTTGCCCATAACGTTCCGCAAACCCTTCTTTCGCTAACATTTGCCCCACGGTCATCGTGCCGAGGAGGTTAATCATTTCCTTCAGGTCAAGACGGGCGAGCCAGGACGAATTGTAATGCACTTCTAACCGCCCCGGGGTGGCAAAGTCCAAAATGGGTCGGATTTGTTCTAGGTAGGTTTGGGCGTGGGCTTGCACCTGGGGTGCGCTCAGGGGGGGGCGGGACTCGGTGCGCCCGGTGGGGTCGCCAACTTGGGCAGTAAAATCCCCAATAATCAACACCGCCGTATGCCCCGCCTCCTGAAACGCCCGCAATTTCCGCAAGGGGATGCTGTGCCCTAGGTGCAGTTGACTGCCGGTGGCATCCACCCCCAATTTCACCCGCAGGGGTCGCTCAGTGGTCTGCAACAACCGAGCCAAGCACTGGCGGGGGTCAGAACTCTCCGGTTGCTGGGGGAACACCTCGGCAACCCCACGAGTCACTAGGCCAGAATCCACCAGGTCTGCTATGCTCACAAATAGTCCTGTGTAACCAGCAAATTACCGTTTATCTTAACAAGTCGGTACCATCCCTGTGTCTGGTAAAGCTTTTACTCCTGCCCGTCGTTCAACCCCCCTGACCGTTGCCCTGGGAGTGGGTGGGGCGTTGTTGCGCTGGACGGGGGTAACCCTTCTGGGGGTGGGGCTGGTGGGTACGGCCAGTGCCGCTGGCATCATGGCGGGTTTGGCCTACAGTTTTCGTAACTTGCCGGACGTGCGGGCACTGAAAACCTACGTCCCCCCCCAAACGACCTATATCTACGACATCAAGGGCAAGGAACTGGCGGCCATCCACGGGGAAGCCAACCGGGAGGTCGTTCCTTTGGATCAAATTGCCCACCCCCTCAAGTTGGCGGTCTTGGGCATCGAAGACAGCCATTTTTACACCCATCCGGGGATCAATGTCAGTAGTATCCTGCGGGCGTTGATCGCTAACTGGCGTTCGGGGGGCGTGGTGGAGGGGGGGTCAACCCTGACGATGCAGTTGGTAAAAAATCTTTTGCTCTCCCCCGAACAGGTATTCAGCCGCAAGGTGGCGGAAGCAGTCCTGGCCATGCGTCTTGAACAAGTCTTTAGTAAAGATGAATTGCTTGAATTGTACTTAAACCAAGTCTACTGGGGACATAATAATTACGGGGTCGAGACGGCGGCGCAGAGTTATTTTGGCAAATCGGCTCGGGAACTCACCCTGGCAGAAGGAGCCTTGATGGCGGGTTTGATCCAAGCCCCGGAATTTTATAGCCCCTTTGCCCCGGCCAACCAACCCCTGTGTCAAGACCGTCCCCTAGCGAACAGTTGCCCCGCTAAGCAACGGCAGTTGGTGGTCTTAGAACGGTTGGAGCAGTTGGAGTGGATTACGCCGGAGCAGGCCAAATCCGCCCGTTTGGAACCCATTTACCTGAACCAAATTACCTCATTTAAGCCCAGCACCTTGCCCTATGTAACGGATTTGGCCTTGCAAAATCTGTACGACAAATTCGGGCAAGATTTGGTGCAACGGGGGGGCTTGCGGGTGCAAACCAGCGTTGATAGTGAATTACAAGCCACCGCCGAGAAAATCATCCAGGAAAGCCACGCCCGGTTACGCAACCAGGGGTGGGGTTCGTCCCAATTGCAGATGGCCTTGGTGGCGGTAGACCCCCGCACCCACTACATCAAGGCAATTGTGGGCGGGGTAAATTACAAAAAGAGCCAGTTCAACCGGGCATTTCAGGCCCAGCGGCAACCGGGTTCGGCGTTCAAGCCCTTTGTGTACTATGCGGCCTTGGCCTCCGGGCACCACACCCCGGATTCCTACGTGAGTGACAGCCCGGTGAGCTATCGGGATGGTTCCGGGTGGTATTCGCCCCGGAATTACGATGGGTCATTTTGGGGGGGTACGAGTTTACGGCAGGCGTTGGCGGCCTCTCGCAATGTCCCGGCGATTCGGCTGGGGAAAGAGGTGGGCATGGAGCGGGTGGTACAGGTCTGTCGCACCCTGGGGATTGCCAGCCCCATGTTGCCGGTCACGTCCTTGCCCCTGGGGGCGGTGGATTTGACCCCGTTGGAGATGGCCAATGCCTACGCCACCTTTGCCAGCAATGGCTGGTACGCCGAGCCGTCGGTGATCGTGCAGGCGCAGGATCAAAGCGGCCAGTTGCAGTGGAAAAATATTCCCCAACCGAAGCTGGTGCTTGACCCCTGGGCGGCAGCTTCCCTGAATAGTATGTTGCAAACGGTGATTGAAAGTGGCACGGGTACAGCGGCGCAGCTCGGGCGACCGGCGGCGGGCAAAACCGGCACCACGAGTTCCGAGCGGGATATTTGGTTTGTGGGGTATGTGCCCCAACTAGCGACGGCGGTGTGGATCGGCAATGATAACTACCAGCCGCTGGGGGGAGGAGCCACGGGCGGGGTGCTGGTGGCACCGATTTGGCGGCAATTTATGCTGGCCGCCCTCAAGGGGGTGCCGGTGGAGAAATTCACCCCGGCCAAGGATTTTGTCCGGCCTAAACCCAATCGGTCGTAACATCCCTACCTGCGACCGGGGGGGGAACCTGTTAAGCTGTAGGAAAGTTTGTGGGTGTTATGGCGGATTACTACGACATTCTGGGGGTGTCCCGGGGAGCGGATGCAGAAGAAATTAAACGTTCCTACCGGCGTTTGGCGCGCAAGTACCACCCGGATGTGAACAAGGAGCCGGGGGCGGAGGAGCGGTTCAAGGAAATTAACCGTGCCTACGAGGTGCTGTCTGACCCGGAAGCCCGGAGCCGCTATGACCGATTTGGGGAGGCCGCCTTCACGGGGGTGCCGGGGGGTGGGGGCTATCAGGACTTGGGGGATATTGGTGGCTTTGCCGACATTTTTGAGCAATTTTTTGGTGGTTTTGGCGGAGCAACGGCGCAGGGTGGACGGCGGCGCAGTGGCCCAACCCGGGGGGACGACCTGCGCTTGGATTTGGAACTGGAATTTCGGGAAGCCATCACCGGCGGTGAAAAGCAAATCCGCCTGACGCATCAGGAAACCTGCACCACCTGCCATGGTTCGGGAGCCAAACCCGGAACCCAGCCCAAAACCTGTTCTACCTGTGGTGGGGCGGGGCAAGTCCGGCGGGCCGCCCGTACCCCCTTTGGGAGTTTTACCCAAGTCACCACCTGCCCCACCTGCAATGGCACGGGTCAAGTAATTGAAGATATGTGTACTGCCTGCGGCGGACGGGGTGCCAACCAGGTCACCAAAAAGCTCAAAATTACCATCCCGCCGGGGGTGGACAATGGCACCCGCTTGCGGGTTTCCGGCGAGGGGGATGCCGGGGCGAAGGGAGGACCGGCGGGGGATTTGTACGTTTATTTGAGCATCAAACCCGACCCCCAATTCCGCCGCGAAGGGATTAACATTTATTCCGAAGTCAAAATCAGCTATCTGCAAGCCATCCTGGGCTGTCAAATTCCCGTACCCACCGTAGATGGTTCCCATGACCTGAAAATTCCCGCCGGGACGCAACCGGGCACCGAGTTTCGCATCGAAAATCTGGGCGTACCCCGTCTTGGCAACTCGGTCAGCCGGGGGGATCACTTCGTCACGGTGAAAGTGGACATTCCCACCCACATCAGCGGCGAAGAACGGGAATTGCTGGAGAAATTGGCACGTATCCGCCATGAAAAAACCAGCAGGCACGGCATCAGTGACCTATTTGGCGGTATCTTCGGATGAACCCGCCCCTGGATTTGCGGGGTACCCCCTGCCCCCTGAATTTCGTCCGCACCCGCTTAAAATTGGAACAACTCGACCCCGGTACCCCGTTGGAAGTCTGGCTGGACGGGGGGGAACCCATTCAACAGGTGCCCGATAGTCTGCGCCAACAGGGGTATGAGATTCTGACGGTGCAGCCCCAAGCTGATTACTTTGTTCTAACGGTCAAAGCCTGATGCCTCAACAAGTCCTGGGACGAGTCAGGGCGGCACAGGCCAACTTCTACCGAGTCACCACCGGGGAATATGGGGAATTGTTGTGTACCGCCAGAGCCAGATTGAAAAAAACCGACCAGTGGGTGCGGGTGGGGGATCAGGTGCGGGTCGAAGAAATTGACCCAGCCAGCCAGCGGGGGGCAATTCGGGAAATTCTACCCCGACGGAGTGCGCTTGACCATCCCCCCATTGCCAACGTGGATCAGTTGTTGCTCATGCTATCCTTGGCGGAACCGGAGTTAGAAATTCATCATCTCAGCCGGTTTTTAGTCAAAGCCGAATCCACAGGATTACCCTTTGTTTTGGCGTTAAATAAAGCCGATTTGTGTGACCCTATCCAAATTGAATTTTGGCAAGAAAAATTACAAGCCTGGGGTTATCAACCGATAATCATTAGCAATAGTATCGGCCAAAATATCCCAAAGTTACTGGCTCATTTAGCTCATAAAATTACCGTGATCACCGGGCCTTCGGGGGTCGGTAAATCCAGCTTGATTAACACCCTGATAACGGGTAGTAATTTAGCGACGGGAGCGGTTGCCCAACGTACCGGGCGAGGTCGGCACACCACTCGACATATTGAACTTTTACCCTTGAATCATGGCGGCATGATTGCGGATACCCCTGGATTTAATCAACCTAACTTAGATATAAAACCGACCGAACTCAGCCGGTGTTTCCCCGAAATTTATCAGCAGAACGTCACCTGTGAATTTGCCAATTGTAGTCATCATAATGAGCCAGGTTGTGGGGTAAATCGAGATTGGGAACGCTATGAGCATTATCTCCAATGGTGGCAAGAATTACAGGAATTAGCAGACTGTAAACAAACCCAAGGGCGGTGTGATGTGGGGGTGAAGTATAAACAGGATGACATGGGAAATCGCCGGAGTGAACCCAAACTCGCTCGCCACAAATACCGTAATCTTTCTCGCCGTCGCCAGCATCAGGAACTAGATTTACTCACCGCCGATGATGATTAGATTAGGCAGCGTTTGATATGACCAGTGCTACCATCATTTTCCCAGATCAGCTATTTGAGCATCATCCGGGATTGAACCCAAATTGGTTAGTTTTTCTGGTAGAAGAACAACTATTTTTTCGAGATTATCATTACCCAGCCCAATTTCATCAAAAAAAATTGGTTCTCCATCGGGCAAGTATGCAAGTCTATTACCATGAATTAAAGCATCGGGGATATGACGCAATTTACATTCCCTACCAACCCAGCCCCCGGATGGATTATTTATTTCAACCCTTAAAAACCCAACAAATTCAAACGATCTATATCTGCGAATTGGTGGATAATATACTCACCAAAAGATTAAATAAATGGTGTGCTGACTATGGGATTAAAATCAGGGAATTAACGACCCCAAAATTTCTCACCCCTTGGGATTGGTTTCAGGAGCAATGTAAACCCCAGCCCCCCTACGCTTTAACTAAGTTTTATATTGCCCAACGAAAACGCTTAAATATCTTGGTGGATGGGGATAAACCTATTGGGGGTAAATGGAGTTTTGACCCGGAAAATCGCAAAAAATTACCCAAAAAAATTACCATTCCAGAAATTTCCTGGCCGACTGCCAATGCCTATGTATTAGAAGCCCAGAATTATGTTAACCAAAATTTTAGGAATCACTGGGGTGCGGTGATGGATTTTCGTTACCCCATTAGTCATACGGAAGCTGAAACCTGGTTGCAGAATTTTCTCACCCAACGATTCGCTCACTTTGGCGACTATGAAGATGCTATGAGTGTGAAGCAGGATATTCTTTTTCACAGTGTTCTTACCCCGATGTTAAATATCGGATTATTAACCCCAGCCCAGGTGATTACCCAAGTCTTAAGTTATACAGAATCCTATCCCGTGGGATTAAATACGTTAGAGGGATTGGTGCGGCAAATCATTGGGTGGCGGGAATATATGGCAGGGATGTATTTACGCATGGGTACAGCCCAACGGAATTGTAATTTCTGGCACCATACCCGCCCCATGCCTGCCCAATTTTATACAGGTGAGACGGGGATATTTCCCCTGGATCATGTGATGAAACGGGTATTAAACACCGCCTATTGCCATCACATTGAACGGTTGATGATCCTGGGAAATTTTATGTTGCTCTGCGAAATTGCGCCCCACGCCATTTACCAATGGTTTATGGAACTGTTTATTGATAGTTATGACTGGGTAATGGTGCCCAATGTGTATGGTATGAGCCAATACAGTGATGGGGGATGGATGACCACCAAACCCTACATCAGCGGGTCAAATTATATTCGTAAAATGAGTGATTTTCCGCAGGGGGATTGGTGCCCGATTTGGGATGGTTTGTACTGGCGATTTATTGATAAGCACCAGGATTTTTTTAGCCAAAATCCCCGCTTGAATATGATGACGGTCTTACTCAAAAAAATGAGTCCCGACCAACGACAAACCCATTGGCACCAGGCGGAACATTTCCTGGCGGGTTTGGCTTAGGTTGGTGAATTGCATAGAATAGCGATAACATTTCTCCCGTGAGGTCGTGATGTATAAGTGGTTACTGATCGCCTTGGCGAGTGCCGGTTTTGTCGGGGTGCATCATTGGCAATCCCGAACCGCTGGTGTCACTACAGACAATGCTATTACAGTGTATGCCATTTCTGACCATACTTGCTCGATTGAACAACAAAAAGCGGATGCCTTGGTGGCGGAACTCACCGGGGCGGGGATGCCCTATACCCTGCATTACATTGACCAAGATAGGGCGGCAGAGGCGGAATTTAGCCAAAAAGTGACGGAATTTGTGCAAAAGCAGAATACCCAAAACACTTTGGCGGTACGGTTCCCGGTGGTGGCGGTGCGGGACACCCTCCTGTTTGACCAGCCCACCCTGGCGACGATCCAAAACCACCAATAGAACCGATGCTGTCTGCCCAGGAAGTAAAGGCGCAGGCGCACCGCTTGGGGTGCCATCGGGTGGGCGTTGCCAGCGTGGTTCCGGCTCCCCCGTCCCGTTTGAGCGCATGGTTAGAGCGGGGCTATCAGGCGGATATGGCCTGGTTGACGGATGAGCGGCGGCAGGAAATTGAGCGGGTTTTGCCGGGGGTGCGCTCGGTGATTGCCGTGGCCTTAAATTATTACTGGCCGGGGGCGCAGCCGGTGGTGGGAAAAATCGCCCGCTACGCCTGGGGCAGAGATTACCATCGGGTGATGGCACGACGTTTGAAAGCGTTGGCGCAATGGTTACACCAACAAGCCCCCGGTTGCCAAACCCGCACCTATGTGGACACCGGGCCGGTGGAGGATAAACTCTGGGCGGCCTGGGCTGGGCTGGGCTGGGTGGGAAAGCATAGCAATCTGATTACCCGCACATACGGTTCTTGGGTGGTGTTGGGGGAGATTTTAACGACTCTAACCTTAACCCCCGATGCCCCCCACACGGAACATTGCGGCACCTGTACCCGTTGTTTGGATGCCTGTCCCACGGGGGCGATTGTGCGACCTTTTGTGGTGGATAGCCGCCGCTGTCTGGCTTATCACACGATTGAAAACCGCCAGCCGGAATTGCCCCCGGAGATTACCCCCCACCTCCAGGGCTGGTTGGCCGGGTGTGACATCTGCCAGGAGGTGTGCCCCTGGAACCAACGGTTTGCCCAAGCCACGGATATTCCCGAATTTGCGCCCCGTTTGCCCGCTTGGTCGTTGCGGGTGTGGGCGGAACTGGATGCGGCAACCTGGGATCAAAGCCTGCGGGGTTCGGCTCTGCGACGGATTAAACCCGCAATGTGGCGGCGCAACGCCCAAGCCCTACTGGCACATACTGCCGCCAACGCACCGCAGGCGGACGGAAAAGCATTGTAGTATATTTCTATTTCCAGGCTATGCCACCCAAACGAACCAGAATAGCGGGGGAGTCCTATCGCCCGCCGATCACCACATTTTTGATCCGCACGTGGGGACCACCAACGCTGACCGGGAGGGGGGATTGACCCGCCTTGCCACAGCCCCCGTTGCGATAAATCGTGTCCTGACCCACAGCTTCAATGTCCTGTAACGTCTGGAACACATTGCCACTCAGGGTGACATCGCTGACGGGTTCGGCCAATTCGCCGTTGCGGATCATGTAGCCCTCGGCGGCGGCAAAGGTAAATAATTCCCCGTTGGTTTGACCGCCCAACATCCGCACGCAGTACACACCCTGGTCAATGTCCTGCATCATATCTGCCAGTTTTTGCGTCCCTGGCTCAATCCCCGTATTGGTCATCCGCACAATGGGGGCATAGGTCGCCGACAAAGCCCGGGCATTGCCGGTCGGTGGCTCTGCCATCTTGCCCGCCGTTTCCCGGGAATGGAGCCGTTGGGTCAGCACCCCATCCTTAATCAGATACTTCCGTTGTCCCGGCACCCCCTCGTCGTCATAGACCAGAGAACCGGGCAGTCCCGGCAGGGTGGCATCATCCACGACATTCAACTCAGGGATCGCCACGGGTCGCCCCAGTTGCAACAATTCCTGCATCCGGGGGTTTTCATAGACAAAATCCGCTTCGGACAAATGCCCAAAAGCCTCATGGATAAACACTCCCGCCAGGTAGGGGTCAAGAATCACCGTGTACTGCCCGCCCTTGACCGGTTGGGCTTCCAACTGCCGCACCGCCCGTTGGGCTGCCCCCAAAACCTGGTCTTCAATCCCCACCAGCACCTGGTAATCCGAACGGGAATGGACGGATTCATACCCCTGGCGCACGACCAACTCTGCCCCCCGTGCCACCACCCCAAACATCCCGGACACATCCAACCGTTCCTGCGCCAAATGGGTACCCGTGGAGGTAACCAAGTAGGTGATGCCAAATCGTTCCCGGTAACCCACACTGGTGGTTTGGATGCGGTCATCGTACTGCAAAAGCAGGTTATTGTAATGATTAAGTAATTCTCGCTTTTCCCGCAGGGGCACCGTGCGGGGGTCTTGGGCAATGGGAGCGGTCACGTAATCCACCACCGGTGTCACCGGAGCCAAGTGGGTGACCTCCTGACCAATCAAGCGAGCCTGGGCGACCGCATCCTGCACCCGTTCGGACAATTCACCCAGGCCATTGAACGTCACAAAACTCCAGCCCCCCCGGTAACAGGCACGAATGCCGCCCGCCAGGGATAAACCCCGGTCTACCGCATCAAAGCGGGTGCCCCGAAAGCCCAACCGGAGGGATTCGCTTTGCTCCAGGCGAATTTCCAGGTAGTCCACCCCCTGGGCATGGCGATGAATCACATCCTGCAACTGGTCTTGAATCCGGGTCGGGGTCGTGGTGGCGGTCATAATAATAGGTAGGTTGGGCAATCTATTTCAGTCTAGCGTGTTCATATGTTTCGTCTCTCCACCCGGGGTCAATATAGCCTCAAGGCCATGCTGGATTTAAGTTTGGCTACGGGTAACCTAGCGGTTTCCGGGCGTACCATTGCTGCCCGACAGGGAATTCCTGCCCCATTTTTAGAAAAACTCCTGCTCGATTTGCGGCGGGCGGGTTTAGTCCAATCCCAACGGGGGGCACAAGGGGGGTATCGGCTGGCACGACCGCCGGAGATGATCCGCATTCATGAGATTCTCCTGGCGGTGGGGGAGTCCTTTACTTGGCCGGAACCCCAGCCCCAACAGGCCACAGACTGGGTGACCCGCACCCTCTGGCGACGGCTGAGCGGGCTGTGTGAACAAGCATTACAAAGTCTGACTTTAGCGGATTTGTATTACGATATGCGGAGCCGGATGGCGACCGATGCGGAGCCATTTCATTTCATTGTTTAGGGATTGATTTGGGTTGAGGTTTCGTAAGTATTGCAGAGGTCTTCAAGAACCAGAGCGGGGCGGTGTCCTGCCACCCAAGCTTCGTCAATTTGCGTGTTTAGCGGTAGAACCGTGCGCTCGAATGCCCTTAGGCCAAGGGAGGGACAATCAACGCCACCATTTGCGGCACAAAAAAAGCCAAGCCGATCCCCAGCACCATCCAACCGGGAGAACGCAGTGGTTCCAGCGACCCGCCCCAGCGTCCCAAAAACCAGAACCGGGTTAGCCCCCACGCTCCCAGCGCAATCCCCATCTGAATCAGGGTGAACCCCAATAGGTAGGCCAGCAAGGGAGTCATCTGGGCACCAATAATGGCCTCCCCATAGGCATATCCGTGCAGTAAACCGGCAAACATTGCCCCCCCAGCCAACAGCCACCAAGGGAGCGGTTGTTTTTGGACGAGCAAAATACCCACGACCACCAGGGAACCGGCAATCCCCAATTCCACCCCGGGCAGGTCAACACCCCACCCATGTAAACCCGTCCCTGCCAAAGTACCCAGGATAAAACCCACCGGGAGGAGTAAGCCCCGGGTGACTCCCAGCAACCCGATTGCCACAATAAATGCCAAATGGTCGAACCCAATCACCGGGTGTGCCAAACCCGCTAAAAAACCCTGTGCCCAAGTTGTTGGCATCGCCCCACCCATCGCATGGTGCGCCAGGGCAGGTAACGGTATCCCCACCGCCATTAGCACTGCTATGACCATCCACCATCCGCCTGTCGCCCAACTCCGCCGTGACCGTACTATCATCAATCCGTACCTCGCAGATTGTTTTGTCTTGTTTACCTGCGGCGGGCATCCTGACTTAGAGACCAAAGACCTCATCACAGTTGCGGGACAGTGACGGATTGACACCGTGCTTTCCCCTTCACATCCGTTGGCTGTTCCCCAACGGAACCGCATGGTGAACCTAACCTAGCATCTGTAGGGCAAAGGCACGTGTGAATAATTGTTTCCTGCCCTCCATAGCCAATCAACCGGGCGGCGTTAAAGACGGGGGAATGCCTGCGGCACACTGCGTGGAGCGCCCCTGCGACCCTTGTTCCAGACTCAAAAAGGATTGCTATCCATCTCTATTGAGCAACATCGTACCGGGAATTTCTTGAATATGATTTGCGCTCAAACCAAAACTCTGGTTGTTGGGATAAAGGGGGATTGAACACTAAACGCACTCGGTATTTTTGCCCCTCGGACTGGATTTCCAAATGATGTAAAAACTCCCGTAAATAAACCCGCTGTTCTGCTGGGGACAAATCTAGCCAAAATGTGGACAGGGATGCGGTTTGGGCAATTTCCTGTAAATTTACTGGCGGTAGTTGTGCCAGTTGATTTTGCATTTTATTGATTTCTGTCCGTAGTGTGACTGCCCGCATTTGTACTGTTAATTCATCCAAAATCCCCTGATCTTTTAATTCGTCCAACTGGGTTAGGAGTTGCTGTTTTTGGAGAATTTGTCCCTGCAACCCCTGCTTGATCACCCCAAAGGGTAGGGGTTGCTCAAATAGTTGGGTTAATTGGGGGCATAAATGCTCTACGACGGCCTGCCAAAATGGCTGGTAAGCCACACCGGCACATAGCGGTCGCTGGGGACAAGCAACAGGACTGAGGTATAAGTAGGTACTTTGTCTATATTTTATACTAACCGAATTAACCCGCCAGGTCTGTTGACACCGGCCACACTGGACGATACCAGCTAGGGCATGGGGGGCACTGGCACTGCGGCGGCTGACTTTTTGGTTCCGTTGGCGAATCCGGTCAATCTGGGCGGCTTCTGCCGGGGAGAGTAGCGCCGGGTGGGTATGGCACTGGAGCGGCTGATGTTTGGTCTGGGTGTGTCCCCGATAAACGGGCGCACTCAGCCAGCGGATGCCCGTGGTTATCGTAATGTTTTTATGATAATTATCTTTTAGAAAAGTTACGGCGGCCTGCACGGAGCCGTACAGCAAAAAATGCTCAAAAAAAGCCCGCACCACTGGCTCGGTTTTGGGGTCAGGGAGATAGCCGGTTTCCCCCCACTGATAGCCGTAGGGCACCCGACCCGGTGGGGGATGATGCTTGGTCTGTGCCTCAATATGACCCAGGATTATGTTTCGCTTTTGTAAGTATTTTTGAATGTAATTAACCTGCTCCCAGTCCAACGCATTCCCCTGGGCAACAACTAGGACAATCCCCGCTTGGCTCAGGGCGTGGTGCGCCTGGTAAATACCTGCCAAGGAATCTCCTAGCCGGTCCCAGGCGGGAGTCAGCAGACGGGTACCGGGAACATTGGCGTACTGATGAATTAATGCCTGTAATCGGGGTCGTTCCGGGGTGGTGTCCACCCAGAGGGGTGCGGGACTGTGCCAATCGATCTGGCGGAGCCGCTCCCGATCCAAGCTGGGGTGGCCGTAGTCATACCGCAGGGTGGGAGCAGCTGTGGTCATTCAGACAACTGTGCTAGACTAAGTGCTTGGGATTACGGGTCGGTAGCTCAGCGGTAGAGCATTCGGCTTTTAACCGATTGGCCCTGGGTTCGATCCCCAGCCGACCCACTCTTTATCTAGCTTACATTGCCAGGAACTTTGCCCACTGCTCCTGTGCCCGAGAGGGGTTCTGGTTAATATAGAAGCATAATAATTGGGATTCAGCGTGATGGCACAGGATTATAGCTACGTGAAATGCCCCCAGTGTGGCTACGACCGCAATCCTATGAATGCGTCCAAATGTGAGATTTGTGGCTACAAGCTGAAAAAGGGATTGCCCCTGGTGCCGATTTTAGCCAGTATCGCCGGGATGGTGGTGGTGGGCGGCGGTGGTTATTGGGCGTTCCAGCGGTTTGTCGGTGCGGGTGTCTCGCCGATAGCCTCCCCGCCGGTAAACACCGCTAGTTCCCCCGCCCCGGTGGCATCTCCGGCATCCCCCGCCCTACCGACCGTGACTCCGGCCAGCAGTTCTCCGGGGATTATCATCGTCTCTACACTGGCGCAGGTGGGCAGTATTCCGGGGGGTACGTTCAACTACGGGGGTTCCACGACCTTCGCCCCCTTGCGTTCCCAGCGCATTAACAGTGCCATGAGCCAAGCCCATCCCAACTTCCGCCTGCGTTATGTGGAACCCCCCGGGGGGAAACCCGGCTCTGGGGCGGGGATTGAGATGCTGATCAAGGGGCAACTGGCGATTGCCCAATCCTCGCGTCCGGTCAAGGATGAGGAATTTCAACGGGCGCAGACCCGGGGGTTTCGGCTGGAGCAAATCCCGGTCGCCAACGATGCCATCGCCATCTATGTGCATCCTGGGGTGCAACTCCCCGGCTTAACCGTGGCTCAGGTACGGGAAATTTTTACGGGGAACGTCACCAACTGGCAACAGGTGGGGGGGCCGAATCTACCCATTGTCCCCTTCAGCCGCAATCTCCAGGCCGGGGGGACGGTGGACTTTTTCAAAGAAGATGTCCTCCTGGGCAAAAATCTGGGAGCCAAGGTACAGGAGCCACGGGATACCACCGACTCCCTGCGGAAGGTGGGAGCCACCCCAGGGGGGGTAGGGTATGCCACGGTTTCGGAAGTGGTACGGCAGGGCATGGTGCGGATTGTCCCCCTGGCGAAAGAAGCGGGTAATCCCTACGTGGCACCGGATATTGCCGGTCAAGATGTCAACTTGGAAGTGCTCACCAATGCCAGTTACCCGATTACCCGGCGGTTATTCATCATCATCAAACGGGATGGTAGTCTCGATGAACAGGCTGGGGTCGCCTATACCAATTTGTTGCTCAGCGATGAGGGGCAAAAATTAGTTAAAGAGGCAGGATTTGCTCCCCTACGCTAGGGGTTAGGAGCGTTCAACCTGGCGACCTTTAGCTTCAATGCCCACAAGGACATCGCCATAATACCCCCGCCATTGTTGCAAAGATTCTTCGGAAATATGGTCAATCAAGGCACTGATATCCCCAACCAGACCCTGCACCTGGTCTAACCGGGTCGCCACCGTATCCGGGTTGGCTTGCGGGGATTGGGCAAATCGAACCATCATTTTGATATTTTGCAGTCTATTTTTAACCAAATCCTTGAGCATTTCCCGCACTTGTTGAATGGCAATTTGGCGTACCCGATGTTGCCGATGGCGAATGCCCCAAAAAATCAACCCATGCACGACTCCCACCAACGTAGCAGTAATGGTGGTTACCTGCCAGATATTGGCTTCCCAAAACTGGGAGACCCACCCGGTAGTGAGGATGACCAAGACCCCCAATCCCGTCAGAATTAACTCTAAGTACTGCAAAACTATTTTGAGCATAGTGACCTTCTCCCCTGAGCGGACAAAATAGATTTTCTGGAATAGTACCTATGTTAAACAATCGAATAATCCACCCAAGGGAAACAGAGAAAACCCCTGCCAGGGAACCTCACAGGGGCAAAATTCACAACCAATCGGTCGCAACCGAATATCCTAGGCAGGCAGAGGCGTTTGGGTGGGGGCAAGACTGGCCGGAGCCTGCACTTGGCTAAGCCAGTCGTGCAGTTTTTCCCCCTCAATCACCTCGGTTGCCAAAATCTCCTGGGCGATGGTTTCCAGGAGTTCCCGATTGTGGCGGAGGATATCCAACGCTTGGGAATGAGCCTGCTCCACAATCTCCTTCACCTCCCGGTCAATGGCCTGCGCCGTTTCTTCACTCACCGCCCGCCGCATTTCCATCGGATTGCCGAGGAACATATTTTGCTGTCCCTGTTGGTAGGCCAAGGGTCCGAGCACCTTGCTCATGCCAAAGGTGGTCACCATCCGTTCCGCCAAATCCGTCGCCCGTTGCAGGTCGTTGCTGGCACCCGTGGTCACCTGACCAAAGATAATCTCCTCGGCGGAGCGACCCCCCAACAGGGTGGCAATTTGTCCCCGTAATTCCGGCTCACTCTGGAGAAACCGGTCTTCCGTGGGGAGTTGCAGGGTGTAGCCCAGGGCAGCCATCCCCCGGGGGACGATGGAAATTTTTTCCACCTTGCCCGAACCGGGCATCAGCGAACCTACCAGGGCATGGCCGACCTCGTGGTAAGCCACGATGCGTTTTTCATTCTCATTTAAGACCCGGCTTTTTTTCTCCAGACCGGCCACCACCCGCTCCACCGCCTCGGCAAAATCCGCCATCTGCACCTCGGTGCGTTGACTGCGGGCGGCCAACAGGGCGGCTTCATTGACCAAATTCGCCAAATCCGCTCCGGCAAACCCGGGGGTACGGGTGGCAATTTTACGCAAATCCACCTCAGGGGCGAGTTTCACCTTGGCCGCATGGATTTTCAGAATCGCCTCCCGGCCAATCAAATCGGGACGATCCACCAGCACCTGCCGGTCAAACCGCCCCGGACGCAGCAGAGCCGGGTCGAGGGTTTCAGGACGGTTGGTGGCGGCCAGGACAATCACCGTCGCCCCGGAGGCTTCAAACCCATCCATCTCGGTCAGCAACTGGTTCAAGGTCTGCTCCCGCTCGTCATTGCCGCCGTAGAAGCCGCTGCTGCTCCGGGATTTGCCAATCGCATCCAGTTCGTCAATGAAGATAATGCAGGGGGCTTGCTTTTTCGCCTGCTCGAACAAGTCCCGCACCCGCGCCGAACCCACCCCGACAAACAGTTCCACAAACTCGGAGCCGGAGATGCTGAAAAACGGCACCTTCGCTTCTCCTGCCACCGCTTTAGCGAGTAGGGTTTTACCCGTCCCCGGTGGTCCCACCAGCAGAACCCCCTTGGGAATCTTGGCACCAATTTTGATGTACCGTTCCGGGGTCTTGAGGAAATCCACAATCTCCACCAACTCGGCTTTGGCCTCCTCACAGCCCGCCACATCCGCAAAGGTGACTTTCCCGGTCTCCCCTTCCACGTAAACCTTGGCTTTACTCTTGCCGATGGACAGGGCACCCTGGGGGCCACCCCCGCCCCGCCCCAGGAAAAACTGCCAAATTGCCACAAAAATCAACGGCGGTATCACCCAACTCAACAAGCTCCCAAACCAACTATTGCGTGGCGGCGGCACGGCGGCAAACTCCACCCCATGATCCTCCAACCGTTGCGGCAAACCCAAATCAAAAATCGGCGTGGTCGCCAAGACCTGCCCGCCCTGCTCCGAGCGCAGTTGGTAGCGAATCTGATTTTGCCCCACGGAAGCCCGCGCCACCTCCCCCTCATCCACCTGATGGATAAACAGGCTATAGGGCACCTGGGGAATTTGCGGCCCTAACAACCCCGGTAGAAACAAATTCAACACCAGAAAGCCCAGTCCGACCAAAAACAGAATGTTGCCAATGGCACGGGGGCCAGGAAGCTGGGGAGATTTTTTTATTGCCATACCTTTAGGAAAACTTTGGGATCGTAAGCATCTATTCCCAATATAAAACCCCGAACCGCCGCTGGTTGGGGGTGGAAAACCCTACCCATTGCCGCTCAGAAATAAAAAAGGGTAGGATACAGTTGATTTACAAAACGCAACCATTGGATTAACGAGGCGTAACCCTATGACCGTCGCCTATCCCCGTAAATTTGGAGCCTGGAATGCCCGTGCCATCCTGCATCAAGTGGTACAGCAGCGGGAAATTCATCTGATCACCCTCAACCGTTACCGTTTCAGCGAGCAACGCAGTTGTAAAGACTTGACCAACCTGGTCGAACAACTCGATGGTCAACCCCCGGAATTGGTGCGTGACCTGTCCCGCCACATTAGCGATGAAGCCCGCCATGCCCTATGGCTCACGGATTTACTGTGTGATTTGGGGGCACCGGTGGGTAAACCGCCGGGAACCAGTTATATCGAGCAATTTGAGACGCTCCTAGATAGCGAAACCCATACCCCTGGTAGCGATGAGTTCCTGATTGCCTCCCTAGCGGCGATCAACGTCACCGAAAAGCGGGGCTGTGAGTATTTTTCCGCCCACATTTATGCCCTCAAACAAGCCCCGCAGACGACAGAAAATATCGCCATTCGGGAGACGATTGAGCGGATTTTCCCGGAAGAAGCCGCCCACGTCCGCTGGGGCAACCGCTGGCTGGCAAATTTAGCCCGCAAAAGTCCCCAACATCAGCAACTGGTTGAGCAGGCCAAGCAACGCTATAGTGCCATTGAACAAGCCGCTTTTGAATCCGGGATGGATATTACCCTGGGGGCGGAACTGCGGCGGGTAGAGCGGCTGGTGGACATTGCCCGCACCCTGCCCGTCTGGGAACGCCCCGGCTACCTGATGGAGCGGCTCCCCTCGGCGTTGTTGGCACCGGATTTGCAACGCTCCCGGGTGGACATCATGCAGCGGGCGTGGCAAAACGATCCGCAGAAATTTATCGAGCGGTTTATCCCCCTGTTTCTCAACCCCAACCCCCCCGCCCCCAACCAGGTGCAGCGATGAACGTGGGAATGAATGTTGAAATCTACACCTGGCGCACCTGTCCGTTTTGCATCCGCGCCAAGGCGCTACTCAACCGCAAGGGGGTAGCCTTTACCGAATACTCGATTGACGGGGACGAAGCGGCCCGCACCCGGATGGCGGAGCGGGCGGGGGGTCGCCGTTCCGTACCGCAAATTTTTATCAACAGCCAGCACGTGGGGGGCTGTGATGACCTGTACCAATTAGAGCGCTCCGGTGAATTGGCACGTCTCTTGCAGGCATGAATTTCACCTTTATTATTGACCCCATCGAGCGGCTCGACCCCGGGCACGATTCCACGGTGGCGATGATGGAAGCTGCCCAGGAGCGGGGGCATGGGGTGTGGGTCACCCGGATTGACCAGCTTAGCGTGCGGGCGGGACAGACTTGGGGCAAATTAACCCCGGTGCAACTGCAACCCGTGAGTCTCAAGCAGGGTCGTTACGAAATTCCCCAACCCTGGTACCAACTGGGGGAACCGACCCGGCGACCCTTGGGGGAAATGCAGGCGGTATTCATGCGCCAAGACCCGCCGGTGAACACGGCCTATTTGTGGGCAACCTACCTGCTGGATTACGTACCCCCACCGACTTTGGTGGTGAACCAGCCGGAGGCGTTGCGGTCGGCCAATGAAAAAATGGTCGCCCTGCAATGTCCTGAGCTACTGCCCCCGACCTTGGTGACCCGGGATGGTCAGGAAATACGGGAATTTCTCATCCAGTACGGGCCGGGGGTGCTGAAACCCCTGGGGGGCAAAGCGGGGGAAGGGATTTTGTATCTTGACCCAGCGGACCGCAACCTCAATTCCCTAATCGAACTGAGTACCCAGGGTCATTTGCCGGTGATGGTGCAGATGTATTTGCCGCAGGTCGTTCAGGGGGACAAACGGGTGATTTTGTTGGCGGGAGAACCCATCGGGGCGGTGAACCGGGTGCCCAAGGGATATGAATTTCGGGGCAATATGGCGGTGGGTGGGCAGGCGGTGGCGACCGAAATTACCGAGCGAGACCGGCAGATTGCCGCCCGGTTAAAACCATTTCTGCAAGCCAGCGGGCTGTACTTGGTCGGGATTGACATCATCGGCGGGTATCTAACAGAAATCAATGTCACCAGCCCCACCGGCATTCGGGAAATTGACCGGCTCAGCGGCACGCAGTTGGGTCAAAAAATCATCGCCTGGGTGGAAGCCCAATGCCCGCCAGTCGGAGCAATATAGCTAAACACGCAAAGGTTGACCTAACCTGGGTCACAGGGCACCGCACTGGGTTTCCAGAATGTATGGCGAATGCCACGCAAGCTATGAGGCGACAACCTTACCCGACTTACTCCTTTCCCAGTATCAAATTAGCCCTCACCCCCTGCCCCTCTCCCAAAGCGGGAGAGGGGAGTAAAACCAAATACGGGGCTTCGCCCTGCGACCCTGATATGCCTAAATCTCTAGCAGGAAGGGAGTAGTATAAACTAACTTCCATTTCACCAGTCTATTTCCTCGCTACAATCACTGAGCGGGGTCAATAAACCTATTTTGGGAATTGAGAGTAAATATATTGTTTCTTGAATTCCTCTCCAAGCATTTTCAGAGATTAAAACCGCACTCTGATGCTGTCCAGAAATGACTATTGGCTCTTGGGATTGATACGTTGAGATTGGGCTTCAGTTACAGAAACTTTGGGCATTACTTTATGAGTGTAGACACACATTAATTATACCAAGGGTCACAAATCAGCCCCAAAAACCAAAAACGGCCAGCCCGTGAGAGCCAGCCGCTTGGAGATAGTCTTGCCTCACCCCCCTCTCCCAGAAACGGGAGAAGGGTAGGGGGTGAGGGTTTAGAACGCAAATGTCGTCCGAATCGTATACACGATAACTGGATCGTTATCCGCCTGACCTTCGGGGTTAAAGACCACAAAGGCACCCGGAGTGACTTGGATGAACTTGTTCACCTGGAAGCGGTAGAAACCTTCCAAATGCACCGGCACCGAGCTATCCCGTAGGTTCAACTTGCGAGGACCTTCAACATTCGCACCAGCAAGCCCAGCAGGAATGTTGTTACCACTGGCCAAAGTAGCACCATTCCACTCACTGGAAGTGATGTAGGGCGGAATACCGACGATCACCGCTGCCGTATCACCCCGGCGGTTGAACACATCCGGGAAGATGAATTGCAACGCCGCCGTCAGCATATTCGCCCTGCGGGTACCTTGGCTGACGTTCGCTGTGGGAGCGGTGTCAGACTCACCCTGAACGAACCCATATCCAAACCAACCCGCCAGGGTGAATTGGGGAATCGCCCGCCACTGGAACATCAGGTTCACCGTCTGCATATTGATAGCGGTACGGCTTGCACCAGCGATGGAGGCAGGGGTACCACCAGGGTTGAAGGGGTTGGCGGCGAGGTCAGTCCCTGTAGAACCCGAGAGGTTGATGCCTGCGGCAGCAGTCGAGCCAGCATCACTGTTGGTCACGTTCTCGTTGTAGGTGTAAGCGGCACCGACCCCGAACTTGAAGTTCCGTAGGGGTTCTACACCCAGCATCAAATTAGCCGTGTAGTTGGAACCAAACAGACCCAAATCCGGGTTGAATGCGCTGGTAGCACCGGTAAGACCAGCAGAGGTAGAACCATTATTTGCCAGATAGCCCGCATCCACTCGGAAGATATCGTTGAACTTGTAACCCACGAAGGCACCCGTACCAGTGGCCGCACCCGCCCGGTAAAACAGGGGGTTGTACCGGCCAAACCGGGAGATGGAACCCGTACCGCTGGAACCGATCGGGGTGTAAACATCAAAGAAATCATCCGGCTCGGTACCCGCACCGGCGATCATGATCGTGCCCCGACCTTTATTGAAGCTGAAGCGGTAGTACACTTCATCCAAAACAATGGTGCCACCACCAGCATTATCAAAGCCGAGACGGGACTGGTTGGTACCGGTAGCTGTATTCAAGTTAGCGATGTCCCCGGTTTGAATCCGCACCCGCAGAAAGTCATTGCCGGTGAAGCTGGTGTCGAAGTTCAACCGCACCCGGTAGCCCATGGCGATTTTGTCCGCATTCCGCCCCCGCACTCCATTGGGCGCACCTGCAGCAACGGAACCCCGCGCCGCACCGCCGGTCAAAGCCCCGGTAAAGTTGCGATTTCCACTCAGCAAACTATCCTGCAGACGGTTGTAGCTAATATCCGTGTCGTTTACCCCATAGGGCGCAAAAATCACCTCACTCCGCAGTTTGGTCACCGTGGAAAACTGCTGTTGCTCCAGCAAAGCCGTGCGGGCTTCCAGCGCATCCACCCGCCCCCGGATGATGGACAACTCGGCGGCGAACTCTTCTTGCAACTTTTGCAGAACCAGCAAATCTTCCTTGGTCGCTAGCGGCTCAACGGCGGCGGCGATCAACTCATTGATCCGATCCAAACAGGCATTCAAACCGGCGGCAAACTCAAAACGGGTGGTCGCCCGACGGCCTTGGTAGGTCGGGGGATTGGTGGGCAGACCCACGATACAACCGTACCGCTCCACCAAAGATTGCAGAGCCAAAAATGCCCAGTCCGTCGGCTTCACGTCCACAAACTCAGACACCGAAGTGACCTGAGCCTGATTCATCATGGACGGCCCGACATAGTATTGTTCCGAACGCTGCAACGTGGGGTTGACCGCATCGGCGGCGGGTACCGCCTGGGCACTGGCAACTCCCCCGAAGGCCACCACTGCACCGAAGGCGGCGGGGGCAACTTGGAAAAATTTCAACAGAGAACTACGCATCACAACACCTCACACCTGAACTACTGGATTTGGTGAACCCATGTCTCTACTATACACACTCCGTTCACGTTTGTGACTCTACCCCCTAAATTTTAAGACCATCTTGTGCTTAGGTTAACAGAAGGTTAAAAAATCTTGGGGTATAGGGGGCGGGATGCAACTTCCCCGCCTACCAAGCGGTGGGGCGGAAATTCATATCATTAACAATCGCCACCGTATCCCCCGATGGGCGGATCACAAATAACCCTTGGCGATAAGCATAACTATCTACGCCATCATTGATTTCAATCCCCGCCACCGCCCCGTAGGTTGTGTAGTTGGCGTATTGGGGAAATGACCGTTTGAACCGCCCCAATTTCACCACAAAATCATCCACATCA
Source organism: uncultured Synechococcus sp. (assembly GCA_964481635.1). Lineage (GTDB taxonomy): Bacteria > Cyanobacteriota > Cyanobacteriia > Gloeomargaritales > Gloeomargaritaceae > Gloeomargarita. Next base: position 60,570 of record CAYZTU010000005.1, read on the forward strand.
TCTTGGGATAATCGGGATTTGCATTCCACTAACACCGCTACGGTTTCATCCACTGCCAGAATGTCAATCTCCATCGCTAGGCCAGTTTGCCGGGTTCTCGCCTTCGGATAGATGTACTTAATATCTATGCCCCTGGCCTGAAACAGTTGAATCACCGCCGGTTCCACCAACTCCTCCACAAAACGTCCCCAACGGGTGGTGAGGGCATTCACTGAGCGTGTGGTTTCTGCTACCGTTCTCTCTAACTTGACCCAACGCCGGTCTGCTTCCGCCGCACGTCGGTCAGCCTCCTCCTGGGACTTCTGAAATAACTGGTAAATATCCTCAATCGTGACAGGGGTGGTCATAGCAATCAGAAATAACTTGGTGTGGCCAACTCAATTTTAACATTAGGTGATAAATCGCACCATTTTGGTTCAGACAAAATATAAGTTTACCAAGCGGTGGGGCGGAAATTCATATCATTAACAATCGCCACCGTATCCCCCGATGGGCGGATCACAAATAACCCTTGGCGATAAGCATAACTATCTACGCCATCATTGATTTCAATCCCCGCCACCGCCCCGTAGGTTGTGTAGTTGGCGTATTGGGGAAATGACCGTTTGAACCGCCCCAATTTCACCACAAAATCATCCACATCATCTTGGGATAATCGGGATTTGCATTCCACTAACACCGCTACGGTTTCATCCACTGCCAGAATGTCAATCTCCATCGCTAGGCCAGTTTGCCGGGTTCGTGCCCTCGGATAAAGGTACTTAATGTCAATGCCCCGGGCTTGAAACAGTTGAATCACCGCCGGTTCCACCAATTCCTCCACAAACCGTCCCCAGCGAGTGGTGAGGGCATCTACAGATTTGGCCGTTCGTTCAACTGTAGCTTCCAATTTGGCTAAACTCCGAGCCGCCTCTGCATCACGCCGGTCGGCTTCCGCAAAACGTCGGTCAGCCTCTTCCTGAGACTTCTGAAATAACTGATAAATATCCTCAATCGTGACAGGGGTGGTCATAGCAATCAGAAATAACTTGGTGTGGCCAACTCAATTTTAACATTAGGTGATAAATCGCACCATTTTGGTTCAGACAAAATATAAGTTTACCAAGCGGTGGGGCGGAAATTCATATCATTAACAATCGCTACCGTATCCCCTGATGGTCGGATCACGAATAATCCCTGCCGATAGCTATAACTATCCACGCCATCATTAATTTCAATCCCGGCCACCGCCCCGTAGGTTGTGTAGTTGGCGTACTGGGGAAATGACCGTTTGAACCGCCCCAATTTCACCACAAAATCATCCACATCATCTTGGGATAATCGGGATTTGCATTCCACTAACACCGCTACGGTTTCATCCACTGCCAGAATGTCAATCTCCATCGCTAGGCCAGTTTGCCGGGTTCTCGCCTTCGGATAGATGTACTTAATATCTATGCCCCTGGCCTGAAACAGTTGAATCACCGCCGGTTCCACCAATTCTTCTACAAACCGTCCCCAGCGAGTGGTAAGCGCATCCACAGATTTGGCCGTTCGTTCAACCGTAGCTTCCAATTTGGCTAAACTCTGAGCGGCCTCTGCGGCACGTCGGTCTGCTTCCGCTTTTGCCTCTACCGCACGCCGGTCGGCCTCCGCAAAACGCCGGTCGGCCTCCTCTTGGGACTTCTGAAATAGTTGGTAAATATCCTTGATCGTGACGGGGGTACTCATAATTATTGAAAAAAATCTATCCATTAATCTAATTTTAGCATCAGGGAATGCGTCTCTCAATTGTGTTTGCGTGAGGATATGCCCCATCTCCAAGTTGCCTGCTATAGCAATACGATTCGATTTGCGAACAAAGATTCTGGAGAACCAGTGACGGGGGGTGCCCCCCTGCGACCGCCATTCTAAATTCAAATCATACTGCTATAGTCCCCACCAATCCAATTCTGTGCGTTCTCCGTAATTGAAACAAGATAAGGATAGGTTCAAGATTGATTGAACATGACGTGAACCACATCCGACTCGGTTACCCACACTCATACTTTTTAGGAGAATGTTTCCATGACCAACTATCAGGTGCATTTGCTCAACGCCGAGTATGGGATCGACCTGGTGCTTGATTGTGCTGAGGATGAAACCATTCTCGATGCCGCCGAAAATGCCGGGTTAGACCTGCCCTACTCCTGTCGCTCCGGGGTCTGCGGTACCTGCGCTACGCAATTGACCAGCGGTGCGTCCCCTGACCAATCCGACCAATCCCTGCTGAATGAGCGGCAAATCGCCGAGGGCTTGGTGCTTATTTGCAGCGCCTATGCCACCGGGGACTGTACCTTGACGACCCACCAGACGGTTTAAGCCAACAAATTGTAGCTATAATCACCTAACTCGGGGGCACCTATAAGAAAACCTGGAGATAAATCCGATTTTGATTACAAATCCGATTGGATGCAGACAATCCGCCTTATCCGTCTTATGGTGATGAATGGAACAAATCTGTGTTCCTAATCCATTCTGAGGAGAATCTCCTATGGCTACTTACAAGGTGCGCTTGGTCAATGCGGATCAAGGGATTGATACCGTGATCGACTGCCCCGACGATGAGTACATCCTGGATGCCGCCGAAAGTGCCGGGTTGGACTTGCCCTACTCCTGTCGAGCGGGTGCCTGCTCCACCTGTGCCGGTAAGTTGGTGGATGGGGCTGCCCCCGACCAGTCCGACCAGTCGTTCCTGGATGACGACCAAATCAGCCAAGGGTATGTGCTGACCTGCGTGGCCTATCCTACCGGGGACTGCACGATCCAGACCCACCAGGAAGAGAACCTGTACTAATTGGCTTGGGGAGGAGTGTCCCACTTCTCCCCGGTTTTTAGGCGCATGCCATTCCACCAATCCCCGCCGGACATCGCTCGTTTGCCCGGAGGCTGTACACTCCTGAGAAGAATACTTCCCCCCTGGGTCGCCACCACTGGGCCAAATTTTTTGATCACAGCGGTAAAGGTACCCGGAGCCACACCCTGAGGCATGGGCGGTAATTTTAATTCAGGAAATCGGCTTTGCACCTGGGGCATAACTTCTGAAACAAGGGGAATAGTTTCCAAAATTTTCACCCGTTGTCCCCGCAGTAATCCCAGGCAATTGGGATGGAATCCCCGCACTTGGTTATGTAAATATAGAGCGGATTGATGCCAATCTAGCAGGTAATTGGCCGGTTGAATTAAAGGGGCATAGGTGGCTTGGGTGTTGTCTTGAGGAATGGGGGTAAGTTTGGGTAATTTAGGTAGAGTTTTTATCAGTAAATGAGCGGTTAATTCTGCTAACTCCTGCCACAACTCTGGCAGGGAAGTAAATAGGTCAATGGCTACGGTTTGCATGGCCAATATCGGTCCTGTATCCATCCCAACATCCATTAACATAGCTGTAACTCCGGTGTGGGATTCGCCGTTAACTAACGCCCATTGGATCGGTGCGGCTCCCCGATATTTCGGCAGCAAAGAACCGTGCCCATTGACACAACCCCACCGGGACATAATCAACACTTCTGGAGGTAAAATTTGCCCGTAGGCGACAACGACAAATACATCTGCATTTAAGGCTTTTAATGCTTGTTGTGTTGCTAAATCCCGCCGTAGGCGTTGGGGTTGCCACAGGGGTAAATGATGCTGTTGCGCCAACGTTTTCACTGGGGAGGGTTGAATTTTTTGCCCCCGCCCCTGGGGTTGATCCGGTTGGGTGACAACGCCTAAAATCTCAAATTGTGGTGCTGCTAAGAGTGTCGCCAAGGTGGGTACAGCAAAATCTGGGGTACCGAAAAAGACGAGGCGCATTATTTTCCTTGCAGAAATAAAATCAACCCCACCAGCACATCGGAAAAAATTAGATAAATGATGGCGGTCGGCCAGGAACCTAAGGCAATGAGCAAACCAATCACAATACGATTAGTGACAATCTGCCATAGGGCAACACCCCCAAATCCAAAAATCAGTACGAGTGCCCCTAAAGCTGTCACCAATTCAATGGCTTCTTTGCGATTTTGTTCGGCGGCCACCGATGACCAAGCAAGGGTCAAAGGTATGATAAAACCGGCCACCACACAGAGGAGCAATGCGCCGAGGCTGGCAAAAATTTTTAACAATAAACGGGGGTTATTCATCGGCGGATGCCTCCAGACTAATTAATTGTTGCATATAGACTTCTAGGGTGATGAGACGTTGTTGGATATTTTGCCAGCGTTGGGCTTTGGTTTCCGTTTGGCGGGCGGCTTGCCAAAATAATAGGTCGTTCTTGAGTAGATGCAACTGTTTATGAATTTCTACCCCTAGAGAGCGGGCAAGGGGTTCGAGTTCGTTGAAGGTGTTGGGAATTTCCAGAATCAATCGTTCAATTGCTACGGTGATTAATTTATGGTTAGCCTCGATTGATTCCTGTTGAATCGTATCTAAAAACTGTTTGACCTGCTGATAAATGAGAAGCGTGGCCATAAGGGTACCTCTAGGGAATCTCTATGGGTTGAACAATAGCAGTTGCCGGGGCGTAACCCTTCTGGTTCATGGCTACGCCACGCAAGCTATCGGTAATATGGATATTCCAGCGAGATAATTTTCTGCTGGTTCTAAAAAATAGCGGTGTCTACCCTCACTGATACCAAAAGTCCTGATTCAACAGGAGTTCGAGGGAATGACCGTAAGGCCATAAAACAGGGAACGGGATGGCGGGGTATTCTTTGCAGATATTTTTGCGCGCAATAGACCAGGCTTTATCGAAACTCAGTTCCCACCGACTTCTGAGGCTAGGAGACGTATCGAATAAAAGTTCCAGCTCGCCTCGCTGGGTCTGGATCGTGCGTTCCCAAGCATTATATTCATTGAGTAAATTCACATACAAACGTTTTAATAAATGCTCTAATAAAACGATAAGACGGCTGATTAACTCCTTCTTTTGAGCAATTCCCAACGCTTCTACCTCTTCGATCAGATGTGGCACATCCAAATGCTCAAAGTCCCCTGCTTTGAGCTTGGCAACGGTGTCTTCTGACCACAGCACAATATCCTGTTCATAAAGGGAGGAAAACTTTTGAGTTTGCGTCATGGGCAGACCGCGACAGTGATGCCGAGTGGGTTGTAAATTGAATCAAAAGAATCTAGTCCAACTGTTCAAAGTCCCCACCCGGACTGCCCGCCGTGACCGCACCGGGATTGGTACTCCGGCGGTACATCTCCGCCCCCATTTGACTCAAATTACTATTCAACTGGTTCAGTTCCTGGCGAAAGTTATCCAACGGGGTCATGGAATCCCCCATCAAGCGACGAATCCGCCCCACCCGCGCCGCCGCCTCGGACTTGACCCCTTCGTTGACGTACTGCCCATGCTCCCGTAGGGTGGTCTCGTACATAGCCAACAGCGCATCCGCCTGGTTTTTCAATTCCACAAATTCCCGCCGTTGCCCGTCCACCTCCGCATTAAAGGTCGCCTCTAGGGTCAGGCGTTTGATTTCCTCCCCACTCAAGCCGCCGGTGTTGGTCAGACGCACGGACTGACTGCGCCCCGTCCCCTTATCCATGGCCGTCACCTGCAAAATGCCGTTGGCATCAATCTCAAAGGTCACCTCAATCTGGGGTACACCCCGGGGTGCCGGGGGAATGCCAGTGAGTTCCAACCGCCCCAAACTCTTGTTGTCGGCGGCCATCGGTCGTTCCCCCTGGAGGACATGCACCTCCACCACGGTTTGGTTGTCCGTGGCCGTGGAAAAGGTCTGGGACTGGCTGGTGGGGATGGTGGTATTGCGCTCGATAATCCGGCTAAAAATGCCCCCAAGGGTCTCAATTCCCATCGAAAGCGGCGTGACATCCAACAACAAGAGGTCTTTGACCACCTCATTTTTACCCACAATCCCCGCCTGCACCGCCGCCCCAATCGCCACCGCCTCATCCGGGTTCACTGATTTTTCCGGCGCCTTGCCCTCAAAATAATCCTGAATCGCCTTCTGTACCGCCGGAATCCGGGTCGAACCGCCCACCAGCAAAATCCGGTCAATATCCCGGGGTTTCATCCCCGCATCCCGCAGGGCTTGCGCTACCGGCTCAAGGGTACCCTGCACCAGATGGCGGGTCAAATCCTCAAACTTCGCCCGGGTCAACTCCACGTCAATATGCTTGGCTCCCGTGGCATCCGAGGCAATAAACGGCAGGTTGATGGCCGTACTCTTGGCACTGGAGAGTTCAATCTTGGCCTTCTCGGCGGCCTCCCGCACCCGCTGCAAAGCCATCTTATCTTCCCGCAAATCCAAGGCCTCCTGGGTCTGGAACTCCCCGAGTAGCCAATCCACCAAACAGGCATCAAAATCATCCCCCCCCAGGTGATTGTTCCCAGCGGTGGAAACCACCTCAAAAATCCCATCCCCCATCCGCAAAATAGACACGTCAAAGGTGCCCCCCCCCAGGTCAAACACCAAGATGGTCTGCTCCTGGTCTTGCTTGTCCAACCCAAAGGCCAACGCCGCTGCTGTCGGTTCATTGACGATCCGCAGGACTTCTAACCCGGCAATGGTTCCCGCATCCTTGGTGGCCTGCCGTTGGGCATCGCTGAAATAGGCAGGGACGGTAATCACCGCCTGGGTCACGGGTTCCCCCAAAAAATTCTCCGCATCCTGCTTGAGCTTTTGCAGAACGATGGCGGAAATTTCCTGGGGCGTGTGGCTCTGACTGCGGATTTCCACATTCACCGTGCTGTCTTTTCCCGGCACACATTTGTAGGGCACCCGCCGACGCTCCTCCTCGGTTTCCGACCAGCGCCGGCCAATAAACCGCTTGATGCTAAAAATCGTATTCTCCGCATCCGTGACCGCCCGCCGCTTTGCCGGCTGACCCACCAGCCGCTCCCCCGTCTTCCCAAATCCCACCACACTCGGGGTCGTGCGTCCCCCCTCCGAGTTGGTAATCACCGTAGCCTGCCCCCCTTCGAGCACCGCCACACAACTATTGGTCGTCCCTAAATCAATACCTACAATTTTCGCCATAACACCTACCTAGCCAGTTGGAGAAGGGATAAGCGGAGTAGCACCATGTTTAAGGATTCCCCAAAAGTCAGTGACGACGATCACCCACTTGAAAAAATACTTGCATTCAGGAATTTAGGATGGCAACGTATCGGTTTGTATTGTCGTCAATCATACCCCGAAGCGGGGCTTCTCGCCTAGTCCGTTGCCCCTGACGCAGAAGTATCAGCGATGCCTGTGGACACTTTGACCAAAGCATGGCGTAAGACCCGGTCTTCTTCCCCCACCTTGAGAAAATAGCCCCGCCGCAGTTCTTCGATCACCACCCCTTCCTCGTACTCACTACTCGGCTCTTGCAGAACCGCCTCGTGCCGGTTGGGGTCAAATGGTTGTCCCTTACCGGGGATGGGAGCTACCCCCAGCTTCTTTAACTCCTCCACCATTTGTTTGTAAACGCCTTGGTAGTTTTTATGAATCGCCATCCCTTCTTCCGTCTCGGGGCGGATGTGGGTGCGGGCACGCTCAAAATTGTCCACCACCGCCAGCAGTTCCTCCAGTACCTTGGCCTTGGCCTTGAGGCTGGCCTCCTCCTGATCCCGTTGTACCCGACGGCGGTAGTTGTCAAAATCGGCAGCCAAACGCACCACTTGCCCCCGCTGTTCTTCGCTTTGTTGTTCGGCTTGGGCTAGTTTTTGCGCTAGGGATTGGTTCTCTACCCTTAGGGCTTCGGTGCGCTCCCGCTCCTGCAACAACTCATCCCGCAAGGCCGCCATCGCCGCCGGGGTCGGCTCTTCCTCGATCGCCAACTCCCCAAAAGTGGCCGGGAGTTCCATATCCACCAGGGTGGGGGCAACCTCCGCCGCTTCCGCCTCTAGGGTAACGGTCGTCTCCACCGTCGGGGCGGTATCACTCGGCGGCTCGGCCACCTCTGGGGTGGCGGGGGCTTCAGCGAAGGGGTCGGGAATCAGATCCTCGGGGTGGGAACCAGCGTTTACCATAAACCAACCACTGAAAAAAACATGGGAACCATGCAGACTCCTGTTTCTAAGCTACCATCCCCTTCGCCCCTAGTGGCAAACCCCCAGGCAACTCGCCTGATACGGGGCAAGGGAACCATCAGCTAAAAATATACCCAAATAGAGTCCCATATCACACAGGGATCGCAAAGTTATCGCAAAATTAGCAACAGTCTTGGGGAATTGGGGCAGAGCGTGTAAGCTAGGATTATCACCAAGCTAGATTTCACACTCTTTGCTCATCATTGATCCCTATGGTTAATCAGCCTATTAACGCCCGACGCGCCTTGGTCACCCGGCAAGCGGGAGCCAGCCCCATTGTCAAGGACATTATCAAAGCCGGTGTCGCCGACCGGGAGCAGATCACCAAGGCCTTGCAGAAAAGTCGGGACGAGGGTCGCCCCCTGCCGGAGGTATTGCAGGAAGTCACTGGCAAAGCCCTACCCGCCGAATTGGTGCGCCAGTACAAGCGGCAACAACTTTTTGAACTCAAAGTTTTATTTGGGGTTGAGTCCCTCGACCCGGAACTGAACCCGATTTCTTTTGCTCAAATTAAGGAACTGGTGGATGTCCTCATCCCTCTGGATGTGTGTCGCCGCCATAGTTTCCTGCCCGTGTCTCGCCAGGAGGGGGACAACCCCAGCCTGACCGTGGCGATGGTCAACCCGGACAATTTGCAAGCCCTGGATGAACTGAATCGGCTCACCCGTGCCAAGGCGTTGCGGTTACGGCGCAGGGTGATTGCCCAGGAAGATTTTTTGCAGTTGATTAACCAGTACGCCAACGAACTACAAGCTTCTAAGATGGCGGGTGCCAGTCAGGAAGTGAATATTGCTACGGATATTGACCTCTCTCAGTACGAAGCCCTGGAAGAAGCCCAGGACGAAGCGGAGGTGGATTTGGCCTCGGCCCTAGCGGGTTCCGAGGAAGCACCGATTGTCTCCCTGGCGAATAATATCTTGGCGAAGGCTCTGAGCGAAGGGGTATCGGATATTCACGTGGAACCCCAGGAAGAATTTTTGCGGATTCGGTTTCGTAAGGACGGGGTGCTGCGCCAGGGCTGGGAAAATTTACCGAAGCAGGTAATTCCCGCCGTCACCTCCCGGTTCAAGATTCTAGCGAATTTGGACATTGCCGAGCGGCGGATGCCCCAGGACGGGCGGATTCGCAAAATTTTCCAAGGGCGCAAAATTGACTTCCGGGTAAACACCCTGCCCATGCGCTACGGCGAAAAAATCTGTATGCGGATTTTGGACAATTCCTCCACCCAGTTGGGCTTGGATAAACTGATCACTGACCCGGACACCCTCAATATCGTGCGGGAGATGGTGAAGAAGCCCTTTGGGTTGATTTTGGTGACGGGACCCACGGGTTCGGGGAAAACCACCACCTTGTATTCCTGCCTCTCCGAGCGCAACGACCCCGGCGTGAATATCAGTACCGCCGAAGACCCGATTGAATACACCCTACCCGGTTTGACCCAGGTGCAAGTGATTCGGGAAAAGGGGATGAATTTTGCCGCCATTTTGCGCGCCTTTTTGCGCCAAGACCCGGACGTGATTCTGGTGGGGGAAACCCGGGACAAGGAAACCGCCAAAACCGCCATTGAAGCGGCCTTGACCGGCCACTTGGTTTTGACCACCCTGCACACCAACGATGCCCCCAGTGCGGTTGCCCGTCTCTCGGAGATGGAAGTGGAGTCCCACATGGTATCGGCTTCCTTGATCGGGGTGCTGGCGCAGCGGTTGATGCGGCGGGTGTGTAGCGAGTGCCGCATTCCCTACAGTCCGGGGGAGGAAGAGCTGGGTCGCTTTGGCTTGACCGGTTCCGGGCAGGGGTTGACCTTTTATCGGGCTAATAGTTTGACTCCCGACCAAATCCGTCAGGCCAAATCCGAAGGCCGTCCCATCTGTGGTAAGTGCAACGGGGGCGGCTACAAGGGGCGGTGCGGGGTGTACGAGGTGATGCGGGTCACCGAGCGATTGCAAGCCCTGATCACCGAGAATGCCCCCACGGAAGTGATCAAAGAAATTGCCGTGGAGGAGGGCATGAAAACCCTACTCTCCTACAGTTTGGAACTGGTGCGCCAGGGGTTGACCACCCTGGAGGAGGTGGAGCGGGTGACCTTTACCGATACGGGGTTGGAGGCCGAACTCAAGGCCAAACGCAAACAGGGGTTGGTCTGCCGCAATTGCCACGCCAGCCTCAAACCGGAATGGATGGAATGTCCCTACTGCCTCACCCCCCGGTTTAACGAGTAAATTCATTTCTGATTGCCCTAAAGGAGGATGCCATGGAATTGATGATGGAAGATTTGATGGAGGAGGTCGTCCAACGGGGCGGGTCGGACTTGCACCTGTCGGCGAGCCTGCCCCCCTACATCCGCATCAGCGGCAAACTCACCGCCACTGAGCATGAACCCATGACCCCGGAGCAATGCCAACGGTTGATATTTAGTATTCTGAATAATAACCAGCGCAAAATTTTTGAACAGAATTGGGAATTGGACTGCTCCTACGGGATTAAAGGCTTAGCGCGGTTCCGGGTGAATGTCTACAAAGACCGGGGCACCATTGCCGCCTGTTTGCGGGCGTTACCTTCCAAAATTCCCAGCTTTGATTCTTTGAACCTGCCGCCGGTGGTGCGGGAAATGTCCGAGAAACCGCGGGGGTTGGTGCTGGTGACCGGGCCAACGGGTTCCGGGAAATCCACCACCTTGGCGGCCATGATTGACAACATCAATCGCACCCGCCCGGAGCATATTTTGACGGTGGAAGACCCGATTGAATTTGTCTATGAGCCGCAAAAAAGCATCATCCACCAACGGCAATTGAACGAAGATACCCGCAGTTTTGCCAATGCCCTGCGGGCAGCCCTGCGGGAAGACCCGGACGTGATCCTGGTGGGGGAGATGCGGGACTTGGAAACCATCCAGTTGGCGGTGACGGCGGCGGAAACCGGGCACCTGGTCTTTGGCACCCTGCACACCAGTTCCGCCTCCCAGACGGTGGATCGGATGGTGGATGTGTTCCCGCCGGAGCAACAACAACAAATTCGGGTGCAGTTGTCCAGTTCCCTGGTGGCGGTGTTTAGCCAGACCTTGGTGAAACGCAAAAACCCCAAACCAGGGCAATTTGGCCGGGTGATGGCACAGGAAATCATGGTGGTCACCCCCGCCATTGCCAACCTGATCCGGGAGGGGAAAACCCCCCAAATTTATTCCGCCATCCAGACCGGGGGCAAATACGGGATGCAGACCTTGGAAAAGGTGTTGGCCGACTTGTACAAACGGGGCGATTGCACCTACGAGGATGCTATTTCCAAGACCTCGAAGCCGGATGAACTGCAACGTTTGATCGGGGGGGGTACTGCGCCCGCCGCCGGGGCAAAGGCCGCCCATTAGCTCCTCCACGTTGAACCCTTAACCGTTGTTTGGAGGTAAACGCCCATGCCGACCTACGTAGCCCGTGCCCGTGATGCCCAAGGGCGTTCCAAGGAACGCCGGGTGAAAGCGGAAACGATGAAAGATGCCCGCACCCTGTTGCGGGAAGAGGGGATGTTTGTGCTGGAGATTAAAGAAGCCAAACCCTTCAACATGATGGAAACCGACCTGGACATTTCTTTTTTGAGTAGTGTCACGGTCAAGGACAAGGCCGTTTTTTCGCGCCAATTTGCTTCCCTGGTGAATGCGGGGGTGCCGATGGTGCGGGGGTTGGGAATTTTGGTGGATCAGCAGACCAACCCCAAGATGAAAAAAGCTCTGGCCGCCGTCAGTGCCGATGTACAACAGGGCAGTACCTTGTCCGAATCTATGCGCCAGCACCCGGAAGTGTTTGACAACCTGTACGTGGCCATGATCCAGTCCGGGGAAGTGGGGGGGGTCTTGGATGAGGTCTTGAACCGCTTGGCGAAACTGCTGGAGGATGCGGCCAAGCTGGAGCAACAGATCAAATCGGCGATGGCCTACCCAATTGCGGTGACCCTGCTGGCCGTGGGGGTGTTTTTGGGGATGGTGCTGTTTTTGATCCCTATCTTCGGGGGGATTTTTGAGAGCTTGGGGGGGCAACTGCCCGCCTTTACCCAGTTCATGGTGGATTTGAGTAAGTGGATGCGTAACCCGGTCAACCTGGCGCTGATCGCCGCTGTGGTGGCGGGGTCGGCCTTTGGCTACACCACGGCCTATGCCACCCGGGCGGGGCGAGAAATCATTGACCGGATTGCGCTGAATGTGCCGATCTTTGGGGATTTGATCCGCAAGAATGCGGTGGCTCGCTTTAGCCGGACTTTTGGTTCCCTGTCCCGCTCCGGGGTGCCGGTGCTGACTTCTTTGGAGATTGTGCGGGATACGGCGGGGAACCAGATCATCGCCAATGCCATTGATGGGGCGCGGGAGGACATTCAGGCGGGGGGGTTGATTTCCCTGGCACTGCAAAAGGCCAAGGTGTTTCCCAACATGGCGATCCAGATGATCAGCATCGGCGAGGAAACCGGGGAACTGGATGCCATGATCACCAAGGTGGCGGATTTTTACGAATCCGAGGTGGAAGCCGCCGTAAAAACCCTCACCAGCGTCATGGAACCCATGATGATCGCCGTGTTGGGGGGGATGGTGGGTTCGATCCTGGTGGCGATGTATCTGCCCATGTTCAAAATCTTCGACCTCATCAAGGCGTAACACCGATGGGACGGGGAGCCGGGGTTCCCTGTCAATATTTCAGTTTGCAATAGTTGAGATTCCTTGCTTATCATGGGGGAGTACACCCCGGGGTAAGTTAAGGAATTTTTTATGATTGCCCCGCCCACCCCCACAGGAGCAGGCCATGAACTGGATTGAAACGGCGGTACGGTGGCGGCACGGGACGTTTGTGCTGTTCTGTCTGTTGGCGGTGTTTGGGGTGATTAGCCTGTTGGGTTTGCCCTTGGAATTGCAACCGGGGGGCGACCGCCCAGAGATTACCATTACCACCCAATATCCGGGGGCGGCACCGGCGGAGGTGGAGGATTTGATCACCCGGCCCTTGGAGGAGGTTTTAGAGCAGGTGCCCGGGGTGCAGGAGGTGAAAAGTGCCAGCCGGTCAGGCACCAGTAGTATTTCCTTGGAGTTTGAGTGGGGCACGGATGTGAACCTGCGCCTGATTGAAGTGCTGAATAAATTACAACAGGCTGAAGATTTGCCCCCGGAAGCGGGGGAATCGGACGTGGAAGTGGTGGGCGGCAACAGTTCTCCGATGATCTGGCTGGTGATGGTGCCCCAGGAGGGTTACCCCAGCGACCCCAACCGTTACCGGGATTTGCTGGACGATGTGGTGGTGCCTCGCCTGCGGCGGGTCGAGGGGGTGGGGCAGTTTTTGGTGGTAGGTGGCCGGGAGCGGGAGGTGGAGGTGGTCGTCAATCCCCAAGCCCTAGCCGAGCGCAACTTGAGTTTAGAAGATGTGGTCACCAGTCTGCGGCAAAATAACCGGGATGTGCGGGGGGGGCCGTTGAACCTGGGGCGGCGGGAATACCGGGTGCGTACCGTCAGCCGCTCCCAGGAGGTATCCCAACTGGAGGGGTTTGTCCTGCGGCGCAACCCCCAGGGGACGGTTTATCTGCGGGATGTGGCTCGGGCACAGATGGGGCGCAAGGTGCGTACCAGTACCTTGTACTTCAATGACCAACAGGCCGCCGCCGTGGGAATTATTCGCCGGGTGGGTGCCAATGTGCCGGAGGTGTCCCAGGGGGTGCGGCAAACCGTGCGGGAGTTGGAGCAGGAGTTCCAACGGGAAAATCAGGGGGTGCGCTTTGTCTATAACTACGATGAGAGCGAGTATATTCAGCAGGCGGTGGGGCTGGTTCAGGGAAATTTAATCACGGGAGCCGTGCTGGCAACGCTGGTGTTGGTTTTATTTTTGGGTTCCCTACGGACGGTGGCGGTGATTGCCCTGACCATTCCCACCACATTGATCACCGTGTTTATCGTCATGGCCTGGTTAGGGCGGTCGTTGAATATCATCAGCTTGGCGGGGCTGGCCTTTGCCGTGGGGATGGTGGTGGACAACGCCATCGTGGTGATTGAAAACGTATTTACCCATTTACAGCAGGGTAAAAGTGTCATGCGGGCGGCCATCGAGGGTACCCAGGAAGTGTGGGGTGCCATGCTGGGTTCCACACTCACAACGGTGGTGGTATTCATTCCCTTGCTGTTGGTGACGGGGGAATCCGGGCGTTTGTTTGCGGATATTGGTATCGCCCTGAGTGCCGCCGTGTTGATGTCCCTATTCGCCGCCTTAACCCTGGTGCCGATGCTGTCCGGGTTATTTTTGGATGCCCAGGAAGCGCAACGATTGAACAACCCGGATTTGGTGCCCTTTGGCAATCGCTGGGAACGGTGGGTGTGGCAGGCTTCGGTGCGGTTTCGGCTAGTCCAAGACCGCTTGGAAGCCTTTTTACTCCAGACGGCGGCCTGGTCTTTGGGGGCGGGGCGATTGGGACGGCGGCTAATGGTGTTGGCCGTGCCGGTGGCGTTAATTTTTGTCAGTATTTTATTATTACCGCCCGTGGACTATCTACCGGAGGGAAATCGCAATTTAATCCTCTGGAGTGCGGAGCCGTTTCCTGGCACAAGTATCGAAGAATCGGTGCAGTTGGCCGAGGCTCCCCGGAATTTTTTGCGTCAGCAGCCGGAGGTAGAGCGGGTGATGTTTATCGAGCGACCGGGGCGCAGAGCCATTGCCGCCATTTTGAAACCGGAATTTGCCACGGCGCAGGGACTCCAGGCCATGACGGAGCGGTTGCAAAGTGCCTCCAACCAATTTCCCGGCTATCGGTTTATGAATGCCCGCCGCCCTTCCATTTTTCGTGACCCCGGCAAGGAATTTGAGGTGCAGATTATCGGCCCGGATTTGGATCAATTGGATCAACTGGGGCAGAAGGCCGGTGGGGAATTGCGGGATTTGGCGGGGGTACGCAGTGTGCGTTCTGACTATGTATTTGGGGCACCGGAATTGCAGGTGGTGCCGGTACGGGAGCGGCTGAGCGAGGTTGGTCTTGCCGAAGCCGACGTGGGGGGGTTGGTGGAAGCGGCTTTGGGGGGACGCAGGGCATCAGACTTCGTAGATGGCAAACGGCAGTTGGACGTGACGGTGGAGTTGGACAATGTACTGGTGGAAACTCCGGCGCAGTTGCGGGCATTACCCTTGTTTGGGCGCAGGGGACAACGGGTGCAGTTGGCGGATGTGGCGGAAGTCGTGGAAACCACCGGCCCGGATAGTATTAACCATGTGGACTTAGAACGCTCGGTAACGTTGACGGCGAGTGTGGCGGATGATGCGCCCTTGGGTCGGGTGGTGCAACAGGCGCAAGAACAGGTGTTAGAACCGCTCCGCTCAGAACTCCCGGCGGGTTATCGGGTGGAACTGTCGGGTAGTGCTGACCGTTTGCGGGAAACCGTAGGTCAGTTATTGCAAGCCTTTGTCCTGTCGTTGTTGATCACCTATTTATTGCTGGTGGCGTTGTACCGTTCATTCATTTATCCTTTGGTGATCATGGCGACCGTGCCCCTGGGGATGAGTGGGGCGTTGTTGGCCTTGGCGGTGAGCAATCTGATTCCGGGGATGAACGTGCCCTTGGACATGATTACTGCGCTGGGATTTGTGATTTTGACTGGGGTAGTGGTGAACAATGCCATTTTGCTGGTGGATCGGGCGTTGCAGTTGCAGAATGAGGGCAAGGAATATACGGAATCCCTATATTTCGCCACCAAAGACCGCATGAGAGCTATCTTTATGGCCGCTGGTACGAGTGTGTTGGGGATGTTACCCCTGGCATTTATTCCGGGGCAGGGAGCCGAGTTGTATCAGGGGTTGGGGATTGCGCTGGTGGGGGGGTTGGCCTTTTCCACGGTGTTGACCCCGACGGTTGTCCCGGCGTTGATGGAATTGTTGCAAGATATCCGGGGGCGGAAACCCTCACCAGTACCGACCTTACCGGAATCGGCAATCCGTTAATTTGAAAAATTTCAGGGAATCATTTGCGTTGTAGCCTAGTACAAGGTTCTACAATAAGTCAACTAAATCAAACACCAAGGGGTTGGGAATGCGTTCCTATCTCAAGTTACTGTGGCGGTTGCCGAGCCAGGTACTGCTGGCAGTCTTGATGGTGCAATTGCCCGGTTTTGCCTTACCCCAAGGCGGCCAAGTCACCCAGGGAGCGGCCACCATTCAGCAGGTGAATGATACGAAGCTCAATATCAATCAATCCACCGATAGAGCGGTTATCAACTGGAATAGCTTTAGTATTGCACCGCAGGAGTGGGTGAATTTCCAACAACCCACCAGTACATCAGCCACATTAAACCGAGTTACGGGCAGTACTCCTTCAAGTATTGCAGGTAGATTGACTGCCAATGGGCAGGTATTTTTGATCAACCCGAATGGGATTGCTTTTTTACCCACTGCACGGGTGGATGTGGCGGGGTTGGTCGCCAGTACGTTGAATATCCAAGATACTGATTTCATGCAGGGCATTCTCCGCTTTGAACAAATGCCAGGGAAACCGCCTGCGAGTGTGGTGAACCAGGGTTTAATTACAGTGAAAGAGGCTGGGTTTGCGGCTTTGGTAGCTCCGGCGGTGCAAAATAGCGGCATCATTTCCGCTCGCTTGGGGAAAGTGGTTTTGGCATCAGGAACGACGGTGAGTTTGGATTTCTATGGGGATGGGTTATTAAGTGTCACCGTTGACCCAAAATTAGCAGGGCAAATCACCGATATTTATGGGAATAAATTAAATTCACTAATTGACAACCAAGGGAATATCACGGCACCGGGGGGGATAGTCACCTTAACCGCTCAGGCGGCTGGTCAGATTGTGGATAACGTGATTAACACCGGGGGAATTATTGAGGCGAAATATGCGGAAAATCGCAATGGTGTAATTGTTTTATCCGGCGGGCAAAAAGGTACGGTTGCGGTGAATGGTGCATTAGATGTATCGGGCAAACGGGGCGGCAAAGTTCAAATTACTGGAGAAAAGATTGCGTTAAACGGGAATGCACTCATTGATGCTTCGGGTGACCAAGGTGGTGGCATTGTTAATATTGGCGGTAGTTTTCAAGGGAAAGGGTCATTGCCTAATGCTCAGATGACCTATGTGGGTCAAGGGGCAAACATTAATGCTTCCGCAATCAGTCAAGGCCATGGTGGAGAAGTAATTGTTTGGGCGGATAAGGCCACGGGATTTTATGGAGAAATCAATGCCAAGGGCGGGCAAATATCTGGGGATGGTGGGTTTGTGGAGGTGTCAGGGCGGGATTACCTAGACTTTCAAGGTACGGTGAATACCCTGGCAGTTAATGGTAAAACGGGTACACTACTACTCGATCCCCAAGATTTAACGATTAGTAGTGCCGCTAATTCTGGTGTCCCTAATAATCCTAATGTTTTCTTCGCAGATAATGGATCGAGTAATAGTATTTTGAATGTAACCACATTACAAAATGCCACCACAAATGTCACCCTACAAGCCACCCGTGATATTACTTTCAGTAATGCGGTGTTGATGGCTAATAATGGTATAGGGATCAAAGCCCAAGCAGGTCGCAATATTGCCGTTAATGCCAATATTACTACCAAAGGTGGCACTATTGAATTGTTGGCAGGGACATTTAGTGGAGCAACTTCACCTGATGCCAACGGTTCTGTCAATATTACTGGAAGTTTGAATACCGTTAGTAGTGGTGCAACCGGTGGGGCAATCATAGCTAAGGGATTTAATGTGAATATCACGGGGACAATCACAACCAACACCGGAAATATCAACATTGATGCCAAAAATAATATCAACTTTAATCCCACCAATAATAAATCAATCCAGGCAACTGACGGAGGTAACGTCACTTTCAAAGCTGCGGAAAATATTTTTATTAACAATGCGGCTGGTAGCAATCCAAATCTACAACTTCGAGCGACTAAAGGCACATTAAATCTGACGACAACGAATCGAGATGTATTTATTGGGCGGGGAAGCAGCCCCAATCCTAATTCCGGGTGGACGCAACTTTCCGGAGTGCGGGTAGAAATAAATGCTGGTCAAGATGTCACTTTACAGTCGGGGCAAGCCAATTCTGGTGATAATTTCGTGAGTGTAACGGCTGGCTCAGGAGGCATGAAAATTGACGCAAATCGAGATATTAAGCTCTTGGGCGGCCCAGGGACAGGGAATTTCAGCCGGAGTGTTACGATTACTTCCGATGGTATTCAGGAAATTAGCGCAGACCGGGATATTATTCTCACCGCCGGTCTGGGGACGAAAGCGAGTACAACCATTAACTCAACTGGTTCTAGTCAGAGTATCACCGCTGGAGGCAATATCACTCTGAGTAGTGCTAATCCTGGGGTCAATTTTGCATCGATCACCGCAACCAATGACACTACCATTCAATCGGGTAACACACTTACACTGCAAAATGATAGTGCGATTAACTCAACTTCAGGCAATATCACCATTACTACCGATAAAATTGATTTTGATAATGGTACCATCACTGGCAATAAAAACCTATTACTCCAACCTTTAACACCTAGTGAAACCATTGGCATTGGCGATAGTGCTACGGGTACGTTAAATATCAATGAAACTGAAATTGATAATATCACAAATGGTTTTGTGTTGATTACCATTGGGCGAGATAATAGTAATGGTGATATTGAAATTACCGATGCCCAATTCAAAGACAATCTCATCATTCGGACTCCAACGGGTGATGGAACAATTTACTTAGACGGGGCTTTATCTACGGGTAGTGGCACCGAAACAGGTAGTATCACGTTACAGGCCGGACTAAACATCCTTGACGTAGATAGCTCAACCGCCAGCATCACTACCCAGAACCGAGCCATTACCCTCAACAGTGACCGAGATGGAGCCGGGGGCGGGGCAATGTACTTAGAGGGAACAACCATAACCAGCAACGGTGGAGATATTACCTTGGGCGGTGGAACAGACCCATCCACAACCCCAGCACTTGGAAGCAGTAACACCTTTCCAATAGGTATTCAGCTTATTAGCTCAAACTTAACAGCCGGAGGTGGCAATATCACCCTCAATGGTCAAGGAGCAGGGCTGGTGGGGATTGGTATTTCCCAAACTAATTCTCAGGTCACAACCACCGGAAGCGGCACCATTAACTATGTTGGCACAGGTGATCCCAACCAAGCCTTTAATAGCATCGGAATTAAGTTGAATGGTGGAGGAACAAAAATTACGAGCGGCGGGGGTGATATTAACCTAAAAGGGATAGGCCAAGGTATTAATTCTGCAAACTATGGGATATTGCAAACGTCTGATGCTCAGGTCACGAGTACTAGTGGAAATATAAATTACATCGGCAGAGGCGGGGCTGGGTCAGAAGGCATCCTGGTAAAAATTGGCTCTAGCAACTTGATTGGCGGTAATACAACTGGCAACATCACTCTGACCTCTACCAGCAACGGCATCACCCTAAACGATGTCACCATTGAAACTAAAGGTAACACCACAATTACCTCCCCAGGCGCTGTCAACCAAAACAACAGCGGTAGCCTACTCGCCAGTGGTTTAGAACTGTTGGGCAGTGGGGATTTTAACCTAACTAATACCAACAACAACATCGTAACTTTGGCTGGGAATACGACTAACGACATCAAATACACGGATACGAATGGTTTTGCCATTGGCACCGTGAATACGGCTGGCTTAACTTCAACGGGCAACATTACCCTTAATGCCGGAGGAGCGGTTACTCAAAGTCAATCCATTACAGCGAATGGTTTAGAACTATTAGGGGGGGATAGTTACACGCTGGAAAATACTGGTAATAATATCAACACCTTGGCGGCAAAAACCACTAATGCCATCCGTTACAAAGATGCTAATTCCTTTATCATTGGCACAGTCAATAGCACCGATGGCATTACCGCAACAGGGAATATCACCCTCAATGGTCTCAACAACGGCACAATTACTATTAATAAAAACATCACCAACAACGACCCAGGCACCTCAACCATCACCGTGAATGCTGATAAAAATATCGTGGTTAGTACGGGAGTAGAGATCAAAAATACCAGCACCGCTACAGGATTTGATGCCATAGTCTTAAACGCCAATACCGCAGGCACGGCAACAGGTAATTTCGTAGGGATCGAACTAAATGGTGCCACCCTGAAAACCGATGGGGGCAACATCAAGCTCACGGGCACGGGCGGGAACACGGGTAACTTCAACTACGGCATTTGGCAGCGAAATGGTGCCCAAGTTAGCACCACCACGGGCAACATCACCTACGACGGCACGGGGGGCAGTGGCACAAGTGCTAACCACGGTGTTTTCCTCACGGATGCCAACACCACAATCACCTCCGGCAGCGGTGCCATCAGCATCACCGGCAAGGGGCAAGGCACAGGCTCGGTTAACTACGGCATTTACCAACTAGATAGTGCCCAAGTGAGCACCACAAGTGGGGACATCACATACAACGGCACCGGGGGCAATGGCACAAGTTCTAACCTCGGTGTCGTGCTCCAATCAACCAACACCAAGATCACCTCCGACAGCGGTGCCATCAGCATCACCGGCAAGGGGCAAGGCACAGGCTCGTCTAACTACGGCATTTGGCAACGAAATGGTGCCCAAGTCAGCACAGTCAACGGCAACATCACCTACGACGGCACCGGGGGCAATGGCACAAGTTCTAACCTCGGTGTTTTGCTCTCTGGTGCCAATACCAAGATCACCTCCGACAGCGGTGCCATCAGCATCACCGGCAAGGGGCAAGGCACAGGCTCGTCTAACTACGGCATTTGGCAACGAAATGGTGCCCAAGTCAGCACAGTCAACGGCAACATCACCTACGACGGCACCGGGGGCAATGGCACAAGTTCTAACCTCGGTGTTTTGCTCTCTGGTGCCAATACCAAGATCACCTCCGACAGCGGTGCCATCAGCATCACCGGCAAGGGGCAAGGCACAGGCTCGTCTAACTACGGCATTTATCAATTCAATGATGCCCAAGTGAGCACCAGTACAGGCAACATCACCTACAAGGGCACAGGAGCAGGCTCAGCCGAAGCGATTCTTACTATCAATGGCACAAACATCATTGGCGACAATACCACTGGACAAATTACTTTTACTTCCACAAATAATCCCATCACCCTCAATGATGTAACGGTAAATACTACTAAAAATATTCTGATTACTTCACCTGACAAGGTAACTCAGAATAATACTGGTGGACTATTTGCGAATGGATTGGAACTTACAGGTGCGGGGGCATTTACCCTCACCAGTCCTAATAACAACATCAGTATCTTGGCGGCGAGCACGACCAATAACATCAAATATACCGATACCAGTGGTTTTAAGATTGGCACAGTGAACACCACCAATGGCATAGATGTTGGCGCAAATAACCTTACTTTGACAGCAGGGGATAAAGTAACTCAGAGTCAAGTAATCATTACCAACGGTTTGGCTTTGTTAGGAAGTGGTGAGTTTGACTTAAAAAATCCAGGTAATACCATTACAACCATCGCCGCCGATACCACAAATGATATTAGCTTTCTGAATAGTAAAACCTTGATTTTAGGTACGGTCAATCCCACCGGAATTACCACCACGGGTACCGTATTTTTACAAACGTTTGATGGTGATATTATTCTCGATAATTCTATCAACTCAACAACCACAGGAGATGCAATCACTCTGGTTGCGGATGACAATTTTATTAACAATGTGGCGGGCAAAGGTGCGCTCAGTGCGACCAATGGGCGTTGGCTGGTCTATGCCACCAGTCCACAGGGCAATATAAGTGGTTGGCCGGTGTTGGGTGGTTCGCAACAATTCAGTACTACCTATCCCCAACTCGCCTCATTTACCGGTAATGGTTTCCTATACAAAGTGGGGGCACCCTTTGTACCGGGAGTACCCAATCTATTCACAGAACCCGTGACATTTATGCTCAATTTCAATGACCGACAATGGCGGGATTTACCCATCGCTTCTGAAAATCTCGTGATTACTGAATCATTTTTATGTATTAGTACAGATCAAAATGATGCTGCCGATGTGCAACAAGAAACAAAGAATTTTGAATTACCCATATTGGTAACTAATGCACCCTTTGGCAGCCAGCCCACTCGCAACTTTGTCACCCTACAGTGGCAATTGGGCGAGTTTCCCCCCTGTGAAGCCAATCAAGCGAGTCGTTGAACTGCGTCGAACACCATCAAATTTTGATAGCCTATGGGAAGTGATAGGTTTTGAGTGATGGGTGCCCATGCGGTTATATTTTTTATATCGAATTATCGCTGTATGGTTAATCACTTTCATCGCCGTGCTATTCACTGCCCACGCAAGCTGGGGACAGATTGCCATCCCCCAACAGCAATCCCAGCCCGTCCTACCCAGCAATGTTACTCGTTATGGCAATATCGAAACTGCTGATGTAGCATTTGATGGTAAAAATTTATTTACTATCGCCTCGCCAACTGTACGGGATCGCAATAACGCAAATAATCTTGTCCCAGTTGAGATTCGAGCCGAACTCATTGAAGCCAATTTGCGCCGGATTGTGGCTCCCTACACGCAGAATTTACTGGATAGTCGGGAACCTCAAGTGATTATTTCCCTATCCACATTAAATAATGAAACAGTGATTCTGGGGCGCACCGAATTACAACAACAGAATATCACAATTCTCACGGTAACAGAACTTGATTCTTCCTACAATGGTATTCCCATTCCAGAGTTGGCGGAGGAGTGGCGAGTGATTATTCAAAGAAATCTCCAGCAAGCTATTTCCCAACGGACACCCCATGCGCTTTTGAGTCAAACTTCTCAAGCCGTCAGGATTCTTGTAGTCATTCTTCTAGTGAGTTCAATTTTACTGGCTTTACAAAAATTTTTCGACCGGCGCAAAATTAGGATCAAAAAAGAAATCATCGAACTAAAAAATTCCCAAAAACTAGCCGGTGAAATCACCCAGGAAATTCATGGGCTACAGCGCCATCGGGTAGAATTTATGAATCATCTCAGGTCACACTTTAGCCAAGAACAACGCTATAAAATCGTTTTATTTATTGGCTATATTTTGTTATGGATGCAACTGGCAGTTTGGTTGACAGGTTTTGCTTATATCCTAGCTATTTATCCCCAGACTAGAGCGATTTCTTTGAAAATTTTACGTCTGCCTATCCTGTGGTTGACCATGTGGTTTCTCACGGGTTTAGGGGATAAATTAGGAGACGTTCTGATCATTCGTTTGCGTCAAGTCTGGGAAAATTATAATCTGTTTGATGTTGGCGAGATCACCCGTAAATCCTTGCGAATTTCCACCAATGTTGCCACTTTGCAAGGGGTAAAAACCGCAGTAGTCTATGTCGTGCGAATTAGTTATATTTTTAATACCTTGGGGGTACCAGTCAGTTCAATTTTTGCCCTAGGGGGTTTACTTGCATTGGCAATTTCCTTAGGCTCGCAGAACGTGATCAAAGATATTATCAATGGCCTTTTAATTCTCTGGGAAGACCAGTTTGGCATCGGGGATATTATCCAAATTGGTGAATATACGGGCATGGTAGAAAGTATGAGTTTACGCATTACCCAACTGCGGAACCCGGAAGGATGTTTGATCACGATTCCCAATAGCAGTATTATCAAAGTCTCTAACCTAACTCGTCTATGGTCACGGGTGAATTTTGAAATTTTAGTGGATTGTCAAACTGACCCTTCCCAAGCCCTCAATGTCCTTAAAAAAGTCACCCAAGAATTTTATGCTGACCCGGACTGGCGGCAATCTTTATTGGAACTACCCGAAGTCTTAGGAATTGATGCCGCCGGACATGATGGTTTACTGCTACGGGTCTGGCTAAAAACCCAACCAGGACAACAGTGGCTGGTGAGTCGGGAATTTCGCCGCCGGGTCGTTGAATCTCTGGCAAAGCAGGGGATTTTGCTGGGTCGTCCTCACCAGGTATTTGACCGCAGTGAACCCGATTATTCTTTACCGGAATTATCCAATCCTAAGTAGCGTTGCAAAAAATGTTCGAGAGATTCCAGTTGGATATTGAACTGATTTTCCAGGTATTTGATTTCACTTTCACTGCAAATAAATTCATGGCTCAGTAGGGTTTTGAGTGTGCCCAAATCTTCGTCTTGATTCAACCACGCTAACCCCCAACGTACCCCATCTAGAACCTGTAAAGGCACGGGCATGACCATGGGTTGTGATTGGGTTAGTTTTTGATATAGATGAATGACCTGCCAACGGCTAAGGGGTGTTGGCCCACCGACAGAAAAAATCTGCCGCCAGAGGGGAGGGGTTTGGGTTGTTTTTACAATAATTTTTGCTAGGTCATCCAAACTGATCCAGGAATGTCGTAGATGTCCATCGCCAGTGAGAAGTAAACTTCCCGTTTTTTGCAATTGCTGGAGCCAGGGAAGCAGGTAGTGATTGAGCAAAGGTGGACGCAAAATGACGTAGTTTAATGAGCTTTTAATTAACTCAGTTTCAATCGCAAATTTAGCTTCAAGCAGGGGAGCATTTTGGGCATATTGATCTACCCCTAAACCAGAAATATAAGTAAAACATTCCGCCCCAAATTTACTGGCTACTTCAATTAGATTCAGATTACTTTTCAGGTGAACATTCAAAATATCCTTTGGATGGTTGTGGGTGCTAATTACATGGGTTACATGGTTCATGCTTGCCCAAATATCCTCCCGCTGGGTCATATCCCCGAAATATAATTCGGCTCCCCTATCCACCAAATCCTGATAGTTTGTTCCCAAACGCACCCACGCCCGCACCGGTTGCCCCTGCCGACAGAGTTGATGTACTACCCGGCGGCCAATTTGCCCCGTTGCACCTGTGACCAGATAGAGTCCCGTTGCCGTTTGAGCCATGGCGAGAGCAAATTTGCTGACATCCCTACACGTTCAGTGTAAGCGGTTGTCGTTTTTTCTATCTAGGGGTAGTCAAGGAATTTCTCTCACCTAAACCTTTGTATAATAAGGGCAAGTCAATGTGGGAGAAAGCTAACATGAAACACACAAAATGCGGTGTCACCATCCTATTACTGGGCACAGTTGGGGTCATGCTCTGGCAAAGCCCCCTCAATTCGGCGGATGATGTGGCGGCGGTGGCTAAGGTGGCCAAGGGGATTACGGTGCTGATTGATGGGGTGAATCCCGGTTCAGGCATCATTGTCGGGCGGGAGGGTAATACCTACACGGTGTTAACGGCGGCGCACGTTATTCCCGTACAAGATGAATATGATGTGGTTACATCAGATAAACAAAAATATCCCTTAAAGTACAACACAGTACAGAAAATGGCGGGGGTGGATATGGCGACCGCCAAGTTTACCAGTGACAAAAGCTATCCGGTGGCAAATTTGGGGGATGCGACCAAGGTGAATGAGGGTAGTCCGGTGTTTGTCGCAGGCTTCCCCAAGCCGGGGGCAGCCATTAGTGAACCGGTGTACAACTTTACCACCGGGCGGGTGACGGCCAACGCCAGCAAACCCCTGGCGGATGGGTACGGGTTAGTGTACAGCAATAGTACTTTACCGGGGATGAGCGGTGGGCCGGTGTTGGACAATCAGGCCAAATTGGTGGGGGTACATGGGCGGGCGGATGGCGGCCAACTGGAGCGGCAATCGGAAACGGTGTATGTGAAAACCGGGTTTAATTTGGGGATTCCCATCAATACTTATTTGGGGATGGCACCACGACCCACGGTTGTGGCCGTGGCACCGACCACCCCGCCGCCCCCCCGACCCGTCCCTGTAGCGGCCAATCCCGGTCGGGCTGATGATTTTTTCCTGCTCGCTGGTGACCGCTACCGCCAGGGCGACATTGCTGGGGCGATGAATCAACTCTCCCAGGCGGTGCGGACGAACCCCAACTATGCCGCTGCCTTTGCCACCCGGGGTGTAATCCGCTACATCCAGCGGGATCAGCAGGGGGCGATTCAGGATTTTGACCAGGCCATCCGGCTTGACCCCGGCTTTGCTCAACCCTATGTGGGACGGGGGTTGGCCCGTTCGGCTCTGGGAGACAAAATGGGGGCGATTGGGGATTATACCCGGGCGGCGGAACTGCAACCGACCTACGCTGAAGCCCATTACAACCGGGGGGTGCTGTTTTACAATGTGGGCAAAATCCGGGAGGGCATTGAAGACCTGCGGCGGGCGGCGGATTTGTATCTCCAGCAGGGCAACCCGGTGGAGTATCAACGCACCCAGGAAACCCTCCGAGTGGCGACCAGTAATTGTCGGCAACAAATTCGTACCTTGTGTGACTGGTAGCTTTGCCAGTTGTCCTGCTGATTCCTAACCCCCAGTTGCGGCTCCTGCTGGCATGGCATCTGCAACAGGTGGGGTATCAAATCACAATGCTAGAACCGTTAGCGCAGGGCTATACCCTGACGGCGACGGGAATACTGCTGGTGTTGGATTTGGACTGGCCGCAGACCTGGGATGAGGGTTTGCAGTTGGCGACCTGGTTCAGTCAGCGACCATTGGGGTTGCTGTTGATGATCTCCGCCCGCAGTCAGGAACCCGACATCGTGGCGGGGCTAGGGGCGGGGGCGGATGATTATTTGGTGAAACCCTTCGGTTTGGCGCAGTTTGTCGCCCGGGTGCAGGCGTTGACCCGCCGCTGGCAAAAGGGGCGGACGGTGCTGAAATACGGGGCTTTGACTTTAGATTTGCTGGCACGGCGGGGAGATTACCAGGGGCAGGAATTACCGCTTACCCCCCATGAGTGGCACCTGCTGGCTCTGTTGACCCAGGCGCAGGGGGAAGTGGTACCCCGGAATTTTTTACAGGAGCAAGTGTGGGGGCAAACCGTGGGGCGCACCCTGGATACCCATATCCTTGGGCTGCGTAAAAAGTTACCAGCCTCGTTACAGGTAGCGACGGTGCATCGCCTGGGTTATCGGTTGGTGATTACCACTTCAACAGATTAAATTGCTCCATATCAATCGTGTCCCGATTCCGGTAAATCGCCAGGACAATCGCCAATCCCACAGCGGCTTCGGCGGCAGCCACGGTAATCACAAACACAGCAAACACCTGCCCCTTGATTTCCGCTGGGTCAAGATAATTGGCAAACGCCAGAAAATTCAAATTCACCGCATTTAAGAGTAGCTCCACCGACATCAAGACCCGCACCGCATTCCGGCTGGTCACCAAGCCGTAGATGCCAATACAAAACAACGCCGCCGCCAACAGCAGAAAATAATCAAGTTGCAGAGCCATAGACCTTACCCCAGCGCATCTGTGGGTATGATACCTCAGCCGCCATCGCTGAGCACAATTAGGATGAAATTGTCGCAGTTGTTGGTCGAGCTACGGTTGGCCGATGACCTCCCCGCTGGTGATCCATTGATTCCCCTGCCAGCGGAACAGTAACGCCACTGCTAAAAAAACCATACTTTAGCGACTGTTACCCCTACCGCCCATTCAGGATGAGCTGCTGACCGACCGCATCGGTAAAGACTATCCCAATTGAATCGAAAGTAAGGAAGTATGCCGTCGCCCTGAACCCTATCCCCCAGGTGCTTCTGGGGCGGGGGAGCAACCTACGACCGCTGTCCAGAATTCAATTAGGATTGCTGTATAACTTCAAGTAAGTTGTTTGTCTCTCGCTACTTGGGTTGGTGTAGTTACCTGTGGTTTTATGTAGAAACTCAGTTAATGACTGAAGCAACCTACAGTTTTTTTCCCTATTGAACCTGTTTGTAATCATTTTAGGCGATTCTGCGTAAGATTAAACGTATGGCACAAATTCTAATCTTTGTTTCACTGGTCTGTATCGCACCTTCATAGAGGCAGAACAATGATTATTTTATTTGCGGATGAACGTCATTTGTTGTGGGGTGAATTGTGCGGTTATCTGTGGGCTAAACGAGGTATAAAAGCAGAGATTCCCATTGAAAATTAGCGACAAAAACAGACCTATCATAGGGCACTTAACTACAAAATGAAAGAGTTTTTTCTGCGAGTCTATCCTCAGGTTAATTCCTACAATACGATAACTTTCTTAGAATGATTAAGATGGTAGTATAGTCAAGATATACAAGCTTACCTAGGAAGAGTTAACGGTGACAGAATACCATCAATATGGCCTCTAAGATGTATTCATTTAGCCCCGTATGCGCCGGACAAAATCCAGTAGAAACTGTCTGATTACAGGGGGAAAGAGGGTTGAGAAAATATTGGGGGATAGGACATTCATCCCGGGTGGTGAAATGGTTGTTTGAGCATCTACTTCATCAACAGATATTTGATTTCAAAAAGCTGGGTCAATTATATGATGAGTTCTCATAAATCATCTGTGATATAGCAATCCTAAATGAATTTAGAATAGTGGTCGCAGGAGCGCAGCCCCCCTTAGAGAAGCACCTGCGGTGTATGGTTCTATGACTACGCCACGCAAGCTAATGTCGCACAGCGACACGCAAGCTATCAGAATCTTTGTTCGGCAATCAGATAGTATTGCTATAGCTATATACCTAAGTTCTCATAGAGAGAATTTTGGGGTTAAACCACAAGAAGAATACGAGATTCTAATTGCAATTCAGTTAATCCTGTCTGTAGGGTAGCAAATTGTCCACCGGTGCCGAGACCAGTCGTGGCTTTGTTTTGGTTGTAGAACAGGGCACCACTATTCGAGTTGTAAACAATCAACGCACTGCTACTACCGGCGGCACCATCGCTGGTCACCACCGCAAAATCCTTGCCATCAATCGCTTTACCCGTTGGAGTAGCGGCACTGGCGGCAAACGCATTAAAGGTGGTTTGGTCAATGACGATAAAATCCTGACTGAAATTGAAATCGGTGATGGTATCAATACCAAGGGTGCGGGCGTTAAAGGGTGAATTGGTGTCGAACGTGAAGCGGTCACTGCCCAGACCACCCGTGAGTTTATCATTCCCGGCACCGCCGATGAGGGTGTCGTTACCATTGCCACCCTCGATGCGGTCATCGCTTCCTTCCCCAGCTAAAATATCATTCCCTGCACCCCCAAAGATGCGGTCATCACCACTCCCCGCCCAGATGATGTCATCGCCAGAGCCACCGTCAATCTGGTCATCACCGCTCCCTGCTGTGATGGTATCCTTGCCAGCCAGACCAAATACTTGGTTATTACCCTCGCCAGCGTTAATCGTATCATCACCGTTGGTGCCGGTAATCGTGTCGTCTCCCTGACCACCAACAAGCAGGACATTCAACGTTTCATCATCGGTAGCGGGAATCACCAAACCATTACCGTTGAGGTCGGTGATAGTGCCGATGGGGTTGAGTTGTAGGGTGATGTTGCCACCCGTGCTTGAGGTTACTTTTAGGGTGAATTGTGAATCATTTACCTTGGTGAGTGCGGTGATATTGATGGATGCGCTCCCAGCGTTTACAAAGTCACTGGCATTCAAATCACCGACGATACTCTCACTAAACTGAAGGCTATAGGTGATGGGAGAATTGATGTCCGCCTTGGTATCGGTTGTAGTGATATTGACCGTTGGTGCTTTGGTATCAATAGAATAGTTATCGGAATCATCACCCGCTCCAGCATTGCCAGCGATGTCGGTGTAGGAATTGCTAGCCACGCTGATGATGTTGGTGGCATCTTCCACACCCGGATTGGGCGTAAAGCTAGCGGTAAAAGTATCTGCATCAACCGCAGTGAAATTACTTAATGTCCCGTTCTGCACGGCTACATCGCTGCTATCAAACCCACTCACTGCTTCACTGAACTGGAAGGTGACGGTGCTGGTTTCGCCACTCTTTAGAGCAGTATCGCTCAACCCGATGGTCAGCGTCGGTGCTTTGGTATCAATAGTGTAGTTATCAGAATCATCACCCGTTCCCAAATTGCCAACGATGTCGGTGTAGGAATTATTAACCACGCTGATGATGTTGGTGGCATCTTCCACACCAGTATTGGGCGTAAAGGTGGCAGTGAACGTATCACCATCAACGGCGGTAAACCCGCTCAATGCCCCATTTTGAGCGACTATATCTCCAATTGCAAACCCACTCACCGCCTCGCTGAACTGGAAGGTGACGGTGCTGGTTTCATCAATCTTGAGAGCGGTATCGCTTAGGCTAATCGTAAGGGTCGGTGCTTTGGTATCAATAGAATAATTGCTGGAACTAGCACCCACGCCCGCATTGCCAGCGATGTCGGTGTAGGAATTATTAGCCACGCTGATAATGTTCGTAGCATCTTCCACACCCGGATTGGGCGTAAAGCTAGCGGTAAAAGTATCTGCATCAACCGCAGTGAAATTACTTAATGTCCCGTTCTGCACGGCTACATCGCTGCTATCAAACCCACTCACTGCTTCACTGAACTGGAAGGTGACGGTGCTGGTTTCGCCACTCTTTAGAGCAGTATCGCTCAACCCGATGGTCAGCGTCGGTGCTTTGGTATCAATAGTGTAGTTATCGGAATCATCACCCGTACCTAGATTGCCTGCGATGTCGGTGTAGGAATTATTAACCACGCTGATAATGTTCGTAGCATCTTCCACACCCGCTGTGGGGGTGAAGGTGGCAGTAAAAGTATCAGCATCAACGGTGGTAAACCCGCTCAATGCCCCATTTTGAGCGACTATATCTCCAATCACAAAACCACTCACCGCCTCGCTGAATTGGAAGGTGATGGTGGAGGTCTCCCCAACCGTCAGCGCAGTATCGCTCAAATTGATGACTAGGGTAGGTGCTTTGGTATCAATAGAATAATTGCTGGAACTAGCACCCACGCCCGCATTGCCAGCGATGTCGGTGTAGGAATTATTAACCACGCTGATGATATTGGTGGCATCTTCCACATTCACATTGGGGGTGAAGGTGGCAGTAAAAGTATCAGCATCAACGGTGGTAAACCCGCTCAATGCCCCATTTTGGGCGGCTATATCTCCAATCACAAAACCTGTTACCGCTTCGCTGAACTGGAAGGTGACGGTGCTGGTTTCGCCAATCTTCAGATCAGTATCGCTCAAATTGATAACTAGGGTAGGTGCTTTGGTATCTATCACATTCGTAATCGTCAGCACCGCACCGGGCTGGTTGAGTAACACCGACACATTGTTGGAGAATGAATTCGCCGTGAGGATATCGAGGTCGCCATCCCCATTCACATCCCCCAACGCCACAGAAACAGGCGCATTCCCCACCCCGATATTGGTGGTGCCGCTAAATCCCCCCAGGCCATCCCCCAGCCGCACCGATACATTGCTGGAATTCCGATTCGTCGTGAGGATATCGAGTTTGCCATCCCCATTCACATCCCCCAACGCCACTGATTGAGGACCATTCCCCACCGCAATATTGGTGGTGCCGCTAAATCCGCCCGCCCCATTCCCCAGCCGCACCGACACAGTGTTGGAACTTGCATTCGCTGCGAGGATATCGAGGTTGCCATCCTTATTCACATCCCCCAATGTCACCGAAACAGGTTGAACCCCAACCCCGATATTGGTGGTGCCGCTAAATCCGCCCGCCCCATCCCCCAGCCGCACCGACACAGTGTTGGAACTTGCATTCGCCGTGAGGAGGTCGAGGTTGCCATCCCTATTCACATCCCCCAATGTCACCGAAACAGGTTGAACCCCAACCCCGATATTGGTGGTGCCGCTAAATCCGCCCGCCCCATCCCCCAGCCGCACCGACACAGTGTTGGAACTTGCATTCGCCGTGAGAATATCGAGGTTGCCATCCCCATTCACATCCCCCAACGCAAGTGCAGAGGGCGCATCCCCCACCCCGATATTGGTGGTACCACTAAATCCGCCCGCCCCATTCCCCAACCGGACTGACACATTGTCGGAAAGCAGATTCGCCGTGAGGATATCGAGGTTGCCATCCCCATTCACATCCCCCAACGCAAGTTCAGAAGGCACAGCTCCCACCCCGATATTGGTGGTACCGCTAAACCCACCCGCCCCATTCCCCAACCGGACCGACACAGTTTCGGAACTCTCATTTACCGCGAGGATATCGAGGTTGCCATCCCCATTCACATCCCCCAGGGTTACAGAAACAGGAGTAGCCCCCACCCCCACCGCAGTTTGAGGGACAAAGCGAGCGGTGCTGTTCCCCAACAGGTAGCCGTTCCCGTTTTCCAAATTCAGCACCACGGTTTCGTCGGGGTCATTCACGGCATCCGGGTTGGCAACCACTGCCAGAGTGGCTGTCGTCGCCCCGGCGGCAATCGTGAAACTGTTAGCCGTCACAGCGGTGATGTTGGTACTGGCTAACTGGCTCAAGCTAAAGTCGCTGGGGGTGGTGGCCGTGCTCCCAGTGAGATTGAAAGTGACCGTCAGACCACCCGTGGGTGCGGGTTCATTGAGGGTGATGGTGAACGTGCCATTGGCTCCCCCCTCCTCGGGGTTGGTGCCCGCCGCAATATTCACCCTGGGGGTGGTGTTGAGCAATACCGACACAGTGTTGGAGGATGAATTCGCCGTGAGGAAGTCGAGGTCGCCATCCCCATCCACATCCGCCAAAGCCACTGATTCAGGCGTAGACCCCACTGCAATATCACCGGCATTGGTAAAGCCCCCTGCCCCATCCCCCAGCCGCACCGACACATTGTTGGAGTCTCGATTCGCCGTGAGGATATCGAGGTTGCCATCCCCATTCACATCCCCCAACGTCACAGACCGAGGTGCATTCCCCACCCCGATATTGGTGGTACCGGTAAACCCACCCTTACCATCCCCCAACCGGACCGACACAGTGTCGGAGGATGAATTCGCCGTCACAAAGTCGAGGTTGCCATCCCCATTTACATCCCCCAACGCCACGGAAATAGGACGAACACCCACCCCCACCGCAGTTTGGGCAACAAAGCGAGCGGCGCTGTTCCCCAACAGGTAGCTGTCCCCGCTTTCCAAATTCAGCACCACGGTCTCATCGGGGTCAATCGCAGCATCCGGGTTGGCAACTACCGCCAGAGTGGCTGTGGTGGCCCCGGCGGCAATCGTGAAACTGGTGGCCGTCACGGCGGTGATGTTGGTACTCGCCGCCAAGCTAAAGTCGCTAGGGGTGCTTGCCGTACTCCCAGTGAGATTGAAAGTGACCGTCAGACCCCCAACGGGCGCGGGTTCATTGAGGGTGATGGTAAAAGTGCCATTGGCTCCCCCCTCCTCGGGGTTGGTGCCCGCCGCAATATTCACCCTGGGGGTGGTGTTGAGCAACACCGACACATTGTCGGGGGATGAATTCGCCGTCACAAAGTCGAGGTTGCCATCCCCATCCACATCCCCCAACGCTACAGAAACAGGCGTAACCCCCACCCCGATATTGGTGGTGCCGCTAAACCCGCCCGCCCCATTCCCCAACCGGACCGACACATTGTTGGAGAATGAATTCGCCGTCACAAAGTCGAGGTTGCCATCCCCATTCACATCCCCCAACGCCACTGATTGAGGACCATTCCCCACCGCAACATCGGCGGCATTGGTAAAACCGCCCGCCCCATCCCCCAGTCGCACGGATACATTGTCGGAAAATTCATTCGCCGTGAGGATATCGAGGTTGCCATCCCCATTCACATCCCCCAATGTCACCGAAACAGGCGTAACCCCCACCCCGATATTGGTGGTACCGCTAAACCCGCCCGTCCCATTCCCCAACCGGACCGACACAGTGTTGGAAAGCGCATTCGCCGTCACAAAGTCGAGGTTGCCATCCCCATTCACATCCCCCAACGCCACTGATTGAGGACCATTCCCCACCGCAACATCGGCGGCATTGGTAAAACCGCCCGCCCCATCCCCCAGTCGCACGGATACATTGTCGGAAAATTCATTCGCCGTGAGGATATCGAGGTTGCCATCCCCATTCACATCCCCCAATGTCACCGAAACAGGCGTAACCCCCACCCCGATATTGGTGGTACCGCTAAACCCGCCCGTCCCATTCCCCAACCGGACCGACACAGTGTTGGAAAGCGCATTCGCCGTCACAAAGTCGAGGTTGCCATCCCCATTCACATCCCCCAACGCCACTGATTCAGGAAAATCCCCCACCGTCACATCGGCGGCATTGGTAAAACCGCCCGCCCCATTCCCCAGCCGGACCGACACATTGCCGAAACCCTGATTCGCCGTGACAAAGTCGAGGTTGCCATCCCCATTCACATCCCCCAACTCCACAGACCGAGGACTAGCCCCCACCCCAACACTAGGGGCATTTTCAAACCGCACCAGCACTCCCGGATAGCTCCCCAGGTGCGGCGACACCGACACCACCCCCACCCGCACATCCAGTTCCCAGTTCCCCTGACCCAGGAGCGAGCGGCTCGCCGCCACCCCCGCCCCCGTTACCCGATGTAGTTCTTTCACTAGGCTCACATCTTGCCCCACCGCACAGCCGTACAGCAGGATTTCGCTGATATTCCAACCACTGATTACTTCTTGATGCTCTGCTACTACTTGAGCATCCAGTTCCCCTGCCCCCAACTGCATCACCCCCGGCCTGCCATGACCAATCAGGTACAGGCTGTGTATCGCTCCCGCATCTTGGAGCAGACTATCTATCTGGCTGATGATGGCTTCGTTTGGGTGCAGGATGTACGGCGTTAGACCGCTGGGCAGACCCGCCAGCAATAGGTCAATATCGGCCAAACGGCTATCAACGAGGGCAATGGACTGGGTGCGGGTGAGGACAGGCATGGGATAGCTCCGAGTAGGTGGGGACATAAATCAGCAAAACATCACCACACTACCCGACCCAGGTTAAGCGGTGGTTAACAACCCTTTTGTACGAAACAAACTTATTAACTTACAGGAGTTACGCAGAACTTTTTCAGCCCCTCACCCTAACCCTCTCCCAGAACAGGAGAGGGAATCAGAAGAAGCCTGCCTTACTTTGCCTAAGTCCTGAACTTAATCAGCCTAACCCGGCGCACCATTGTTCTAAGTCAGTCAGAGATTGCATATCCAAAATTGCTTCTGCTAAATCTTCTAGCTGGGGCATCGTCAGACATTCAACTTGTATACTAATTTGGGGTGGTAGAGTCCCAAACTTACGAGTCAAAAGGCGTTGGAGCATCTCCCGCTTGCCCTGTATTTGCCCTGTCTGCAATCCCTCTTGCCGTCCTTCCTGAATACCGACTTGCCGTCCCTCCTGAATACCGACCTGCCGTCCTTCTTGGAGGATGGCCTGAAAGGTGACTGATTCACGCATCATCTCGCTCCTTAAAATCTGCTTGATTATATTATCGCTCATCGTCAAACCCGCTAGGACATAACTTGCCGCCGCAATATCTCTCCTGGCTTGCTGATTGCTCAGACTTTCGATCCGGTTTGCTACTTCCTGTAATACTTTCTTTTTATCTATGGCTTCTGCCAGCACTGCAAAGGGAATCGTGCCCGCATTTTGTAGTAAAGTCCGTGGCTCTGTTTCCCACAATCGGATTAACTCAAACTCATGCCTGGTTTTCGTGGCTTGATAATAGTTTTGATAGACTAGGGATGATTCGCTCGGTGTTAAATAAATGACGATTTGTTTGATTTGTCGAGTAGGAAATTTACGTTGCGCTCTTGTCCAGTAGTCCAACATCCTAAAGGGAATCTCTGGGTCGGGTCTGGTTTGAAATTCCAGGTGCAAAATTAGATTGCTGGACTGCAAAAGAATCAGAGAATCCGCCCGAATTGGTTCTAGGGCTAACTCCTTAGGTTCCAGTTGCACGAGGGGGAGGGGTTCACCAAGTAGCCATCTCGCCATGTCCTGGGGGTAGGTTTCAGCGAGGTACTTGCAAATGTTGTCGTACATGGTTCCCAAAGTGAGCCTGTCCTCTATTGTGGGGTGGTTGTTGAGGGTTTGGGTGAAGTGAACAACGCTTTTTACCCCGTTGTCCTCGCTTTGTACGAAGGTGATCGGGTTTTGGGTGAGGGTGGCGACGCATTTTATGCCGTTGTCCTCGCTTTGTACGAAGGTGATGGGGGTTTGGGTGAAGTGAACGACACTTTTTACGCCGTTAGCTTCGCTTTTTGTGAGGGTAATGAGGTTTTAGACCTATTGCTTGCGGGACTTAAACCGCTTACCCATGTCTTCTAACAGGGGTTCTAGCCCTTCGCCCACATTGCTCGCCTTGGCATAGGCATAAACCATCCGAGCCGACGCATAGGCTTCGCTCCCAGCCACCGCCACCGTATCGGAAATCAATTCCGATAACTGTTCTAATTGCATCATCACGGGATAGAGTGCCTCGTAAATTGCCAAGTCTTGGCGCATCTCATCGAGGTCAAAGAAACCGGGGAGAATTTGCCGGTTGGTTTCGGCAACTTCAAGGGCTTTGGCAACAAAAGCACGGCTCTTATCCCCCAATCGGGATAGGCTTTTGCGTTCTTCGGGGGTGAGGTCAATCAAAAAGGGAAGTTTTTCTCGAATGGTCGTGATCGCCGTGCGGATAGCTTGCAAGTCTTCACTACTGATGGTGGCACTGATGCGGTTGTTGGTAGTCATGGTTTTGAGTAGGTAACAATCAATTCATCTCAATAAAACTGGGATGATTTTACCACGCTAATTGGGGGAGCCAATTTAGAGCGCAACCAGAATCCGAGATTCTAATTGGGTTTCAGTAAGACCGGTTTGCAAAGTAGCGAATTGCCCACCAGTTCCCAGGCCAGCAGTAGCTTTATTTTGGTTGTAGAAAAGATTACCAGTCGAACTTTCATAGACGATTAAGCTACTTTGCGTACCTGCCGCCGTTGCTCCGCCGGTGGTAATCACACTAAATTCATTGGGGTCTATGGCTTTACCCGTAGCAGTTGCCGCCGTGGTAGTAAAGGCACTAAAGGTGGTACGGTCTAAGACGATGAAATCTTCACTGAAATTAAAGTCAGTGATGGTGTCATTGCCTATCGTAGTCGCACTGAAAGCGGTATTGGTATCGAAGGTAAACCGGTCACTGCCCACGCCACCGGTTAATTTATCTGTCCCTAATCCGCCGATAAGCGTATCATTGCCATTCCCGCCATCCAGGATGTCATTTTTGGTGCCGCCCCAGAGCGTATCGTTGCCACCCCCGGCATTGAGGGTGACCGTGCCCAGGGAAAAAGCCGTAGCATCAAGAATGTCGTTGTCAGTGCCCGCAGTGAGTTGCGCTTGTTCAATACCGTTCAAACTGGCATCGCTAATCCCATTGATTTTCAAACTGGTATTGGTCAAAAGAATCGTATTGTTCCCACTGGCGTAGGTTTCCACCACCGTGTCAATGCCCAAGCCACCAATCAAGGTGTCATTACCAGCACCCCCTGTCAGGAAGTCGTTGCCACTCCAGCCGGTGAGGGTGTTGTTGCCGCTACCACCGATGAGTTGCACTCCTTCGATATTCAGCAGGGTATCAATCCCCAGCCCAGCCGCCGTCGCATTGACGGTGCCGGTACCAGTGACACTAATGCTGAAATTGCTGGCGTTACCACTACCATCGAATACGGCCAAGTCGTTACCCGTGCCGCCATCAATCAAGTCGTTGCCAGAGCCACCGCTAATCAAGTCATCACCAGTATTGCCAAGGAGGGTATCATCACCCGAACCACCAAAGATAATGTCATTACCAGAACCACCATCAATGTCATCATTTCCACCGGCACCATCAAGGAAGTCGTTGCCAGCACCACCATTGATAGTGTTATCGCCAGCACCACCATTCACTACATCATTACCACCAAGGGCATTAACGGTATTATCCCCGTTACCCAGATTGATCAAATCATTGCCACTAGTACCAGTGATGGTGCCGTCTCCAACACTAGCCGCCACCTTAATCGGGAAATTTACCAAAGCGACGAGTGGGTCATGGTCACTAGCGGTGTTTGTGGCTTCGGCAAATTCGATATTAGTGTGGACGATATCCATCTGGGCAAAGGGAGCGAGATTATTGCTCACCAAGATGTGATCCAAGGACTGGGAGTTGCCTTGGAAAATGAAACTGTAGCGTTCATTCAATGGCAAAGTATCCGTCAAATTGAGCAAAATTGCAGGATTGACTGAAGGAGTAACAGTTAACCCATCGCTACTGCTGACCTCACTCCCCGCCAAAATTTTCAAGGGTGAAACAAACTCAAACTCGTTCATGTCCCCGGTGACGATGATGTTGGCGTTGGGATTACTAGCGAGGACAGAATCCAAGTAGTTATTCACCGCCTGTGCCTGTTGCCTCCGCTCGTCCAAACTGCCATTGACCGTGGGGTCTTCTTGACGGGAACCAAAGTCTTGAGCAGTGGCACCAAAGGTATTGGCACTACCGCCTTTGGAAGACAAGTGATTATTAACTACGGTGATTTCATTACCGTTGAAGGTGAACTTCGCCACAATGGGCGGGCGGCTGTCAAAGAAATTAGCAGGAGTAGTGCTGAAGGCACCCGTTGTGCTGATCGTGCCTGCGGAACCCGGGACAAAAGTAACCCGGTTGGGATTGTACAAGAATGCCGTGCGAATATTGCCACCGGGTGCACCACCGCTTTGGTCATCCACGATGAAGGTGTTGTCTATGAAAGCATAGTTCAAGCTGTTGTTATCTACCCCGTCATCAGCTAAATCAATGGCATCAATAAGCGTTTGCAACGTGACGCTGGCAGAAGTAGTGCTAGTATTCGCCGTCCCGTCATTATCTTGAATTTCTTGCAGTCCAATAATATCTGGGCGACCTAAATTGGTGACGATGTGCTGGGCGATTTTGGCAAACCGTCCGTTGGCGATGTCATTATCAGGCTCAGCTTCGGTGGGACCTGTACCATCGTTGGGGTCGAGGTTCAACACGTTGTAGCTGGCAATGGAAAGCT
The DNA here is from genome assembly GCA_964481635.1 of uncultured Synechococcus sp. GTDB lineage: Bacteria > Cyanobacteriota > Cyanobacteriia > Gloeomargaritales > Gloeomargaritaceae > Gloeomargarita. Next base: position 99,387 of record CAYZTU010000005.1, read on the forward strand.
GGTTGGGTGCCCGACTTGCCAAACTGGGTAGGGTGGTGACCTCTGGAGTCAGAGGGGTGGGATCGGGAGTTAGGGTAAAGACTTGGGTGGGATTGATTTCGTAGTTACCACTGCTGTAAGTAACGACACCAGTGACATTGCCCAGGCGATCGCCCACATTGACATCGGGGAAGTTGAAGCTCGGCAGGACATTGACATCGGCATCAAGCTGAATTCGTTCTGGATTGAAGTCTTGGGGGCCAATGTTGCTGGTGCCCCGGGTGCTGAAGCCGGTTGCCCCCGCCCCAAAGTCGGGCAGGACATAAATTTCCGCCGAACCGCCCGTGCCGAAGCGGGGAGCTACGACCACCGTGTCGCGCACCGTCACCAGCATTCCTTCTAAAGACTCAAAGAAATCAGCCCCATCGGTGGCAGGGTCGAAGCTGGTGAAGTTATCATCCTCGATGAACTGGTTGGGGGGTACCCGCACCCCTGCGCTCGGGGTGCCACCGATGATCGTGGGGGTTACCGTGCCCAGAGATGCAATCACCGATACATTGGCGTTAGAAGAAGAGATTTGGGTAATGCTGAGATTGACACCGCCGCTAAACTCACTGACCGTTCCCACAACTTGGACGCTTTGGCCTACGGTCACGGTGGGGGCACTGCTGGTAAATACGAAAATACCATCGGAAGTAGCAATATTGCCATCACCAGTGGGGTCTTGCATATAAAAGCCATTGCTCTCTAGGGCAGTGACTACGCCTTGAGAAGTAAGATTCAAGCCAAGGGCAGGAGAAATGTGGCTGGCACCTTGAATGTCGTAAATGCGAATAATACCCGCATCCCCAACCGTCACATTCACATTGGGAATAGCAAAGTTGTTGTAATTTGCATCGCTACTAGAAACCGTGTGAGTGATGGCGACATTTTCGATGCCTTCGGAAATACCATCATTGATTGCCCGAACAGAAACGGTAACAGGGGTGGTGGTGGTGAAATTCAGGTTCAAGATACCAAAAAAGTTTAGACCATCAAGGCTGATTTGTAAGTCCGATGGCGCAGTAATGGAAATATTGACCGGCGCAGTGGGAACCGTATCAAGGGCGATCGTGTAGGTGTCCGTGCCAGTTCCCTCGGTTACAGCAGTACCAGAACCAGATTGTGTGAGGGTGATATTGGGGGTGGGTACACGCAAGTTGAAGTTATCTACCCGCCACAGGGTAGAGTTACTACCCCCAGTCCCAGAAGATTGGTATTGGAAGGCAAAGTAAACATTAGAGCCAGTAATGGAATTCAAACTGATATTGCCAGAATTAGTATCAGTTTGGCTATTGGCGGCAGGAGCAGTAAAGCTCAGGGGTGTCCATGTGGCGCTGTTGGGGTTGCCTGTACCAATGTAGTTGGTGGAGTAGAGAAACTGGAGGGGATTGGGGGTACCGCTGTCGGTGAATTGGGTAAAGGCAGTGAAGGAAACTACCTCTCCAGTGGTGCTGTCCAAATTCACGCCAGGGGAGATCAGCCAATCATTGGCGGCGGCACTATCCCCAAATCCGTTTGCCTCTGCCCGTCCGCCACTGTTGCTAGTAAAAAACCAAGTATTTGCCGCATCACTGTCCACGCTGAAGGCGGTCCAGCCCGTACCCAAGTTGGTGTCAAAGTTGTTGATAACGGGCAAAGGAACCCCACCAGTCGTTGCCGCTGTCGTAAAATTCCAGGTGGTAGCGTTGGCGATCCCAGCAAAATCATTGCTTGCTAGGTCTTCAATAGCACCTGTGGCGATTTCCACATAAAAACCCGTGCTGGTAGTGAGATCGTTGGTGGGATTGATGGTAACTTGGTTGCCACTGACAGTCACTTGTGCCGATGTGACATCAATGGTTTCTACCACGGAGTTATCTGAACTGCGCCTAATGACGATGTTGCCCGTACCTTTTTGGACAGCTTCGCTGAAAGTGGCGACCAAATTGGCACCGACGACGACTCCAACAGCATCATCGCCGGGGGTCAAGGTGGAGATGGTCGGGGGGGTGGTATCCGCAGTGCCCACGATGTCAGCGGTGTTACGGGGCTGGATTTGATAACCACTATTAAAAGGGCTGGAATTGTCAAATTGTGTAAAAATCCCAGTGATTTCGGCGGGATAAGTGGGTTCGGGCGACCCATCAATATTGGTATCGGAGTCAATCCGTAAGGTCAGGGTGCCTGTGCCATCGCTAACGGTGATACTGGCACTGCTCCCCGTCGTCGGCCAAGTTCCCGAGGTTTTGGAAAGGCTGACAATGCGAATTAAACTGCCTTCAAACTGTTCAGGATTCGCTAGGAGTGCGGCAACCGTGGTCACTAAGGGCGTGGGTAAAGTCCCCGCACCAAGGTTGTAAATGTCGGTATCGGCAAAGAGATTGATTTGGGTATTACCGTTGAACTGCCCTACAGTTCCTTTGACAACAAAGTTATTTCCTTGGATCAAATCATCGGCGGCACTGGCTGAATTGCGAAATACGCCGACTCCGGCGGTCGTATCTTGGAGGAAAGAATTTAGGTTGGCTGTTCCACCGAAGGAAACGCTTGGGGTTGCCACGCCTTCAATTGCCACGATGTTAGTGTTATCCAAAGGCACACCGTTGGCATCCACATCCCGCAGGTTGGTAATGGGAATCGTGATGTAGGTGAGGGGCTGGCTGGCAATGTTGGTGAGAGTGCCAGAGCTAGTGGCGGTTTGTACCGTGAAGGTACTGTCGCCATCGTCGGTGAGGGCGGTGGGGTTGGGGGTGGTCAATCCCGTGATGGTGACCGTTCCCGTCGCAACATCGGTGAGGGTAGCCCCCGTAATGTCAATGGTTGACCCCGTTACCGTAAAACTAGCACCGCTCAGACCTGTGCCACCCAGGGTAACATTACCCGCCAAAAGCCCCGCCCAACCCGTGGGCAAAGTGATGGAAATTTTCCCCAAAGCCCCCGCAGATACCCCAGTCAGGGTAACGGTGGCATCGGCAGTGGTGTTGCGGCGGAAAATGTCCGTATTGTTTAAGGCTCCTGCTGTACTATTTCGCACAATGGCTGTGCCACTACCATCGGGCGCACCGGCGGCAGCGGTGGTAAAGTTCCAAGTCGTTGCGCCAGTGATACCCGCAAAGTCATTGCTCGCAAGGTCTTCAATGGCACCTGCGGCAATCTCGACGTAGTAGCCCGTCGTGAAATCCAAATTACTGGTGGGGTCAATGGTCAAGTTCTGTCCACTCACGGTGGCTTGAGCCGTGGTCACATCAATGGTTTCCACTACGGAATTATCGCTGGTGCGTTTGATGACGATGTTGCCCGTACCCTTTTGGATGTTTTCACTGAAGGTCACCACTAAATTGGCACCAACTGCGGCTCCTGTGGCATCATCGGCGGGGGAAAGGGTGCTTACCGTGGGTGGGGTGATGTCACCGCCAATGGTGAAGGTAGCTGTGGTTGCACCTAAGGGGGTATTACTTACTTCCCAGTTGGCATCATTGTTGATGGAGTTTCTTACATCAGAAGCTGTTCCAGACTCAACCGAACCAGAGGCATCTGGGTTATAGCGACCGTTATCATTTGGTCCCAAAGAAACAGCGTTCACACCATCAGTCAAACCGGGCGGAAGGGCAGTAGAAGCATTACCTGAAGTGTTAGTCCAAGTTGCCGCAAAAGTGGCGGAGCCGAGCGTTATTGCGGCAATAGCTGTGCCAGTGAGCAACTCTGCACCGCCAAAGGTGGGATTAACGATGGCGATGATATTGTCTCCACCACCAGCAAGCCCTAAGGGAGCGGTGGGATTAGTCGCACCATCCACAGGATTGATGCCAGTCCATTCGGCTGTACTTGCTTGTCCTGTTCCCCCCGGCGCAGTAAAAGTGATAATAGTTCCAGCAGTGAGGTTGGATTGGGCTACCCAACGCACCATATTTTCATTAGTACGAAAAGTGGATGTATCGGTTCTATATCCGTTGTCTGTAAAAAATACCGTCTCACCTGTGGTGACATCAACTAACAATACAAACTGAAATGCATCACCATTGAAGCCACCTCCAGTATTGTCAGCTTGTAAACCTACAAATGCAATATCCCCTGCGGTGAGTGCCATATCAGTAAATGTTCCTTTAAGAGTGGAGGGTAGAAACCAACTACCAACCTACGATGCTAGGGTTAAAAAGTAGCTATTGATACGGTTAAGTTTGGGTTAATGGGAGGATAAGTTTTGCGATAGGGATTTGCCCTTACATTTGCAAAAGGTGAGGCCATAAAAAACGACCCCCCAAATAAATGGGGAGCCGCTCGAATTTGTGGTTCGTTTGATGAAGGTTAGTCCTAGCTCACAATCAGGACACGGGATTCGAGTGCCCCTTCGGTGAGACCCGTGGCAATGGTGGCAAACGCCCCGCCCGTACCCAAACCACTGGTGCCCTTGTTCTGGTTGTAGAACAGGTTGCCCGTGGTCGAGTTGTACACAATCAGGGCACTGTTTGCTCCCGCCGTGGTCAGTTCAGTGGCCGCTGTCGCAGCAATGACCGCAAATTCCGCCCCCGCAATCGGTGTCCCGGTCACGCTGGCCGCATCGGCAGCAAAGGCCGTGAAGGTGGTGCGATCCAGCAGGATGAAATCATCAGCCACTGTAAAGTCCGTGATGGTGTCTTTGCCGATGGTGCCAGCAACAAATGCAGAGTTGGTGTCGAACAGGAACTGGTCACTGCCTGCTCCACCGGTGAGTTTGTCATTCCCGGCTCCGCCAATCAGCAGGTCGTTGTTGTTGCCGCCATCAAGGATGTCATTCCCGGCATTGCCAACCAGGACATCGTTGCCATCGCCGCCATTCAAGGTATTCACCCCGCTGTTGCCGGTGATGATGTTGTCGAGGGTGTTACCCGTGCCGTTGATGGCACCCGTACCCGTCAGGGTCAGGTTTTCCACGTTGGCACCCTTGGTACCCAGGTCAAAGGTGATGGAGGATTGAATCGTATCAATCCCTTCGCCCACCAATTCGGTGACGGTGTCCCCAGCACTATCTACGATATAGACATCATTGCCCGTACCCCCGGTCAGCTTATCGTTGCCCGTACCCCCAATCAGCGTGTCATTGCCACTACCGGAGGTGAGGATGTCATTCCCCACCCCCCCGTCGAGGGTGACGCTACCGGTAAAGTCCTTGGTGTTGATGGTGTTGGCTTTACTCCCGCCCGTGAGCCGAGCCGCTTCAAAGCCGCTGATGGTATCGGTGCCGGTGACTGTGCCCCCAACCAACTGGGTGTTGGTCAAAGTGAAGTCCACGTCGCCCGTTTCCACCAAGGTGTCCGTACCCGACCCGCCATTCAGGACATCGTTGTTGGCTCCGCCGGTGATGGTGTCGTTGCCCGCCCCGCCGTCAATCACATCAATGCCCGTGGTGCCTACGATGGTGTCGTTGCCAGCACCCCCGTTGATGACATTGCCCACCAGGACGAAGTTTGCGGTGGTGAGGAGGGGATTGCCCGTCAAGGTGGCAAACTGACCGCCTGTACCCAGACCCGCCGCCGTACCGTTCTGGTTGTAGAAGAGCTTACCGTTGGCAGTGTTGTACACGATGGAAGCCGCATTGGTCGCCGCATCTGCATCGGTAAGTACCGTGGCAAAGTCCGCCGCTTTCAACGCTCCCAGATAGGTGAGCTTGTTAAAGGTATTCACGTTCAACTGGAGCAGGTCATCCGCCAGTACAAAGTCGGCGATGGTGTCCACGCCCAGTCCACTCGTACTGAAGGGCGTAATCCCCGTGTTGGCAAAGCCGAAGGTGTCTTTGCCCGCCCCGCCGGTCAAGCTATCGTTGCCCGCCCCGCCGATGAGGAGGTCGTTGCCTGTACCGCCGGTCAGGGTATCGTTGCCCGCTTGACCATCCAGCGTCACCGCCCCCAGGGTAAAGGCACTGGCATTGATGGTGTTAGCACCGGCTCCACCCGTGAGGCGAACCTGTTCGATACCGCTCAGGGTATCGGTAAACTCCACTTTATTGCCCGTGGTCAGCAGTTTGGTTTCGAGGGAGGTGTTGGTCAGAGTAAAGAACCGGTCGGCACTCTCGACCAAGGTGTCCGTGCCATCGCCACCCGTGAGAATGTCATTGCCCAGACCACCGGTGAGGGTGTCGTTCCCCACACCACCATCCAAGGAGTCATTCCCAGCCCCGCCATCTAAAGTGTCGTTGCCGAAGCCACCCGTGAGGATATCGTTGCCGTCACCACCGTTGAGCGTGTCGTTACCGTCACCACCAATGAGCGTGTCGTTGCCCAGACCACCGGTGAGGGTATCGTTGCCAGACCCCCCATCCAGGAGGTCATTTCCGGCTCCCCCATCCAGGATGTCGTTGCCCAAACCGCCCAGCAGGGTATCGTTCTTGCTGCCGGTGAGGATGCGGTCGTTACCTGCACCCCCATCCACAATCACGTCGCCCAAGGTGAAGGCAGTGGTATTGATGGTGTTATTACCATTACCCGCAGTGATTTTGGCCTGTTCGATGGTAGCCAAGGTATCTGAATCAGTGACGATCAAGGCCGTGCCGGTGAGCAGTACGCCCGCAGAGCTAAATAACGTCCCTTGTTTCAGATTCGCATTGGTCAGTTGGAAATCCACATTCCCTTCCGCCACCACCGTATCGGTGCCGAGACCCCCGGTGAGGATGTCATTTCCGGCTCCGCCAGTCAAGGTGTCATTGCCAGAACCGCCGGTGAGGGTGTCTTTGCCCGCCCCACCGACCAAGGTGACTGCCCCCAAGGTGAACTTGCTGGCGTTGATAATGTCATTGCCACTGCCGCCAATTAGTTCAGCCTGCTCGATACGCACCAGGGTATCCGTCCCCAATTTTGTCCCAACGAAGCTGGTATCGGTCAAGGTGTAGGTCAAGGCAACGGTTTCTAAACTGCCATCTACCAGGACGGTATCCGTATCCGAACCCCCATCCAGGATGTCGTTGTCCGCCCCGCCGGTCAGGATGTCATTCCCGGAACCGGCATTCAGGGTATCAAAGCCATCTCCACCGGTGAGGATGTCATTGCCGCTACCACCGTTGAGCGTGTCATCTCCATCGTCCCCCCGCAGTTCATCGGCACCAGAGCCACCATTAAGGGTGTCATCGCCCGCACCGCCAATGATCACATCGTCGCCCGCATCCCCATTCATGATTTCGTCGCCGATGTCGCCGAGGATCAGCTCGTTAGAAGCGGTGCCAAAGAAGGGAGCCTCGCTGGGAGGTTGGAGCAAGGACAAACCATCGCTGTCCAAGTCCAACAACTCAATCACGCTGAGGGTATTGCTGACCTCGTTCGCCACCACGAGAAGGGGTTTACCGCTGGGACTATCCGCTTCGCTGATGAAGGTCAAACCTTCGGGGCTGACATCACCGGGAGCATTCACATAGTCCACATACTTGGGAGCAGTGGGGTTGGTGATGTTGTAAATGAGGACACCGTTGGAGCGCTCTAGCCCGATAAAGGCATAGGTTTGATCCCCAATTTGACCAATGGTGAGAGCTTCTGGCTCAACTCCCTTATTGTCGCTCCGACTGTCATCGAGGATGCCCAATGCCGAAGCAATCAATTCAAACTGGTTGCCGCTATCAAACACGAGGGCACCCGTTTGGGCATTCCAGATGGAGAAGGAACGACCACCGATAGCGAACAATTTCTCCCGTTGCGGGTCACCGTCAGGATCGCCGTAATCGCCACCCACCACATTTAAGCGACCGAGAGCTTCTGTATCTTGGATGCCTGCGGGATTGGGGAAGGCATCGGTATCCAGACTGACGGAAGCTCCCCGCACCTCCTCCACAAACCCGTCATAGTCCCGTCCATCTCCTTCGTTGGCAGTCACCAAATAGGTCACGCCGCCAACCGTGTAGGAGGCGATGGTATCGGGTTGATACAGACCGAAGAGATTGGGGTAGGTTTGGGGATTAAAGCCGTTGATCACCACCTTGGCGGGTTGGGTTCCTCCGGTCAAACCACTGCCATCGATGGTGATCGTGGTTTTTTCGTTGGCGAGAAAGTCACCGTTGGGTAGAACACCCTCAAAACGGATGTCACGGAAGTTGCCACTACCGGCAATCGCCACGTCTCGGTTATCACCGGGATTGGCTTGGTCAATGTTGGTCAGGAGTCGCAACGCATCCCGAATGGTATTGTTGGCCGCATTGAAGGCGAGAGCCGTTGTGGTTTGAGGGACACCACCATCATCCGCATTGGTGACTGTTAGAGTAAACGTCCCCCCCGTTGCCCCACCCAAATCAATAGTGGCAAACACATCGCTGGTGTCCAAACTGTTGTAGGGCAGGCTGTGGTCTTTGAAGCCCAGGGGCAGGATGCTGGTCACCGTGCTTGTGGTCAAATCCACTACTGCGATGGCGTTATTTTCCTGGAGGGTGACATAGGCAAACTTGGAGTCCGCCGAGATGGTGATGTATTCCGGTTCTACATCTTGTGCCAGGGTCGCACCCGGACCATTGAACTTGGCACCCAAGGCTTCTAGTGCCGCCTTTTGCCCGTTGAATGCCGTGAAGGTGGCAGTCGTCACCGTCGGGCTATTGATGTTAGTGATGTCAATGATGCTCACCGAGCCTTCGGGGTTGACCTGACCAATTTGATAGCCTTGAGCTTCCCCTTCATTGGCAACGACAATCTTGGTACCGTCCGGGGTAAAGGTCAAATTGTCGGGTAGGGCACCAACCAGGACTTCACTGATAAAGTTGCCATCGGTATCAAAGAAAATCACCTTGCCCGCTTCGCCAGCTTCGGTACGACCGGCGGAGTTGGGGGTATCGGCTAATGCAGGGGCAACCGCCACTGCCACGATGCCGTTTTTGACCACTACGCTATTGGCACCAATGCCACTGCTATAGTTGGCACCGCCGGAGGTGGCAAAGGAGGTCAAGTCAATGGTGGATACTAAGCTCAGGTCGCTGGGGTTGGAGGCATCCACGATGGAGACTTGGTTGCCACCGCTCACGACAAAGAGTTGCTGACTGGCCGCATCGAAGGTGACAATTTCGGCACCGCCCGCCAAATTCAGCGTATCCCGGACGATGCTGGTCAATTCTTGCGTGGCAACGGTAGCCAGCACCGTATCCTGGGCAGAGGCCAGGTTTTGGATACGTTGGTCAAACTGCGCCGCCACCTCGGGCTGGGCAAAGGAAGGTTTGCCGTTGGTGATGTTGTAATTGTCAAACAGGTACTCGGCCAAGGCATCCTGCTCCGTACCTTGGTTGGCAAAGGTGACATTGTTACCCAAAATCGAACCAGAGTTGGGAATGTCAACCCGATTGACGGCGGTGGGATTAGCGTTGATCCAGCGCGTAAAGGGATAAACCGTATCTACGAGGTTGAAGACCCCACCCGTTTGGCTCGGCGGTGCCCCCGCCAAGAAGTTCAGGGTGACGATCCGCAAGGTATCGCTGGCATCCCCGACAAATTGACCATTCTCAACAATGACTTCGGTGACGTTACCATTGTCATCCACCAAAGCCAGATTGCGAATGCGACCTTCGCCGTTGGCGAGACGGTTTTGGAAGTTGGCGGTCAGCACCCCGGCGGCATCAAATACCAGAGTCGAGTTGGCCGCTTCGGTACGCAGTTCTTGCAAGCCGATTTGGGTGGCATCATAGCTAAACCGCACCCCAGAGATTTGGGGGAAGTTACCAGGGGTCTGACCAGGCGCAACGGTGGAGACGGCGGCTTCAAACAACCAGTACAACTGCTGTTCGGTAATCGTTAAAAGGGTCAAACCATTGTTGAACCGCAGAGAACCGGCAATATCGAGTTGGGAGACATCCCCTTCCAGTTTGGCAACATCCAGGTTGGCCTGGGTGGGCAGGAGCGTGGTAACGGGCGGGTCTTGGGTCGTATCGTTTTCAATCGTCCCAATGATGTCCCGAATCCCACCGCCGTTTTTCAGCGAAAGCACCACCGTAGCATCCACATCCTTGGCGTAGGCGAGGTTGGCATCGGCGGTGAGGTTGCCCAAGTTGGTTTCCTGGGTACGCACTTCGCTCCGGCGACCTTCCAAGAAGACAGTGGTATCCCCGACGATATTGCCGTCCTGCACCAGCACAACTGCTTCCACCGCATCGGTCAGATCACCTGCTAGACCAGCCTTGCTGATCCCATCACCATCTGAATCAAATAAACGCAGGTCATTATCATCAACATCAAGGTCACCATCCAAGTCCGTCAGACCAATGGCGGCAAAGGTGACAGCATCGGTGGTGGCATAGGCACCGCTCTTCGTCTCGTCGTAACTGCCAGGATTGATTTTGCCGTCATTATCAAACTCGATTACCAAGCGACCGAGGTAGTTGTAGGTGCCATCGGTGTTGACAATCAGCAGGGTGTCCCCGTCCGCATTCGTTAGCTGAATCGGGTAGGCACCTTGTTTCGTATCCCCAGGACGCAAGACATCGTTGCTGTCGGTCAGAATCGTGTCCGAACCCCCCGCCATGATGATGTCCACCCCACTCAACAACGGAGCGAGGGCAGTTTCCAGGGCGATTTGTTGCAGGTGGCTGACGATGATGATTTTGTTGATGTCGTCCTCATTACCCAGAATGTCGTCCGCCCCGTTGATCACATCGTTGATGATGGGTTGCAACACTTGGGCAATCAAGGCCACATCATTGCTTTGGGTGCCGATGATGGAGGTAGCACCCGGCGAAGAGATACTCGCCAACAAGGGGGTGGTCAAACCAATCACCCCAATGCGGTCAAAGGTGGTGGCGTTGTCCCCATCGGTGTCAATGATGGTGGCTGGAGCCAGCTTGTCGGGTTCCGCCAGGGCACTTGCACTGGTAACATTCAACTCCGCCAGTTCCGTGGAGTAGTCGGTGTTCAAACGCTCCGGGTCGGTGGAGAACAATGCACCGCCGTTGATAAAGCTGTTGACTCCATCGGCGTTCAGGTTGGGGTCGTTGGAAAAGTCTAAGTTGGCACTCAAGTAGGGGAACAACGCCCCCAGCCAACGGGTACCCCCCAGAATGTTGCCATTGCCCGTGTTGCGGACATCAGCGGCGATGATATTAGCTAAGTTGCTTGTACCCAAGTCAAACTCGTGGTTGCCCAGCACCGAAGCATCAAACCCAATGATGTTCATGATGCTGATGTCAATCCGCCCCGCATCCGTCCGTAGGTCGGTAAACCCAGTGATCGCATTCCCGATCACAAAATCCGCTTCGGTTAGGCTCAAGCCCGTGGGCAAGAAGGCAAACTGGCCGCCACCTGCCCCAAATCCGGCTGTTGCTTGGTTTTGGTTGTAATAAAGTTTGCCATCGGTACTGTTGTAAACGATGAGGGCGGTGCTGTTTTCCGCATCTAGATCGGTAGCCACGGTTGCAAAGTCGCTGGCGCTGATGGTTGAGCCAATGCCTAAGCTGGAAAACTTACCAAAGGTGGCACGGTCTAACACGATGGTGTCGTCTGCTACCACAAAGTCCCCGATGGTATCTACACCAATCAGGGTATTGATGGCAGCGTTGGCGTTGGGGGACGGGGCGGCAAAAATAAATTGGTCGTTACCAGAACCACCGAACAAGGAATCTACACCTGCACCGCCCTGGAGAATGTCATTGCTATCTCCACCGTTCAAGATGTCGTTGCCTGCGCCACCATCCAAAATGTCATTGCCAAGGGCACCCAGCAAGGTGTCGTTGCCCGCACCACCGCTGTAGTGGACATCCTTGGAACCACTGGCGGTCAAAGTGCCACTCCCATCCCCATCGGTGACCCGCCCAAAGAAAAACTCATCATAGACCCGGCGCAAAATAGTCTGCACGCTCTGGGTGCCGGGTTCACCTGCTAGGACATCCGTACCCGTATCACCAGCGGCGTTGAAAAACGGTCCAGATAAAAAGTTGTCCCCAGAGGAAAGCGTCAGGGTGTTTTGGGCAAGGGTACGTGTTCCATCAACAACGGTGGAGTCATTCTCAAAAAATTCCACCAGGGCGGCGAAGTTATCAATGTTTGGAATAGCACTAACCGTTCCTTCGAGATCCGATGCGTGGAGCAATTGTAAGGTAAATGTCATAATCCCAACCCTTCTCCCAAGAAAAAAAGACATCATGCCTTCTGCACAGTAGGCAAAAAGGAGAGCCAGGTCAATTAAGAACTGTATAAGAAATGACCATCTCTTGGCTAAGAGCAGGTTAAGCTCCCGTCCGCCCTGGTGGGCATGGGTTCATGGCTACTCCCTTGCGAATACAAAAAGTTAGCCCGCCGCATCTGTCGGAAGCAGGCAATACCTGTAACCCTGAGATGTCCTGAGTGGGCAAGGAGTAGGGAGACTACCGACTAGAGCATTGGGGTCAATGCCCTAGCGGTTAACGCACGTAGCGCAAACTTTCGGTTTGGCGGGTAAACAGGTCGGTAAAAATATTCAAAACGGTGCGGTTACGGGTACGGATATTGGCGCTGATACTCATCCCCGATTGCAGGGGCACCAGGCGGTCTCTCACTTGAATCGTTTGGGATGATAACTCGATCCGAGCCGGAAATCGGAAAAAATTGTAGGTGGGGTCGGGCGGGAGGGCATCGGAGCCAATATGAACTAATTTACCCTTAACATCCCCAAACTCACTAAAAGGAAAGGAATCAATCCGCACATCCACATCCATCCCCGTTTTTACAAAGCCAATATCCTGATTGGTGATAAAAATTTCCGCCACCAAGTAATTGGTCGGCACGATTTTGACCAGAGGGCGGGTGTCGTTGACATTGGTAACAAAACCTGGGGTATGGGATTGCAATTCAAAAATGGTTCCCGTTGCCGGTGCCCTGACCTCTTGATATTGTTTGGCTATTTCCGCCTGTTCCAGTTGGCGGGTCAACTCAGAAATGCGCCGTTCATTTTCATTGATTCGCAACAGCAAATCCCGCCGTGTGGTGGCGATGGTATTATTCATCTCCTCCGTCGCTTGGCGGATACTGCTTTGCAAACGGGGTTTTTCTTCCCGCAACCGCTTGACCTCCCCCTCCTGTTGCAGGACTTCCTGTTGCAGGCGGATGTACTGAATCCGTGCCAAACCACCCTCTTCCACCAAAGACTTCAAATCCTGGAGCAATGCCTGGTTGAGTGCCAGCACTTCTTGATTGCTGGCGAGGAGGATATCATTCTGGCGTGACTGGTCTTGGAACTGGCGGATGCGCTCTCTGGCCGCCATCACCCGGGTGGCAAATTCCCGGTGACTTTCACTCAAGGTCGCTTGCTGTTCTGGACTCAATTCGGAGAGGCGGAGCGTGCCGTTCAGCAAGGCTCGATTGATGCGATTTTCTCCAATCAGGGTGTCGCGCACCCGGCGATTGGCATCCAATTCCGCCTGATTTAGGCGGGGGTCAAGGGTAAATAGGAGTTGTCCCTTTTCGACCTGTTGACCTTCCTTGACGTAGATTGTCCGCACCACCCCACTCAGCGGTACCCGCACCTCCTTGATTTCCCCCGCTGGTTCCAGGTCACCCTGCGCCTGCACCGCCTGTTCCAAGGGGGCAAATGCTGCCCAGGTGATCAAACCAGCGGCACTGGCAATCAAAGACCATAAAATAACGTGGGACCAAATACTGGTTTGGCGCAATACCACCGGCTGATCAAATTCGGGTTGCTGCCGCACTGGAGCGGGAGAGGGGTCAATCGGCGTGGTTGGGGTAGATGGATGGGTAGTCATGGTTCACCACTACATTTGCTTTTGGTACAGGGAATAGTAACGACCCTTCAATTGGCAAAGTTCGTCATGGGTGCCATCTTCCACAATCCTACCTTGATCCATGAGAATGATCCGGTCGGCTTGGCGGATAGTGCTGAGGCGGTGGGTAACAAAAAGCACCGTGCGGCCTTGTAATGCCTTCGCCAAATTCCTACAGACTTGAAATTCCGTATCGTAATCCAGGGCACTGGTTGCCTCATCCAGAATCAACAAACGGGGTTGCTGCACCAACACCCGGGCGAGGGCAATCCGCTGCCGTTGTCCCCCCGAAAGTGCGCTCCCCCGCTCCCCCACCCGCGTGTTATACCCCTGGGGCAACCCCATAATAAAATCGTGGGCACAGGCCACCCGCGCCGCCTCGATAATCTCCTCCACCGGCAGGTCAGGGCTGGATTGGGCGATGTTATCCTGCACCGTGCCATCAAATAAAAGCGGCTCCTGTAAAACCATGCCAATTTGCTGACGCAGGGAGTACAAATCCACCTTGGCAATGTCATAGTTATCAATAAAAATACGCCCAGATTCCGGGGCATACAAACGAGAAATTAGCTTAGTTAAAGTACTTTTACCCGCCCCACTCTGCCCCACAATCCCCACAAATGTCCCCGGCACAATATCTACGGAAACATTCACCAGTTGCAAGGGACTATTGGGGTTAAAACGGAAATTCACTTCCTCAAAACGAATCGCTCCCACCATCGGCGGCATGGGGATATTGCGGCGTTCATTCTCATCCACCTCCTGGGGCGTATCCACAATATCCGCCAAACGTTCCAAGGAGAGAGCCGTTTCTTGGAAATTCTGCCACAGTTGCACAAGACGAAGGAGGGGGCTGGTAGTGTAACTCGCAATGATCCGAAAAGCGATCAACTGCCCCAGGGTTAATTGTCCCTTGAGGACTAAATATGCCCCGACCCAAAGCAAGAGCAACCCCGAAAGTTGGTTCAAAAACTGACTAATCGAACCGGCAGTGGTCGAGGTGATCACCGTTTGAAAACCAGCACTGACATAGCGGGCATAACGACTTTGCCATTGCCACCGGGAATTTAATTCTAAATTTTGGGCTTTGACGGTTTGAATCCCGGATAAAACCTCCACAAAATGAGCTTGGGTTTCCGCATTACGCTCCGCTTTGGTGCGTAACTGTTGGCGAATAATCGGTGCCGCCAAAATGGTTAGCAGGGCAAACAAAGGCACCGTGGCGAGGGCAATTAGGGTAAGTAGCCAACTATACACCACCATCACGGCAATATAGACCACCGAAAAAACCGCATCCAAAACCACGGTTAGCGCCGTTCCTGTCAGAAATTGCCGGATTTGCTCTAATTCGTTGATCCGGGTGGACAACTCCCCCACCGGACGGCGTTCGTAGTACCGCAGGGGCAACCGTAGCAAATGGTCGATCACCTCGGAACCCAAAGCCATATCAATCCGATTAGTGGTGTCCACAAATAAATAGGTGCGAATTGCCCCCAAAATCGCTTCCGCTACGGCAATTCCAATCAACAAAACCCCCAAGACATTGAGGGTGCTGATGCTGTTTTGGATCAAAACCTTATCAATAATGATCTGGATCATCAATGGGTTGGCCAGACTAAAAAGTTGGACAAAAAATGAGGCAATAAATACCTCCAACAGAACCCGCCGATACCGCCAAATCGAAGGCCAAAACCAATTCAACCCAAACCGCACTTGCGGCGTGTGGGCAGTTTTTTTCAGGGTCAATAGGGATACCTCATCCCCCCACGTCGGCAGTAGCTCCGCTGGCCGTCGCCGCAGAATCCCCTGGTCGGGAACCCCCAAGACAATCTCCTGGGGAGAAATACTGAACAGCACCACCAATTTCCCCTGCCATTGCACCAGCGCTGGGCCTTCCGTCCGGGTCAACAGTTGCTTGGGGACGTTGAGCAATTGGGTATCCATCCCCATGAGTTGCGCCACCGCTCCCGCCAGTTGCAGATTCACGCCCCCGGTGTGCCGACTACGGCTTTCCAACACCCGCCGCAGTAATTCCCGTCGGAAGGGGATATTGAGCAGTTTCGCCACCATCTGAAAACAGGCCAATGCCCCCCCCAATTCCCCTTCGCCCGAGAAATAGGGGTAGTCCTGGGTCGTCGGTCTGCCCCCCACAGCCTGCAAGCCCACCGTCGGGGCATAGGGAATCTCATCCGACTGGGGCAATGCCCCGCTTGTCACCGCCGGGTCGGATGGGGTCGCCGTCGCCGGGAGAACCGAGCCAATCACCCCCAGCAGCCGGGTACTCCGCTGAACCTGAAGGTCGGGAGCGTGCAGGTTTAGCCAACTGCCCTGGCCGTGACTGCCCACCTGCCCCAAACTCACCCACCAGCGACCGTCGGGAATATCCGGCAACACCAGCGCCCCAGGAGCTAGAAAAATCAACTTAACTTCCAACTGCGTCACCCAATCCCGCAGGGGTAGAGTGAGGGACTGCTCGGCTTTTTGCTCCAACTCCGTCGCAATCATTTCCGCAATTTCGACCGCCGTGGGTTGCTGATTGAAATATTTTTGCCAACTGGATTGGGTTTGCCATAGCTCCTGGAACAGGGGGGCGGGAATCGTCAGGCCGATGGATTCATCCGTGGCAATGACCGTTTCACAGGCTTGTCCCCGCAAAACCCCCAGCCAGCCCACCACATCCCCGGGTTGAAAGCGTTGGATAGTCACCAATTTCTGGGTGCGGGGGTCTAAAAAAAGAGAACGGGCTGAACCTTGGTACAAAAGGAGAACGTGGTCGGGGGTTTGGTTCGCCACCGTTAGGGGTTGACCCATGCGGTACTTCCACGCCTGTACTTGGCCAATAAGTTGTTGCTGTAGTGCGGTCGGCAACTCTTGCACCAAAGGCTGGGTCAGCAAAAAATCCTGGAGGGGTGACTGGGTGGCGGTCATACCTGCTTTGGCTGGGGAGAGTGACTCATTTGGCGTTCCATCCAATTTTGAAATAACTCATCTAACAATTGTTGCCGGGTGGTTTCGTCCAGTTGCGCCGGGAGCAATTGCTCCAAGCGTACCACCACCCACCAGTTGGCGAGTTGCACCGGCGGCCACACCTGACCGGGTTGACTGACCGAGAGCAATTTAGTCAGGCTGGGGTGGAGTTGCCCCAGGGGCATCGGCCCAATCAGCCCGCCGGTGGTCACCTCCGGGCCTTGGGAAAATTGCTTGGCCGCTTCTGCAAACGCCTGTTCTCCCTCGCTGATCCGAAAGTACAATTCCTGGGCAATGCCGGGTTCGCGGGTGCGAATCAGCGAGTACACCACCCGGTCAAGCTGGTCTTTCCGTTTGAGAAAATAGCTCTCCACCTCCGCCCCCCAGGTCATCTGCTTAAAGCGTTGCAAGCGGTGGGGACGAGTCGCAACCCCAACCACCTGCGCCGGGGTAAGATAATGCCGCTGGAGCCAAGCCTGTTGCTGCTCCGGGGTGGTCACCTGCTGCTGTTGCCAAAATTCCTGTACCCACTGGGCAACTTCCTCGGGTGTGCAAGCCACCCCACCGATGGCTTGCTCGGTGACAATACCCTGGATGAGCGGGACAAACAACTGATGTTCCGCCAAGGAGTGAATTAACTCCACTGCCGTCAAGACCTGACCGCCAACCTGCAAAATCCCGGTCGTTTCCGCCACAACCACCCCTGATTGAGTCATCCATAACAAATCCTAGTCCCTAGATTGGGTAAATGTTCAGGGAGAAAAGCCAAAGTTTCTGCTACCGATGGAGTCCAGGCCGTACAATCCAGTCAGCCCCTGACCTCAGCAGAGCCATGACTTGGAATGAAGGTTACATCACCCAAATCCCCTACACTCCTGGGTTTTACCATCATCTCAGCCCCGCCAACCTGCGGCTTGTCCTGTTGATGAAGCGGGTGCATTTCTCTCCGCTCACGGAGCCGTTTACCTACTGCGAGTTGGCCTGTGGGTACGGCACGACCACCAATCTTCTCGCTGCCGCCTATCCCCACGCCGAATTTTATGGCATGGATTTTAATCCCACCCATATTTTGACCGCCCGCTCTATTGCCCAGGCGGCGGGACTCACGAACGTTACCTTCGCCGATCAAAGTTTCAAGGAATATATTGACGAGGACTTACCTGCGTTTGACTTTATTAGTTTGCATGGAATTTATAGTTGGATTAGTGAAGAAAATCGGCAGGCCATCGTGGATTTTATTCGCCAAAAACTCAAAATCGGCGGGGTGGTTTATGTGTCCTACAATGCGATGCCTGGCTGGGCAGCAATCGCTCCGCTCCAACGATTGATCTTGCATTACAATTCTGCCATTAATACTGGCATCGAACAGCGATTGGATGGGGCATTGCAATTTTTGGATCAACTCAAAGAAACGAAGGCCGCCTATCTGCAAAACCCGGCTCCACTCCAGAAGCTCGAACAACTCAAATCCCAAAATCGCTCCTATCTCGTCCATGAGTATTTTAATCAACATTGGACTGCCCTCTACTTTGACCAAGTTCAAAAGGATATGGAGCAAGCCAAGTTAAATTATTTGGGTTCCGCCAACTTGATTGACCACATGGATAACTTAAATCTCACCAATGAAGCGATCCAAGAATTAGCCAAAATCCCCGACCCGGTGTATCGGGAACTGGTCAAGGATTTTTACCTAAATAACCCCTTCCGCCGTGATATTTACGTGCGGGGGATGAACCTCATGAGTCCGATGGAACAGATCGAGCGATTTCAAGCTCTGAAGTTTATGTTAGTGGTGAGTCCAGACCAAGTTAAACTGGAACACCAAACGGCTTTGGGGAAACTACAACTTCAGGAAAATGTCTATCGGCCATTAACAACCTGTCTTCAAGCGGGCGGTGCCTTCAGCGTCACCCAGTTGGACTCGCAATTGAGTCCCCAAGGTATTCCCCTCCAACGCCTGATTCAGTCGTTAATCGTTATGACCGGCCTGGGCTACGCTCATCCTGTCGTCGAGGGGATTGAACCCGCAGCGGCCACTCGCTTTAATCGGGCTATTATCCAACGCGCTATTCACAGTGGCGACATTAACTTCCTCTGTAGCCCAATGATCGGAAACGGGGTGAATGTATCCCGATTGGAACAGTTGTTGTTGCTAGCCGAATCCGATGCCAGTAAAGGACTCGAATTTATCTGGCAAACACTCAAACACAGTGGACTAAAATTTACCAAAGAAGGAAAAACCTTGGAAACCGCAGAGGAAAATTGGCAATTTTTGCAGGAAGGTGCCCAGACTTTTGCCCAGAATCGGCGACCCATTCTGCAACAGTTAGGAATTTGAGCATACCCGCTACTGTGAAGGCTTAGCAGGTATGGTTTGGATCGCCCATGGGCTATCGGGAGTCACCTGAGGGAACATCTCTGTAACAATAGGCAGTATATCCTTTGCCCCCAGACCTGATGGTTGCAATTCTTTACACCAAGGACGGCTACGACACCAGTGGTAAACGGTTGATGGGTCGCCATGCCGCCGGAGAGGGCTTTCTCAAGGCCTTGAGCCGACATGGGAGTGACCCAATTCTGTACTGCTTTACGCCCACCCAGCCGGAGTACGAAGCCTTTTGCCAAACCATCCAACCCTGGTTGAACCAGGAGCGCACGGTGACCTGGATTCCCACCCAAAAGCCGGGGTTATTGAGCCGGGCGGGGGTACTTTACCGGCCTGACCCCTTGCTGGTGGGTTTGGCTTGGCAGAGGCGCTACCGGCAGGAGCGGGGCTATAGTCTCTGTGGCGTTACCCACACCATTGCCAGCAAAGAAACGATGGATGGGATCGGTCAATGGTTGACCGCCCCCCTGTACCCTTGGGATGCGATCATCTGCACTTCGGAAACGGTCAAAATGACGGTGACACAACTTTTGCACCAGTGGGGTGAATACCTGGCGCAACGCTTCCAATCCCCTCCCATTGCCATCCAGCCGCAGTTACCCGTGATTCCGTTGGGGGTTAATTGCGATGAACTCCGGCAAACCCCGGCACTGCGGCAGCAAATCCGTCAGCAGTTGGGCATTCCCCCGGCAGATATGGTGGTTTTATTCTTGGGTCGCCTGGTGTTTAATGCCAAAGCCCACCCGGTACCCATGTATATGGCGGTGAAACGAGCCGCCGAACAGGCGGGAGTTAAGGTGCATTTGATACAGGCGGGTTGGTTTGAGAATGAGAAGGACGAAAAAATTTTTTATGACAGTGCCCAAAAGTTTGCGCCGGGGGTGCGGCATATTTTTCTGGATGGCCGTCAACCCAATACCCGCCGCCATATTTGGGCTGCCGCCGATGTTTTTATTTCCCTCTCGGATAATGTCCAAGAAACCTTTGGTTTGACACCGGTTGAGGCGATGGCCGCCGGTCTGCCCGTGGTGGTTTCTGACTGGGATGGCTACCGGGAAACGGTGCGGGATGGGGTGGATGGGTTTCGGATTCCGACTACCCTGCCCCCCGCCGCTGCCGGGATGGATTTGGCCGCCGCTTATTGGGAAGATAGCTTGAACTACAGTACCACCGTGGGTTTGCTCAGCCTGATGACGGCGGTGGACATTCCCGCTTGTACGGCGGCGCTGACTCGCCTGTTTCAAGAACCTGACCTGCGCCGTCAGATGGGCGAACAGGGGCAAACACGGGCACGGGAACGCTATGACTGGGCGGTGGTGATCGCTCAGTACGAGCAACTGTGGGCAGAACTGAACGAACGACGCACCCACGCCCCGGAACTGCCCCCTCCGACCATCCCCCATCCCCTGTGCGATGACCCCTTCCGTTTGAATCGCCACTACCCCACCCAGGTCTTGGGTGCCCAACAAAAATTGGGATTGGGAGCGATGGCCGTTGCTGAATCGTGGCAATTGCTCCAAGAGACCTGGATGACCCATTTTGGGAGCGACCGCCGTAGTGACAGCGAAAGGGTTGCCCAAATCTTTGCCACCCTGGAGAACCAGGACACCATCACCGTCGGTGAAATCATCCAACGCTTTGGCGGTGAACAAACGGCCAGCCAACTCATCCTCTGGCGGACGCTGGTGTACCTGCTCAAGTTTGATATTCTTGCCTTACGTTAGTTCAGTAACCCAGATGGTGGGGTTTAACCAAAATTTAACCAGAACCAGGTTGCACTTTCGCTACTAGAGTGGGTACTCTCTAAAAAGAGTGACTATCAACTTGTCTTCAGGAGCGGATTATTATGGCAACTATTATCGTTAGCCCTACCGATAACATTCAAGCTGTTATCAATGGTGCTAGTGCAGGCGATACGATTGTTTTCAATGACGGTGTTTATGTTGGCAATATCGTTATCAATAAATCATTAACCCTGCTATCAGTCAATGGGCGGGGTGCGGTAACCCTTCAGGGAGATAGCTCTGGTAGCCAGTTGGGAACGATCGAGATTGACCCTAGTGTTGGTGTTGTAACGATCGGCAATACGGGGCAGGGCTTCACAATTATTGGCATTAATGGTGACGGAGCAATAGAAAAAGGGGCAATTTACCTGCAAGGCGACCAAAATGACATCACCATTAGGGACAACGAAATTCAAGCAAATGGTGACTCTGGTCTAACTTCTGAGTTTGGCGCAATTGTTACAAATATAACTATTGATAACAACACCTTTTCAGGGCAAACCTTCACAGGTGCTCAGCCCGGAGGCATTGGTTTTAGTACTCAATTTACTGCTGGCAATAATGTGCCTCGCCAACTGGTGGTCATAGGTGGTGGCACTGGCGGTGGTAATACTTCCAACATTACTTTTACCAATAACCAAATCACAGGCATCTCAGGCGGCATCAGCAGCGATGACAATACTTCTCAACAGGGTAATACTCTAGTTACGATCGACAGCGTGGGGGCAACCATCACGGACAATACCTTTGCGGGTACAACCAACCGCTTTGCCTCTAGTCTGCGCGTGCGGGGCACGAATACGGTGGTTAATAACAACATCTTTAATGGCGCCAATCAGACCCCCACAACCACCGTCATTGCTGAATCTAATGATGCGATTATTTCATTGACAGGAAATAACTTTATCAACATCCCCGGTGTCGCTCTCAATTCCACTGGAAGTAGTGGTAATGACACCCTAAACGGCACTAGCGGAAATGATATTTTAAGCGGTGGTAATGGCAGCGACACCCTCATCGGTAGCTCAGGAAATGATACCCTCAGTGGTGGTAGTGGTAATGACACAGCAGTTTTTGCGGGAAATAGAGCCGATTTCTCAGTTAATCTCACTGCTTTAACGGTTACGGACAACAACCTAGCCGATGGTAACGAAGGGACTGACACTATCAACGATATTGAGATTCTCTCCTTTAGTGATGGCAGAATCCTGATTGTAGGAGCAGGTGGATTCACCACAATTCAGGAAGCTGTTGATGCTTCTCAAGACGGTGATACCATTCTCATTGCCAGTGGAACCTACACCGAGCAGGTAATTGTCAACGGGAGAAACAACTTAACCATTCGGGCGGCGGACGGCGCAACAGTTAGCGTCAATGCTCCTGCGACCCTTACCCAAACCACCACATCTAGTGGTGGTCGAGACATATACGCCATCATTACGGTGCTTGATTCCACCAATGTGGTCATCGCAGATATTGAAGTGGATGGGCAAGGAATTACCAGTGGAATTATCGGTGCTGGCAATAATATCGGCATCATCTATCGCAACTCTTCTGGGGGCTTGAACGATGTGGATATTACCAGCATTCGTGACCCCTACGAAACTGGTCTTACCCCCGATGGACAGCTTGTAATCAGCGGCTTACAGCGAGGTGTGGGCTTACAGGTAGATAACGATGAATCCAATCCCCGTGTTGATTTCTTCATGACGGGTGGCTCAATCACTGACTTCCAAAAAAATGCTACGGTTTTCTACCGCGCTGATTTGAATGTTACAGGAGTAACAATTACGGGTGGTGGAGCACAAACCATCAA
>CAYZTU010000006.1:0-120870 GCA_964481635.1 uncultured Synechococcus sp.
AGCTTGCTCTTTTTTGATTCTGATACCCCGTCCGCTTGCGGCGGGGTAGTTCATCTCCGGCTTCCCAGCGTTCTCCAGCGGAGAGACAGCTATCGGTAGCAAAAATTAATTCTTGGTCGCCTATGGGCGTGTGGCGTATCCAGGCAGCACATAGGGTCATAGTCTTGCAATCATTAACTAACTAACAGCGTATTCGGTGAATTGGCGTTTGAAGGGAGAATGAAAGCCTAGGACAATATCGGTTTTAGGTACTCCCCGTTCGACGAGTTCTTCGGCAAGATCAACGTCAGTCATATTGCGCTGAAGCCAGATTTTTTCGTTCCTGATTTCGATGTGGATGAAGCAGTTATAGACGCGATGGTTATTTTCCCAACCTAAGTTTAGAAGTAAGTAGCGATCGCGGTTCGGATCACAAATCAACTCTTGCTCAATGTCTGGGTTCTGCGATTTATAGCTTGCGTATTCGGTGATTAAGTTTTGGACGATCTGACGATAGGTAGTTAGTTTATCCATTGTTCAATAACCTCCGATATGGGTTCATAAACGATGATTTTTAGTGCGTTCTCTTAGATAACTTGACTGATAATTTTTCCCTTAAAAAACTCCTCATAGGTTTCTGATGGTACTGCCAAATATAGGGATCGCTGGGGATCGGATAGTCTCAAAAATAGGCGATAGTTAATAAATTGTCCTAATGCCGTATGAAATTCGGAAATGGTTGAGCCACCAACAAAGCTTTTAACCTCAACGGCGATTGTTTCATTTTCGCGCTCAGCCGCGATCAGGCGTTCTGCACCCAAGTCAACGAAGACCCTAACTTCTTTTAAGTCAACTAATAAAGGATCGTCAGTTATTGTCCAGCCATCTTTTTCGAGGGCGTGGCGTACGGCTTGGTGAAAGACATCTTTAGCAGGCATGGTCTACCTCCTGGATGTCGAGTTTGCCTGTGACGGCGGCGGTGATGAGCGATCGCCGATATTCTTGGAGTTTTTCGAGGCTCGTCTGATTCATGGTGCCTCCTCTGGTAAATCTTCTACCCAGCAAAGGGATATCGCCCAAGCTGTATTTTTCAAAGCATTAAAAAACTTTTCATCCGAGGTCACCATCTGGCAGTTTTCACGAATCGCTAACGCCAGATAAAAACAATCGTAAATACTCCGACCTGACTGATTCGCCAAGTCAAAGGCATTCTGAAGCAGGAGTTTGGAGTCTACGAACTGCATCGGCGAATTTTGGATCGCGGTTAAAGCCTGCTGCCCCTCATCCAGGCTAATTTCATTAAAGCGTATCTTTTTCCAAAAGACATTCCCCGCTTCTGGCAATAGATAATCGGGTGCTAGAAGCCCATAGCTGCCGCTGAGGAGTCTGGATGCTTCCTGGCTAAATATTTCTGGGACAAACCACTTCACGGCAACACAGACATCAACGACATAGTGCATCATCGGTTACGATCCTCCCGCACCAATGCGGCACTGTCGGTATGAACTCTGCCAGATAAGACTTGCCGCATTTGCGCTGCCTGCTCCCTAAACGCCGTCATTTTGGCAACCTGTTCAGTTTCAATCACCTCTTGCAAGATTGCTGTTAGTTCATCTTCCAGAGATCGATGATGATTGGCGGCGCGAGCTTTGAGCTTTTCTAACATCGCGGGGCTGATGTTATTGAGAATGAGTTGTGCCATTGTTTATATCTCCTGGTTTAAGTTATGAATATCTTGTTTGCCTGTGACGGCGGCAGTGATGAGCGATCGTCGATATTCTTGGAGCTTTTCAATGCTACTTTTGGTTTTGGAAATAATAGTATTAAACTCATTAGTCTTCAAATCTAGGAAAGTAACAATTTGTTTTTGAGATATTAATGAAGGGAGAAGTAACCTAAACTCCCCATATCTTTCAGCACTTACATTCTGTATTGTTGCCTGAATAATTGATAATTCAATTTCATGTTTGTACAATAAAGACTGAGTATAGTACCAAATAAACTTTGGCAGTGATTTTTTCTTGTTTAGGCGTAATCTAATTAAGTATCCAGCAAAACATGCTTCCCCGAAATTGGCAGAATATATAAAAGACTTTCCTACTGTTGCTCCACTTCTTGCTAGTAATATATCACCATCATTTAATAGATAAGGTTCAGCAATTTGCAAAGAAAGTGTCCTGTGAGTATCCTCTCGCAAAGATCCATCCTCATTAATATCAGTAATTCTTATATAACGAGGTTCACCTAGTTCGTCTCTGTCTGATGATTCATTAGCACCATATTGAAATTTATCAACTTTAAGATATTTAAGCTTAATCTCTTCTAAAACCTCTAAGTCATTCAGCCCTTTGGTGACTGCTTGGTTGATAAGGGCGGTGCGTTTTTCTTCGAGGAGTTGGATGAGGCGTTGTTTTTTGGCGATCAAGGTGTCTATGGCAACAGTTTTACGATCGAGGAAGTGGGCGATCGATTTTTGGGTTGCTAATGGTGGCAGACACAACCTGACATTTTTAATATCATTATTGCCAATTCCAAACCTTGTAATTCCTGTTGCAAGACTTGAAAATTGCGCCCTAGAACTCTCACTCATTAGCGAGAAAAATAGATAACCACCGTCAATCTTGTGTTTTAGAGGTCTTAAAATTGCTAGATGATATCCACACAAAAGATTTTTTTTAACTTCAGTCACGAGAGACGGCACAGCAATATCATCAGGTGTTTCAGAATCCTTCGTTATTAAAACATCATTGACTTTTAGTTGAAATCGATGAATCTCTAAATCGGTAGCCGAAGCTTCTAAAAAAGATAAACTCAGATCTATACGTTTTTTATAGTAAACATCTGTATAGTTACAAAGGGATACTTTAGTCTCGCCATCATTTATTTTCTTGTCCGCATTACTTAGTATGATTTCCACTAATTTCCCCAAGGCTTGTATATCCCAAGAATCAGGTATTTGACCAATCCAAGAGATACTCAATTTATTTAATAGAATCTCATCCTCTAAATCTTTCATAATTTTCATTTCCTAAAGCGATCGGTTAGATTCGGTATCTGCAAGAAAAATATTGGCTTGTTGAGAAGCTGCTATCAAGCGTCGATCATTCGTTGCTAGCGGTATGTCAAGACGAATTGCCAACTCTAGATAGGCTGCATCATAGGCAGCAAGATTATATTTGCGTCCAATTTCTAAAATAGAATTTAAGATTTCTGGAGAAATTGCAGAATTGACCTTAATAGGAAGTTGATTGATGAGTGAGATCGCGGTTGCCACATCCTCCTGTGAAATACGCTGACGACGCTCTGAAACCAGAAAAACGTTCGCTAACTCCAATGACCAAATCGAGAGGACAACGGCAACAATTGATCGCTCAATTGAGGTCAGTCGATCTAAAATCGCTTCTGCATACGCATCTACCTCATCGGGTAAACACCAACTAATTGCCACAGAGCAATCTAAAACAAATTGCTTCAAAACCTCCACCCCTCCTCAATCAACTCGCGAATAGGAGAATTCTGCCAGGCAACTCGCTTGCGTAGCTCTCGCAATTTTGCCGCGACACCGGGCAAAGTTTCTCTTGCTGTGACTTGACTCAAAATTTCTTTAACCTCAACTTCTATCGTCCGGTTGTGCCGTGATGCCCTTGCTTCTAGCACTTCCAGCACAGTCGAATCGAGATTTTCAATCACAATTTTTGCCATAAACCCTCCTACTGTTATTTATCCACTCTAACCATCTGACACTACTCCAGATATCACCTCCTCCAACATCCCGCGAATCTCATCCTCTAACTCCTTAATCTCCCGCTCAATCTCCGCCAATGGTCGCGGCGGCACATACTCATAAAAATGGCGCGTAAACGGAATCTCATAGCCGATCTTTGTCTTACTCTTATCCACCCAAGCATCCGGCACATGGGGCAACACCTCCCGCCGCAGATACTCCTCAATATCATCCTTCAATGGCACATTCTCATAGTCCCGCAAATCCGCATCTGGCTCTGGGTTGCCATCCTTATCAACACAAATCTCCGCCGTTTCATCTCGCTCTGCCAGCGCATTCATAATCGCCTTTTTCACGGTCGCCGCAATCTTCACATCCGTTGCTCTGAGTGCATCCGTCAACGCTGTTTCAAACTCATCGCGATTTCTGTAGAGAGTTTCCCCCAGACTGCCCAACACCGTTTCGATCGACTCCTGCAATGCCTTCCCCGCCTCAATTTCCTCCAGCGCCGCCCCACCCCGCTTCTTCGATTCTGCCAAACTCTTAAACGCAGACTCCGTTTCCAGCCGCGTCAACCTTTCTGCACTCGCCTGAAAATTCAGCCGCAACGGCCGTTCTACCGTAATCCGCCAATAGCCAAAATCCTGATTATCAAAAATCTTACTAACCACCACCTCCTTCTCTGCGCCGTCAATCTCCAACTTGCGAGTAGCGTTGTGCTGAAACTCTCCATAGATTTGCGTAATCTCAGCAATCTGATCGGGCATCAGCTCCACCCCATCCCCAATCACATTCCGCTTATTACCCAGACTGCGGCTCATTTTCTTATGGTAATAAATTCCATTAATCAACTGGATTTTACCTTTTCGTGCAGTTACCTTCGCATTAGTCACAATCCAGATATAGGTATAGATTCCCGTGTTATAAAACAATTGATCCGGTAAAGCCACGATCGCCTCCAACATATCATTTTCAATAAGCCACTTGCGAATCTCACTTTCTCCACTGCCCGCACCCCCCGAAAACAACGAACCATTAAACACAATGGCAATTCGTGACCCACCATTCTGTTTCATGGAGGGGCGCTTCATCTTGGCGATCATGTGTTGTAAAAACAAAAACGAGCCATCGGAAATACGCGGCAACCCCGCCCCAAACCGCCCATCAAAGCCCTTCTTCTCATGCTCCGCCTTCACATGGGTTTGCACCTT
This sequence comes from uncultured Synechococcus sp., assembly GCA_964481635.1. GTDB lineage: Bacteria > Cyanobacteriota > Cyanobacteriia > Gloeomargaritales > Gloeomargaritaceae > Gloeomargarita. Next base: position 4,915 of record CAYZTU010000006.1, read on the forward strand.
CTTCCACTCCACCCCAAACGGTGGATTAGACAGCATATAGTCAAAAGTTTCCCGCTCTAACCCATCCGTAGTAAACGAGTTGCCAAACTTGATGTTACTGACATCCTGCCCCTTAATCAGCATATCTGACTTGCAGATCGCATAGGACTCTGGGTTCAACTCCTGCCCAAACACCACGGGTTTCGCATCCAGATTCAGTTCCTTAATGTATTCCTCTGCTACCGACAGCATCCCGCCTGTTCCACAGGCAGGATCATAGATGGTTTTGACAATACCCTTTTGAGTCAAAACTTCCCGATCATTTTGAAACAACAGATTCACCATCAGCCGAATCACTTCACGCGGTGTAAAATGCTCCCCTGCCGTTTCATTCGAGAGTTCTGAAAACTTGCGGATCAACTCTTCAAACACATAGCCCATCTCCATATTCGAGACAGCATCAGGATGAAGATCGATCTCAGCGAATTTCTTGACAATTAAGAATAATAAGTTTGCCTCATCTAGCCGATTAATATGATCGTTGAAATTGAAATATTCAATAATTTCTCGCCCCGATGCAGAAAAGCCATTAATAAAGTTTTTTAGATTAGCGGCAACATTGTCCGAGTCATCCTTAAGTTTCTGAAACGTAAACTGGCTGATGTTATGGAAGGGTACTCCCGCCTTTTGGTTGAGTAAGGGGTCTGGATTTTTGAGTTTTCCCGATTCCATCATCGACTTTACTTTAGTTTCGTAAAAATCCATGACAGTCTCTTTCTTTGGCTCTAAAACGCAATCCAGCCGCCGCAATACGGTAAAGGGCAGAATGACCTTGCCATAGTCTGCCTGTTTGTAGTCCCCCCGCAATAGGTCGGCGACACTCCAAATAAAGTTGGCAAGCTGTCTTACTTTTTCTGTCCGAGCCATATCACACCAGAAGACTAGCCTTACAATAATAGGTTAGTTATGCCGATTTGACTCTTGGTGCGTAGTGCCGCCTGTGATGGTCAGAGATCGACCGGAGGTCATCGCGCCAGCATCACAACAAATCGTTGCAACGGAATTTTGAGGGCGGGGTTAAAAATTCTGACTCGGGGTTCAAGCTCCCTACCGCCCGCAAAATCCGCTGAACTCAGCCGTTATGCCTAAGTGATAAGTCGGTCTAGGTTATCTTTCTTAGCTTTTAGTTAGGTAAGTGAGGATATAGCAATTCTAATTGAATTTTCAACAGTGTTCGCCGGGGGCAATTGCCGTGCGGAATTTTTATTCACCAATCGGGTGAGATTGCCCGATCACGGGTGGGAAGACCTGACCCGCAGGGGGAGGGTCGGTTGACGCAGGCGTTCCGGGGTGAGGGAGGGGGCACCGGGGAAGAGATGACTGCGGAAAAATTCCCGGCTCAGGTGGGCGAGGGTGGAGGGCAGGGGGGGAAGCCGTTGGGGGGCAAACTGGCGGAGTTCGTCTAACCCGTCCGTATGCTGGGCGGTGGGCAGGATCACCAGGTAGTGGTGGCGTTGTCGCAGGCCGGAGAAGGGTTGGATTTGCTCTGGCAGTACGGGGGTCACCCAATCCGCACCGCCGCCAATGAGCATCACCGGCACCGGCAGGGGAGACAAGCCCTCTGCCCCCAAAATTCCGCCGATGGCAGGGTTAATAGCGATGACCGCCCGAATCCGGGGGTCGGGGGTGGCCGTTGGCCAAGGGTTGAGTGATAGGGCACGGCATTGCAACAGCAGTAGGGAAAGATTGAACAGGGCGAGGTCGCTCTGGCATTGACGCTCTAACCCCTGCGGTTGGGGTTGGGCACCGGCAGCCATCAGTACGGTATATCCCCCCAGGGAATGACCCAGCAGACCCACCCGCTCCAGGTTGAGCCGCTTTTTCAGGGGATGGTGCGCCAGGTGATCCAAAACCCGGCGGATGTCCTGGGGACGCTCCGCAAACTCGCTCAGGGCACTCTGGGGGGGATGGGTAATCACAGCGGCGGCGATGCCCTGACTGGCCAAGTATTCAGCTAAGTAGATCAGACTGCGCCCCGTTTGCCCGATGCCGTGGCTGAGCACCACCAGGGGCACGGGCAGCGACCCCGGCGGATAAAACAGATTCACCTTCAGGGAACGCCGGGGCTGGTCGGGGGGCGCAAATACCCAGACCTGCTCGCGCCACGTCGTCCCCGCCAAGGGTAGCACTGTCCCCGTAGGCAGCAAAAGCGGCAGGGCGGCCAGGGCTTGCGCCGTTTGCTGTTGCTGGTTTTGGGCGTTGAGGAGCAAATTCGCCACCGCCAGGGCATCCACCGCCACGGTTTCGCTGGGGAATGCTTGGAGCAGGTGGAACGCGGTAATCGGTTTTTGTTGCTGGACGACCAGCGTTAAGGCTTGCTTGAGGGCTTGGGGGTCAGGCGGGATGAGCAATTGCCCCAGCCGATACAGGATTTGACTGCCCGCTTCACTCCGCAACAAACGCTGGCTTTGGCTGGGGGTCAGGGGTACGGGTCGGGTCAACCAATTGCGGAGGTCAGTCAGGGCTGGGGGTGCCAAGAGTAGGGTGAGGGGGGTGAGACTGCCCTGGGGGCGACCGGAATTGACCCAGGTTTCCACGTCCCCTAAGGTAACTGTCCAGGTGGTGTCGCCGGAAATGAGGGCGATCCGCTCGGCAGCCAGGGCGGGCAGGGGCGTGAGGACTGACCCCAAAAGTGAACAAAATCCAAAAAGTTGCCGTCCATACTGCCAAATCCATGAGTTTCCGGGCATGATAAACATAAGGTACGCAATTCCTCCGGTGTAACCCCTACAATCCACATTGGTTTTCTGATAGCCTGCGTGGCGACAGCCATGCAAATATACCCCAAACCTCTGGTCAGGCAACGCTTACCCAACCGATGATGCCCACCCCCTCCGAACTGCGGGATGCTTACAATGCCGGTGAACGGTCGTTTCCCCAGGTGGTCTTGGCGGGGCAAATGTTGGAAGGGATCGTTCTGAATGATGCCTTTCTGGTGCGTGCCAATCTCCAGGGAGCCTATCTTTGCTACAGCCAGATGTTGGGGGTCAACCTCTCCCAGGCCAACCTGCATCATGGGGAATTGGTGCGGGTGAATTTGAAACAGGCCAACCTCAGTCAAGCGGATTTACGGGGGGCAAATCTTCTGGAGGCGAATCTCACTGGGGCGAGTTTATTCCGGGCGCAATTGGACGGAGCAAATTTGACCGAAGCCGACCTGGCCTACGGGAATCTGCGGCAGGCCAGCTTGAGCGGTGCCATCCTGTCCGGGTGCAACCTGCGAGCGGTGGATATGCAGGAAGCCTATTTGGCGCGGGTGCAACTGGCGGGGGCGGACTTGGGGGAGGCCAACCTCGAAAAGACGGTGCTATCCCAGGGGGAATTGAGCGGGGTGAGTTTGACCCAGACCAACCTGCGGGGGGCGGATTTGGCAGGCACCAACCTCACCCGCGCCGACCTGTACCGGGCGGATTTAACCGGGGCGAACCTGATCCGAGCGGACTTGACGGCGGCGGAATTGGGGCGGGTCTGTCTGCGCCAAGCCTGTTTGAGTGCCGCTACCTTGAATCGAGCCATGTTGCACGGTGCCGACCTCAACGGGGGGGAGGAATGGACGGATTTGAGTCTGGCGGTGTTGACGGATACCAACCTCACCGATGCCGACCTGCGGCGGGTCAACCTCACCCGGGCGAACCTGAGCGGTGCCGTGTTGGCCGGGGCGGATTTTCGGGGGGCGCAACTGTGGGGCACCAATTTTACTAATGCCAACCTGGTGGGGGTGAATTTAGCGGGCACGGATTTACGCATGACCACCCTGACCGATGCCAAAATGTATCGCTCTGACCTGTCCGGGTGCAATCTCCAGGGGGTGGACTTGAGTCGGCGGGAATTGACCGGGGTGAATTTTCACCGGGCGGACTTGCGGGGAGCCAATCTGAGTCGGACAGTCCTGTCCCAGGCGGATTTGATGGATGTCCTCCTGGAGGGAGCCGACCTGAGCGAGGCGGATTTACGGGGGGCGCGGCTGACCCAACAGGTCGCCGGGGCAAATTTCAAGGGTGCCCGGATGCCCAACGGTCGCTTGGTGACCTAGGCGCAACCCGCTTCGGTTACAATAAGGAAGCGAATCGAAATTTCCGGTAACATCATGACTCCAACCTTGGCAAATTTTTTGTATAGTTTGTTGGCGGGAACGTTGATTGTGGTGATTCCCGTGACGATAGGGCTGGTTTTTGTCAGCCAAAAAGATAAAATCCGCAGGTCGTCCTAGGGAATGCCATTTAGAATGGGGTTAGGCGTGACCCTTTGGGGTAGCCGCCAGCTCGGTTGATTTGTAAAGGAGCCTGCCGTGGGTATTGGCATTCCCGCCCCGATTTTTCTGGGCATCATTTTGATTCTGGGGAGTTTGATTTTATTTTTCCTGGGGCGGTTGCGGCCTGCCCTGCGGCGGGACTCGGATGTGGTTTATGCGGTGATTGGGCTGCTGAGCGGCCTGATCCTGCTGGCTAACTTTGGCAATTTGGGATTTGGGTTGGTTTTTCAACAGGTGCTCATGATTGGGGCGTTGGTGGCCTTGACCTGGGAAAATCTGATTTTGCGGGGTAAGAATCCCACCAGTCGGGGGCGGGAAATGCCTCCCCGCCGTCCGCGGGAAGGGTTCAGTCCCCCCAGCTATCGGGAAGCGGAGTCCTACCGGGATTACGCCTACGAGGAAGCCCCCCGTCGCCCCAATCGTCGGCGCAGTGAGGTTGTCCTCGACCCGGTGGATGCGTGGGAAGCGGAGTTGCCCCAGTCCCCCCGGGCACGGATGCGGGGAGAAGCCCCTGCTCGCTATCAGGATTGGGACATGGAGGAACCGGAGGAGGAAGAAACCGCCATTGTGACGGCGGCACCCCAGCGTCAGGACGTTGCTCCGCCTCGCCCCCGTCGTCCTCGCCCCCAGTACCCCCCCCGCCGCAGTCGTCCCAGTGACCCGGAACTGGATAATTCCAGTAATTTTGATGATGAGTTTTGATTTAGAAACCTCCTGAAGTTAGGATCATGCCAAACATTATTTACGTTCTTACCAACGAGGCTATGCCTGGGCTAGTCAAAATCGGCCTAACGAATGATAAAGTTGAACTGCGAATAGCTCAGTTGAGTACACATTCCGGCGTTCCGTTACCGTTTGAATGCTATTTCGCCGCAGAGGTAAACGACTGTGCGAAGCTTGAAAAGACACTACACCAACTTTTTTCTGAAAGCCGCATCAATCCAAGACGAGAATTTTTCAGAATTGATCCCGAAAAAGTTGTGTTAGCTATTAGTATTGGAGACTTCAAAGAGATTACGCCAGGGGTTACTGAAATAGATAAGGAAGAGCAAAAAGCCCTCGAAAAGGCAAAGGCTCGCCGACCCCCTATCAGGTTGGAGGCACTGGGAATTAAACCGGGCGATGTTCTCACCTGTTCTCGTGATGAAACACTCACTGCCACTGTCGTTGACGGTGGGAAAGTGAATTTTCAAGGAGAAATCCAAAGCCTTTCATCTGCAGCACTTAAGGCACTGCATTGTCTTGGTTACAGTACACCCGCCGCTAGTGGCTCCCAATATTGGATGTTTGATGGCGAATTACTTGATGAACGCCGCAACCGCATGGAAGCCGAGCAATTTAGCATTAATTCATAAGTATTTATTACTATTGCTTGCGGTCTGATGCGTCCGCTAAAACGTAGCGGTGAGGTACCTAGACCACCTACTGCCCCCAGGCCAGCCATAACCCCTGCACGAGAAAAGCAGGCAAAAAATTAACGACCGGGATTTTTTTGATTTCCAGCAGATCCAACCCCGTGGCCAGCAACAACAGTCCTCCCAGCGCATTCACTTCCCGGACGACTGCTTCAGGTATCTCTTGCCCCCACCCGTAGGCCACCAGGGTTAGCATCCCTTGATAGCAAAATAAGGGTACCGCTGCCCAGGCCACCCCCATCCCCAAGGTACTGCCCAACAGCAGAGCGGCCACCCCATCAATCAGGGCTTTTTGGAGCAAAATAACCGGAAATTGTCCCAACCCAGCCTCAAAGCTCCCCAGCAGGGTCATGGCTCCCACGCAAAACAGCAAAAAACCCTGGCTGAGACCAGCGGCTGCCCCGGCGCATCTGCGTCCCAACCAGGACTGGAGGCGGTTTTCCAAACCCAAACCCTCCCCCAGGGCAGCCCCCATCAACAAACTGCCCACCACCAGCACCGGCGCACGGGTAGGTAAGGCCAAACCCATCCCCAAGCTCAGCAGAAACACCCCCAACCCCTGCAACCAACGCTGGAGCAACGCCTTGGGCAAATGGCGACGACCGCACCACCCCAACCCACCCCCCACCAGCACCGTCAGGGCATTCACCCCGGTCGGCCAAAGCACCCACAACCAACCCATCATGAAACCGAGTAACGTTTATCCATCATCGTGCGGCCATCGGGCATTTGCGTCCCCACCAATCGGCCAAAGCACCCACAACCAACCCATCATGAAACCGAGTAACGTTTATCCATCATCGTGCGGCCATCGGGCATTTGCGTCCCCACCAATCGGCCAAAGCACGTATAGCCAGCCCATCAAACCGAGTAACGCTTGTCCATCATCGTGCGGCCATCGGGCATTTGCGTCCCCACCAATTTGGCACCGGTGAGATTCGCCCGCCCTAGGTTCGCCCGCGTGAGATTTGCCTCCGTCAGATCGGCGTACCAAAGATTGGCCTGACTCAAATCCGCCCCCACCAAATTAGCCCGTTTGAGATTGGTGCGGCTCAGATTGGCACCCGTAAAATTGGCACCATCAAACGTACCCCAACTCAAATCCGCCTTGTTAAAAGTGCATTGGACAAATGAGCAGAGCTTAGCATTCACCCGCGTCAGAATCGCTCCGGTTAAATTGGCTTGGTCAAGACAAGCTTCCTCCAATGCCGCCCGGGTCAAATCCGCATGGGTTAAATTCGCCCGCACCAGGGTCGCTTTTTTCAGATTGGTACTGATGGGCACGGCAGCCCCCACCAGGTTATTCACCGCCTGTCCCCCCAATTTCATACAGCCAAAATTCGCCCCGGTTAAGTCCGCTTCGGTTAAATCCGCTTCGATGAGGTTCGCCCCGGCAAAATTGGTATTTTTGAGAATCCCCCCCGCCATCTTGATCCGCCGCAACACCGCCCGACTCAAATCCGCATCCTGCAAAATAATTTCATCCAAAACCGCATCAATTAACGACACCTGGATGAGCTTCACCCCGGTAAAATCCCGCACACCCTTCTGATAACGCCGCAATAATTCCTCCGCATAGGTTTCCAGCGGCACATCCACTTCATCGCTGGTGAGATTAACGGGGCTACCGGATTCGTACACCCCATCGGTGATCCTGGCTGTGGAGCGGGGTGGTAGGGTCACGCGGGGCGTGGGCGGGATGCTGTCCTCCGGTGCCTCCAGGCTAAACACCTCCATCCATTCCGGGAAGGCTTCCCCCAATCTCAAGGCATAGACCTTGACCGTGCGAATCGCAGGCACTTCCAACCGGGTCAACCCCTGGCGAATGATATGCAGACATTGCCGCTGGTCGGGCGTGGTCGTCCCCGCAAGTACCACTTCCAAACACCCCTGGCGCAATTTGGCTTGCGCTGTCACCCCCTGCGCCGTCAGGGCTTGGGTCATCAAGGTGGCAATGGCCTCCGTATGGCCGAGTTTTGCCAGTTGCAACAGGTTGGAAACGCTCATGGTCAATCGGCTCCGATGGGGTATCCCAGGTAAGGGCTGATACCAATTGCCAGGACTACCATAAAAACAACCGCAAAAATACGGAAAAAATCAGCCCGCCTTGAGGTGATCTTACACGAATTTCCTGGACTCTGGGGAAGTTTGCGACCATAATACCAGGGGAGAGAACCCCGGCCAACATAGATAACTGCGGTCAGTCGGTTGACCCAAATCCCACCGCTCAACGGCAATAGCGTTTGTCGTATTTAATGCTCCCGTCCGGCATCTGGGTACTATTCAATACCGCATCCCGCAGGTTCACCCCGGTGAGATTGGCGCGCACCAGATTCGCCTCAGTCAAGTCCGCCCCATGCAAATTCGCACCGGTGAGATTCGCCCCCACCAGGTTACAGCGTTGGAGATTGGCGCACCCCAAATCCGCCTGGGTCAGGTTTGCCCCATCGAAAATCGCCCAAGTGAGGTCGGCTTGGGTGAGGTCTGCGCCTACAAAGGATGCCCGTTTACCATTAAACCGAGCCAACAGCGTTTGCTGCAGACGGGCTTGGTCAAACCGGGCTTCCTCCCCATTCACCCGGGTCAAATTCGCCTGGGATAAATTCACCCGCACCAGGATGGCTCGTTTCAAATTGGTACTGACCGGCACGGAAGCTCCCACCAACGCTTGAACCGCCTGACCGGTAATTTTGGTGGGGCTGAAGTTGCACCCGCTCAAGTCCGCATCGGTCAAATCCGCCTCAATCAGGTTAGCCCCCGCCAGATTGGCCTTTTGCAAGTTGGCCTGGGTCAGGCGGATGCGGCGGAGGATACACCGGCTCAAGTCCGCCTCCCGCAGGATAATCCCATCCAGTACCGCCTCAATGAGTGCCACCTGGCTGAGTTGCACGCCACTAAAATTCCGTTGTCCCTGCTGATAACGCCGGAGCAACTCCTCCGCCAGTAATTCCGTGGGGAGTTCCGGGTCACGGGTCAAGGCGGGGCTGTAATCTGCATGACCATTACCATTACTCTGGCTAGGCGACGGGGGATAGTTGGACACACTGGGCGGCGGTACGGGGGTGACCGGCGGCGGGGTCAAGCTAAAGACTTCCATCCATTCCGGGAACGGCTCCCCCAGGCGCAAACCCATCACCCGCACGGTATGCAGACCCGCCGGTTGCAGGTGCATTAACCCCTGGCGCAGTACCCGCAAACAAAAAGCCTGATCCGGTACCGTCATCGCCGTTAACGCCACCTCCAGCCCCCCTTGGCGCAGACGAGCCTGGGCGGACACCCCCTGGGGAGCCAGGGCTTGGGTCATCAGGGTGGCAATCGCCTGGGGGTCACCCTGTTGTGCCTGCTGCAGTACCGATGATAAACCCATGGGAATTGTCCCCAGATCGTGGTCACGATGTCACTGAGTTGAGGAACACGAGGAAAGCTAACCGGGGAACAAACCCTAAAAAGCCACGCTAACGCCAGCGGGAAAATACGGAATTGATCCAGACATTCCAGACAAATTATACACAAATTTCCCGGAACACCCGCAAGGCAGGTTGCGTCTAGCCGACTGGGGGCAAGAAATTATTTAGCTCCCACCCTTGGGAAATTGCCGGGAAATCCGTTAAGGTAGCTCTAGCGGCATTTCGTCGGGAACTCCGAAATTACTTCCAGACGGGGTGCGTTGCATGGTACTCGGGTTCACACAGTTGGCAAAGACCATGGCACGGTTTGAGGAGATGGGTTACCCCCGGCGGGGTTGGTGGTTGGCGGGGGCGGTTGTCCTGGGAACGGGGGCGGGTCTGTGGGTAGGCGGTAGTTTTTTTGTCCGGGAAAAGCTGGCACCCCTGATTTCCCAAGAATTGAGCCGTAGTTTGAATCGCCCGGTCACCCTTGGGGATGTGGAACGGTTTAGTTGGACGGGGGTACGGTTTGGGGCTTCGACCATTCCGGCAACTGCTACAGACCCGGATTATCTCCAACTTCAGGCGATTGAAGTCCAGTTCCAACCCTGGCAGTTGTTTCAGGAACGCCGGTTGGATATTCACATCGGTTTGATCCAGCCCGAAGCGGTATTGCACCAGTCCTCGGATCGACGCTGGCTGCGGATCACGCCCGCCATCGAGGAGCAAACGAGTCCCCCGCCCATTGCTGTGCAGGTTACCCAGGTGCGGCTGGTCGGGGGGCGGGTAACGCTGGTGCCCTGGGCGACCCGGCGCGCCCAGACCTACGAACAAATTCAGGCGCAGGTGCAACCGGGGACGGCACAGATCGCATTTCAGACCCAAGCCCAAGCCCCCGGCGGCGGCTCGGTGCGGCTGACCGGGACGTGGGATGTGAGTGCCCGTGCCCTCCAAGCGCACCTGCAAACCCAAGACCTGGCGCTGGTGCCTGTGAGTGAATTGGCAGGCAGTTTCACCCCCTTACCGATCACCCTGCGCCGGGGACAAGTGACCAGTGACCTCGGCATCAACTGGCAACCCGGGCAACTGCCGCAAATGACGGGTGCAGCGCAGGTACGGGGGGTAGTGGTGCGTTCCCCCCAGTTGGCGCAGGTGCAACCGGAGATGCAGGCGCAATTGCAGTTCACCCCCCAGCAGGTGCAGGTGACCCAAGGGCAAGTCCGCCTCGCCGGGGTGGCGGTGGGGGTGACCGGCAGGGTGCATTTCCAGCGGGGTTATGACCTGAGTATCCAGGTCCCGCCGGTGGCAATTGCCCAGATTACGCAACCCTTGGGGCTGAAATCCCCTGTCCAGGGGCAGGTACAGTCCGACTGGGTGGTGCGGGGTGCGTTGGCGCAACCCTACGTCCGGGGGCGGCTGGCCGCTGTTGGCTCCCTGACCATTGACCAAACCAGGCTGGAGCAAGCCTCGCTGGAGGTGGTCGTGGCGCGGGGGGGGTTGGATATTCCCCGGTTCCAGGTGGGTTTGGCCGGGGCGCAGGTGCGGGGCACGGGGCGGATTGACCCCCAACAACGTCTGGCGATTCGCTTCCAGGGGGAAGCCCAACCCGAGCGATTTCTGAAACCCGGACAAACCTTGCCGGTGCGGGTGGGGACGGTGGCACTACAGGGGGAACTGGCGGGGACATTGCCCCAGCCCCAGGTACGCATGGATTTTCAAGCTCCCCAAGCCCAAATCCCGATGCGCGGGCAACTGCAATGGCAGGCGGAACGCCTACAACTCCGGGCGCAAGGGGCACAACTGCGGGCGGTGGGGGAAGTGAATACCCGCACCTTGGCCGCCGATATTCAACTCCAGGTGCGCCAGTACGACCTGCAGCGTTTGCCGGTGACCCTACCGGTGGATTTGGCGTTGCGGGGGGAGGTGGATTTTCAGGGGCGGTTGCGGGGGAATTTGCAACAACCCCAAATTTCCGGGGATTTGGGTTTAATTGGCCTGCGGGTGAACCATTGGCAATTTGAACCCCAACTGCGGGGCGGGGTGCGCTTTGCCCCCAGCACGGGGGTGCGTCTGGATGTGCGGGGGGTGCAGGATCAGGTGGCGATGCATCTCCTGCCCGGTTCGTTACCCCAGTCGTTGACCATCCGCCGGGGGCAGGCGGTGATCCAAGGGCAAGGTCGGGCAGGTCGTTTGGCGGTGAATTTCCGGCACCTTCCCCTCGCTTTGTTCAGCAGTGGCTTGCTCCAGGGGGATTTGCAGGGGTCAGCCCTGTGGGAACCGGCACAGCAACGGGCAACGGGGCACCTACAGGTGGATCAGGCTCGCTGGGGCAATCTGGTCGCCACCAAACTGGGGGGGCAATTCCAGTGGCGCAACCAAACCCTGGTTCTCAGTCAAGGGGAATTGCACCAACGCCAGAGCCGCTATCAGTTTACGGGGCAGGCGCAGTTCCGCCCCCAACTGCAATGGCAAGCGCAGGTTCAGGCGGTAGAGGCTGAAATTCAAGACCTCGTGCCCGTCCTGACCACAGGGCCACAGCCGGGGGCGGATGCACTAGCAGTGCGTCCCGTCGGCCAACCCAACCTACCCCTGGGGGCACAAATGGCCTATTTCAACCAGGTGCAGGCGCAGGTACAGGACTACGTTGCCAATCAACAAAAAGCCCTTGGGTTGCCCAATGTCCAGGAATTGCGGGGGCGATGGCAGGGTCAGGCCACCCTCCAGGGCAACCACCGGGGGGAACTGGCGGCCAATTTTGACCTGCGGGGGCGGGATTGGGCGTGGGGGCAGTATAAGGCCGAACGTCTGACCCTCCAGGGGCGTTATGAGGGCACCTTGCAACAGGGGCGACTGACCCTCCAGCCCTTGCAGTTGGTGCAGGGGGAAAGTCAAATCCTATTCACCGGCGTGTTGGGCGGCCAACAACAGACCGGGCAACTCCTGCTCAGCCAGATTCCGGTCAGCTACTTGACCCAACTGCTTCCCATCCCGGGGGAATTGACCGGGTTGGTAAGCGGCACGGCGACGTTGGGGGGGAGTCAGGCCAATCCCCAGGCGAAGGGGGAGGTGCAGATTCGGGAGGGGACTTGGGACGATACGCCCATCCAGGTAGCGCAATCCAGTTTTAGCTACAACCAGGGGCGGTTGCATTTCGGGGCGGAGTTGTTGGTCAGTGACCAAACCACCGGGGTCGAACCGGTACGGGCGGGGGGCAGTGTTCCCCTCCAGTTACCGTTCAGTACCGCTCAGGCCACGGACGACCAGATTCAGTTGAGCCTCCAGGTCAAAAATAGCGGTCTGAACCTGATCAACAGTTTCAACCCCTTTGCGCGGTGGCAGGGGGGAGAAGGGGAAGTCCAGGTGGATGTGGCGGGCACCTGGCGGGAACCCCGCTTGAGCGGGCTGGCTCGCTTCCAGGGAGCCAAGGTTGCCCTGGCGGGTTTGGGGGATGCCTTGGAAAATATCACCGGCGAGATTCGCTTTTTAGATGACCGGTTGGCGGCCAAGCAACTGCAAGCCCAACTCAACGGGGGCACCCTGACCCTGGAAGGCATTTTACCGATCAGTCGCCCCCTCACCCCGGCTGACCCGGCGGCCAAGCAACCCCTGACCCTGGCTTTATTACCCGCCCAAATTCAGCAAAAAAACGTTTATCAAGGTCAGGCCAGTGCCCAAGTGACGATTACCGGCACCGCCCAAGCACCAGTACTCGGGGGAGAGATTGACCTCAGCCAGGGTCGGGTAATCCTCTCCGACGCATTGTTGGGGGGTACGGCGAACGGGGCATCCCCTCCCCCCAACGGCGAAGCTCCGCCCCTTGTCCCGACGAGGAACGGGAATGGGTCAAAAGCTCGATTTCAGGACTTGAAAATCCGCCTCGGCAAAGGTCTCCAGGTGGTGCGAGGTCTCAATTTAGATGTCACAACCGAGGGTACCCTCATCCTCAATGGTCCCCTGGAGAAGCCCCAACCCAGCGGTAGTTTTGCCTTAGACCGGGGGGAAGTCAATGTGTTTCTCACCCGTTTCCGTTTAGACCGCACCTACAAAAATCAGGTCGTCTTTGACCCCCGCTATGGCTTTGACCCGGAGCTAGATTTACGCCTGACCACCACGGTCACCCAGGGGGTCAATCAATTGGAGGGGAATATCCTGCAACGGCAGGGTAAGTTCCCCAACGAGGTGCCGATTACCTTAGCGGAACGGGTGCAGGGACTGGAAGCGGTACGGATTCAAGCGAGTATTACTGGTCGTGCCAGTCGCTTGCCCAACGGGTTGGAATTAAGCAGTAGCCCCAGCCGCACTGAGGAGCAAATTGTTGCCCTATTGGGCGGCTTTTCTGCCAATTCCAGCCCGGAATCCGCCCAATTATTCCTCACCAACCTGGCCAGCCAAACGTTGTTGAATCAAATTTCCCGTTCCTTTGAAACGGATTTTGGCGGCATTTCCTGGCGGTTTTTCCCCACGGTTTTACCCGCTTTGCCCGATAGCCGCAATTTGCAACAGTCTGCTTTGGCCTTAGGGGGAGAAGTGCGGTTGGATGTGCGGCGATTTTCGGCTTCATTTCTGCAAATGTTCACCAGTTTTGGCAATTCGGTCAGTGACCCCAATTTGTCCCAATTGACCTTGGCCTATCGGATTAATAATCAACTCCGCATTCGAGCGGTGGGTTCTTCGGATCGGGATAACCGTTTAATTATTGAATACAATAAACAATTCTAAAGTAGGCCGTCTCAGGGACGTAGCCCCCGACTTTCTCTAGGTAACTTAATATCGAAAGCGACACGCAGGCAATAATTTATGAGACTATTCTGTAAAATGATGAGTGGTTACGGTCACAGGGCTACAACAGCCCACTGGAGATACACATAGTTTCTTATGTCGTTTATCCGTCACAAATTGAGTGACAAATCCGCATGGAGACTTCCAATGTAGTTTAATCACTGATTAGTATGATTGAATATTTTGACGGGATAAATATGACAAGAAAGCAGTCTGAATTTATAAAATGGTTTAGCCCTACCCTAGATGCTCTTCGTGATTTAGGGGGATCTGGCTCTCCTTCAGAAGTATCAAACTGGATAGCAGAAAAGTTAGATTTACCAGAAGACATATTGAATGAAACCATTAAATCTGGGGCTTCTAAATTTTATAATCAAGTTTGCTGGGCTAGGCAGTATTTAGTCTGGGAAGGATATATTGATTCAGGAATAAGAGGAATTTGGAAATTAACTAAAGCTGGCTTAAATAAAAAAATAGATGAAAAAGAAGCAAGAAAAATCTTTTTAAAATGGGTTGAAATAAATACACTAAAAAGAAAAGAGAAAAAATCAAAAGATAACCAAACTGCTGAGGAAGCGCAAGCAGAAATAATTGATGAAGAAGAAATTGATGATGATTCTTCTATTGCTGTAGATTATAAAAAAGGGGTATTGGAATATTTAAGAACAATGCCTCCTAAGAATTTTGAACGATTTTGTTTATATTTACTGAGAGTTAATAATTTTGAAAATCCAAAATTAACTGGTGATTCACATGATGAAGGAATTGATGGCATAGCAACACTTAGAATAAACCCATTTGTCTCGTTTAGAGTTTTATTTCAAGCAAAAAGATATAAAGATGGCAATAATATAGGAAGATCAATGATTGGAGATTTTAGAAATGCAATGATTGGCAGAGCGGACAAAGGAATTTTTATCACAACAAGTAAATTTACACAGGAAGCTATTAAAGAAGCAAATAGAGAAGGCGCGCCACAGATTGAATTAGTAGATTCTGATCAATTAATCAAAATGATTGAGTTGTCAAAAATTGGATTGAAGCCTGTAACAACATACGAAATCGATCATAATTTTTTCAAACAATATATGGAAAGTAATATTTAAAGTAACATATATTATCGGGAACCTCTATTAATTAGCGATAAGCGGTCTCAGGGACGTAGCCCCCGTCAGAGAACCACCTGCGGTGTATGGTTCTATGGCTGCGCCACGCAAGCTAATGTCCTACGGACACGCAAGCTATCAGAATCTTTGTTTACAAATCGGATAGGATTGCTATATTTCAGGTTCATAGTTTCGGCAGGGGGCAGGTGGTCTGATTTTCAGTGGGTTGGGATAGGAAGGGTGGCCCAATCAACGTGTAGCGTTCTGTCTGGTCATAGACCTGATGATTGGGTAGATTTACTTGGTCTAACTCCTGATTTTTTAACAATAAAAAGGGGCGCACCGGACGCTCTTGCCAGAGGGTTGCCAACTTTTCTTTGCTGTGGGCTTCCACCCGTCTGCCGCTATAAAAATCCAAGGTTCTGCGGCTGTGGTGGCGGGATAGGTACACTTCATATTCGGGGGGGACAAACTCACGAATCAAAGCCGCCACAGGTTTGACGGCAAATTCCGAATTGTTCAGTTCCCAGTTCCAGTGAGGTGTCGCCATAAATGCCACCAAAGCTAGATAAAATCCCCCAGTTAATATCACCAGAAACTTACGTTTTTTCTGCCAGAGATAGAGGGTTGTTCCCCCTAAGGTTATTCCTAAAATTAGCAACACTAACAACAAATCAAGTTGTCCTAAAATTACCCCGTAATAAATCCCTGCCCCGGTCGCCCCCATGGTCAAAAAACCGAATAGATAAACCCACCACCCAGGGGGGTCGGTTTTGTATTGCCAAATCTGGGTTATTTTCGCCCCAACGGTGAGGGCAAAAAAGGGGTAAACGGGCATCACATACCAGGAAATTTTGGTGGTCATTACCGAAATAATTCCCAAAAATATCCCGGTGCCCAGTAAGCTTAATTTTGCCCAGGCTTCGTGACGTTTGCGCCAAGCTAGAAACAACCCCCCCGGCCAAAATAAAAACCACGGCCAACTATGAAAGAACAAATGTTGGAAATAATACCAAGGCGGCCCCGGTTCCCCGCCCACCACCTCCCAGGTGCGGGCAAGGCTTTGGTCTAACAAATGTCCTTGAAAAAACGTCTGACCATAGTACAAAATTTGGGCAACAAACCAACTTAAACCAGGAACCATTCCCAAAAGTAATCCCACCCAAAAGGCCAATTTCTGAAACATCCGGGGTTGTTCCCAGGCTAAAAAGGCCAGGGCAATGAATCCCAAAGGCACGGCAATTAAACCCTTGGTCAGTGCCAAGATTCCCAGCATGAATCCCATCCCCCAACTCCAGCGGGGCTGATGGCGGGTGTAGGCTGTCGCCAACAGTAAAAAAACGAGGCCGGTCAGCACGGTGCCGTCGAGCATCACCAAGCGGCCATGGCGCACCACCGGCATCAGAGTTAAAAACACCAAGGCTGCCCAGCAAGCCGGGACTTCCTTCCCAAATACCTGCCGCCCCAGCAGGTACATCCCCGGCACAGCCAAAGCACTTACCACAGCGGCGGGGAAGCGGCTCTGCCAGTCCGTGATGCCACCCATCTGATAACTGAGGGCGGTCAGCCAATGCACCAGGGGAGGTTTATTCAGGTAGGGTTCGCCCATCCGGGTAGGAAAGAGCCAATTCCCAGTACAGAAAATATCCCGAGATACCAGCACGACTTGGCCTTCATCCACATCCCGGAGCGGTACATTGTCCAGCCCGATCAGCCAAACCAGCAACGCCAACCCGGTCAGCCCGACCAGCCACCGCCAATTCACGGGCTTAGGGATAACCATAACCGGCTGGAAAAGCGATTATCCGGGAGTTTTTCGTAGAAAATATCCCCGCCCATCTGTTGCACTTGGAAACGGCATAGGAATAATTCTCGGGCGGGGGAATGGTCGAGCACGCCACTGCCCACTGGGTCGGGGTGCTGGGGACGCAGTTGATCCAGCAGGCTGAGCAGAATGGCACCGTAGTCGGTGATGGCCACCTCTACCATCCCGGTTTGCGCCGGTTGACACCAGATGTCCACCCGCCCTTCCTGGGGGGAGCGTTGGCAGGCAAACCGCAGTAATTCCGCCAAAATCAACTCCAACCGCTCCCCATCCCCCATAATTTGGGCTTTTTCTAAGCCCGATTGATGCACCCGAAACCAGACTTTGTTCTGACTAATCAGGTCGTTCATGCGGGCGGAGGCACGGCGCAACAGGCTGGAGAGGGATACGGGTTGGGATTGGAGGGTTAGGTCGGGGGTTAACCAAGTGTCGGCTCGCCGTTGATATTCCGGCCATTGTTCGGGGAATTGCGTCGGGGTCAGTTGTCCCACCGCCGTCGCCCATTCCTGCCAGAGCCACTGCCGCCGCCAATTTTGACCGGCCAAACGCAGATACCGCTGCTCCCGGTGTTGCACCCGTTGGTCTAGTACCAACCCCTGCGCCAAAGCTCCCGTCAACACCTGCACCATGGCGATCAATGGGGGCGGCCAGGTTTGTTGCGCCGTATCTAGGAGCACCAAAACCCCCTGGGCCGGGTCGCCCACGGGCAAGGCCAAAATCTGGTCAATGCCTTCCCCCGTCAACCAGCGGCGGGTCGAAATTTCTAACTCCACACCACTCTGGAGCCAGGGTTCGGCCTGGGCAATCACCCGTTGAATCAGGGGGTCATCGGCGATGGGAATCGGGGTATTCACCTGCACGGATAGGGCTTCATGGTGGGGGTTGGCCGCCACCGCCTGTCCCGTGTCTGCCCCATTTGCCCAGGTCACCAAGGCCACCTGGGGGACGGACAGCGCACTAGCTAGGTGTTGTACCAAAGCCAAGGGATGCTCTCGCAATGCCAATCCCCGCACCAAAGCCTGGTAGAGCCGTGTCTGCGATTCATAAGACTGTTGTAAATACCACTGCCGGATGACCACCCCCAACTGCTGCGCCACCGCTTGGACAAACTGGCAATCCCGGGGACTCCAGTAGTGGGGTTCGTTTTGGGTGAGAACCAGGAGAATTTGGGGGTGATGCTCCGGTACCGCATTGGCCGCCAACACCGCTTGCACCCCTTGATTTTGCAGGGTTTGCCGCCAGGTCATCAGCTTCAATTCCGTCTGCCAGTTGGGCACCGTCACCACCATACCCCGTTGGCGCAATAAATCGTGGTCGAGTTCATGGAGAGCCGCCAAAGGCCCAACCAGAGGCCGTTTCTTATAACTTTGGTGGACGATTTCGTAATGGCGGCTGTCGGGATTTTGGTGTAAGAGTAACCACCGCTCCCCCGGTAGGTGTTGGTCGAGAATTTGACCGGCGGTTTTCAATGCCTGATGCCAATCACCGCCACCATAGATCGCCCGGGCAACCCCCAGGTACACCTTTTGTTCCGTTTCCAGGCGCGCCAGGGTCTGGGTCACTTCTGCCAAGGGGGACAATAGGGATGCCAACTGCGCCACCCCCTGGAGTGCCGATTTATCAAAGGCTTCCCAGTTGCGGGGTTGACGGCTCAGGCAGGCATAAAACCCCAATAATTGCTTCGATTCGGGAGCCAGTACCGCCGCCGCCAACAGAGCTTGGGCATTGTACTGTTGCCAAAACTGGACACTGATGGCAATCCGTTGGGCTTGGTCGGCATCATTGATCACCACCAATTCCCCCAGCATCAAGTTTTGGTATAGCCCTTGGATCATCGCTAGGGGGACGACCTCTTCCCGCCGCAGGCGGGGGGCACTGGTTTTGAGGAGAAAGTGATTTGCCCGCTCGTCGTAGGCGTACACCAGGGTTTGATCCGCCCCCACCGCCTGATGCACCTGTTCCGCCATCAGGGTCAACCGTTCTTCGTACCCACTCTGGGGACGGCATTTGAGCATCACCTGGGTGAGAAATTCCCCCCCCTGGCGGGTTTGCTGTTGTTGCTTTTGAGCCTCTAAAGCCTGGAGCCGTTGCGCCAATTCGGCCAGCAGTAGCCGCATCCGCAGTTTGCCATCCGGGCGCAGGGCGGCTCCCCACTCGGAAATACCCAGAAAAGCCACCCCTACGCCCCCCGGTACGGGACAGAGGGTGACCCCCACCGGGTGCAGACGCTTCATCTTATTCGCCCATTCCCCCCGCCGCGCCTCTTTATTCCAATCGGGGATGTCCAGGGGTGCTTCCTGCGCTAAGACCCGTTGCCACACATCCCCCGCCATCACCCCCAACCGTTGCCGCAACAACGAGCCATCCTCCTTGGGCTGGGGCACCACCCCATCTTTGCCCACCAGGGTTTGGCGGGTGCTATCAAAGCTGGCCAACCACACCCAAAATTCCCCCGTGCGCCCATCACTGGCCAATTGGGTTTGCAATTCCTGCCCCAGGTAGTGCGCCGCCTGAGTCCATAATTGCTCCGGGGTCGTCGCCGAGCGCAACTGCTCCACCGCCTGCACTAGGGCGGTTAACTTACTTTCCTCGTTGATGGGTGCGGGTTTCAAAAGAGCCGGGAGAGTTTTAGGAATAGTACCAGCTTACCAGGGTCACAGGGAGGCTTCCAGCCGGTCAATCAACCCGGAAACCGTCTCCAGGGCACCCGCAATCGTCTCCGGTTGGGTCAAGTCCACCCCCACATACTCCCGCAACGCCCCCATCTGCTCCCGGGAACCCCCGGCGGCCAGCAGTTGCAGATAGCCGGGAATAAAATCCCGCCCCCGTTGGCGGTACTGCTGATAACAGGCCAAACTCACCACGCTGGAGGCGGTGTATTGGTAACAGTAGTAGGGCTTAAAGAAAATATGCCCCACCCTCCCCCAGTCCACCCCATGTTCTGGCAAAACTTCCACCGCATCGCCACACAGTTCCTGATAGAGGGCAGTCCAGGTTTGGTTGACAAACTCCTGGTCAAAACTGCCCTGCGCCGCCCGGTCGTGGATCGCCAATTCCAGACGGCTGATCGTACTTTGGCGGAAAATTAAACTTAACTGATCCTCAATCAAACGCACTAATAAAACCCGTTGTAAATCCGGTTGGTCACTGGCCTGTGCCAACAGATAATCCAATAGTAATAATTCGTTAAACACCGACGCAACTTCGGCCAACACCATCGGCGGATTGCTGTTGAAGTAGCTCTGTTGTTCCCCAATCCAGGCGAAATGCAGGCCATGCCCCATCTCGTGCGCCAGGGTAAACAGGGAATTGTAATTATCGGCATAGGAGAGCAACAGATAGCTATGTTTGCCGTGAATGTAGGAACAAAACGCCCCCCCCTGCTTGCCGGGACGCATCCGGGCATCCACCCACCGCCGTTGGAAAAAGGTTTCCGCCCGCTGGCGGTAGGTGTCGCTAAATTGCCCCAAGGCCGCCAAAAGTAAGCCAATTCCCCGGTCGTAGTCAATTTGAGTATCCACCGGCTGTTGGCTCGGCCAGGGAGCCAGCACATCGCAGGTACGGATTTTCATCCCCAAGGCTTCCCCCTTGCGCCGGTAGTAGCGTTGAAAAATGTCATAGCGAGCTTCCGTCCCCCGCATGACTGCCCCAAATACTGCTTCCGGCACCTCATCTACCAATAATTGCTTGCTCAGGGTAGAAGCGTGCCCCCGCAGTTGATTTTCCAGGCGGTGATCCTGCGCCACCGTACTGAGAATGTACCCATACAGTAAATTATGCTCCGCCAGCCGTTCCCGGATGCTGGTGTAGGCTTGGTGGCGGGTATGGGCATCAGCGTGAAACATTAACGCCCCCAGTTCGGCCTCTAAATTTGCCGTCGTCCCCTCCGGGGTGGTCACCGGGCGGTAGTTCAAGGCTCCCTGGTGCAGGGAACGCAGTTGGATAAACGCCTGTCTGCCCGTCAAACTGTCCTGGTTGCGGGTTTGCTCCACCGCCTCTGGGAGTTGGTAGGGTTGCGCCAACTTCATGCGCTCCAGGTAATGCCGGTAGGGCACCAGCACCGGCTCCTGTTGCAATGCGGTTAATCGTTCTGCGGGTAGCTGTTGCAACTCCAGCGAGAAAAACAACACCTGGTTTTCAATTTCCGTCGCCGCTTGCATCACCCGGTCAAGAACCTGGCGGGCGGGGGTGTTGCGGGTGTCGGCGGCAAAGGTCAAGGCCGGGTAGGCGTAGGCATAACCCACCCGTTCCCACAGGGATTCCAGGGTTTGGATGGCTGTCCGTACCTCCTGCGGGGTCAATTCCTGCACCCGCCCCCGGTACTGCTGGCGAAAGGTGGTGGCTTGGCTCTGTAATTCCTCTAAATCCTGTGCCAAGCGGGGGTCGTCCAGACTGCGGTACAAATCCGATAAATCCCATTCCTGGGCGTAGGTGACCGTCATAACCCCCTCCAAACTAAAAGTGCTAAAGATGCTGTTCCCATGATGCCCCAATCAGAGCTAGGGCGGAGAGGGGAGCCGTCACCGTCCGCAGTACCCGCCCTCCCAGGGAAACCAACTGCCCCCCCTGCGCCCGCAACCAGTCCCGTTCTCCCTCGCTCCAGCCTCCCTCTGGCCCGATGAATAATGCCAATGGCTGTGGTTCTGAAGGTAAGACGGTCAGGATATGCGCCACACCGGGGGACGGGTCGCAGACCCATTTGGGCAGAGTGCCCAGTTGCGCCCAAGCGGAGGCTAACGATTGCGCCGGGAAAACCTCCGGTACCCATTGCCGCCAGGACTGTTCCGCCGCTTCCGTGGCAATCCGCTGCCAGCGTTGGGTGCGCCCAGGGCTGGGGTGTACCTGGGTACGTTCCGTGATTAAAGGTAAAATTTGCCATACCCCCAGTTCCGTCGCCTGCCGTACCACCTGATCCATCCCATCCCCCTTGGGAATTCCCATCAGGAGTGCGATGGCCGCCGGCAGTTCCCGATTTTCGGGTACCAATTCCCCCAACTGCGCCGTCGTCGGGGTGAGCAATTCGGCCCGCCACCAATGCCCCCGCCCGTCCATGACAATAAACCCATCCCCCACCTGCAAGCGCAATACCCGCCCCAGGTAATGGCTTTGCTCTGGGGTCAAAGGCACCGATTGCCCGTGAATTTGCTGGGGGTGAATCGCTAACCGTTGGTACTTGGCTAACTCATTCATAGGGGTTTATGGGGTGAGCAAGCCCAGGGTTTGCTGCACATTCGCCCCGGTGAGATTCATCTCCTGTTGGTTAGCTCCGGTTAAATTGGCGTGAAATAAGTTGGCCGCCCGCAGGTCACTGCCAGTTAAATTCGCCCCTTGTAATTGGGCAAAACTGACATTGGCAAAGGGTAAACGGGCTTGGGTGAGATTGGCTCCCTGGAGTTGGGTTTCAAATAAATTACACCCCCCCAAAAAGGCTTGGGTTAAATTGGCTCCCTGCAATTCCCCCCGCACCAGATTCGCCACATACAAATTCACGCCGGATAAATTGGCTCCTTGCAAATTCACCCCGTAGGCATTCACCCCAGCCAGGTACGCCCCCTGCAAATTGGCCTGGGACAACCGGGTAAAAACCAGAATGGCATTGGTGAGATTGGCACCCTGTAAATTGGCTCCGGCTAAATCCTGATTTTGTAAATCCGCCCGACTTAAATCACAATCGGGGCATTGTTTAGTGGTTTTGAGTTGCGCTAGTTGGGCGGGGTCATAACCGTAAGCGGGGGGAGCGAACACGATCCCGATGACCCATCCCACCCAATAGATATAGCTACGCCAAGCGCAACCCCCATCAGCTAAACCCCTGGTTAGACTGCTAAAGTTAAGCATCGAACGGCAACCAATTTTCATCCAAAGGGAACCTCTATTAATTCAAGCATACTGGTCGCAGGGGCACTCTCTGCCGCAGGCATTCCTCCGCCCCTGGTTTCGGGTAACAATGGCTACACCACGCAGGCTAATGTCCTCGGACACGCAAGCTATGGACGTTCCAGCGAGATGATTTCCTGCCGGTTGTAATAAATAGAGGTGTCTTCTATTCTCACTGACTTTGTAATGATTTTTGAGCGATGGAGATATTCGCAACCCTCCTAAGTTAGGATTAACTGGGTTTACAAATCGGATTTTCATTGTTAAAATTCAAAAAGCCGGTGTTACCCAGAGCTGTTTTTTTTCGGTTCGCCCTAATGAGTCAAGCTCCGTAACACCGGGCAAAATTTTTGTTCTTTATTTAACTGCTCTAGCGATTGTTTCAGAGTATTGTTTTTAGAGCGTCTTAAGTACACAAGGATGCTTTTTTGCTTTAGCAATTTTGGTGTGCTCATGTTGCGATATTTTCGGTGAATTACCATAGAATTAGCCCGTCTTTGGTCTGCACCCGTGTCCCCACTCATGGAGTTATTTCAAACCGTATCGGGTAACCCTTGGCAGCAGTTGCAACGGGCGGATCGGGCGTGGTCGGCACTCAAATATCAGCAAAAAAACGGCGCAGTTCCGGTAGGTGGGGCGGGGCGGGGCACTTGGTCAGAAGCGGCATCGGGGGAATTGCCCGTGTTGACAACCGGCGATGTTTTGGGGCAAACGGACTGGGATGTGGTCATCGCCGGGGGCACGCTGGGGATTTTGGTGGGCTGGGGTTTGCGGCAAAAGGGGTATCGGGTGGCGGTCTTGGAGCGGGGCGCATTGCAAGGGCGACGGCAGGAATGGAATATCTCCCGTGCTGAGTTAAATGTTTTGATGGATTTAGAGTTATTAACGCCAGCGGAATTAGCGACGGTAATTGTGACGGAATATAATCCCGGTCGGGTGCAATTTTATTTAGGTCAACCCTGGTGGGTCAAGGATGTCTTAAATCTGGGGGTGCGACCGGATTTATTGTTAGATTTACTCAAAAATAAACTGATTCAACAGGGTGGCTATGTGGGAGAATTTCAAGCGGTTAAAAATGTAAAAATCTATGCCGATGGGATTGCGATTCAAGCGGGGGAATCAAATTATAAAAGTCGCCTTTTACTGGATATGATGGGGCATTTTTCCCCGTTAACCAAATTAGCGAGACAGGGGCAAATGCCCGATGGTATCTGTTTGGTTGTGGGTGGATGTGCCCAGGGATTTCCTGAACGTGAATACGGAGATTTGCTGGTCACCACTACCCCGATTATCAATCATTGTCAGTATTTTTGGGAGGCATTTCCCGCTCAGGATGGTCGCACTACTTATCTTTTTACCTATGTGGATACCCATCCCGACCGCCCCAGTTTGACGGAATTATTTTCAGCTTATTTTGAACACTTACCTGCCTATCAAGGGGTGGATTTAGCAGACCTATCCTGGCAACGGTTTGTGTTTGGTTTCTTTCCTAGCTACCGCCGGAGTCCCCTGGGGAGTTATTGGGCGCGAATTTTGCCGGTGGGGGATAGTAGTGGGATGCAATCGCCCTTGAGTTTTGGGGGATTTGGCACCCTATTACGGCATTTGCCCAGGTTCATGACCGGCATTGATGCTGCCCTCAAAGCGGATGCCCTAGACCGGCAAAATTTAAGTTTGTTGCAACCCTACCAACCCAATGTGTCCTTAACCTGGTTGTTTCAACAGGTGATGCGGGTACCCCTGGGTCAGGATTTGCCCCCCCATTTGGTAAATGAGGTTTTGGCAACGGCATTTGGCGTGATGGCGCAGGCGGGGGATGGGGTGTTGAAGCCATTTTTGCAAGATGTGATTCAATTACCCGGATTAACGCAAACACTTGTGGGAATGATGCTCAAAAATCCCGGGTTAATCGCTCAGGTGGTGGGGCGTTTGGGTGTGGGTTCACTCCTGAATTGGACGGGGCATTATGGGATGTTGATTCTCTACACTCTGCTGGCGCAAAAATTGCCCCCAAATTCGCTTGATTATTTACCCATGAGGCGGTTTGAGCAATACTATTACGGTAGCGGCCAAGATTACCATCGTTAACGCTTATGCCCATTTATTATTATTGGGGGGAAGATGACTATCAAATTAAGCAGGCCGCCCAGCAATTAATCGAGCGGGTGGTTGACCCCAACTGGCAGAGTTTTAATTACCAAAAAGTGGCTGGGGATTCCTGGGAATTGATCCAAAATGCCCTGGCGGAAAGTCGGACGCTCCCCTTTGGCAGTGGGGGACGTTTGACCTGGATTAGCGATGCACCCCTGGGCAGCAAATGCCCGGAAGAATTGATGCAAACATTGCTGGATTTTGTCCCCAACCTGCCCGATAGTTCCTACCTATTATTTACCGGGAGTAATAAATTACCCGTCAAATCCAAGCTGGGGCAATTGTTCAGCCAACAGGGTACGGTGCAGGAATTTAACCCCATTCCCCCCTGGAAAACCGACGCTCTGACGGAGATGGTGCGGGATACGGCGCAGACGCTGAATTTAGCCCTCAAAGCCGATGCGGTGGATTACCTGGTAACGGCGGTGGGCAATGACCGTTACCGGCTGGCGCAGGAATTGCAAAAAATCAGCCTGCTCCGCCCGGATGACCCCCGCCCCCTGAGTGCCAAGGAAATTCAACCCCTGGTGCCCGCCACCACCCAGACCAGTTTGGCTCTCGCCCAAGCCATCCGCCAGGGGCAGACCGAGGTGGCCTTAAATTTGCTGGATGACTTACTGAGCATGGCCGAGCCGCCCTTGCGGATTACTGCCACTTTGGTGAGCCAGTTTCGCCTCTGGTTGTGGGTGAAATTGATGCAAATAGATAAAGCGGTGGATGCCCAAAAAGTGGCGGCCATGACCAATCTGGGCAACCCGAAACGGATTTATTTTTTAGAAAAAGAGGTGCGCTCCCTATCTCTGGCCGCTTTGACGCAAACCCTAGAGGTTCTGTTTGAGATGGAGGTGGGGATCAAGCGGGGGGCACCGGCGGCGGACACCCTGACCACCCAGATTATTTTGCTGTGTGGCCTGTACAGTCGGGTCGCTTTCCCGGCACAATAGAAGTAGCATGACCAGTGACGTTAAATCCCTGAGAGGAGGTCAGTTCTATGGCATCAGGTAGTACCGGGGAACGCCCATTTGCGGACATCATCACCAGCGTCCGTTACTGGGTGATCCACAGCATCACCATCCCGGCTCTATTCATTGCGGGTTGGTTGTTTATTAGTACAGGTTTGGCCTACGATGTGTTTGGTACGCCCCGTCCCGACACCTACTTCAGCCCGGTGCAAGAAAAGCCGCCGGTGGTGTCCGAACGCTATCAAGCCCGGCAACAAATTGATACATTTCAGCAGAGTTTACAAGAAAGTGCAGGAGAAAACCCATGACCACCAATCCCTCTAATGAGCCGGTGTCCTACCCCATTTTTACGGTGCGCTGGTTAGCGGTGCATACATTGGGGGTACCGACGATTTTCTTTTTGGGGGCGATTGCCGCCATGCAGTTTATCCGCCGTTAGGAGTCCTAAAAATCATGGCTGACAAAAACCCGAATACCCAGCCGGTTGAACTGAATCGCACTTCCTTGTTTTTGGGGTTGTTGTTGATTTTTGTACTGGCTATTTTGTTCTCCAGCTACTTTTTTAATTAGTTACGCTCGTGGAGTTCCAAGTCATTAGGAGGTAGGTCGTCGTTATGTCTGGTCGTATTCCCCTGTGGTTGGTCGGTACGGTGGCGGGTATGGGTGTGCTGGCGGTGGTGGCTCTATTTTTCTGGGGTTCCTACGTCGGCGTGGGTTCATCCCTCTAGTTCCCGCAACGCTTGGACGAGTTCGGTTACCTCCTGGGCTGTGGTGAGGTAATGGATGGAAGCCCGAACGCAATCGCCCGCAGCCACGGCTCGCACATAGATTCCCCGTTGTTCGAGTATTTGGGCAAGGGCTTCGGGGGATTGGTTTGCTATGCGAAAACTGACCAAGCCGCAATGGGGAGGCTGGGGCAAAAGCCGGGTGAGGTGCGGGATTGTCCCCAGTTGTGTCCAGAGTTCCCCCGCCGTCTGCGTCAGACGTTCGTACCGGTGGGTGCTGGTGCCCCAGTCCTGATGTAGGCTTAAACTTGCCCGCAGTCCCCGCCCCAATTCCCAGGCGGTAGTGGCAATTTCGTGCCGTTGCCCGTCCCGTGCCCATTGGGGTTGGTTGTCGGTAAATCTCTGCAATCCTCGCCAACCGCAGTGGGTGGGTTGCAGATGCTCTCGGTACTGTGGGTGAATATACAAAACCCCCAACCCCGCTGGCCCACACAGCCATTTGTGTCCGGTTGCAGCGTAAAAATCTACCCCGGTCATGTCCAAGGGAAGCACCCCCAAAGACTGCGCCCCATCCACCAAGAGGCGAATATCCCGGTCGGCGCACCATGCCCCGATCGCCGCCAGGGGTAATACCTGCCCCGTATGCCAGAGAATGTGGCTCAGCACCAGCATCCGGGTGCGGGGCTGGATGGATTTTTCTAAAACTGTAATTATATTATCACTACTAAAGCTTAGGGGGCAGGTACTCCACGTTAAGCCAAACCGTTGGGCGAGTTGCGCCACGTTTGCCACCACGCCGGGATGTTCCCCATCGCCCAGAAGCAGGTGATCCCCGCTTTGCCACGGCCAGCCCCAGAGGACAATGGCACACCCCTGGGTGGTGGACTGGGTTAGGGTAATGTCCGTTGCTGCCACGTTCAGGGTTGCCGCCAGAGCCGTGCGGGTTAAATTCTCCTCGGCGGCGACCCAATCCAGGGCACGGCGGCTAAAGGGTCCGTATGTTTGGCCTGCTTGGTACGCATCCTGGATGGCGGTGATGGCGCAAGCAGGCAAGGGTCCTTGGCCGCCAAAATTCAGATAAATTTTGTCCTGCAAAGCCGGGAAATGGCGGCGCTGTTCGGCAATGTCCATAGGTTCTTGGGTGCACCCTTTTGACTATAACCCTTTGTTTGGTTAACAAGGGAGCGGGTGGTGCGGGCACGGGCAAGCTCTATCAGGTCACTGCCACTGGAGAGGGCGAGTCAGTTGGGTAATTAAATCCCCATGAGCAGGAAATTCCCGGAGTAACTGTGCCCGCTCCCCCAGGTCAAACCGGGCGAAGCTAAACCCGGGACTCACCGTACAGCCGCACCAAACCCAGTTGCCCGCCCCGACCAATCGTGCCGCCTGCCATACCCCCGCCGGTACTACAACACAGGGCTGTTCCTCGCTTAGGACTTGATAATGGTACTCCGGGCTGAGGGTATGCAATTCCAGGGGGTCGCCCCCGTACCAATGCCAAATTTCATCCCCCGCCCGCACCCGATGCCATGCGGAAAAATCCCCTTGGTGGAGTAACCAGTAGATATGAGTACAAGCATTATATGTATTTTGTCCTAAATCAACTTCCAGGGGAGAGCGATAAATCTCCCGGTAGTAGCCGCCTTCCGGGTGGGGTTGCAGTTGCCAACGGGTAATCACATCCTGCGGGTTCATCGGTCGAGTCCCATCAGTTCTTGCCAAACCTGTTCGGGGTCGGGTGCCTGCAAAATCGGACGGCCAATGACCAAATAATCCGCCCCGTTGGCCAGGGCGGCCTGGGGGGTACAGGTGCGGTGTTGATCGTCGGCTCTAGGGGCTAGGGAGTGGTCTGGCCAGCGAATGCCGGGGCAAACGCACAAAAAATCCGCCCCCAAGCTCTGTTTCAAACCGGCAACTTCCCGGGGGGAACAAATCACCCCCGCCAACCCGGCTCGTTGGGCGACCTGCGCCCAGTGCCGGACGTAATGATCCATGTCCAAACGGCTGTGAAATTCCTGGGTAAATTGCTCCGCCCCCGTGCTGGTCAAGAGCGTCACGGCCAATAATTTCAGGGAACTGGGGGCAACCGTGGCCTGGGCGTGGGCGAGGGCTTGGGAACCGGCGGTGGCGTGTACGGTTAAAAAATCTACCCCGTGATCCACCGCCACTTGACAGGCTCGTGCCACCGTCTGGGGAATATCGTGGTACTTCAAGTCTAAAAAAATGGATTTTTGGCGCCGTTTGAGTTGCATCAGAATGGCTGGCCCGGCAGCGGTGAATAACTCTAAACCCACTTTCCACCACTGCACTGCGGGCAAACGCTCAACCCAGCGGAGGGCGGTATCCCCATCCGGCACATCCAGAGCCACAATGATTCGCTCCGCCAGACCAGCCGGTTTCATCGGGAATTGCAGGCCCAGACAGTGACTTTACAACTCGCTTCATCGCAGAGTTTGCGGGCGGCCTGTTCGGCTAAATCGCGGTTTTTGCCCGTACCGAAACCGGTGCGGTTGGCACCTTCCGCCACTGCGCCACAACCCCCATTAAACGTTAAAACCACCCGACAATCGGGGCTACCACATTCCTGGAGTGCCCTTTGGCTGGCCTGGGATGAGGTTTGCCAGTCATAGCTATAGCCAAAGCGACTGCTCTGTTTGCCGAGGGCAATAGCTCCAAATGGCTCCTGGGCTTGGGCGGGCAGAGACCAGAGGCTGAGCGGGAGCAGTAACCAACACCAATGGGGGCGCAACATAGATGGTTGAGATGAGCAATAAGCTCAAGGACGGGTGGTAAAAACCCCAAGTTCCTGAACCCTATCCTGAATCATGATAGGTAAGATAGGGCTAGGTTTCCCACGGGTCTGGATTATGGTACTCCGGGTCGGTTCCCCACCGCTGAATGTCGGTAATATCTTGACCTTCAGTTTGCAGGTCTATCGCTGGCACTTTTGGCGGTATCTCTGGTTATCCCTGCAAGCCTACGCCTGGGTCTTGGTGCCGGTGTATGGTTGGGCGAAATATGGTGCCCTGATGGGTGCCCTATCCCGGCTGGTGGTACAGCAGTTGCGGGGGGTGCCGGAAACCCCGGCGGAGGCGGTCACCGTTGCCCAGGGCAAAATGTGGGGTCTGTTGGGGGCGGGGATATTGTACGGGCTGGCCTCTGCCCTAGCGCTGGTGGTCATCGGCGGGGTGGGATTGCTGGTAACTGTGCCGCTCGCCCTGCGTTGGGACGAGCAGGGTGCCTGGGAAAATCCCTGGCTGGTGCTGGGGTTTGGGCTGTGGGCATTCCTGGTGGCGGTGTTGGCGGTGCTGGCCTGGACCTGGTTGGTGTTTCGCTGGTTGTTGTACCCTTTGCCGCTGGTGATGGAAGCTGGGGTCGGGCCGCTCCGCAGTTTGCCCCGCAGTTGGCAACTGACCCAGGGTTCGGTGGTGAAGATTCAATTGGTGGTTTTGGTGGGCGGTTTATTGCTCCTGCCGTTCCAATTTCCGGTGCAAATGGTGATGAATATGGTACAGATGATGTTGCTGCTTTTTGCCACCTTGATTGGCGGTATCATCGGTGTGATTTTGGGGGCAGTTGTGAATCAACCAGCGGTGGCGGGTATCGGTTTTTTGGTGCCGATGGTGTTTGCTTTTGTGATCCCGGCGTTGCTGGTGGGGGCGGTGTTTGCTCCCTATTGGCAGGCGGTGTTGGCGGCTTTGTACCATGAATCCCAATGTCAACGGGAAGGCTGGGGTCTCGTATTACCATCGGTTGACCCATGACCCACCCCTTTTGGCGCATCCTCAAGATTGCCACGCCGGAACATACGGAACTGGAGTTGGTATTGGCTGGGCCGGGAAATCGGGTTTATGCGCTGGTGGTGGATTATCTCTGTTTGGGGTTGGCTTTGTTTGCGGAAGCGATGGTGGTCTATGCCATTGTGGTGAGTGAATTTTTAGATAATTTTGCCGATGGAAATGGGGATACGGGCGGGGCATTTTTGTGGTTGGCGGCGGTGAGTTTTTTGGTGGCATTTTTGATCTACACAGGGTATTTCGTCTTCTTTGAAACCCTGTGGCAAGGGCAAACGCCGGGGAAAAGGCTGGCGCATATCCGGGTGATTCAGGAAGATGGCCGACCGGTCGGTTTACAGCAGGCCACCCTCCGGACGTTACTGCGGATCGTGGATGACCTCCTGCTCATCGGAGCCTATTTCGTCATTTTCGGTAAGCGGGAAAAACGGTTGGGGGATTTTGTGGCCGGAACGGTGGTGATTCAGGAAGCGGTGGCGCAAACCCGAGGCATCCAATGGCCGGCAGCGGTGGCGGAAATGGGGCGGGATTTGCTGCCCATTGCCGGACATCTTGCCCCGGATGAGTTTGTGATTTTGCGGGAGTACGTCCAGCGTTGTGGGCGATTTCGTCCTTCTGTGCGGCAACAGTTGGCGCACGAACTCGCCCAGCAGTTCCAGGAACGCTTGCACCGCCGGGAGGAGGGGGGTGACCCGGATGACTTTCTGCACGCTTTGTACTGGGCTTATCAACAAAGGTCGGCGTTTTGAATTGGCTCGGCCAGTGCGTTGCTGATGGTCAGCCATTCTCCGTCTGTGGAGCTAGGCGACCGTGATTGTCCAACATGCTTTGAAAACTGCCCTGGCTGCTGGCATTCTGGCTGCGGTATTTCAGGATTCCCATCTGACCCACATTGAGTATCCGGTGATGGGGCTGATTGCCACCATGCTCACCTCCGTGGGGGATACGGTCAAAGCCGGGTGGGGGCGACTGGGCGGCAGTGTCATTGCGGGCGTGGCAACGACGCTGATCCTCGGTGGGTGGGGCAGTAATCCCCTGACGGGAGGTCTGGCGTTTTTGCTCGCCTCCCTATGCTGTGAACTGTTGGGTTGGCAAGCTCTGGTGGGTCAAGCGGGGGTTATTGCGGCTTTGATGGCGGCGGAACCGAGCCTGGGGGCTACGCCCGCCCTTTACACGTTGCAGCGGGTTTATGAGAACGGTATCGGGGTGTTCATCGGGACGGGGGTGACCCTGTTGTTTTGGCCAGAACGCCCCCGCCAAATCCTCCAGCGTCACCTCGGTCACGTTCTGGAGCAAACCCATCAGGGATTGCAGCAGACGCTTCAGGGGGGAGAATTGACCCAACACACGGCGGAAATGAGGCGGCTGATCAAAGCGAGTGAGGATTTATTGCAACGGTCGCTCTACGGTTTTTTGGGGAGACAACTCATCCAGGATAACTGGAGTGATTGGATTGCCAGAGAACGCCGCCTGTATCGTCATTTACTGGCGATGAATCGGATTCGCAAAGGAGCGCAACCGAACCCGCTATTGGCCTTGTTTAAGCCCGACTTAGACCGGCTTTATCAGGATTTTCTGCGGGCTTGTGGGGTTTTGCAAACCCGGATTCGGCAATGGGATAACCCCTCTCAAAAAGTAGATATTTCTTATCTGTCCTCTGCTTTATCATTGGTCTTCGACCGGTTGGCTGAACTGCGTCGCCGGGATGAAATCAAGCCTTACCCTTTGCCGGAAGTGGTCTCATTTTATGATTTTCTGGCAACGTTAGCCCGCATGGTGCAAGACATGGACCAGTTGGCGATGCAATTTAACCAAAATCACCCCGCAGAGCGACTGCGACGCCCCTGGAACTTATCCCTACACCCCATTCCCCGGCACCAAATATCCCATTACCTGAAGGTTGCCATAGCCCTGGGAATTACCCTAGCGATTATCAATTTGACCCGCCTAGAATACGGTTACTATGCGGTGATCGCCCTGGTGATTGCCCTGCAACCCACCTTGGGAAAAGGGTTGACTGCCAGTAAACAGCGAGTGCTCGGCACGGGCATTGGGGCGGTGGTGGCGACCCTGCTGGTTCACACGCTGGGCAGTCACCCGTTCACCGTGGGACTGGGCATTGCCCTCACCATGCTCATCTGTGATGCCCTAGGCATGACCATGGCGGGCTACAAGGGCGGCTGTTTTCTCGTGACCATTGCGCTGATGATCCACCGCACTGACCCCAATAGTTATATCTGGGGTCGTTTTTCGGAAACACTCCTCGGCATTATCATCGCCCTACTTTTTACGTTGCTGGCTACTCCCCGCACGGCGACCAGCGTCCTCAATGCCAACCTGTCGCAGACTTTTCATCAACTTGCTAATCTTTATG
This sequence comes from uncultured Synechococcus sp., assembly GCA_964481635.1. Lineage (GTDB taxonomy): Bacteria > Cyanobacteriota > Cyanobacteriia > Gloeomargaritales > Gloeomargaritaceae > Gloeomargarita. Next base: position 37,600 of record CAYZTU010000006.1, read on the forward strand.
AACAAACCGTTGCCACCTATCTCCATCAACCGGTTGTAGCTACAGACCTACAGCCTTTAATTGGGCAAATTCGCCAAAATCTCAAGGCGCAAACCACGTTACAGGATGAATCCCAAGCCGAACTGAGCGAGGGATTTCGCCCCGCTTTAGGCCAACGCCGCTGGAATTTTTTGGTCAGTTATGAGCGTGCTTTGCTTTCCAGTATCCTTTCTCTGCAATATGCCATGGTTCAGGATGATGCTCAGGGATTAGCCCAGTTATTTATGGCTGAATTGAAGGAAGCGACCGACCAAACCACCCACGCCCTATACGCCCTCGCCAAATCCTTGGATTCATCCCCCAATATGCAACCCTTTAGGATGTTAGAACCTTTGCAAATTGTTTTTGATAAATTAGAACAACTCAGGCCGAGCGGCATCACCAAAACCTATACGGTTAATGAGGTAATCTCTTTTTTCAATGTCCTTGCTGGCCTCCAGGAAGTGAGTGAGAACCTACTGCAAATGGCCAACCAATGGCCGCAAAACCCATCCGATGCCTAACATAGAACTGAGACGGATACCCCCTAAATCCACCTTACCAAGGGAGATTATAAATGCATTTCCCCCCTTGTTAAGGGGGGCAAGGGGTAATGTCTCAAATTCAATCAAAACGGCTATATCATTTTGACCGAGCGACGGACACGTTACATTCTTCCCGTGAAGAGCTATTTGCGGCTGGGGGGCAGCCCCTCCAGGGTAATTAACCGCTCCAGCACCGCCTTGACCACCGGGGCGGTGACGGTGGAACCAAAGGCATTACCCGCCTGGGGTTCGTCGGCGACTGCTAAAATCACGTACTCCGGGCGGGGCATGGGAAACAAGGCCACAAAACTGGTGATTTTGCCACTCCGGTAGCCCCCGACCCCGGCTTTCTGGGCGGTGCCGGTTTTCCCGCCCAAGCGATAACCAGGAATCCGTGCCGGTTTACCCGTTCCCCGTTCCACCACCCGCTCCAGCATGGGCAAAACCGCATCGCTGGTGGCCTGAGAAAAGACCCGCACCGGAGCCGGATGTCCGGGGGGTGTTAACGCCTGGGTCTGGGGATGCCACAATCCCGCCACCGCATGGGGGGTGACCAACCAACCCCCATTCCCCAGGGCGGCGTAGAGTTGTGCCAGTTTGAGGGGGGTGAGCGACAATCCCTGACCGAAGGATGCGGTGGCCACCTCCACCGGGTAGTTGACAAACTCCTCCTGGGATTTGAGCGTCGTGGGGCTGGTAAAGGGCAAATCCGTGGTGAGTTCTTCGCCCAACCCCAACCGGCGCAGGGCTTGGTAATAATCCGGGCGGGGCAGTTGCTCCATCATCCGCACCATGCCCACATTGCTGGACTGTTCTAAAATTTCGCTCACGCTCAAACTGCCCCCGGCTCCGGCCTGGTCAAAGTTAAAGTTTTGGATCGGCCAGCCCCCCACAAAAATCCGCCCCTCGTCATAAAATACTTGGTCAGGGCGCACCCGCTGACTCTCCAGGGCAATCGCCACATTCACCGGCTTAAACGTGGAACCGGGTTCATACAAATCCGTCACCGCCCAGTTTTTGAACCGCTCCAGGGGAAAGCGATAAAATTCATTGGGGTCATAACCTGGCTCCAGCACCAAAGCCCGGATCGCCCCATCCTTGACCCGCATGACGATTACCGCCCCCCGTTGGGCTTGAAATTTTTGTAAACTCTGGCGCAGGGCTTCCTGGGCACCCCGTTGCAAACGCACATCTAGGGTCAAACGCAACTGGCGGGGGTCATCCAGCAACCAACTGGTGGGCATGGTGGCACTTTGGTAATGCCCCCGGCCATCTCGCCGCAACAGTGCGGGAATTTGGGGTTGCCGGAGCAGCGCTTCCTGGCTCAATTCCACCCCCGCCTGCCCCCGATGCTCCCGGTTGACGTAGCCCACCAGTTCGGCTCCCACCCGTTGTTGGGGATAGACCCGCTCAAATCCCCCAACCAATTCCAACCCATCCAGGTGCAACCCTTCGATTTGGTGCGCCACCCCCGGAAGTAGTCCCCGCCCCAGGAGGATACCGCTGGGTGCCCGGTGCAGTTCTTGGGTGATGGCCGCCGCCGGTTGTTCCAGGATCGGTGCCAATGCCTGGGCAATCTGGGGTACGGTTTGCTGAAACAACCGGGGATGGGCATAAAGTTCATACACCGGCTGATCCAGAGCCAACACCGTCCCCTGGCTGTCCACCACCATCCGCCGGGGACTGGTCTGCTGAATCAGGGCTTTTTGTTGGGCGGCAGCCTGGGTGCGAAACCACGCCGCCTGCACCCCCTGCAAATAGACCAGGCGCGCCGCCAACCCCAGGCCACCCAAACTCAGCCCCACCCACACCAACCGCAAACGCCACCGTTGTCGGGCTAAATGCACCCGCACTTGACTGGGACGCAGGGTCGTCGCCACCCCTAATAGCCTCCCATCGGCCAGGAATATCCCTGGGGCGGACGCACCGGGCGTGGCATCCGGGGGGAAGCCGGGGAGACAAACAAGGTCTGCGCCGGGGTCTGCACCACCCCCCGTCCCCCGGATTGCACCAGGTGATGTTCCAAGGTGGCCGTCGTGGTCATCAGTTCTAGGCGTTGTTGCTGCAATTTAACGTGATAATTGTATTGCTTTTGCCAATGCATTTCTCCCCATACGGTGCCGGCATAGAACAGCAGGGTGGTACCGCTAAGCACAAGCGTAAACCCCTGGGTAAACCGATACATTCGCCGCAGGAAAAGCGGAGACTCGCTACGCCGGGGGAAGGTGACGATGGTATCGGAGTGAGGGCGAAGGTGGGGCTGGTCTAAAACCTCAGGCGGCAAAGGACGCACGGGTAAAGCCATGATTCACTCCCGAAATCATCTATTCATCTGTCGGTTAGTGCGGAACCCTAGTTGGTATCTCAATCAAAACTCAGACACCCGTGGGCACATCCGTCTTTATGGCAGGACTGATGCAGTACGACTTTAGGTTCCCAACCCTAACTACGGTTTCAGTGTAAGCGATTTTTCAGGAAAATGGGGATGTTTTCGATAATTATTTCGTATTTGTTTCGTACTAGGACACCAACGGGGGTATCCCTAGCCCCAAAAGTATCTCAGCCCCCCCGAACATACCGCCATACACGCGCAGAGGCCAGGGCCAAAAACGCACCCATGCCCGTCCGAGGATTAACGGTTCCGCTAAAAAACCCCACACATGGGAATCGTTGCTGGCATTGCGGTTGTCTCCCAAAACGAATAGGTATCCCGCTGGCACCACCCCTGGCCCCCAGGTGTAAGCGGCTGGCTCGGCCACGTAGGGTTCTTCCAAGGCCAGACCATTCACCCACACCCGCCCGCCCCGCACTCGCACGGTTTCTCCCGGCAACGCCACCACCCGTTTGATTAGCACGTTGTCGGGACGATACCCCAGACTGACCAAGGCTGGGGGCGGCGCAAACACCACCATATCGCCCCGCTGCCAGTTGCGCCAATAGTGGGAAATCTTTTCTACCACCAACCGATCACCCAGTTGTAGCGTGGGCAACATCGAGCCGGAAGGAATATAACGGGGTTCGGCGACCCCCCAGCGAATGGTAGCGGCCAGAACGACCGCCAGGAGTAGGGTTTGTAGCGTATTGAGCCACCAGCGATGCCCAGACTTCATGGGGCGGTCAATTGGTGCCGGGCGGCCTGTACCAGGTCAACCAGATGACGATGGGCGGCCTCCGGGCCACTCAGGGGAGCCTGAAATTCAATCCGCAGGGCGGTTTGTTGCCCCCCCTCCCAGACCACCAAGTCCATCCCCTGGCGGTCAATGGCTTCCAGGTTGGCTGCCGTCGCCTGCCGCAGCCCCGCCAAGCCCTGGGCGTAGAGCAACACCGCATCGCTGTGATCCTGATTCATATGGCGACAAATGCGGGCACTAACCTCGGCGGGAAAGTCATCGTTGACACCCAGTTCTGGGGTCGTATCCGGGGATATGGCTGTGTCCTGGGGACACGCTTCGCTATCGCCACGCAAGCTATCGGTCATGGGAAGCAACCACAAATTACTGGGTTTCATTCTACTGCGCTTTCCGGGTCAGGTGTGCAACCGAGCCGCCAACTGGGTATGGAGCCGGTGCCCCGCTTTGTAGGCCAAAAAATGTCCCCGGGGCAGTTGCGCCAACAACCCCAAATCCCCCACAAAATCCAGCATCTTGTGGCGCACGGGTTCATCGGCAAACCGCAAAGGAGGATTTAACCAACCCCGCTCCCGGTCACAGACTAAAGCGTTTTCCAGGCCACCCCCCTGGATCAACCCTTGGCTCTGGAGTTGGGCAATTTGATCCGCCAATCCAAAGGTACGCGCCGGGGCAATCACCGCGGCAAAATCCTCCCGACTCGGCACCCAGGTCAACCACTGGCGGCCAATGGCCGGGTAATCGGGGAAATCAATCCCATAGGTGAAGGTCAGTTCGTGAGCGGGTATGGCGGCCACAAAACTATCCCCCTGTTGCACCACGACCGGCTCAACAATCGCACCCTCGACCAAGGGCGTACCCGTCCCCCACCCCCGCAATCGCTCCACCCAGGGCAAGGCCGACCCATCCAACAGGGGAATTTCGCTCCCCGTCACCTGAATGCTCACATCCCCAATTCCTAAACCCACCAAGGCGGCCAGCAGATGTTCGACCGTGTGAATTTGGGCATCCCCGTGCGCCAAGGTGGTACACAAACTACTGGGTTGAACCTGGCTCACCCCGGCAGGAATGGGCTGGCTCTGGCAATAAAATATCCGCCCCGTCCCCGGTGGCATCCGTTCCAGGGTGACGGTCGTGGTTTGCCCCGTATGCAGACCCACGCCGCTGAGGGTCAAGCGTTCACCCAATGACTGATCGCCCTGCTGCGCTATCAAAACCGTTCACCCACCCCAAAGGTGATTTGGTTGCCGCCAATATCATTCCAACCGAAATCCACCCGCAAATTGCCCAACAGGGGGGTAGAAATCCGTACCCCGACCCCATAACCCAGCCCCTGACCCGGTTTTTCCCGAATCCCCCCCGGATTTCCCGGTACTTCGGCTTGGCTATCCAGGGTCGTGCCGTAGTCCACAAACAAAGCACCCCGCACAATGCGCCAGATGGGGAACCGGTACTCGACCGTCGCTTGGAAGAAGTTGCGCCCAGCCCCCACTTCCCCTTCGCCCCAGCCCCGTACCGAATCCGCCCCCCCCAAACTAAACGCCTCGTAGGGTGCCATGTTCCCCAAAATCGTTCCGGCCTGGACATTGAAGGCAAACACATCCGGTCGGTTGCTACTGCGATCCAGGCGCAGTAAACGCACCGGAATGTAATAGCTATAACCCACCCGAAAACGGCTCTGGGAAATACTCCCGGAACCCACGGGCAACGCCTGACTGTACCCCGCCCGGAACAGCCAGCCCCGGGTCGGGTCCGCCGGATTGTCTCGCCGGTCGTTGGCAACCCCCACATTCACCTGGAGCAGGTCATCAATCCCATCCGGGCTGGCCGCCAATTGATTGCCAAATTCATCCACCGGGGATAGGCGATTGTCCGCATCCAAAATGGACACCCGCTGATAGCTAATCCCCGCCGTGCCCCGCCAATTCCCCGGGAAGGGGCGGCTAAAATCAATCACCGTCCCCAACCGATTGATGCGGGGGGAATCGCCGTTCGGCAAATCCACTTCCCGTTCCCCGCCGCTGTAGATAAACGAAAAGGCCAACCGGTTGAATACACTCACCGACAGGGAAGTCTTGCCGGGGTCAAAGGCCAGCCACGGGTCGCGGAAATTTACATCAAACAAAATATCCCGCTCCCCCCCCTGGATATTGGCACTCAGGGTTTGGCGGCGACCCCCCAGGTTCCGCTCCGTGTAGCCCACCGTGCCAAAAAAGCCCGTTGCCGTGCTGAACCCCGCCCCAAAATTAATCGAACCCGTGCGCGCCTCCACAATGGTTAAGACAATCACCGCTTTTTTCGGGTCTTCCGCCGGTTCCAAATTGAGCTTTACATCCTCAAAAATGCCCAAGCCAAAAAGGGTTTGCAAATCCGCCTGGGCTTTTTTCTCGTTGAACACATCCCCCGGTCGTTGTTGCAGTTCGCGAGTGATGATGTAGGGCTTGGTTTTGCCCTTGACCTGCTCATCCTTGGCGTTGAGATAGTTGATTTTAATATCCGCAATCAACCCCTCCGCCACCTCCAGGGTCACCACCCCATCTGCGCCCACCTTGGGGGTACCCACCACCTGCCCCAGGGGATAGCTATTCTGCTTGTACCATTCGTTGACCCGCTGAATCCCCTGTTGCAGACTGCGGAAATTCAACACCTCTCCGTACAGGGGCGTAAACACCTCGTTGGCAAATTCCTGGGGCAGCACCTTAATCCCCACCAAATTCACCTGCTTCAACGTCGGGTTGGCCTGCACCACAAACCGAATCCGCACCCCCAGGGGCGTATCCTCCGGCGTGGCCTGCACATTTTGGAACCAACCCGTGGCAAAGACCGCATCAATGTCCCGCTGCAACTGGCTCCGGGTCGTGGTGAACCCAGGCCGGGTACGGATTGCCCCGTACACCGCATCCAACAACTGGCCGTCCGCCCCCTCCACAAACACTTCCGCCACCAACACCCGGGGTTCCGGCTCCGAGGACTCGGCGGGGGTCGCCTGCGCCACTTGCCCCAAGACCGAAGGCTGGGAAACCGGTGTGGTCAGAGCCTCCACCATGCCATCGGGGTGTGGCGAAACCCTCACCGTACTTTCCGGGGGTAAAGAACCCAGTAAAACCGGGGAAATTTCTGCCAGCGCTGGCGCACTACAAACCGTCGCCATTGCCGTCGCCAGACCCGCAGTCAAGACACAGGAGCGCATATCACACCACACCATTAGTTAAGGAGCACGAACCCAGGCACGGCATTAATGCCGCAACACCCGTTCTAGAACCAATCGGTAGGCCGATTCCACATTCCCTAGGTCGTGGCGGAAGCGATCCTTATCCACCACCCGCCGCACCGGGTCGGTTTCGTGAGCCAACCACAAACGACAGGTATCGGGGCTAATCTCATCCGCCAGAATTACCCGTGCATGGTCATCCCGGCCAAACTCCAGTTTGAAGTCTATCAGCAGAATACCGCATTCCGCAAAAAAACGCCGGAGATGCCCGTTGATCCCCTGGGCGAGGTCAATTAGGGTTTGTACTTGTTCAGGTGTGGCCAAATCCAATAACCGCAAGCGATCCGGTGTGAGTAAAGGATCTCCCAAACCATCATTTTTGTAATAAAATTCCACCAGGGGAGGGCTGAGTTCTAAACCCAGGGGCAAACCGGTTTCCCGGCACAAACTCCCGGCGGCACAGTTGCGGACGACCACTTCGAGGGCGAACATGGTCAACCCCTGCACCTCCATCATATTGGGGGCGGTTTGTCGCAGAAAATGGGTGGGAATGCCTTGGTTTTGTAAAAATTGAAACAAATGGCTACTGATCGTGCAATTGATTTCCCCTTTGCCCCGAATTTGTCCCCGCTTTTGGGCATTGAAGGCCGTGGCATCGTCTTTGAAAAACACCTGAAATATCCCGGGTTGCGCCGTCGGGGTGAGAATTTTCGCCTTGCCCTCGTAGGTAATTACCGTTGCCATGCCCTGCCCCAAAAACTCTGGATTTTTTTATTTTATCTGGTTGCACTCAGCGAAGATGTTGCCAAGTCAGTACAATGATAAAGAACTTGCCTCGCCAATCCTATGGATGCCCATTGCACCCGCCCCACCTGTGGTCAACCCCAGAATACTCTGGCCACTGTAGAGCGCAACGAATTACTCCACCTCACCTGTGCCAGTTGCCGGATGCCTTTGGTGCTGCTGGGGCGATACCTGCCGCAAAATTTGCTGGCACAAGGGGGGTTTGGGCGCACCTATTTGGCGCGGGATTTGTACACCCCCGCTCAGCGGTTGTGCGTGGTCAAGCAACTCCGCACGGCCAAGTTTGATACCACCGACCTGGAAACGGCACAGCGGTTATTCCACCGGGAAGCGGAAGTCCTGGAAGCCCTGGGCACCCACCCCCAAATTCCCTATCTATTTGCTTCCTTTGACCTGAGTGTGCCCGCCGCTGGGGGGGGACGGGAGGAGGAGTATTTTTACCTGGTGCAGGAGTATATCCCGGGGGAAGACCTGGATAAGGTAGTGCGGCGGCAGGGGCGATTGAATGAAACGGAAGTAACCGAAATTTTGCGGGCGCTGTTGGGGGTTTTGGCCTTTATTCACAGCCATAATGTGGTGCATCGGGATATTAAACCCGCCAACATTATGTGCCACGAAAACGGCACCTTGTATCTGTTGGATTTTGGGGCGGTGAAGCAGGCGGTGCATCTGCAAAATACGGAAGCGGAAGTAACCAATATCGGCAGTCCCATTTATTCCCCCCCGGAACAGACCTACGGTTTTCAGGTGGTGCCTGCGTCCGATATTTATGCGTTGGGGGCAACCTGTGCGGTACTGTTAACCGGCTGTCCCCCCCATAAACTCATTGATCCCGGTCGCCACTGTTGGCAATGGCGGTCATTCACCACCGTCAGTGAGGGGCTGGCGCAGATATTGGATCGGATGTTGTTGCCCGCCTTGGATGAGCGTTACCCCGATGTCCATGCGGTGTTGCATGATTTGGAAGCACTCACGGCTCCGGCTTCGGTGGATACCCCGTTACCCAGCCTGGACGGGGATGAATTGCTTGGCCGTCTGCGGGGGGAAGGCGGGTTGGATATTCGGGATCGCCGGTACCTGTTGCGGGTTTATCCCCGTTGTTTTGTGGGTTCCGACCTGGTGACCTGGTTGATGCAAAATCTGGGCGTGGGGCGGCAACAGGCCATCCAACTGGGACAAACCCTGGTGGCGCGCAATATCATTCACCACGTCACCGATGACCAACCCTTTCGGGATGGCTATTTTCTGTACCGTTTTCATCAAGATGATGTCGTCACATTGCACGCAGCGCAACCCGTGGAGCAGTTGATGAGCTATCGGGGGCGGGTTTATAAACCGGTGGAGCGGGTGGCGCAGTCGGTGGAATTGTCCGGGGACACGGGGATGCGGTTCCACTACCGGGGACGCACCTACGAAACGGGGGTGATGAATCCCAGTACCCGCTCCGATGGGAAAACCCCGCCGGAGACCGCCAGTTCCGAGTCCTACACCTACCGGGGCAAAATTTACAAAAAAGAAACCTAGCGAATTATATGAACCCGCCCCCCCCGGATTTGGCTCGCACCGGCTTAACTCCCCAGGAGTACGGCTGGATTTGCGCCAAACTCAACCGGGAACCCAACCGCCTGGAATTGGGGATGTTTGGGGTGATGTGGTCAGAACATTGTTGTTACAAAAATTCCAAACCATTTTTACGGCAATTCCCTACCCAAGGGGCGCAGGTGGTGGTCGGGCCGGGGGAAAATGCGGGGGTGATTGACCTGGGCGGAATTTATTTGGCTTTTAAGGTGGAATCCCACAACCATCCCTCGGCGGTGGAGCCGTTCCAGGGGGCGGCCACGGGGGTGGGGGGTATTTTGCGGGACATTTTCACCCTGGGTGCCCGACCCATCGCTTTGCTGAATTCCTTACGCTTTGGTGATTTAGAAAACCCCCGCAATCGGGTCTTACTCACCGGGGTAGTGGCGGGGATCAGCCATTACGGGAATTGTGTCGGTGTGCCCACGGTGGGGGGGGAGGTGTACTTCGACCCCATGTATAATGGCAATCCCCTGGTGAATGTGATGGCCTTAGGCATCCTGCCTACACCGCAGGTGATGCCCTCGGGGGCGAAAGGGGTGGGCAACCCGGTGGTGTATGTGGGGGCGACGACGGGACGGGACGGCATGGGGGGAGCGAGTTTTGCCAGTGCCGAATTAGCCGATGATACCCAGTCCCAGCGACCGGCGGTGCAGGTGGGCGACCCCTTTTTGGAAAAATGCCTGATCGAAGCCTGCCTGGAAGCCTTTGCCACCGGGGCGGTGGTGGCCTGTCAGGACATGGGGGCGGCGGGGTTGACCTGTGCCACCTCGGAAATGAGTGCCAAGGGGGGGGTCGGCATCCGCTTAAATTTAGATGCGATTCCGGTGCGGGAAACGGGGATGCACCCGGTGGAGTTTATGCTCTCCGAGTCCCAGGAACGGATGCTGATGGTGGTGGAGCGGGGGCGGGAGGGGGAAATTTTACCCATATTTCACCGATGGGGTTTAGAAGCGGTCGTGGCCGGGGAAGTGTTGCCTGAACCAGAAGTACAAATTTTACACAAAAATCAAATGGTAGCCCACCTTCCGGCAATGGCCTTAACCGAGGATACGCCCATTTATGAGCGGGAAGTCCTACCAGAACCGCCCCCTGCGGTGCAAAAACATTGGGCATGGCGGGTGACATCCCTACCCCCGGCGAACTCCACGGGCATTTCGGGGAAAACCTGGAACGAAATTGGATTAACATTACTCGACCAACCCAACCTGGGGAGCAAACGCTGGATTTATCGGCAGTACGACCAGCAAGTACAAAATAATACCGCCATTCTTCCGGGCGGAGCCGATGCCGCCGTGGTGCGGGTGCGGGGGCATTTGGGGGTGGCCGCCACCATGGATGGCAATGGCCGGTGGGTCGCCCTCGACCCGGAGCGGGGAGCGATGGCGATGGTGGCGGAAGCTGCCCGCAACCTGACCTGTGTGGGTGCCGAACCCCTGGCGGTGACGGATAATTTGAACTTTGGCTCCCCGGAGAAACCGCACATTTACTGGCAATTGGCCTATGCGTGTCGGGGGTTGGCCCACGCCTGTCGGGTGCTGGGTACGCCGGTCACCGGGGGGAATGTGTCCCTGTACAACGAAACCCAGGGGCAGGCGATTGCTCCCACGCCAGTGGTAGGGATGGTGGGGCGGGTGGCGGATATTCGCCAACGCTGTACGATGCAATGGCAAGCAGGACAATGTTTGTACTTGCTGGGCATTCCCTGGGGTCAAAAGTCTGAAACAGTCGGGCTGGGCGGTTCCGAGTATCTGGCCGCAGTTCATCACTTGGTCACGGGTCGCCCCCCGGAGGTGAATTTAGCTCGGGAACAACGGGTGCAAACCGCCTGCCGCACCGGCATCCATCGGGGTTGGGTCAAAGCGGCGCACGATGTTAGCGATGGGGGGGTACTGATCGCCCTAGCGGAAATGGCTATTGTGAGTAATTGTGGTGTACACGTTACTGCTAATGTACCCTTAGAAATCCGGTGGGATGAATGGCTCTTTGGCGAGGGGGGCAGTCGGATTTGGGTGACGGTTGCCCCGGAATTTCAGTCGGAATGGGAAGCCTATCTCACGGAATATCTCCCCGGCGAGTGGGGTTTTTGGGGGATGACCGGCGGCGTATCTCTGGTCGTACAAATGCAGGACGAGAATCCCGTTGATTTACCCCTAACGGCTTTGCAGTCCACCTGGGCAGAGTCCTTGCCCCGCCGTTTGATGCTTTAAGGTATTCCATAGTTTTTTGAATTTTTAGTAACAAAAAAAGTACCAAAAATCATAAACCTTAATACTGACCATACCATTGACATCACCGGCTATAATTCGATTTTGAAGATTAACTTTTATTCAAGGGGTCAATGGCAATGAAAACAGCGGCCAAAATTACACCACTGGCTCTATTTTTGGGTGTATTTTTCATTTCTGGATGTAACATCTTCAACCCACAACAACCAGACACTCCTCCCTCCCCCAGTCCCATGGTCAGCCCGGGTGCGGGCGGCGACAATCCCATCACCCTCGGCACCCAAGGTACGGAACGCAGTGGCACCGACCCCCTCGAACTGTTCCAAAATCCCCAAATCAAACAAGAACTGGGAATTAGCGAAGAGCAAGCTACTAAAATCAAAGCCATTGGCGACCAATTCCGTACCGATGCCCGCGCCCTAGTGGCGGGGTTGAATTTAGAACAACTGGAACCTACGGAACGGGATAAGAAGCTGAATGAAATCAAAGACGAAATGGAAAAGGAGATTGGAGAAGCTCGCAACGAAGTGAGCGAAGTCCTCACCCCTGAGCAACTGAAGCGATTCAAAGAAATCACCCTCCAAATTTATGGGTTTGGCATCCTTTCCTACGAAAACTTTGTCGAAGAATTAAAGCTCACTCCTGAACAACAGGCGCAACTCAAAAAACTGCGGGATGATACCTGGTCAAATATGCGGGTTAACCTGAAAGTTCCTGAACAAGGAGCGGATAGCAAGCAGCTTATCGCCACCAACCGGAAGCGGATGGATCAAATCCTGCAAGATAGTAATGCCAAAGCCCTGGCAGTTTTAACGCCTGAACAACAAAAGTTGGTGGACACCTTGAAGGGAGCCAAATTTGATTTTGTCCCCCCCCAACCCAGTTGATAGGGTGAGATTAATTCTAAATAGCATTTGCCATAGGAGTAAATAATGACAGCCTTAGTTGCTGAATCTACTGAGAGAATTTTAGGGTACTCGTTGAGGAAATTGATTGACGCTGAAGGCAAATTGCAACAGGAGCTTTTTGCCCAGGCTCGTCAGGTGCGGCAACAGCATCAGATGGATCAGGTACGTTTGCGGGGTGTGATTGAAATCTCAAATTTCTGCCAAAAGAATTGTAATTATTGTGCCATGCGAGCGACTAATCAAAATCTGGATCGCTATCGTTTAACGGCGGCGGAAATTTTAGAGATTGCGGAGCAAATTCATCACTTGGGAATTGGCACCCTATTTTTACAAGCGGGGCAAGACCCGGAATGTGATGCCATTTTGCAGGAAGTCATCCCCGAAGCCAAACGGCGGTTTGGGATGGATGTTTTGCTCTGTTTGGGAGAGTATCCCCAGGCGACCTATGAGCGGTGGCGGGCGTTGGGAGCCGATTCCTATATTCTTAAATTTGAAACCTCAGAACCAGAGCGTTATCGGCAAATTGCCGCCACTCCATTAAACCGGCGTTTGCAGTGTATTCGTTGGCTGCAGGAAGCGGAATTTCAAGTGGGTACTGGTAACATTGTCGGGCTACCTGGACAAACCTTGGATACCCTGGTGCGGGATGTATTATTAGCCCAAGAAATTCAGCCGGATTTTGCCAGTTCTTCCCCTTTTATTCCCAATGAAAATACCCCCTTCTCCGAACAAGAGTCGGGAAGTGTGCGGCGGACATTGAATATCATGGCCATTTTTCGGATTTTATTACCTGATGCGTTGATTCCCACGGTCAGTGCCTTAGAAAAGTTAGAAACTGGTGGTCAATTGGCAGGCTTAAATGCGGGAGCGAATGTGATTACGATTAATTTTACACCGCCCCAATGCCGCAGTAAATATGTCATCTATTCCCAAGAACGTTTTGTGGTGAGTTTAAGCCATGCTAAAAACATTATTGCCCAGGCGGGAATGACCGTGCGGCCTGTGGCGATTTAGGGAGCGAAATTAGGAATGAAATTTTCTCGTTCTTTGCGTTGGCTATTTGTTAGTTTAATTACCTGTATCATCCTTCTAATCGCTTATCAGTTTGCCGTACCAAAACTACGCACACCTCGGGTTGCAGTTAACTCACAAATGTCCTTGATTCATGTGGGGGGTAGGGATTCTTTTGCGATTACTCCCGATGGTATCAGCGGTGGACGTTATATTTTGGAAATGCTCGCAAATAACAATCGGGAGGCAGCCCAAAAAGCCGTTGCCATCTATAACCAAATTATTCCCAGAGAAAACTATGGGGGAGAATATAGTGCCCTGCAGTGGTTTGCCCAATTATTTTTGATGCCGGATCAGGAAAAACAAAAAGCATTGCAAGACCCTTTTGTAGCTAGTTTTTATAACTTTTTTGCCGAGAATAATTTTACCAATCTGAAAGAGTATGTCAAACGTAAATACCTGCTGGCACAGTACGAGGATCAACTCACAGAAGCCGGTCGTAATCGAGCCGCTTTTTTAGAGGATTTTATTCTGTTTAATAACCCGATGCGCGAGGAATGGGAAAAAACCAGCAAAGTTCTTGCCGCTATGCCAATTTCCCCTGGTCAAACCATTGCTGATATTGGTAGCGGTCCAGGGTATTACACCACTCGTTTTAGTCAGAAAGTGGGAGCCACAGGCCGGGTGTATAGCATTGACTTGGTGCAACAACACTTGGATTATATCAACCGTTATATCCAACGCCAAAATATCACCAATGTCACTACGGTAAATAGCTATCCCGGCACCACCATTGGGTTAGAGGGGAAACAGGTAGATGTAGCTTTTATGTGTTCTCTTTATCACAATATCTACGGCATGAGTACTGCACCCGACCGGGATAGTTTTGTAGAAAGCATTAAAGCGGCCTTAAAACCGGGCGGCAAGTTAGTGCTACTGGACAATGGCCTCGTAGAACCGGGACAACTTCCCTATCATGGCCCCTACGTTGCCAAAGAGTTAATTGTACATCAATTCAGTTTTTATGGGTTTAAGTTGAAGCAGGAATATGCCTTTGTCCCCCAACGGTATATGCTGATTTTTGAACGGGCTTAATACTAAGCCGTTAAAAACCTGAAATTTTTCTGCGAAATTCCCGAATCAATTGGCACCTATGGTATATGTAAACTTAGCATTTTTCACTTATGGTAATACCAAGGGAGCAGGCGATGTTAGCGTTCAAAACATCCCCCTATACGGAAAATATCCCAGAGCGCTTGGCGCAATACGAGGAATTGCAATCCCTGGGTTTCATCATGCGGTCGGGGGATTTTTTCCCTTCCGTGCATTATCCCCCGATTACGATGTATCCCTCCCTGACTCCCCAGCAATTATTGGCGACCTATACTCCGCCTGCGGATCACAAATTTGATATTTACGCCCATGTGCCTTTTTGTCGGCAACGGTGTTTGTTTTGCCATTATCCTGTCCAGTTAGGGGAACGCAGTTCCGAAAAAGATCAATATCTATCTGCTTTTGAACAGGAGATGGATATTTATATGGAACTGCTGGGATATACCCGTCTCCAAGCCCGTTCAATTTTAGTTGGGGGTGGTACGCCGACATACTTAGCTTTAGACCAGTTAGAGCGTTTTTTACAAATTTTAGATCAGCGTTTAGACCGCAGCGAATGTACCCAATATAACTACGATGTTGACCCGGTCACATTGATTGGCAAAGAGGGTAACGAACGCTTGAAAATGATGCGGGATTACGGGGTAGACCGTCTCACTATTGGGGTGCAATCCCTCAACCCGGCAACCTTAACATTAATGAACCGGCATCATGGGCCAGAGCAGGCATTAGAAGCGATTGCTGATGCGCTTAAATTTGGCTTTCAGGTGAATATCGAATTTATCTTTGGTTATCTTGGGCAAACCCTAGAAGATTGGATGGCTGTGATCGAACAGGCGGTGGGTTTGGGGGTAGAAGAAATTCAGCTATACCGCCTGAAATTTGAAGCCTACGGAGATTTCCAAGGGCCGATTAAGCACCAACGAGAACGCCATCCCGAAGCGGTGCCGACGGTAGCGGAAACTTTAGCCATGAAACAGGCGGCCATTAATATCCTCAACGCCCATGGCTATACGGAGAATTTGCGGCGGGTGTTTTCTCGGAAGCCAGAACATTATTCCCACTATGCGGACAATCAATGTTGTGGTTTATTAGATCAATTGGGGTTTGGGTTAACGGCATTTAGTAGCTTGCGGGATCGGTTTGGTTTAAATACGCAAAACTTCGATGAGTATTACCAACTCATTGCCAACCGTCAGTTGCCCTTAAATCGGGGTCTTGTTCGCACTCAAGATGACCAAATTCGCTGGGCAATTATCCTACCATTAAAGAATCGCCGGGTGTGGAAAAGCTATTTCCATCAATTAACGGGTTACTCTTTGGATGAGGTATTTCGCCCGAAAATTAACGCCCTGAAAACCTACGGTTTGCTGACCGAAGATGATACGAAAATTGAATTGACCCGTTTAGGGGCATTTTTTGCTGATGAAGTGGCACAACAATTTCACCATCCGGATCACATTCCGTTCCCCCGTTTAGATTATGCTGAAGGGTCTCTCAATCCCTATCGTCATACGGAAATTTTGGGTGGGTTAAATCATGTCAGATAGAACCATCGTTGCGTCTGATACGATAGTCACCCTAGGCTCTGAAATTCAGGTGAATAATCAGGGGGAAATTATCCGTTTTCACCTCACGGAAGCACATCATGTTTTGGGACGTGCGCCCCGCAAATCTGCCCCTGAAGGTTTGGTGATTCCTGATCATTGGGTGCATATCAGCCGGGTGCAAGCCACCTTTCGGCGGATGGGGGAGCAGTACACCATCTATGATGGTGATGGGCAAACCTCAAGCATGAATCGGTTATTTATTAACCATGCCATTATTACGCCTACCCAGGGATATGCGCTCCGTTCTGGGGATGAAATTACCATTGGCACCGACCCCAAAACGGCGATTACAATTACCTTTCACGACCCATCGACTCAGATCAAATCGATTACACCCAAGAAGCGTTCCCTATCTCTAAAAGGGCGTTCATCGGTCATTTTAGGGCGGGGGCAGGAGGCAGATTTACAACTGGATGCTCCGACCATTTCCCGCTCCCATGCGGTTATTTTTCAGGATAATCAAGGCCGCCACACCATCCGGGATTGTAGTGTCAACGGGGTGTTTATCAATGGCAAAAAAGTAGTCACGACTGCGCCCTTAAATTCTGGCGATGTGATTACCCTGGGTCCCTATCGTTTGGTACTGCAAGGGGAGATGTTGGTACTCTCCGACCAGGGGGATCGGATTCGCTTGGATGCCAAGGATTTGGCTAAAATTGTCACGGGTAAAAAAGGGCAAAAAATTCGGATTTTGAATGATATTTCTCTGGTGATTGAGCCGGGACAATTTGTGGCGTTGGTGGGGGGTAGTGGGGCGGGTAAATCTACCCTAATGAAAAGTTTACTAGGCATTGAAGCAGTCAATCAGGGTTCGGTTTATCTGAATGGGGATGATTTACGCAATTATTTTAATATGTACCGGAGCATTATTGGTTATGTGCCCCAAAGCGATATTATTCATACCAATTTAACGGTAAAAGAAGTACTTCACTATGCGGCCAAACTCCGCTTGCCCAAGGATGTCAATGCGGCGGAAATCATCCAACAGGTGATCGGGCAGGTGGAGCTAACAGAACGTCAGGATACCTTGGTACGCAGTTTAAGTGGCGGTCAGTTGAAACGGGTGAGTATTGGGGTGGAATTGTTATCCGATCCCAAATTATTCTTCCTAGATGAACCCACCTCGGGACTCGACCCCGGTTTGGATAAAAAAATCATGCAGTTATTACGCAAATTGGCGGATCAGGGGCGCACCATTATCTTAGTCACCCACGCCACCACGAATGTAACTCTCTGTGACCGTTTGGTGTTTATGGGTTTAGGCGGAAATTTGTGCTATTTTGGGCCGCCGAGTGAAGCGGGGCAGTTTTTTGATATGGAAAACCAGGATTTTGCCGATATTTATATCAAATTAGAAACCCGTGATGCGGTAGCGCAGGAATCCGAGCGATTTCGCCAGTCGGAACCCTACCAAAAATTCATCCAGGAACGGTTGATTGGCCAGGTGAATGAACAACCCTTCCGCCCGGAGAAAGTCAAGGCTTCCTTTTGGCGGCAGTTGTGGGTGCTGGTCAGCCGCTACGGGCAATTACTCAAACGAGACCCGGTTTATTTATTTTTATCCTTAGGGACTGCACCCTTGGGGATTATTTTGATCCGCTTGGCGGTTCAGACCCAAAACCCCTTTGTGGGGGCACCGGATTTTGTATTAGCATCCTTGGCACGGCGGGTCATTTTTGTGATCGTTTGTGCGGCGTTGTGGGCGGGTTTTGCTAGTTCTTTGCAGGAAATCGTCAAAGAATCAGCGATTTATCTGCGGGAGCGTTTAGTCAACCTGGGGTTGTTTGCCTATTTGGGTTCTAAATTGGTCACCCTGGGGGGCTTGGCGATTTTACAAAGTTTATTAATCTCTATTGTGATCTTGATTGGGTTTAGCTGGCCACCCGGTTTATTAGGGCCAGAACCCGATGCCTTGCCCCACTATTTCCCTTGGCCGCTGGGGGTATTTATTACCATCTTTTTAACCATTCTCACCTCGGTTTCCTTGGGGTTGATGGTATCGGCCATGGTGCGGAATTCCTCCCAGGCGAATAGTGCCCTGCCCTTACTTTTGCTCCCGCAAATTATCTTTGCCGGGATTCTATTTGATTTGGGCAATCAGGGGCGGTTTATTTCCTGGTTGATGCTGAGTCGCTGGGCGGTGGGAGCGTTGGGGGCATTGGCGGATGTGAATTCCTTGGTGGCTTTGACTCCTGCTGGCACCGACCCAGACAGCATTCCGATTAAAGAAATGGCGATGTTTAACCCGATATTGCCAAATCTGGGCTTGAATTGGGGTATTTTGCTGTTACATACGGTGGTTTATTTGGGCATTACCCTGTGGGTGCAAAAACGCAAGGATATTTATTAGTCCGACACCGTTTAACCTATCACCACTCGCCACGAATGTACTTGATCGTTGGTTCACTTGACGTTACAGTGTTATGTACATAGTGGAGAATAATACATTATGGTAATAGAAATACTGAATTTGACGGAGCAGGAACAAAAAGAGTTGGAAACGATGGCACAGCATCTAGGTAAAACGCCAGACGAACTAATCCACGATGCTGTGAAGCAATTGATCGCACAATTCCACGCTCACGATCGCTTGAGTCTGTTGCGGCAAGCTCGGGGTATGTGGAAAGACCGGGATGATTTTCCCAAACCAGCGGACTTACGCCACGAATGGAACCGAACTGACTGAGTCGAACAATGGCGACTTCACTGTTGGTTGATACGGATGTGTTGATTGATTATTTGCGTGACTATTGTGAGGCTATCAGCTATCTGGAGGCACAACAAGGACGGCTACTGCTCTCCGTGATTACGCTAGCAGAGTTGTATGCTGGTGTGCGGGAAGGGGAGGAAAAGTTGCGTTTGGAACGTTTCCTACAAGCATTTGAAATCATCCCACTCGACCAATACCTAGCGGTTCAGGGCGGTTTCTATCGCTGCAACTATGGCAAAAGTCACAACGTAGGTCTAGCAGATGCCCTAATTGCTGCGACGGCAACACAACGGCAGGTTCCCCTGGTGACGCTTAACCGCAAGCATTTCCCTATGCTTACGGACGTGATTGTGTCATAACCTAAGCGGTAACTGCACCGTTTAAGACCCCACCATTGGCTGAAAATGGCACAATAGAGCTTGACCGTCACCGGATGCCCCCATGACCGATACCCCCGTCAGCCGCCTGCGGAATTTTTGCATCATTGCCCACATTGACCACGGCAAATCCACCCTGGCCGACCGGTTGTTGCAGGTGACGGGGACGGTGGAGCAACGACAAATGCGGGAGCAATTTTTGGACAATATGGACTTGGAACGGGAGCGGGGGATTACGATTAAGCTCCAGGCTGCCCGCATGAAATACCAGGCTAAAGATGGGGAAAATTATGTTTTGAACCTGATTGATACCCCCGGCCATGTGGATTTTTCCTACGAGGTGTCCCGCTCCCTGGCGGCCTGTGAGGGGGCTTTATTAGTAGTAGATGCCTCGCAGGGGGTGGAAGCCCAAACCCTTGCCAATGTGTATATGGCTTTGGAGCATGATTTAGAAATTATTCCGGTGATTAATAAAATTGATTTACCGGGGGCGAATCCTGAACGGGTAAAACAAGAAATTGAAGATGTGATCGGTTTGGATTGTTCGCAAGCGATTTTAGCTTCGGCGAAAGAAGGGATTGGGATTGGCGATATTTTAGAAGCAGTGGTGCAACGGATTCCGCCGCCCCAAGACCAGCGGGAGCAGCCTTTGCGGGCGTTAATTTTTGATAGCTATTACGACCCCTATCGGGGGGTGGTGGTGTATTTGCGAGTGATGGATGGGGGGTTCAAAAAAGGCGACCGGGTGCGTCTGATGATCTCTGGGAAAGAATACGAAATTGATGAATTGGGGGTCATGTCTCCGAAACAGGTGCCGGTGGGGGATTTGCGAGCCGGGGAGGTGGGGTATTTCACGGCGGCGATTAAAACCGTCGAAGATGCCCGGGTGGGGGACACCATTACCCTGGCCTATAGTCCTGCGAAAGAACCCTTGCCGGGGTACAAAGAAGCCAAGCCGATGGTGTTCTGCGGATTATTTCCCATCAACGCCGATGACTACGCCGACCTACGGGATGCCTTAGGAAAATTAAAACTTAATGATGCCGCTTTGCATTACGAACCGGAAACTTCCTCGGCGATGGGGATGGGATTTCGCTGTGGTTTTTTGGGTCTTTTGCACATGGAAATCGTCCAGGAACGTCTGGAACGGGAATACAATTTAGACCTGGTTGTTACCGCTCCTTCGGTGGTTTATCGGGTGACCTTAAATGATAATTCCGTGGAGGAAATTGACAACCCCGGCGATTTACCCAATCCCAATGAGCGGCAGCAAATTGAAGAGCCGTACGTGAAGGTGGAAATGATCAGCCCGGAAACCTACGTGGGGACATTAATGGAATTGGCGCAATCCCGGCGGGGAGAGTTTAAGGATATGCGTTATCTCACCCCAGAACGCACGGTTTTGGTCTATGAAATCCCGTTATCTGAGGTGGTGACGGACTTTTTTGACCAGATGAAATCCCGCTCCCGGGGCTACGCCAGTATGGAGTACCAATGGCTGGGCTATCGGGTCAATGATTTGGTGAAATTGGATGTTTTAATCAACGATGAACCGGCGGATGCCTTGGGAACCATTGTGCATCGGGATAAGGCGTACAATGTCGGGCGAGCCTTGGTGCAAAAATTAAAAGAGTTAATCCCCCGGCATCAGTTCAAAGTTCCCATTCAAGCCGCCATTGGTAGCCGAGTGATCGCCAGTGAGTCCATCGCCCCCTTACGCAAAAATGTGTTAGCGAAGTGTTACGGCGGGGATGTGAGCCGCAAACGCAAATTACTCGAAAAACAAAAAGAGGGCAAAAAACGCATGAAAGCCCTAGGGAATGTGGACGTACCGCAGGAAGCCTTCATGGCCGTTTTGAAACTCAAAACTGAATAGGTCTTGTCGGGGGTTCCCCCTGGCCGTTATTCTGGTTGAGGAAGGCTCAGGGTGCCCATGCGCTACCGGCGAATTTTGCTCAAACTCAGTGGTGAAGCCCTCATGGGTCGCCTCAGCTACGGCATTGACCCGGAGATAGTTCAGGGCATTGCCCGGGAGATTGCCGATATTGTCGCCAGCGGGGTGCAAACGGCGATTGTGGTGGGCGGGGGGAATATCTTTCGCGGGGTCAAGGGTGCCGCCGCTGGCATGGATCGGGCGACGGCGGATTATATCGGTATGTTGGCGACGGTGATGAATGCCATGACCTTGCAGGATGCCCTGGAGCAGATGGGGGTGGCCACCCGGGTGCAGACGGCCATTTCCATGCAGGAGGTGGCGGAACCCTACATCCGCAGGCGGGCGATGCGGCATCTGGAAAAAGGGCGAGTGGTGATTTTTGCCGCTGGTTCCGGGAATCCCTTTTTCACGACCGATACCACGGCAGCCCTGCGGGCAGCAGAAATTGATGCGGAAGTGGTCTTCAAAGCAACCAAGGTGGATGGCGTATATGATGCCGACCCCAAGGTGAACCCCAGTGCCCGCCGCTTCGAGAGCCTCGATTACAACCATGTACTGCGGCATGGTTTGCAGGTGATGGACGGCACCGCCATTACCCTGTGTCAAGAAAATAATATCCCCATCGTCGTTTTTGACCTGTCCGTGGCGGGGAATATCCGCCGAGCCGTGCAGGGGGAACCGATTGGCACCATCGTGGGAGGTTACTGTGAAATTAAATGAACTGGACGCAAAAATGCAACAAACCCTGGAGGCCACCCAGCGGTCGTTCAATACCATCCGTACCGGCAGAGCCAATGCCTCGCTCCTCGACCGGGTGATGGTGGATTATTACGATGTGCCGACACCCCTGCGTTCTTTAGCTAATATCACTACCCCAGATGCCAGCACGATCTTGATCCAACCCTACGACCGCTCCAGTTTGGGGTTGATTGAAAAGGCGATTAGCCTATCTGATGTGGGTTTAACCCCCAACAATGACGGCACCCAAATCCGCTTAAACATTCCCCCATTGACCGCCGAGCGGCGTAAGGAATTGGTCAAAAGTGTGAGTAAATTGGCAGAGGAAGGCAAAGTCGCCCTGCGGAACATTCGTCGGGATGCGGTAGAGCAGGTTCGCAAGCAGGAAAAAACCGCCGAATTGCCCAAGGATGAAGCCTTTGGCTTGCAGGAATCCATCCAAAAAATGACGGATAAATACATTACCAAAGTGGATGAAATGACCCAAGCAAAAGAAAAAGAAATTATGACGGTTTGAGTGGGGAAACTTTGGGTTTTTGCCAACCCCAAATCAATTCTTACCTAGTGCCCAACGATTGATGGGTGTTAGGATCAAAAAACGCTTCTGAATCCTTCGGCATGACCATTCCTGCCCTAATCACCCCATCATTTGCATGTCCCTGCCCATTGCCATTGTCTTAGGAACCCGCCCGGAAGCGATTAAGCTGGCTCCGGTGATTCAAGCCCTGCGCCAAAATTCCCAGTGGCAGGTCACCGTGATTACCACCGGCCAACATCGAGAAATGGTCGCTCAAGTGTTGGGGTGGTTTAATGTACATTGTGAGTATGATTTGGACATTATGCAACCGGGGCAGACCCTGGAGCAGATTACCTGCCGCACCCTGGAGCGGTTATCGCCTTTGCTGAAAACGCTACAACCCCGCATGGTGCTGGTGCAGGGGGATACCACTACGGCCTTTGCGGCGGCGTTGACCAGCTTTTACCAACAGATTCCCATCGGCCATGTGGAGGCGGGTCTCCGCACGGATGACCTGTTTAGCCCCTACCCGGAGGAGGCCAACCGCCGTTTGATTTCCCAGATTGCCCAGTTGCACTTCGCCCCTACCCCCCTGGCGGTGCAGTACCTACAGCAATCACGGGTGACAGGACACATTCATCACACGGGCAATACGGTGATTGATGCCCTATTACAAGTTGCCAGTCAACAACCCGAGTCTCCCGTACCCGAATTAGATTGGCAAAAATACCAGGTGCTGTTGGCGACGGTACACCGGCGGGAAAATTGGGGAGAACCGCTGCAACGCATTGCCCAAGCCTTTTTAGCAATTTTGGCGCAAGCCCCCGATACGGCGTTGGTGCTCCCCCTGCATCCCAATCCCCGGGTGCAGGAGGTGCTGAAACCGCTGCTGGCTGACCATCCCCGCATATTTTTGACCCCGCCCTTGGACTACCCCCAACTGGTGGCCGCCATGCAAAAGTCTCGGTTAATTCTCACCGACTCCGGCGGTATCCAAGAAGAAGCCCCCGCCCTGGGTAAACCCGTGCTGGTTTTGCGGGATACCACGGAACGCCCGGAGGCAATCACGGCGGGGACGGCGGTACTAGTGGGCACGGATACGGACATGATTATTACTAAAGCCGTAGAATTGCTCAACAATCCCACGGCCTATGCCCAGATGGCCAATGCGGTAAATCCCTTTGGGGATGGGCAGGCTGCTCAACGTATTGATAAGATTATTACAGAATACTTGATTTGACCCTGAATAATCATGGCTAAAAGCCGCAGTCAGTATCTTTGCCGGGAATGTGGGGCAGAGTATAGCCAGTATTTCGGCCAATGCCGCAACTGTGGGGCGTGGAATAGTTTGGATGAGGTGGTGGTTGCCCCCAAATCCCGGAGTTTTAGCGCACCGTCAGCCCGCCAGTCCCTGCCTTTGAGCCAGATCAGCGACCAGGATTGGCATCGTTTCGCTACGGGTTCCGCCGAATTTGACCGGGTGTTGGGGGGGGGAATTGTGCCGGGTTCGTTGATTTTAATCGCTGGAGATGCGGGGATTGGTAAATCCACCTTGTTACTGCAAATGATGGCAGTTTTAGCCACAGAAACCCCCATTTTATATGTCTGTGCTGAGGAGTCGGCGCAACAGGTGAAGTTGCGTGCCAAACGGTTAATCACGGAGGCGAATTGGGAGGATTTATATTTATTAGCAGAAACCCACTTAGAGGCGATTTTGGCGGAATTGGATAGTATGCGTCCCCAGGTGGCGGTGATTGATAGTATTCAAGCCCTGGTGTACGCTGCTCTCACCTCTGCTCCCGGTTCGGTAGCGCAGGTGCGGGAATGTACGGCTGCCCTAATGCGGGTAGCGAAGCAAAATCATACGGCCTTATTTATCGTAGGGCATATCACCAAGGAAGGGTCAATTGCTGGACCCAAAGTGCTGGAGCATTTAGTGGATACGGTGTTGTATTTTGAGGGGGATGCCTTTGCCAATTATCGCCTATTACGAGCGGGCAAAAATCGCTTTGGCCCCAGCTATGAATTGGGGATTTTTGAAATGACTCAACAGGGCTTACAAGAAGTCATTAATCCCTCGGTTTTGTTCCTCAGTCATCGGGAAGCTCCGGCACCCGGGGTGGCGACAATTGTGGCCTGTGAAGCCAGCCGTCCTCTCTTAGTCGAAATTCAAGCCCTCGTCACGCCCACCAGCTATGGCACGCCCCGGCGGGTGGCCACGGGCATTGACTACAACCGCCTGGTGCAGATTTTGGCGGTATTGGAAAAACACCTGGGGATTCCCTTGGCGAAATTTGATGTGTATGTGGCTTCGGCGGGGGGGTTGGGGGTATCGGAACCGGCGGCGGATTTGGGGATTGCCTTGGCGGTGATTGCCAGCTTCCGTAATTGTTTGGTGAAACCCCACACTGTTCTGATTGGGGAATTGGGTTTGAGCGGGCAAGTTCGCCCCGTCCCACACATGGAAACCCGCCTCAAGGAAGCGGTGAAGTTGGGGTTCCAACGGGCGATTATGCCGGTTACCAACGGCGAAACAATATCAGGGTTGGAGTGCATACCTATACAACGGATTTTACCGGCAATTTTGGCCGCCCTACCGGAAGCCCCAGGGGGTTAAGTTTCTGGCATGATAAAGAGACTATGGGTAATACCTTCGGGCATTTATTTCGCATCACGACCTTCGGCGAATCCCACGGGGGGGCGGTGGGGGTGGTGGTGGACGGGTGCCCGCCCCGTTTGACGTTAGATGTGGCGGATATTCAAACGGAACTCGACCGCCGCCGTCCGGGGCAAAGTAAAATTACCACCCCCCGCCAGGAACGGGATCAGTGTGAAATTCTCGCCGGGGTGTTTGACGGCCAAACCCTGGGGACTCCTATTCTCATCCTGGTGCAAAATCAAGATGCCCGGAGCCAGGATTATCAGGAACTGGCAAGTACCTTTCGGCCTTCCCACGCCGATGCCACTTACCAAGCTAAGTACGGGATTCGCAACTGGCAGGGGGGCGGGCGGGCTTCGGCCAGGGAAACCATTGGGCGGGTGGCCGCCGGGGCGATTGCCAAAAAAATTCTCCGGCGGGTGGCGGGGACGGAAATCCTCGCCTATGTGGAGCGGGTTAAGGATTTGCAAGCCCAGGTTGACCCGGAACGGGTGACTTTGGCCGACATTGAAAGCAATATCCTGCGCTGTCCCGACCCGGAAATGACCACCCAGGCCATTGACCTGATTGATACCTACCGTAAAGAGGGTAATTCCCTGGGGGGGGTGGTGGGGTGTGTGGCGCGCTCGGTGCCGGTGGGGTTGGGTTCCCCGGTGTTTGATAAATTGGAGGCGGATTTAGCCAAGGCGGTGATGTCATTGCCAGCAAGCAAGGGGTTTGAAATTGGCTCCGGGTTTGCGGGTACGACCTTGACGGGGCGGGAACACAACGACGAATTTTACCGGGATGAGCAAGGCCGGATTCGCACCCGCACCAACCGCTCCGG
Source organism: uncultured Synechococcus sp. (assembly GCA_964481635.1). Classification (GTDB taxonomy): domain Bacteria; phylum Cyanobacteriota; class Cyanobacteriia; order Gloeomargaritales; family Gloeomargaritaceae; genus Gloeomargarita. The sequence goes on from CAYZTU010000006.1 coordinate 63,517, forward strand.
CGGCATCCAGGGGGGGATTAGCAACGGGGAACCGATTGTCCTGCGGGTGGCGTTCAAACCTACCGCTACGATTCTCCAGCCCCAAGCGACCGTAACCCAGGACGGGGAGGAAGTCCTGCTCACCCCCCGGGGTCGCCACGACCCCTGCGTGTTACCCCGGGCTGTGCCGATGGTGGAAGCGATGGTGGCCTTGGTATTGTGCGACCATCTGCTGCAACATCACGCCCAGTGCCGCCTGTGGTGAACAATTCACCACTGATTCACCATTGATTCGCAATTAATTCGCAATTAATGGTGCAAGAATTTTTCCAGAATCGTCACCTGCGCCAGGAGCAGTACCAAACAGTCCACCAAGCGCAACTGCCCATCGGGAAATTCCACCACCACTGGCTCAAACACTAGGGTGCGGGGGCGTTGCAAAGCGGCGAGGGCGGCATCCACGATCCGGGTGGAACTGGGCAGTTGTAATTTTTCCGCCTTCATCACCTCTACTAAAATCTGAATCGGGCGTTTCGGGTAAATTTCCGAGCTATACACCTGTTGCATGTGGGACTCGAACCGCTCCCGGCCAATGGTGCCAATGATCACGTCCCCATCCACAATCATCATTCCCGGCAGGTCAGGGTTATTTTTGATATGTTCCATCACCGTCCGGGTCAAGGTGGCAGCGGGAACCTTGTAGTCGTGGGACGGCAAAACATCCAGGGTAGCAACGGGGGTCAGGTGACTAAAATCCGGGGTGGACATAAGAAACCTCGGCAACAAGGTAAGGAAGGAAACCAACTTTTAACATAGCCAGTTCCCTGTCCCCCGGTGGTTAAATCTGCGTTAAGGTTCCCGCCCCATCGCCCAACGGATTTGCCGGATCATCCCCCGCAATAAAGCCAATTCCTCAACCGAGGGGGCAGAGCGGTGCAATAAATGGCGAATTTTCGCCAACCGCCGCTCCTGGGTGTGCGGGTAAAGGTAACCGATTGTTAATAACACATCTTCTAAATCCTTCAGGTAGTCCTCCAGGGCATCCAGGGGAGCGACGGGCGACGGGGTCGGCACCGGCAACCCAGTGGCCGTGTGCTGGTACTGATAAATTTCGTACAGACAAATCCCCACCGCCTGCGCCAAATTCAGGGAACAATAGTCCGGGCTGGTGGGCAAAGTTACCCGCCGCTGGGTTAATTGCAATTCCGCCCAGGTGAGTCCCCGGTCTTCCGGCCCAAATACCAAGGCAACGGGTTCCCCGTTTTGCAATAACCAGGGCATTACCGACTTCAGGGGTTCACCGGGGGGAGTCCGCCCCAGGGTCGCCACCGCCCGCATACAACCCGCCAAGGCCGTGGTCAAGTCCGGGGCAACCTGCGCCTGGGTGAGCAGTTCCGGGGCATGAACGGCCATCCGGCGGGCTGATTCTCCCAACCAATGACACCGGGGCTGGACAAGCACCAACTCTTGAACGGCAAAATTTTTCATCACTCTGGCAATCGCACCTACATTCAATTCCCCCGCCGGTTCGATCAAAATCACCCGCACCGGGGGCCAACTCACCCTAATCATGGAATGCAATCAGTAAATTACTCCCCAAACATACCCAATCCGTACTGCATTGAAAATTCTGAAAATTCCTTTGGCGGCGGCTGAAACCGTGATGGACACAACTGGACTCGAACCAGTGACCCCCACGATGTCAACGTGGTGCTCTAACCAACTGAGCTATGCGTCCCAGAGGTTTTTTATACTAGCATTTTAAGACACCCACTTGCACAGGTCATCCATGCGGGTACGGCAACATGTTAATCCCCTCAGCCAACAATTCTACCAGCCATTAGCATTACCGGACTGGGGGTTGATTTATGCAGAGGTAAAACAGCCGTTACATATAGATATTGGCTGTGCGAGGGGGCGGTTTTTGTTGACAATGGCGCATCAGCAAACCAATTGGAATTTACTGGGTTTAGAAATTCGAGAACCATTGGTACACCAAGCCAATGCATCCAAAATTAAGCATAATCTAGTAAATATCTATTTTCTCATGGCACAGGCAAATTACCATTTATCAACGATTTTGGATAGTTTCCCACCGGGGGTTTTACAACGAGTGAGTATTCAATTTCCCGACCCTTGGTTCAAACGAAAACAGCAGAAGCGACGAGTGGTTCAACCGGGTTTGGTCGCAGCTATCGCTCATTATTTACGACCAGGAGGAGAAGTATTTTTACAATCCGATATTCTGGAGGTCGCTTTAGATATGTATCATCACTTCCAGCAACATCATGAGTTTCAGACCCAGGGCGAATTTTTATCGGAAAATCCCCTCGGTATTCCCACGGAACGGGAACAGTCAGTTCTTAACCGGGGCTTGCCGGTCTATCGTTTTTTACTCCGACGATTGGCGGATTGACAATGGTTTATGTGGCAGGCATGGGACTGGTATCCCCATTGGGCAAGAATAAACAGACTTGTTGGCAAAATTTATTGACAGGTCATTGTCCTATTAAAATACAGCAACCTTTTGCCGAGTTGCCCCCTGTACCTTTGGCTATGATTGCATCCGTACCTAGCGATCCGACAATGTTATTACTTGATGCTTTGACAGAAGCATTACAAGAATCCGAATGGGAATTACCCTTGAAAGACTGTGGAGTTGTGGTTGGTTCCAGTCGTGGGGAACAGTATATCTGGGAGCAATGGTTAGCATATCAACGGGACGATTACCATACATGGTTAGCACATTTGCCGGGTAGTTTCGCCCGTGCAGTTGCCACCAAAGTAGGAACAAAAAGTTTGGTATCAGCGCCGATGGCGGCCTGTGCGACCGGGGCATGGGCGGTGGCGACGGGTATGGAGTGGTTGCGCCAGGGACAATGTTCCCGAGTGATCGTAGGGGCGGTGGATGCGCCCATTACGCCCCTCACCTTGGCAGGATTTATGCAGATGGGAGCATTAGCTAAAAATGGGTGTTTCCCTTTTGACCAAAAAAGACAGGGGTTTGTGTTAGGAGAAGCTGCTGGCGTGATATTACTAGAAAAGCAAAATCATGCAACGCCAAAATATGGTTCTATCCTGGGTTGGGGATGCACCTGTGATGCGAACCATTCCATTATACCCAGCACGGATATTACCGCCGCAATTACGGCCATTCAAAATGCTTTTAAGCTTAGTCATTTAACTCCCGGTAAATGTGATGCAATTCACACCCACGGGACGGGAACTAGCCTCAATGATGAGCGAGAGATAAGAATAATTCAGCATTTATTTCCTGAGGGCATACCTATTTTAGCAACCAAAGGAGCCACGGGACATAGTTTAGGAGCATCAGGGATTGTTAATATCATTTTTTCATTGTTAGCTTTGCAACAACAAATCTTACCACCCTGCGTTGGTTTACATACCCCAGATTTTTTGGGTAATTTTATCCGTCAAAAACAATCAGCCAATTTAGGCACTATTTTGAATCTCAGTTTTGGTTTTGGGGGTCAAAATGGGGCGATACTGGTGGGTAATTCCGAGGTGTAATGAGACCATAGTCACTCAGATAAGTTCGAGAGTTGCCAATAATAATTGTACAAAACATATCAATAGTTGTTTGGGTGAAATCTTTCAAAGTATTATACCAAATTTGCTCATCTTGACGATAGGCTTGACGCACAATCGCTACCGGAGTTTTTGGGTCACGATACTGCAAAAAAATGGCCTGCGCTGTGGGCAATTGCCACGTTCTCTGTTGCGAATAAGGATTATAAAAAATGGTGACAAAATCCCCTTGGGCAGCATGGGTGACCCGTTGGACAATCACCTCCCAGGGAACGTGTAAATCACTCAAACTAATGGCACAAAAATCCTGCATCAAGGGCACTCCCACCCGACTGGCGGCGGACTGCAAAGCGGAAATACCGGGGATAATTTGCAGATTAAATTCTTGACTAAAATCAGCTTGCTTTTGTACCAATTCTATTACTACACCACCCATTCCATAAATACCGCAGTCACCAGAGGACACCACCGCTACCGTTAAACCCCAGCGAACGAGATCAATCGCCCGTTGTGCCCGTTGAGATTCTGCGCCGATGGGGTAGGGTTCCCAAATTTGCCCAGGACGTTTAATGCTCTCTAGCAGTTGTAGATACAAAGTATAACCAATGACCACATTGGCTTGGGTGATGGCATTGCGAGCGGCGGGAGTCAAATGGGCACTATCCCCTGGCCCCATACCGACCAGATATAACTGTCCAGAACGGTCGAGCCATTCCTGGGGGGACAGAGCCACCGCCACGGTAACTGCGCCCAGAATTTGTTTCGCAACTAATAGATTACCCTGGGAGGCTTGAATGGCACTGGCCTCGGCAACGCTGGCCGTCCCCACCGTCTGGGCAACGACTGGGGAGGGGTTGGGGACTGAAATTTCCCGCAAAGTGGTAGCCGGAAATGTGCTAAACGCCCACCCTTGGGATTGGGTTAAATGCACCAAGCCAATTTCATCTTGTTTAATATCTAAGCTGGCGATACCGGCAATAGATTTTAAGGATAATTCATAGGTATTAAAGACGGTTTGAATGGCTTGATAGATTTGGGGTTCAGAGGTGCCCCGTTCACAACCAATTCCTACCCACAAAATTCGGGGATGCCAGATTGCATCATAATTGTTTGATTTGGCAATCTCCCGGTGGGTGATCCAGATGCTTCGAGTATCATAATCAGGTTTATTTGTAAAAAATAAATTGGTTTTTGGCCTAACCATTTGTTGCCATAAAGTATTCCCTGATTCTTGAATGATTTGCACTGGTTCATCTCGAATAATCGCACTCGCAACTTCTGTCCAAGCCCCCGCCCCTTTTTGCCAATTCCAGGGAATGCCCCAGGTATCAACTCCAGGAACCCCGTGGGCACTAGCGGCATCTGTAATTACGGATTGCATACCTAATAAATTGGCAATGTATTGACAAAGTTTATCTCCTTGTTGTTGATGACCCCCACAAACCGTAATTACATATTCCCCCGATTCTGGGATACAAAGCACAATCGGGTCACGATATTTATCCCCTAACAAAGGGGCAATCAAACGCACTACAGCACCTAATGTTAATCCCAGAATAATTGCCTGTTGCTCTGACCAAATTGTGGTTAAATGTTCTCGCAGCGAATCGTTGTAAGTTTGACAATTAGGATGGGCTTCTAGGTGGGGTGAACACCATAAAATGCCCTGAGAACTTTTGGCTAAAGATATAAACCGGTCTTGACTCGTGGGTGTGGTCGCAATCCAAGCGATGGGTTGAAATTCAGTCCAGATATCAGCCATTTCAGATATTAAGCTCAGCTTGTTGTTTGACTAATTCAACACCCCGAGACGTGCCAATGCGGGTGGCACCAGCACTAAGTAATTCTTGCGTCTGCTCTATAGTTTTGATGCCGCCGGAGGCTTTGATCCCCACTCGGTTATTACCAATTTTTTGTAGGAATTTCACCTGCTCTACCGTGGCTCCCCCTAACCAACCCGTTCCGGTTTTAAGATAATGTACCCCCGCATCCAAACAAATTTCGGCGGCCAATTTTTGTTCTGACTGGGTTAATATATTCATTTCTAAAATGGCTTTGACGGTTTGTTTGGTTTCGCTGACAATCTGAGCGATTTCTTCGTAAACCTCTTTAGTTTGACCACCTTTCAGCCAACCCAAATTAATGACCACATCCAATTCTTTGGCACCCAATTCCACCGCTTCCATCGCTTCGTAGTATTTCACCGCCGAGGTCGTCGCACCACTGGGAAAACCAATCACGGCGCAGACCCGACAGGGACGTTGGTGGAGAATTTGTACACATTTTTGCACTGCATTAGGATAGACACACACTACGGGAAATTGATACCGGTCGGCATCGTGACAACCCTGCTGAATCGCAGCGGCGGTGATCCCCGGTTGCAAAAGGGCGTGTTCAATCACGGTGGCAATATCGGGCAAGGGAGAAGGCATCGGTTCTCGGGGAAACACGATACCATCATAAAGATATTGTTCGGGAAATGGGTATGGTGGATCAGTTGGTGCGGGCAACGGCGGCGGGCGGGGCAATTCGGGCGGTGGGAGTGGTCACGACCCGGTTGGTGGCGGAAGCCCGACAACGACACGGGTTATCCTACGTGGCGACAGCGGCCTTGGGACGTACCATGAGTGCGGGGTTACTGTTAGCGTCCAATATGAAACGCCAAACTGCCCGAGTGAATATCCGATTTCAGGGAAATGGCCCCTTGGGGACGGTGTTTGTGGATGCGGGACGGGATGGCACGGTGCGGGGGTATGTGGATCAACCGGGGGTGGAATTGCCGCCCAACGAACGGGGCAAACTGGATGTGAGTCAGGCAGTGGGTTCCCAGGGTTATCTGTATGTCCTGCGGGACAACGGTTATGGTTATCCCTACGGCAGCACGGTGGAACTGGTGTCTGGGGAGGTGGGCGAAGACATTACCCATTACCTAACCACCTCGGAGCAAACCCCATCGGCACTGGCTTTGGGGGTTTATTTGGAAGCAGGGCAGGTGCAGGCCGCCGGTGGTTTATTATTACAAATTTTGCCAAAAGCGGCGATGGATGAGGAACTGATTAGCGTGTTGGAATCTCGGGTGTCGGCGCTGTCCGGGTTTACCCCCCTACTCCTGGCCGGGCGGCAGTTGGGGGATATGTTTCAGGAATTATTGGGGGATATGGATTTAAACCTGTTTCCCGAAACCCAGTTGGTGCGCTTCCATTGTGGGTGCAATTTTGACCGGGTATTGGGGGCGTTGAAGATGTTAGGGGTGGGGGAATTACAAAGCATGATCCACCAGGATGACGGGGCGGAAGTGACCTGCCATTTTTGTAGTTCGGTGTTTCGTGCCCAACGCAATCACCTAGAAGAATTAGTGCAGGAATTAGAACGGGAAGCGACACCCAGTTAAACCGAAGCTACGCTGGGCACGGTTAAAACAGCTTGCACCGCCTGATGCAATTGTTGGTACAGTTGATCCCGGGTTTGGAAGGTTTCTAACCGATGCTTGACTTGCCCATCCTGAATCACGAGCAACGTGGGAAGCATCCGCAGCCGGTAATGGGTCGCCAAATGCAAGCTCTCATCAGCGTTGACGGCAATCACCCGCATCTGCGACCCGTATTGCTCCTGGAGTTGCGCTAACAGGGGTTCGATCAAACGGCATAGGCCGCACCAAGGGGCGGAAAAATGCACAATGACGGGCACAGTCGCCTGTAAAACCTGGGGGGTAAAGTCAGCTTCTGAAATGAGTTTCACGGTACCAAATCCTAATGGGCGTTTATAAAGTGTTTTTATCATAACAGGTCGGGGATCAGGGGGCTAGGGGTTGGGATCGCCGCAAATGCAAAATTTTCCCGAACGCAAACAGATAATTTAATTCTTTGTACTAACGGGTAATGTCATCCGAGTGCGATACCATAATCACAGCACGGGCGAAATAGATAGTAATGAGTGACATCCTGATCGAATCCGTACTACAAGAAGAGCGGCAATTCCCCCCCCCGGAGGGATTTTCCGCCCAGGCACGCATCTCATCCTTAGAACAGTATCAGCAGTTGTGCCAGCAGTTCCAGCGTGATCCCCAAGGCTTCTGGGGCGGGCTGGCCGAGCGGGAATTGCATTGGTTTCGGGGATGGGAGCAGGTGTTGGACTGGCAACCACCCCAGGTGCGCTGGTTCGTGGGCGGGCAAACCAATCTGGCCTACAACTGCTTAGACCGGCATCTCAGCACCCACCGTCGCACCAAACCGGCCATCATTTGGCAGGGGGAACTAGGGGATGTTCGGGTCATTACCTATGAACAATTGCATCACGATGTGTGTCAGATGGCGAATGCGCTCAAAGCCTTGGGGGTGCAACGGGGCGACCGGGTGGGAATTTATTTGCCGATGATCCCGGAAGCGGCGATGGCGATGTTGGCCTGTGCCCGGATTGGGGCGGCGCATACGGTGGTGTTTGGGGGTTTTAGTGCCCAGGCATTGCAGGAACGGCTCCGGGCGGCGCAGGCCAAGGTAGTGATTACGGCGGATGGGGGCTGGCGCAAGGGCAGTATTGTGCCCCTGAAATCTCAGGTGGATCGGGCGTTGGCCGATGGAGCGGTACCCTCGGTGACCCGGGTGCTGGTAGTGCAAAGGGCGGGGGACTGCGCCATGACCCCAGAGCGAGATGAGTGGTGGCACGAACTCCAACCCCAGATGTCTCCCGATTGTCCCGCCGAGGCGTTGGACAGTGAACAACTCCTTTTTATCCTATACACCTCGGGTACGACGGGGAAGCCCAAGGGTATTGTTCATACAACGGCGGGATATAATTTATACACCCATCTGACCACCCAATGGGTGTTTGACCTGCGGGAGGAGGATATCTATTGGTGTACGGCGGATGTGGGTTGGATTACGGGGCATAGCTATGTGGTGTATGGCCCCCTGTCCAACGGTGCCACAACTCTCATGTATGAAGGGGCACCCCACGGGGGCAATCCGGGCTGTTTTTGGGATGTGATTCAAACCCATAGCGTGTCGATTTTTTACACGGCACCAACGGCGATTCGGGCGTTTATGAAAATGGGTGAGGCGCATCCCCAGGCACGGGATTTGTCCTCCCTGCGGTTACTGGGTACGGTGGGGGAACCGATTAACCCGGAAGCCTGGATGTGGTATCACCGGCTGATTGGTGGCGAACGCTGTCCCATTGTGGATACCTGGTGGCAGACGGAGACAGGGGGAATAATGATTGCGCCCTTACCCGGTGCCACCCCCACCAAACCGGGTTCGGTGACCTTGCCTTTGCCGGGGATTCAGGCGCAGGTGGTGGATCGGCGGGGGGAGCCGGTCGCCGCCAACCAGGGGGGTTATCTCGTTGTGACCCACCCCTGGCCGGGGATGATGCGGACGGTTTATCAGGATGAGGAACGGTTCCGGCGTACCTATTGGGAGCCAATTCCTCCCCGCAACGGCCAGTATTTTTACTTTGCCGGGGATGGGGCGCGCCGGGATGGGGATGGCTATTTTTGGGTCATGGGGCGGGTGGACGATGTGATCAACGTGGCGGGGCATCGGTTGGGGACGATGGAGATCGAATCGGCTTTGGTGTCCCATCCGGCGGTGGCGGAAGCCGCCGTGGTGGGGCGACCGGATGCACTCAAAGGGGAGGCGGTGGTGGCCTTTGTTACCCTAGCGCACGATTCCCCACCCAGCGATGCGCTGAAGCAGGAATTGCTTGACCATGTCGTCCAGGAAATTGGTGCCATTGCCCGCCCCAGCGGTCTCCAATTTACCGATGCTTTGCCCAAAACCCGCTCCGGGAAAATCATGCGCCGGTTGCTGCGTGCCCTCGCCGCCGGGAAAGCACCCACTGGGGACATTTCCACCCTTGAAGACCAGGGGGTTTTGGAAGCGTTACGCGAATCGTGATCCCCACAACCAACTGCCCCACAGCAGGGCTTCAATCCCCCAAAAGCAGGCGACAATCTGGGTTTCCGACCAACCGCTCAGTTCCAGGTGGTGATGGTAGGGGGTCATTTTGAACAGGCGTTTGCCCACCCCGTCCGCACCCTTGGTGGCCTTGAAATAAAATACCTGCGCCATCACCGTCACCGTTTCCCAGACAAAGGGCAAACTCAGGAGCAACAGGAGCCATAGCTGTTGGGTGACAATCCCAATCCCCGCCAACGCCCCCCCCAACGCCAGGGAACCCGTATCCCCCATAAATACCCGGGCGGGATGGTGGTTATGCACCAAAAAACCGAGGCAGGCTCCCGCCATTGCCACCGCCAACACACTCACCTCCGGCTGGGTGAGGGCACAGGCCACCCCCAACCCCGTCAACGCCACCGCACAGGTACCAGCCGCCAGACCATCCAGGCCATCGGTCAAATTCACCGCATTACTCTGCGCCACGGGCACAAACCCCGCCAACACCCAAAACCCCAACCCCAAATTGAGGGTGATTTCCCCGGGGAGGGCAATGGTGGTGGGCGTACGCCCCTGCCACCAGAGCCAGAGGGTAAACCCCACCGCCACCAGGATTTGTAACCCTAATTTCGCCCTGGGAGCCAAACCCTGGTTCGACTGCGCCTGCAAAATCAACCCATCATCCCAAGCACCAATCCCCCCACAGGCCAAGGTCAGAGCCAGCACCGCCCAGAGGTTGCCCGATAGAGTTTGGGTTTGCATGAACAAAATCAAAAGCGTCACCAGCGGCACCACCGGCAGGAAAAAGATGCCCCCCATGGTGGGCGTACCCGCCTTCTTGAGATGCGCCTGGGGGCCTTCCCGGCGAATGATTTGCCCCATCTTCAAACGGCGCAACCAGGGCAAGATTAGGGCACCCGCCCCCGCCGCCCCGCCCGTTGCCAGCCCCAGGGTTAAGAGCATGAGTGGTGCATTGGGGGCGAGCCATCCCAGGGCAAGGACTAAACCCGCCGCCAACCCGATTGATAACCAAGCACCAGCTTTAGGAACAGGAGAACTCATGGGACAGGATTAGGGGGTAAAAAGCCTAAGCCTAATAATCATCGCCCTCATCGTCTCCCAATTCATCCCCCAATTCATCTTCGTCGTACAAATCCACTTCATCAACGGTAAAGTCGTCAATTGCTTCCCCGTCCTCATCGTAAAGGGAACGGTAATCCTGCACCGGGTTGACATCCATCCGCCCAGTGGCCTCCAACCAATTGACAATAGAAGCATTAGCGGGGGTCGGGATCAAGCCCGCCGTTTCATTGACTGGCGTTTCCCGCAAGGTCGGGATCACAATGGGGGTATCGGCTAAGGGGTTTAATGCCCCAGACTCGGGGTTGGTCATGGGTAGTAGGTCGGGGAGAGCAGAAATGTATCATAACAAAAAATGGGTGAGGCAAAAAAGTCTAAACCCCCCGATGCATCATCAGGGGTTGTTAGCGCACCATTCGCCCCCAAGCACCCTTACCCCTGCAACTCCTGCTGATGATGGAGATGGTCTTCCTCAATCAACAGTGCCTCTTGATCCAAATGGGCATGGAGTACCGGCAAGGTTTCCCCCGGTCCGGCCAAAGGCCGCAGACCATTCAGTTCCGCCAAGATGGCCGACCCATTGTTGATCACGATGGCTAAAATCGGGTCGAGGGTGAAGAAAATCCCCGCCAACAACGCCCCCAGGTTGGGTACCGCCACAATCAGCGTGTTTTGCCAAATGACATCCATGGTGTAACGGGCGACCTTGACCGCCTGGGTCAGCCCCCGCAGGTCATTTTCCATCAGCACCACATCCGCCGTTTCCCGGGCAATATCCGTCGCCCCCCCGAAGGAAATGGACGCATCCGCATAGGCCAAGGCCGCCGAATCGTTGATCCCATCCCCGCAGAAGGCCACCACCCGTCCCTGGTCATGGATGGCTTTCACGACCTCCACCTTCCGCTCGGGGAATGCCTCCCCATACACTCGCTCCGGGGCAATCCCGACCTCGTTTGCCACCGCATTCGCCACCCGTTTCACATCGCCACTGAGCATATAGGGCGTAATCCGCAGTTCTTGCAACTCCTGAATGACGGCAGCAGTTTCCGGGCGCAGGGGGTCACGATAGAGGATTACACCCAGCAAAATCCCATCCGCAGCCACATACACGGGGGAATAACTGCCGGTCTTGATGTCCGGGTGGGTCTGCTCAAAGCTCTGCACCGCCACCCCCATCTGTGCCATGAGCCGGTGACTGCCCACCAGGATTTCCCGCTCGCGGATCACCGCCACCACGCCCATGCCGACCCGGTATTCCCAACTCTCGCATCCCCCCGGCTCCATCCCCTTTTCCCGGGCATGACGCACGATGGCCTCCGCTACCGGATGGGTTAACCCCTGCTCCGCCGTCGCCGCTAACTCTAATATGCCCGCCACCGTTTCCACACAGCCCGGGGCGAGCCGGACTTCGGTGACCGTCGCCTGCCCCCGGGTCAAGGTACCCGTTTTGTCAAACACCACCGCATCCACCCGTGCCAGCATCTCAATCGCCCGACCACTACGGATAAACACCCCATTGCGCGCCGCATAGGTGAGAGCCGAAAGAATGGCTGTCGGCACCGACACCCGAATCCCCGTGCCAAAATCCAAGGTAATCAATGCTAAAGCCCGCTGGGCATCCCCGGTCAGACCCCACACGGCTCCACCGATCAGCAGGGTTGGCACCACCGCCTGATTCGCCACCAAGGCCGCATAATTTTCCACCCGGGTATCATGCACCGGTGCCGATTCCATCAATGAAACAATCATCCCAGCGCGGGTTTCGTTCCCCGTGCGCTCGGTCAAAATGCAGGCCGTCCCGTCCACCACCAGCGTCGAGGCAAAAACCTCATCCCCCGCTTCCCGCCGCACCGGCACCGATTCCCCAGTGAGTTTACATTGGTCAATCACCACCGTACCCCGCAGGAGATAGCCATCGACCGGCACCTGATCCCCCGGATAGACCAACACGTGATCCCCCGGCACCACGGCTCGCACGGAAATTTCCATCTCCTGGCCGTCCCGTTCCACCCGCACGGTTTGGTTCAAACAATCCAGCAGGTCAAGACTGGCTCGGTCGGTACCCCGTGCCGTCATATCCCGAATCACTTCCCCACCTTCGATCAAATTCAACATGAACGTGGGGGCAAAATAGTGACCCTGGAGGGTATGGGCACTCAAAGCCAACACATCCAAAAAATCAATGTTCAACTGATAGTCCTGGGTAATTCCCTCCCACGCCCGTTGAAACACCGGCACAGCGGCCACAAAAATCAACCCCGCCACCAAAATTTCTGGGATGGGGAAACCCACCATCAAGGCCAAACTCAACACCAAACCCAAAACGGGTAATCCCAGGCGTTCCCCATAGTTCACTTCATGGGTCGCTGGAATTTTGCCTTGCATCGGAGGATTTTGGATCACCCCGAAAATATCCTCCTGCACCTGCGCCACCGGCACATCCGGGTCATAATCCACCACCACCGCCCGGGCATCTGGGTTGACCCGTACCTCATGTACCCCCAGTACCTTGGTTAATCCATGTTCCAACCGCACCCGGTACGACTCATCGTAGGCCACCTGGGGCACATACAAGCGAAACCGCCCCGGCAACCAGTGCTTGACCTGGTAATGAACTTGTTCGACTGAAATACTAGCAGGGACAGGGATAGATTGTACTGAAATCTGGGTAGGACGGGGTTGGGTACTGGTCATGGTGGGTTGGGGAAATGCAAAGCTTTTCTAACACCATAACACCAAATTTCTTGGCTTCCAAGCGAAAATTTACCGGATGTCTTGGTCAATTGTACCCAACATTTTGACTACATTTTGACCCCATTCGTGCAACGTTATCCAAAAATCATCTTCAAGTCAATAGGTGCCGAAATTTCCCGGAGTAAATGGTTAAATATGATACCTATCCGGGAACTTGTTGCGCCATTTATCCTACTCAGGAGTTGATGTGTGGGGTGGGGATATGGGTCAGGTCAGGAAAATCAATTGGTGGGTCGGGGTGCTGGTGGTGGGTTGGTGGTCAGTGATGCCCGTCGCCCTTGCCCAGGGACAGGAGCGGGGGCAAGAACGGGTTCTGCAAGTCGTCGGCCAGGGCACCATCACCCTACCGGCTCAGTTGGCCGAGGTGGAGGTGGGCGTAGAAATCCGGGGAAACAACGCCAACCAAGTGCAAACCGAAATTGCCCAACGCTTGGATAAAATGATCAAAATTCTCCGGCAAAAACCCGTCGAAAAGCTGACCACTACCGGCGTACAGCTTTCCCCCTTCTACGGTGAACGCCAACAACTCCTCGGTTTTGTCGGACGGAATACGCTCCGGTTTCGTCTGCCCCTTGCCCAGGCCGGGATGGTGTTGGATGAATTGGTCAGCCAGGGAGCCAACCAAATTGCCCGTCTGAGTTTTGTTGCCACCGAAGCCACCCTAGAGCAGGGACGCACCCAAGCCCTGCAAGCGGCGGTGCAGGATGCCCAACGACAAGCCCAGACGGTTTTGCAAGCCCTGCAACTCACCCCCAAGGAGGTGGTGGGCATTACGATCCTGGATACCAGTGTTCCGGCACCCCGCAGTTTTGCCCTGGCCGAAGCTCGGGTGAATACGCCGATCCTGGGCGGGGAACAAATTATCCAAGCCCAGGTTAGGATGGAAATCCGCTACTAGCCCCAAGGGGTTTAGTTACATAAACTACATTTGCTCGGTGGGTATTTATGAGCATAATTAATTTACGGTTAAGAAGTGGTGATGAAAACAGTCGCCTCTCCCTATAAGGCACTCCGGGAATTGGCCGCCCGGGATTTAACGGGCTGTCTGACAATCCATGACCCCCGGGTGGATGGTGTAGGTTGGTGTCTGTATATTGGCGGCCAACGGCTGTATTACGCCACCAGTATTGCGGGACAGAAGGAGCGTTTATCCAGTATTTTATGTCGGTTACGTCCGGATTTGGAGTGGCCTTCGCTGGCCGCTTTAGAATCGGAACCGGCCTGGTTGCGGGAGTGGTGGCAGGGGCAGGCGTTACCTTTGGGGGAGTTGCGTCAGGTGGTGACCCGCTTGAGTCAGGAAGCTCTGATCCAGGCGGTGGCTATCCCCAAGGCACCGATTGATTTTCAGCGCAACGTGCAACCCAACCCCATTTTGATTACTCCCCCTTGGCAGGATTTGCTAGCCACGGTGCGGCAACAGGTGTACGGGTGGCAGTTGGTACGGGGGCAGGGCTTGTCCCCCCTGAGTCGGCTGTACCTGGACATGGCGCAGGTGGGGGCGTTTTGCGATTTTTGGGAGCAGACCCAGGCGACCCCGGAGTACCACAAATTTTGGGGACGGCAAACCCTGGCAGCCTGGATTCAGATGTTCGGCCAAAAACACTGTGTTTACGAATTGTCCGCCCTCCTGGGGGTGTCTCCCCTGGAATTGGCTACCCGGGTGCGGGGATTGGCGGGGTCGGGAACCTTGATCAGCCTGCCATTCCAGAGTGCAACCCCGGTGGTGCCAGACCCACCCGCCCAACCCAGGCGGGTGATTGCCTGTATTGATGACAGCAAGGCGGTGCAGCGGCAAGTGCAGATGACCCTGGAATTGGAGGGCTACGATATTTTGGGGATTACGGAACCGGCGCGGGCGTTGACCACCTTGGTGCGCCGCAAACCCGAGGTGATTTTGATGGATATTAATATGCCGGAGATTGATGGTTATGAGTTGTGTCGGATGTTGCGCCAGTCCCGGCAGTTGAAGGATGTGCCGATTTTGATGCTCACGGGGCGGGATGGGTTGATTGACCGCCTGCGGGCGCAGTTGGTGGGTGCCAATTCCTATCTGACCAAACCCTTTGCCCCGGAGCAGTTGACCCAGGCGGTGCAGAAATTGATCCACTCCCCCTCGGCAAATGGTATAAGCTCATAGTGGAGCTTTTTAGGGGCAGGCGATGGCGGAGTTGACCGCCACCAGGACGATCCTCTTGGTGGAAGATGGGCGAGCCGAACAACAGTTGATCGCTGGTTTGTTGTCCCAGGCGGGGTTTGATGTGGTGGCCTTTGATGGGGTGGAACCGGCTTGGGCATGGTTGCTTGAGCATACGCCCGCCCTGGTGCTTTTGGATATTGTCATGTCGGGACAAAGTGGTTTAGACCTGTGTCGTATGATCCGCGCCCGCCCGGAATTTAGCCAGATACCCATCGTGTTTTGTACCTCGAAAAATCAGGAATTTGACCGGTTTTGGGCGATGCGCCAGGGGGGCAATGCATACATTACCAAGCCCTTTGCGCCCAAGGATTTGCTGGCAGTGGTGCAGCAGTTTGTGAAATGAGCATGATGTTCATTCATCCTGATCCACTCCCATGGGTGCTGCTGGCCATCCCCACCCTGGGGGAATTTGCCCAGGCCGCTCAGGTGATGGGTGGGTTAACCACCCTGGCCGCCCTGGTGACCCTGGTGGGGTTTGGGTTCCGCTGGGGCATCCGCTTTCGTCTGGTGGGGATCACCGGGTTTATGGCCGTCCTCACCGGGGGCTTGTTTGCCCTGGGGTTGACCCCCGTGACCCGCACGGTGCTGCCCAACGCCAGCCGTTATACCACCGTGTACGACGGGGGAGGCACCCAGGCGGTGATTGCGGTAGCAGGAAATCTCACCCCGGAGCAACTGACCGCCACGTTGCAACAGGCGGCCAATAATTTATTCTCCTACGGTCGTTTGGCCACGGGGGATGCGATGCTGACGGTGCGGGCACGCACGTTGCTCCACCCGGAACCGGGGGTGACGGAACCGCTGTACCTGGGGCAGGTGCGCCGCTCCCTGCGGCAACGACAGGACGGGGCAATGGTGGTAGAATTGGATACCCAGGCGTTGGCACGGATGCTTCCTGGTTCATCCCCTTAACCTTCTGACTCACTTAGTACAATGTCCGAGTTGGTAATTAGCCCCCAAACCGTTGTGCGGGGGCGGAATTTAATCCCTCAACACCGGGAACGGTTCGCCGCTCTGGCGGAACGCTGGCTAGTGGTGGGTGGTGCCACCAGTGTGAGCTTGGTGTTACCTCGGTTGCGGTCGGCGGGGATTGTGCCGATTCAGGTGGTGACATTGAGCGAATGCACCAAAGACCTGCGCCAAGAACTTGCCCATATTATTTCCACCCAAGGGATTCAGGGCATTCTCGCCTGTGGGGGGGGGAAAGCCCTGGATGCAGGCAAACTCGCCGCCCACGATGCCCACCTGCCGGTGGTGACCGTGCCGACCACGGGGGCGACCTGTGCCGCCTGGACTGCCTTGAGCAATCTTTATTCCCCGGCGGGTGCCTTCCAGTCCGATGTGGCTCTGCGCCGTTGCCCTGACCTGTTGCTGTTGGACTATGACCTGGTGCAAACCGCGCCCCCCCGTACCTTGGTGGCGGGGATTGGGGATGCCCTCGCCAAGTGGTATGAGGCCGCCGTCAGCAGTGGTGAATCGGCGGATACCCCGGTGGTGATGGCGGTGCAACAGGCGAGAATCCTGCGGGACATCCTCCTGCAAAAAGCGGTACCCGCCTTAGCCGCACCGGGGGGAGAAACCTGGCAACAGGTGGTAGATGCGACGGTACTGATGGCCGGGTTGATTGGCGGGGTGGGGGGGGCGCAATGCCGCACCGTGGCCGCCCACGCCGTACACAATGGCCTGACCCACTGGCCGCAGACCCACGGGCACTACCACGGGGAAAAAGTCGCCTTTGGCATTTTGGTGCAGTTGCGTTTAGAGGAAATGCAGGGCTATCCCTTGGCGGGGGTGGCACGGGCGCAGTTACTGACGTTATACAAACAAATTGATTTACCCTGCACCCTGGGTAACCTGGGTTTGAACAATTTAGATGCGGCGGAATTATTGGCCTTAGCGCAAGTAATTTGCCAACCGGGGAGTGATATTCACCGTTTACCCTTTGCGGTCAACCCCACCCAAGTAGTGCAGGCCATGCAAACGACCACCCAACCCTGGGCAAAAACCCAGGTGCCGGCAGGATAATCGCCAGGAATAATCCCAACGCCAACAGCCCCAAGCTATCCCGCCCCGGGTCAAGCTCGGTCACCTCGTTGAGTACGGGCGGCGGTAAACTAGGTATTAACAAAAGCAATACCGCCCACCCCCGCAACCAAGGCTGTACCTGCCAACCTAAGAGCAAAATCAACCCTTTGGTCACCCATCCCCAGCGTTGAGCCGCCCGCCGTCCCACCAGGGTGTGCAACACGCGTCCCCCATCCAACCCCCCCACCGGGGTCAACTGCACCGCCAATAACCCCACCCCCGCCACCCCCGCCCAGGCCACCGGATGCAGGTGGAGTCCCATACCCGGAGTTAACGCTGCCCCCCACCGCCAGCGGCTCAGCCCCCACACCAAGAGGGAATAGTTGGGCAAAAATCCCCCCACTGTGGGGTAAGAATCCCCCAACCCCCACAGCAGTAGCAGCAACGTTACCCCCAAGGCCAACCCCAGCCCCAGTAGGGTACGATCCGCCACCGCCCGCCGGTGGGGTAGGGGTTCTCGCAAGCCGCTGTAGGAGCCCAACACCCCCGGCCAAACCGGCAACGGGATCACCCACGGCCACCCACTCCCCACCCCGTAAGAGCGCAGTCCCCAATGTTGACCCACCTCCCGGGCACCCAGGATCACCAATACCCCCAGCCCATACATCCAGCCCAGGGGTGCGCTAATGCCCAGGTGGGGTGCCGTTAGCGTCACGGTCGTGAATAACCCCAGCCCCAGGCTTCCCAGACCCGCCAACCAGCGATAGGGATTGGGGGCGGTCAGCCGCCGGGGCACGAGCGCAAAAACGGGTTTTTGGTCAGCATTGGGTTCCAGGATGAGCCAAAATCGCTGTCCCAACAGGCTCTGAATGTTTTGCCCCACAACCCGGTAGGCTTCGGCAGCACTCACCCGTAAACGCCCATAGCAAATCAACACCCCACTCACTTGGTCAATTCTGCTGAGCGCATAAACCTCCCAGGGAAAACACTGGTGTAGATGATTCACTTCCGCCGGGGTCAGGGGTGTGGGTTCCAAGCGTGGTAACAATGTCCGGGGCACCCCACCCCCTTGTTTCACCAAAATGAGATAAAAAAAACCACTCAAAAGAAAGGGCACCACCACCAACAGAGCGGGCATGGACTGCTGTTCCCCGTGCAACCACACCCACAAACCCACCACCAAACCCGGCAACATCAGCACCACCCAGAGCAACCACCAGGGAGTGCGGCTGAGATGACGGACATGGTGCCACACTAGAAGAAAGGTTGTGACTGCCAACAATCCCAAGGCTACCCATGTCATCGTCGCTTTTGTCCCCAAAAACCATCTTGGACGGAATTTTTGCCTTTCCCCCCCAGCGGCACACCCTGGGCGGTACCAGCTATTTCATTTTAGGAGAGGCGTTGGGTCTCGCTGGTAATCTTTTGATTGACTGCCCCGCCCCCGAATGGCAACCCTGGTGCCACGCCCAGGGGGGCATCCAGCATTTGCTCCTGACCCACCGGGACAATGCTGACCAGCTACCCCAATGGCAAAACCAATTTCAATGCCCGATTGTTACCCAGCAGCAGGAAGCCTACCTCTATCCGGGGGTGTGGGTGCATCCCTTTGCCCAAACCCTCACCGTGATGCCGGATGTAACCCTGATTTGGACTCCGGGCTACAGCCCCGGCAGCAGTTGCATTTACCTGGAACGGGCTGGGGGAGTCTTGTTCACCGGGCGGCATTTGCTCCCCAACCCCCAGGGGGAACTGGGTTTGCTCCCGACCCGCAAGACCTTCCATTGGCCTCGCCAGCAACGGAGTTGTGAGCGGTTAAAAACCTGGCTGGAGGAACGTCCCGTGGGGTATTTTTGTCCCGGAGCCAATACGGGCTTTTTACGGGGACGGGGTTGGGTGCGTCCAGACCCGGGGGTGGACTGGTATGATGAAGTCATGGGACGGATTTCTCCCCACGTCCAGCAGGTGAGGTAGTGACCAGTCGCTTTTTGTTTGTGGGTTCCACCCAAGCCTACAGTGGTAAGTCCACCGCCACCCTCGGTATTGCCCAACAACTCCAAGCCCGCCAGTTCCGGATCGGCTATGGTAAACCCGTGGGTAGCGGTCGGGTCACCAGCGACCCGGTTCCCCTCGATGCGGATGGGCAGTTGGCTGCCCGGGTGTTGAACCTACCCCCGGAATGTCTCGCCCCCACCCTGGTCTTTTGGGAAGATTGGCTCAAACAGCCGGATTTATTACCCCGGACGACCCCGCTCACGGCGGCACTGGAGTCCTATCAGAATTTAACTACCCCCGACCTGATGTTGTTGGAAGCCCCGGCAAATCTCCACGAGGGGCATCTGTTTGGTTTGGGTTTGGCGCAGATGGCGACAACTTTAGATGCGGGGATTGTGCTGGTGGTGCGGTTTCAGTCCCTACTCTTGCTGGATGAATTGCTCATGGCGCAGGAACATTTGGGGGAACGGTTGCTGGGGGTCCTGCTGAATGCGGTACCGGCGGATCAACCGGTGCAGGAAATTTTGGTACCCATGCTGGAGCAACGGGGGATTGCGGTGCTGGGGGTTTTGCCCCGCAGTCGCTTGTTACGTAGCGTGCGGGTGGGGGAATTGGCACACCATTTGCAGGCGCAGGTGGTCTGTTGTCCCGAGCGGATGGATTTACTTGTAGAACACCTTTCCATCGGTGCCATGAGCGTGAATGCGGCCTTGGATTATTTCCGCCAAGGGGTGAATATGGTCGTCATCACGGGCAGTGGCCGCACGGATATTCAACTGGCCGCTCTGGAAGCTTCGACCCAATGCCTGGTCTTGACCGGCGTGACCCCCCCCAACCCGATGGTTTTAAGCCGCGCCGAGGAGATGGAAATTCCCATCCTAATGGTGGAGATGGACACCCTGACGGCGGTAGAAACCATCGAACGCACCTTTAAGCAAGTGCGGCTACGGGAGCCGGTAAAAATCCAATATGTCCAGCAGATGATGGCTCAATACCTGGATATGGAACGGTTGCTCAGCCGTTGGGGCTACCCATGCCCCGCCGTTTAATTCCCCGCCTGGGTTCCCCATGGACGGCACGGCAGACCACCTGGGGTTGGCGGCATTTTCAGGTAAAAAATATCAAACGTCAAGCCCAATTTACTTTCGTGGAATTGGCCGCTGTGTGTGACCCCAAGGTGCGCTTTTGGCTCAATGCCCAGCAGCTCGCCGACCGGGAAATGTGGCAACCAGGCTGGCAACCCCGGCATTCCCCCTAGGTTCACACCAATCTACAGTTTGGTGGCTACCTTCTCAGCCCAGACGCTCAGGATTAGGATTATGGCTGAATGGAATGGGAAAGTCTATTAATTTAACAATAGCGGTCGCAGGGGGACACATCCCAGCCTTGGTTCTATGGCTACGCCACGCAAGCTATCAAAATATTTGTTTGCGAATCATTTAAGGATACCTCTATTAACTCAAAAATAGCGGTCGCAGGCATTCCCCCGTCACGGAAGCACCTGCGGTGTATGGTTCCCGGTAAACTCTGCATTCCAGCGAGATCATTTGTAGTTCGTTCCAATAAATAGAGGTGCCCTTAGGCTTACTAAATTTTTCCAGCAAAATACCACGATTCAGCAACGCTAAATTTCTAAGTCAAGGCATTTTTTCTAGCTTCCTCAGCCTCTTTTAGACTGGCTATCTTGCGTTCACTATAACGGTCAGTGAGTTCGTCCACTTGTTCGCGGAGCAGGATGGTAAACCGATAGAGTTCTTCCATAACATCAACAACTCGATCCCGATATGCGGACTCTTTCATACTTCCGTCATCATTAAATTCCTGGTAGGCTTTGGGAACTGAGGACTGATTGGGGATGGTAAACATCCGCATCCAACGCCCCAAAATTCGCAAGGAGTTGACTGCATTAAAAGATTGCGAACCCCCCGACACCTGCATGACAGCCAGAGTTCTACCTTGTGTAGGCCGAACCGAACCGATATTGAGGGGAATCCAGTCAATTTGTGTCTTCATCAGACCCGATAAATTGCCGTGTAATTCTGGACTAGACCACACCTGCCCTTCTGACCATAGGGAAAGCTCCCTCAGTTCTTGAACTTTCGGATGGCTATCAGGCTCTGACCCATAAATCGGCAACCCGTGCGGATCAAAGAATTTTACTTCTGCACCAAATCCTTGCATAATCCGTGCCGCTTCTTCTGCCAAAAGACGACTGTAGGAACGTTCCCTCAAGGAACCGTAGAGAAAAAGAATTCGTGGGGGATGACTAAAACCCATAGATATTTAAGGAATTCGCTGACCTTGTGCATCAATCATCACACTGCCATCTTCCTTATAAAAAGGACCTGGTGGATACCGGTCTAAAATATCCAAAACAGTTTCACTGGGACGACAAAGTTTGACACCCTTAGCAGTGCAAACAATGGGTCTATTCACCAATACGGGGTATTGAATCATTGCCTCAAGAATGACTTCATCATTGACATTATCCTCCAAAAGTCCAAGTTCTTCGGCAGGCGACTTAGTTGTTCTTAAAGCCGTGCGAGGTGTCAAATTTGCCGCCGCAAAAAGTGCCAATAATTGGGGTTTAGTCCAACCTTCTTTGAGATATTCAATCACCACAGGACTATACCCGGAGGCTTCAATGACGTTAAGGACATTGCGGGATGTTCCACATTCTGGGTTGTGGTGGATTACGACTTTCATGAACCCTCCGTTTACGTTTAACTATATTTGAGTATAGAGGAAAACTTTTACCCTACCGTTAAACAGGATAGCCTTGTCGTTAGAGAATTCCCCATACAGCAACATTGAGGCGGTTGGCGAACAGGTATTATGATAGCCTGCGTGTCCGCAGGACATTAGCCTGCGTGGCGTAGCCATAGAACCAAGGTCGAGGGCTTTGTCCCTGCGACCAGCGTTGCTGAATCAAGGTATGAATAATGGAAAGAGGGGGGATACTGAGAATTTCAAGTAATGAATTAGTAATCGGATAGCGTAGTCTAGCATCACAACAGATTTAGGACACCTCTATTTATTGGAACCAGCAGAAAATTATCTCTCTGAAATGCCCATACTCTCAAGAACCAAAGACGGAGGCTGCGCCCCTGCGACCGCTGTTCTAAATTCATTTAGGATTGCTATATTTATTACAACCAGCAGAAAGCCATCTCGCTGGATGGAAGTCTTTGATTGCTCGTAGTCCTTCCATGGGAGACAATATCATCACTTTTCCTAACACTTTAAGACGCACCTACCCCGCAAGTTACTTACTCACCCGGCGGTGTTCTAGGACTTGCCCTATGAATCTTGGCCTCGGCTGTGTTCATCGTAGGGAGGTACCCCCCTTGTGACCCCTGAATTTCCCACCCACAGAAGTTCCCTATAAATGGTCACTATGGACATTTTGCCCATTGCGTATGCACCATGATAGAGGAAGAAAATCTTGAGCTTAGCATTCAAAAAATCCTGCCCATAGGTTTGTGCAATGGCCATTCCCATCCATGACCCGACTCCTTCCTCAGGCCAACCCGTGATGATGTATCGGGGTCGTCCGGTCTTTACACCGCCCGATAGTGGGGGGTTCCGGGAAGTTGACCTGATGTCCAAAATTCTCCAGGCCAACACCCTGGAACAGGCGGGGGAGGTGACGCAAGCTGCCCAGGTTTACCAAGAGGTCATCCAGTTGGATACCGATGGCACCTATGCAGCGATTGCGGAAAAAGCCCTGGCGGAACTGCAAACTACGGGGGCATTGGCTTTGGTCAATGCGGAGGTTGCGCCCGGAACCCTGCCCCAGGTGTTGGACGGGGAGGTGGCTCCCCCCCAGGAATCACCCCTGCGCTGGTTACAGCAACGTTCCGTAGCTTGGAAATTTGGGCTGGTGGTGCTGGTTCAGGTATTGACAATTGCCGCTTGGATTCCGACTGGGATCGCCCCCCCCGCTGACCAGACCCCGGTGGCGACCCAAAATCGGGCGAGTCAGGTCACCCTTGCCAGTCTCCTGCTCTTGTTAAATCTGTTGGTGTTGTGGTGGTTTTGGCAGGAGGTGGTCGTCCCCCTCAAACATTTGACCGGCGATGAACCCACGGATGATGCGCCCAACGAGTTGGAGCGGTTGACCCAGGCGGTCGCCCAATGGCAACAGCAAGCCCAACAAGCGCAACAAATCCTCACCGAACGGAGCCAAGCCCAGGAAGCGGAACTGGCACGCCAACGGCAGGATAAGGAGCAATTGCAACAGGAAGTGATTAATCTTTTGTTAGAAATTGAGGGGGCACAACGGGGGGATTTGACCGTGCAAGCCCCCATTACCCCGGGGGAGGTGGGTTCCATCGCCGATGCATTTAATGCCACCATCGCCAGTCTGCGGCAATTGGTTTTACAGGTGCAGGGGGTGGCGAATCAGGTGCAACAGGTGGCGCAGACCGGAGCCGAGTCCATCACCCACCTGACCGAGGCCGCCCAAACCCAAACCGAGCAGGTGCAAGAATCCCTCGGTACTGTCGGGGATATGAACCAGTCCATCACCCAGGTGACGGAACTCGCCCAGCAGGCCGCCCAAGTCGCCCGTTCAGCCCTGGTTGCAGCCCAGGCCGGGGATGGCAAAATCAATCAAACCGTCGCCAGCATCGAAGGGTTACGCAGTACGGTCGCCACCACCGCCAAAAAGGTAAAACGTCTGGCGGAAGCCTCCCAGGAGATTTCCCAGATCGTGGCGATTATTTCGGGGATTTCGGAAAAAACCAACCTGCTGGCCTTTAATGCCTCGATTGAGGCCACCCGCGCCGGGGAACATGGACAGGGATTTCGGGTGGTCGCCGATGAGGTGCGCCGCCTCGCCCAACAGGTCACGGAAGCCACCCGGGAAATTGAACAACGGGTGACCAACATTCAAGAAGGTACGGGTGATGTACTGCAAGCAATGGAAACCGGCACCAGCGAAGTGGTTGCCAGTACCCAGTTGGTGCAAGCCACCCGGGAAACCCTCCAGGGTTTAGCCCAGTTGAGCCAGGATATTGACCAGTTTTTGCAGGAAATTGCCGGTCAAACCCACGCCCAGCAGGAGGCATCCCAGCAGGTGAACCAGCGGATGATGGCGGTGACGACGATCGCCACCCAGACCGCCTCGGAATCCCAGACCGTGGCCGCCTCCCTGGAAGATTTGTTAACGGTGGTGGCTGACCTGCAAACCTCCGTTGCCCGCTTCCGCCTCACCCCATGAATTTCGACACGCAAACGGAACAGTATCAAAACATCCTCCGGGAAGTACGCCAATGCTTCC
Organism: uncultured Synechococcus sp.; assembly: GCA_964481635.1. Classification (GTDB taxonomy): domain Bacteria; phylum Cyanobacteriota; class Cyanobacteriia; order Gloeomargaritales; family Gloeomargaritaceae; genus Gloeomargarita. Next base: position 88,274 of record CAYZTU010000006.1, read on the forward strand.
TGAAAGAAGATGTCCCAGAGTATATTACAACTTTAGTACAAGGCATTGGTCGTCAACGCCAGGGACAGACGGTGGATATGGCCGCTTTGATGCGGGCGGCTCACTCGATCAAAGGGGGGGCTGGACTTTCCCAACTCATGGACATCAGCCAGCTGGCGCACCAGTTGGAAGACCTCCTGCAAGCCCTGAGCCAACACACCCCACCCGCCCAAGACCCGGTCTGGCCGGTATTGGAGCAAGGGATTCAGGAATTGGAAGCCCTGCTCGCCCAGGCCGAACACCAGGATGACGTGAGTGCCAACCCGGAGGTACTCGCTGCTCTGGCAAATTTAACCGTCACCAGTGCCAGCGACACGGCCTCCACCCCCACCTCGGTGCCCTCCACGGTCGTCACCACGGCTTTGAACGAGGATTTGGAAGCCTGTTTAACCGAAACCGCCCACGCCCTGACCCAACCGGGAAGGAATTTAAGCACCGTCGTCCAAAACCTGGTGGATGCCTGCACCCTTTTGGGCGAAACCCTGGATTTGCCCTGGCTGGTGGCAACCATCCAACCCCTGGAAGATGCATTACCCAGCCCGTCTCCCGAACTCATCCCCCAGGTGGAGGCCACCCTAGAGCAACTGCGCCAGCAACGTTCCGCCTACCTTGCCCCCCCGCCCCAACCTGTCCTACCCGAACCCAACCCCGTTACCCCCGACCAACCCCTCACCAACGTCCGCTTACCCCTGGAGCAGTTGGAAACCATGGCCAATACGGTGGGAGAACTGATCATCCGCCACGAACGCCTGACCCTGCAACACGAAAATTTATTACAAACCAGCCGCACCCTCAACACGCTCGTCAGCCAGTCCCAACCCCTGCGGGAAGCCATCCAAACCCTGTACGACCAGTTGGCGGTGAATCTCACCACCCCCGCCCCGGCCAGCGAGTTTGACAGTTTAGAAATGGATCAGTACACCCAAGGCCATTCCCAACTGCAAACCCTGGAGGAAACCCTGTTGCGTACCCAGGAAATCCGTTCGGACTTGGAATTAACCCTGCGGGAATTGGGGGAAGAATTAACCCAAGTGCGCCAAGAATTAGACCGCCTGTATCAGCAAGTGACGCAATCCCGGTTGGTCCCGTTTCGGAATCTAGCCCAGGGATTTTTGCCCCAACTGCGCCGGTTGAATCAGCAATATCACAAACAGGTAGAGCTGAAAATTACCGGCGAAGACGTGCTGGTGGATCAGGTGCTGTTGGAACGCCTGCGTACCCCCCTCACCCATTTATTAAATAATGCGTTTGACCATGGGATTGAATCCCCGGCGGAACGCTCAGCCATCGATAAGCCCGCCACGGCCACCATCCACCTGCACAGCCAAACCCAGGAAAACCAGGTGGTGATCACCCTGCGGGATGATGGGCGGGGGATTCACCTGCAACGGGTCTATCAACGGGCTGTCCAACAGGGCTGGTGTACCCGTCCCTGGGGACAAATGCGCCGGGAAGAGGTACTGGATTTTATTTTCCGCCCCGGATTTTCTACCGCCCAGAGCGTCAGCAATCTCTCCGGGCGGGGAGTGGGGTTGGATATTGTCCGCACCCAAATCCAACAACTGCGGGGGGTGATCCAGGTGGAGACCCAACCCGGTCAAGGCACCACCTTTACCCTGCGGCTGCCCCGGGGATTGACCCTTCTGCCTCTGTTACTTTGCCGCAGTCGCCATCGCACTTTGGGCATCCCCGCCACGGGGGTGTTGGACATTCTCTCGGTACCACCGGGAACCCATACCCTCGCTTGGCGAGGACAGGAATTGTCCGTGGTTTCCCTGTTGCAGACCCTGCCCTACCAGCGTCCCGCCCCCATCGAACCAGAACCCGTAGGGTTGGTACTGGGTCAAACCCACCCCGCCGTTTACACCGTGGGGCAATTGGTGGGGGAACGGCAGTTGATCCTCAAATCCCTGGATGAAACCGTGCCCCTCCCCCCCTACCTGGCCGGTTGTACGATTTTGGGCACCGGGGAAGTCGTGCCCGTCTTGATTCCGGGGGAATTAGCCCCCTTGTTATCCCTATCGCCGCCCCCGGCTCTCACCCCTGCGGCGCCCACGGGGCTACCCTTGGTGCTGATGGCCGAGGATTCCGTCGCCACCCGCCAGTTATTGGAACGGCTGCTCCGCCAAGCCGGTTATCAGGTACACGCCTGTCGGGACGGGCAGGAAGCCTGGGAATGGCTGAGCCAGGAATACCGCCCGGTGGGACTGGTCATCTCCGACATTGAAATGCCCCGCCTGAACGGGTACAACCTCCTGCAACGCATCCGCACCCACGACCGCCACTACGCCGTCCCGGTGATGATGCTCACCTCCCGCACCGGTGCCCGTCATCGCCAAAAAGCCCTCAGCTTGGGAGCCAGCCATTACCTCGTCAAACCCATCGTACCGGGGGAATTGCTCACCGTGGTGGCCGAATTGCTCGCCAAAAGCCCCGTCTCCTGAACCTTGAGCGCCAACATTACAAAAAGTCATAAAAAATGAAACCATCATGAAAGGCTCCCCGCCGTTGGTGCTATGCTGATCATTGTGAAAGGATTATGAAATAAGGAATGGCAATGCGGGGTGGGTGGCTTGGGGGGTTGGCATTATTGGTATGGGGTTGTCAGGGCAACCTCGCCCCGCAACCAGAGCGGAAAGTTGTTGTAACCACATTTACGGTATTGGCGGACATGACCCGGAATGTGGCTGGGGAACAGGTGCGGGTAGAATCTTTAACCAAACCGGGGGCAGAAATTCACGGCTATGAACCCACCCCGATGGATATCGCCCGTGCCCAAAATGCGGATTTGATTTTAGATAATGGTCTCGGTTTAGAACGCTGGGCGGAACGGTTCTACGGCAACCTCCGGGATGTGCCCAGGGTAACGGTAAGTAGTGGCATTACCCCGATTCCTATCCAATCCGGTTCCTACAAAAATCAACCCAACCCCCACGCCTGGATGTCTCCAAAGTTGGCGTTGGTTTATGTGGAAAATATCCGCAAAGCCCTAGTGAATCTTGACCCGGACAATGAAGCCGTTTACAACCAAAATGCCCAGCAGTATCAACAGGAAATTCAGCAATTAGACCAAAAACTCAAACAATCGTTGAGCGTCATTCCCACATCCCAAAGATATTTGGTTTCCTGTGAGGGAGCTTTTAGTTATTTAGCCCAGGACTATGGCTTAAAAGAAATTTATCTCTGGCCGATTAACGCCGAACAACAAGGGTCACCCCAACAAATTCGTAAAACCATTGAACAGGTGCGAGCCAGTCAGGTGCCCGTGGTGTTTTGTGAAAGTACGGTGAATAGCAACGCCCAAAAGCAGGTCGCCAAAGAAGCGGGGGTGACGTTTGGCGGTGTATTTCATGTGGATTCCCTCACTGCTGCTACGGGTGAGGCTCCCACCTATTTACGGCTTTTAGACTACAACGTGAACACACTGATTCAAGGAATAAAAGGAGGTTAAAACCATGCCCCAAACTTTGAGTATCCAACTAGAAAATATCACCGTCGCCTATCACGATAAAGTAGCTTTACATGGGGTGAATTTATCCCTGAAGCCGGGGGCAATTGTGGGGTTGGTGGGCATGAATGGCAGTGGTAAATCCACCCTATTTAAGACGATCATGGGGTTTATTACCCCCACAACAGGACGGGTTCAGATTGAGGGATTACCCATTCATTTAGCGCAAAAACGAGGTTGCGTAGCCTACATCCCCCAAACCGAACAGGTGGATTGGCAGTTTCCCGTGAGTGTGCAGGATATAGTGATGATGGGGCGATACGGTTATATGAATTGGTTACGCATTCCCCGTCCGGTGGATCGGCGCATTGTCCAAGATAGCTTACAACGGGTAGATATGTGGGCATTGAGAAATCGGCAAATTGGAGAACTTTCCGGGGGACAAAAGAAACGTGCTTTTTTAGCCCGAGCCTTGGCGCAACAAGCCAAAGTTTTACTCCTAGATGAACCCTTTAACGGGGTGGATGTGAAAACGGAACAAGCGATGATCAACCTACTCATCGAATTGCGGCACTTGGGGCATACCATTCTCGTTTCCACCCACGATTTAAGTTCCATTTCCACATTTTGTGACCAAACCATTTTTATCAATCAAACCATTTTGGCCTACGGAGCCACGCAGGAGGTCTTCACCCCGGAAAATCTCAGCCGCACATTTGGGGGATTTGTGCCAGCCATCCCCACGGACAATAACCCTCATTCATAGCGAACATGATACTGGATTGGATAACGACCCCGTTGCAGTATGAATTTATGGTCAAAGCCCTGATGGTGAGTGGTTTTGTGGGGATGGTGTGTGGGGTTTTGTCTTGCTATATGACCTTGAAGGGTTGGGCATTGATGGGGGATGCGGTGGCGCATTCGGTGACCCCCGGAGTGGTATTAGCCTATGTATTGAATCTCCCCTTGGCCTTGGGAGCATTTGTGTTTGGGGTGGGTTCGGTTTTACTGATTGGCTGGATTCAGAGTCAAACCCGCATTAAGGAAGATACGGTGATTGGTTTGGTGTTCACGGGATTTTTTGCCCTGGGGTTGGTGTTGATTTCTAAAACCCCAAGTAATGTGGATTTTTTACATATTTTATTTGGTAATTTATTGGGTATTCCCACCCAAGATGTGATCCAAACGGTAGTTATTGGATTATTCACCCTGGCAGTGATTTTTGTGTTGAAAAATGACCTGCTTTTGTTCTGTTTTGACCCAACCCATGCCCGTTCAATTGGGATTGATATTACCGGGCTATATTATGTGTTGCTCACCCTGCTGTCGTTGACGATTGTGGTGGCGTTGCAGGCGGTGGGGATTGTCCTGGTGGTGGCGATGTTGGTTACCCCGGGGGCTACCGCCTATTTGCTCACGGATCGGTTTGATTGGATGTTAATCTTCGCCATCCTTTCCGGGCTGGGTTCTAGCGTGCTGGGAACCTACTTAAGTTACTATTTGGATGCGTCCACGGGGGGGTGTATTGTATTAGTACAAACGTTTGGGTTTCTATTAGCCATGTTCTTTGCTCCAAAGTACGGTCTCTGGGTTCGGCGGGTCTGAAATTAGGGTTAAGAAATGTTGCCGAATGAACCGGGGGAACTACACTAAGAGCCAGTTGGTAAAGTCAGTTGTCTTGGGCAAAATAATTCACTAAATGCTAAGGATTCACTCCCTAAATCAACATTTGCGTCAATACTATTTAATAGGGCAATTATACTCCGACCAACTGCGTAAGCTAAATTCACGGGCACAGCATTTCCATTTGATTACCTTCCATCATGACCTCCTTATTCTTTTACTCTTCATCGACAAATATATTCTATAATCTATAGTAATCCTAAATGAATTTAGAACAGCGGTCGCAGGGGCGTAGCCCCCGTCCTTGGTTCTTCAGAAATTTTGTTCACAAATCGAATAACATTGCTATAGTTCTAATCCTAAATCATATTGCTATAGTTGTCTGGGGTTTGGGATCAACGCTACGGTGAATGATTTTATCTTGGATTCATAGAGGTGTCCTCAGGGCAATTAGATTAGAGGTCAACCGGGCTGGGTAACCACCAGAAGCCGGTTGCGCTTCTTCATCTGCTACGCTAGGGGTTCAGAATGATAGCTAAAATTGACTTCGGGTAGGGCAGGCCGCCCAAAGGTAGAATAATCAAATCCTCCGGGGGCAATTGGGGAGGAAAGCCGGGGTGTAACCATGCCAAAAAGTCCACTGGGGGCAGAGAAAAATGTCCCAAGGTCTAATGTTATCCTATGAAAAACTTTTCGCAGTACAGTGATTTCCTGGTTCAAGGTTGACACCGGCTCAGCGGTCGGGGCAGGCATGGGGGACACTTCCCCCGAAGCCCCCCTGGTTTTGGCGGCAGAACTGTCCGTCGGTGAGGGGATTGCGGCTCTTTTGGCCGCCGGATGTACTTGGGCGGTGGTGGGTTTGCGTACCCATCCCCAGGGAATTATTACCCCCCGGGAACTCTTGGGGGCGGCGAGCGGGGCAACCCTGGGGGAATTGGTGTCCCTTACAATGCGCTTAACTTGGGCGGATTTGGCGCAACCGGAGCAACTGGGGGCAAAAACCGGCGACCAAAATTATGCGCTGGTGGTCGGGGAACAGGGTGAATGCCTGGGGGTGTGGGAGCGGCAACGCTGGCACCAGCTCCAGCAGGGGTATTACCTCTGGCTGAGTCAAACTATTGATACCTTGATGAATCCCCGGGTGGTGACGGTTCCCCCGGAGATGCCGGTGGCGCAGGTGCGGGAGTTACTGGCTCAGGGGGAGGATACCTGGGTGATGGTGGCGCAACCCCAAACCCCCCGGTTTCCCCTGGGTTGGGTGGACTGGAGCGGCTTGTTGCAACCGGGAGCGACCGTGCAAGAGGTGATGTACCCCCCCCGGTTGTTACCTGCCACAACGACCCTGTACCAGGCGCATCCCTACCGCCAGGAATGGGTGCTGGTGACGGATGCCGCCGGGTTGGTGGTGGGCTGGCTCACGCCCCAGGATTGGGAACGGTACGGGCATCCCCTCACCCTGCAACAGGTGGTGGCGGATTTGCGCCAAACCGTGAACCAACAGGCAGAACAGGTGCAACACCTGACCACCAGTCTGCGCCGGAATCAAGAGCGGTTTGCCGCCCTCCTGCGCTATTGCGGGGATGTGATCCTGGTGGTCAATGCTCAGGGCATCATCACCTACGGTAGTCCGTCGGTGCAAACCGTGCTGGGGTATGACCTGGATGACCTGTTGGGGCAGTTGTTTTACACTCGTATCCACCCCCAGGAACGCCAAGAGAGTGAGGCGATTTTGACCGCAGCGTTACGGGCAACCGGCCTGGTACATTTAGAATTTCGCTATCAACGCCGGGATGGCAGTTGGTGCGACCTGGAAGCAGTAGGGAATCCCCAGTACCAAGACCCCAACCTGCGGGGGATGGTGGTGAATCTGCGGGATGTGGGGGAGCGCAAGCAAACGCTACAATTGCTGACCCAAAAGCACGCCGAATTGCGGGGGGTATTTCGGGCATTGCGGGATCAGTATTTTCGCCTTGATGGGCAAGGCCGCATCCTGGATTGCCTGGATACCTGTACCGAAGACCAGGTGGGGCGGTGGGTGGGCGATGGGTTGCCCCCAGGGGCACAAGCCCCTTTAGCCGAGGCGTTGACCGCAATTCAGCGGGGTGCAGGGTTTAGCCAGTTTCGTTATCAGGACAATCACCAGACTTGGGCGGTGCGGTTGGTGCCTTTGCCCCAACAGCAGGCGATTCTGGTGGTGCAGGATGTCACCCCCCAAAGCCAGTTGGAAGGGGCACTGCGGGCGATCGTCCAAATTCAGAACTGGTTATTGGCGGTAGATAATCCCCAGACCGTCTATGAGCGGATTGTGCAGACCTTGGGGGAGACGGTGGGCACCTCACGGGCTTACCTTTTTGAGAACCGTCCGGGTATCCAGGGGCAGATATTGGCGGATCAAAAGGCGGAATGGTGTGCGCCGGGGGTAACGCCCGAACTGGATAATCCCCTTTTGCAAAACTGGGATTATGTGGGGATGGGGTTTGGCCGCTGGTTGGATATATTAAGCCGGGGCGAGGCCATTTACGGGGCGGTGGCGGCGTTCCCCCTCCAGGAGCGGGATTTTTTGGCGGCGCAGGATATTTTAAGTATTTTAGTCGTACCGCTCAAGGCCGGGGAAGAACTCTACGGTTTTATCGGTTTTGATGCCTGTGAACAAGTGCGTCCGTGGCAAGAGGCCGAGGTGAATTTACTGGCTTCGGTGGGGACGGCGGTGGCTCAAGCCCTGCGCCAGTGGCAGATGGATCGGGCGGTGCAGGATTCGGAGGAGAAGTATCGTCAACTATTAGAAGCGTCCAGTGATGCGATTTGGGTCAGTGATGCCCAGACCGGGCGGATTTTGGAGGTCAGTTCCCAGGCGGAGGTTTTAGCAGGGCAATCCCGGCGGGAGTTGCTGGGTCGCCACCAGTGGGAATTGCACCCCTGGGCGCAACAGGCCACCATGCGCCAGGACTTTTACCACTGGGTACAAACCGGGGGCACCGGGGAACGGGGGGTGGCGGCGCAGGTGCAACAGGCCGATGGGCAGACGATCCCGGTGGAAATAACCGCCCGTATCTTTACCTGGCGGGGGCGTTCCCTGATGCGGAGTGCGGTGCGGGATGTGCGCCAGCGGTTGCAGTGGGAGGCGACCCAACGGGTACTGTTGGAGGCCATGCCCTTGGGAATTGCCATGCTGCAACGGCGGCGATTGCGGTTGGTGAATCCGGCGCTGTGTCAGATGCTGGGCTATGGGCGGATGGAGTTGGAGAGTTTTTCTGCCCGGCTGTTGGTAAACCTGGTGCATCGGGATGACCGGCAAAAATTGCGGCAAGCCTACCGCCGGTGGCAACGGACAGGTATGGCCAATGTCCCCCAGGAACTGCGGCTCTGGCATCGGGATGGCATCTTACTTTACCTGGAATGCTACGGCCAAGCCTTGACCGTGGAGGGACTGAGTGCCGTGCATTTAACCCTCAAAGATGTGACCGAAAATCGGCGGATGGCGCAGGCGTTGAACCAGAGCTTGGAGCAGTTCCGCCTCACCTTTGAGCGTTCCCCGGCGGCCATGTCGGTCACGGATGTGGAGGGACGGTTTCTGCGGGTTAATCCGGCCTTGTGTGAATTATTAAACTACGAGGCGGAAACCCTCCTATCCCAGGATTGCGGCAATTTTATCCATGCCGATGACCAGGAGCGATACGATACGGTCAATGCCCAACTGGGGCGGGATGAGGTGCCCCAAATCACCCTGGAATTGCGCCTGTGTCCCCAACCAGAGCGGACGTTGTATGTCCTGCTGAGCAAGGTGGTGATCGCCCGCAATCGGGATCACGAACCCGTGCTGTTCCTCTCCCAGTTGGTGAATGTGACCGACCGGGTGATGGCGCAGCAGTCCCTGCGCCGCAGTGAAGCCCGCCTCAAATTGGCCGCCCAAACCGCCGGGATGCTGGTGTGGGAGTGGGACATCGCCACCGATGTGACCGAAACCAGCCGCTACACCCCCGACCCCGGCTTGCACCCCCCCGGTGAGCCTTTAACCCTGCGCCTAGCCGGTTTGAGCGGGCTTCAACATCTGCACCCGGAGGATTTACCCGCTGCCGTTGCGCAACGGCAACGCTATCAACGGGGGGAAATGGAGCGGTGTGAGCATCGGCACCGGATTTTGCTCCCGGATGGCACCTGCCGCTGGCTCCAAAGCACCAGTCAGTTGCTCCGGGATGAGACGGGGCAACCCCTGCGGGTGGTGGGGGTCTCCCTGGATGTGACTGAGGAGATGAATCTCCTCCAGGCGGTGCAGACGAGCGAAGAACGCCTACGCACGGTGGTGGAAGACCAAACCGAATTGATCTACCGAGCCAAGGCGACGGGGGAATTGACGTTTGTGAATCCGGCCTTTTGTCGCTATGCGGGTGGGGCAGCCGTTGAATTACTGCATCACCCCTTTAGCCATCGCTTCCATCCCCAGGATCAGGAGCGATTCACCCTGCGGTTGGCAGCTCTGACCCCCGGCACCCCCACCTTTACGATGGAATGCCGCACCCCCGACCCACCCGAACGGTGGTACGAGTGGACGATCCGGGGGCTGTTTGACCCCCAAGCACGCCTGTGGGAGGTGCAGGGGATTGGCCGGGACATCACGGAGAAAAAGCTCGCCGAAGCCCAACTGCTCCACGAAGCCCTCCACGACCCCCTCACCGGTTTACCGAATCGCACCCTGTTTTTAGACCGCCTCTACCAGGTGCTGGCTCGCTATCGGCGGGATAATCAGGCCAGTTTTGCAGTATTGTTTGTGGACTTAGACCGCTTCAAGGTGGTCAACGACAGCCTCGGCCACCAGGCGGGGGATAAACTGCTGGTGACCATCGCCCAGCGCCTGCGCTCCGTGGTGCGAGCCGGGGATACGGTCGCCCGGTTTGGGGGTGATGAATTTGCCATCCTGTTGGTACCCTTTGCCGGAGAACAGGTGGGGAACCGCCTGCCGGAAATTCAACAGGTGATTGCCCAACCCTTCCTGGTGGCGGGACAAACCATTACTTCCCAAGCCAGTATTGGAGTGGTGCTCAGCCATCCCAGCTACCAAACCCCCGAGGAGATGTTGCGGGATGCGGACATTGCCATGTACCAGGCCAAAAACCAAGGCCGTGCCTGCTATGTGGTCTTTGCCCCGGAGATGTTTACCCAGGCGGTGGATGACCTGCGCTGGGAACGGGAACTCCGCACCGCCCTCGCTACGGGGCAACTGGAGGTGTACTACCAGCCCATTCTGGCCGCCGTTGCAGGCACTCTCTTGGGGGTGGAAGCCCTAGTGCGGTGGCACCACCCGGTACGGGGGCGATTAACGCCCGAGGCATTCCTGCCCCACGCCGAGGAAACCGGGTTGGGGTTGCCCTTGGCCTGGTGGGTATTGACCACGGCGGCCACGCAGATGATGCGGTCACCGGCATGGCAATCCTTGTATCTGAGCGTCAAAATATCCGGTTACCAGTTAAACCAGGGGGATTTTTTGCCCCAATTGCAGACGCTCCTCACCACCACCGGCCTACCGCCCCACCGGCTCCGGTTGGAATTGACCGAACGGACAATGATGTTTTGTCACCATGAACGTCCAGAATTGTTACAGCGACTGCACACTTTGGGGGTGGGGCTGACCGTGGATGATTTTGGTACCAGTCATGCCTCCCTGGGTCGGCTACATAGCTGGCCGGTCACCGCCCTCAAAATTGACCGCTCCTTTGTCACCCAATTGGAACAGCAACCCCATTCCCAGTCCCTGATCCAGGCCATTATTGTATTAGCTCAGAATCTCGGCATCACCACGATCGGGGCTGGGGTAGAGACCCCGGCGCAAAAAACCATCCTGCAAAAATTGGGCTGTGCGGCACTCCAGGGCAATGCTCTCATACCTCCCCTGGCGGCGGCGGAATTAAACGAGTATCTAGTCAACCAAATCACCCTACAAACAAAAAGTGCCTCCCCAAAGGAGGCCACTTGAGATCGTCAATCGGAGGGTTGGAATAGCTTACGCTAGGTTTTTAGAATACTCCCCCTCCTCCGATGGTTTCGTATCAGCCGCTACGAATCGCCGCTTTTTGGGCAATCCATGGCGTTGGGCATACCGTTACAATAAAGAACGGTGAACGGGTAGGAAATCATGGCCGAACTGGGGGGAGACTATAAAGCAACGTTGAATTTACCGCAAACGGCCTTTTCCATGCGTGCCAATGCCGCTGTGCGGGAGCCGGAAATTCAAGCCTTTTGGCAAAACGAGGCCATCCCCACCACCGTTGACCCCCAGGCTCCAGCGTTTGTCCTCCACGATGGCCCCCCCTACGCCAATGGGGATATTCACATGGGCACCACACTGAATAAAATTCTCAAGGACATAATTAACAAATTCCACCGGTTGCGGGGCTATCGCACCCCCTACGTGCCCGGTTGGGATTGTCATGGTTTACCCATCGAATTAAAGGTACTGCAAGAATTACCGACCGAGGTGCGCCAAAATCTCACCCCGATTGAACTGCGTCATCGGGCACGGGATTACGCCTTAGCTGCGGTGGAGCGGCAGAAAAAAAGTTTCCAGCGGTGCGGGGTGTGGGGGAATTGGGAGCAGCCTTATCTAACCCTAAAACCGGAGTACGAAGCCGCCCAGATTGGTGTATTTGGGGCGATGGCACTCAAGGGCTATATCTATCGGGGGTTAAAACCCGTGCATTGGAGTCCCAGTTCCCGCACGGCGTTGGCGGAAGCGGAATTGGAATACCCCGAAGGCCATACCTCCCCCAGCATTTACGCCCGGTTCCGGCTCACGGAATTAACGCCCGCCGCCAAAACAGTGTTGGGGGAATGGAGCGCAGCAATATATCTCGCGATTTGGACAACTACCCCCTGGACATTGCCGGGGAATTTAGCGGTTTCTGTGCATCCTGAAATCACCTACGCCCTGGTGCAAAGTGATGATAGTCCCCCGGTGATTATTGCCGCCGATTTAGTTGGCAAATGGCAGGACATTACCGGCGCAGATGTGGAAATTACTCGCACCTTTCCGGGGCAAATTTTAGAATTTTGTCACTATCAACATCCCCTGTTTGACCGCCAAGGTATCGTCACCTTAGGGGAACACGTCACGGTAGAATCCGGTACGGGTTTGGTGCATACGGCTCCGGGGCATGGAACCGAGGATTATGGGGTGGGGCAACGGTATGGTTTACCCCTGCTTTCCCCGGTGGATGATGGGGGGAATTTCACGGCGGAAGCGGGTCAATTTAGCGGTTTAGCAGTCTTGAAAGAGGGAAACCAAGCCATTATTGATGCCCTCCAAGCGGTCAATTTATTGGTCAAACATGAACCCTATCAACACAAATACCCCTACGATTGGCGCACCAAAAAACCCACGATTTTCCGAGCTACCGCCCAGTGGTTTGCTTCCGTCAGTGGGTTTCGGGAACTCGCATTACAGGGGATTCAACAGGTGCAATGGATTCCCCCCCAGGGCGAAAATCGCATTACCGCTATGGTGCAAGAACGCTCGGATTGGTGTATTTCTCGCCAGCGTACTTGGGGGGTGCCCATCCCGGTTTTTTATGACACGGAAACCGATGAACCGTTACTCAATGCGGAGACCATTCAGCACATTCAAAATATCATTCGCAAGCAGGGGGCGGATGCCTGGTGGACCTTACCCTTAACGCAATTATTACCCCCCCCGTATCGGGATAATGGGCACCATTATCGCCAGGGCATGGACACCATGGATGTGTGGTTTGATTCAGGTTCTTCCTGGTCAGCGGTGTTGGGGCAACGCCCGGAATTGCATTACCCAGCGGACTTATATTTAGAGGGTTCTGACCAGCACCGGGGTTGGTTTCAATCCAGTTTACTCACCTGCATCGCCGTCCATGGCTTTGCCCCCTACAAAAAAGTATTAACCCACGGGTTTGTGCTGGATGAACAGGGACGCAAAATGAGCAAATCCCTGGGCAATGTGGTTGACCCCTTATTCGTCATCAACGGGGGTAAAAATCCCCAAAAAGAACCCGCCTACGGGGCAGATGTATTGCGCTTGTGGGTGGCTTCGGTGAACTATGCGGATGATGTGCCGTTGGGGAATACTATTCTCAATCAAATGGCGGATGTGTATCGTAAAATTCGTAACACGGCTCGCTTTTTGCTGAGTAATTTATATGATTTTATCCCAGAAAAACATGGGGTTGATTACTCGGAATTACCTGCACTTGACCGTTATTTACTCCATCGGTTGTCGGAAGTCACCCAGGAAATTACACAAGCGTTTCAGGGGTTTCAGTTTTATCACTTTTTCCAGGCGATCCAGAACTTTTGTACGGTGGATTTGTCCAATTTTTACTTAGACATTGCCAAGGATCGCTTGTACATCAGTGCTGGGGACAATTACCGGCGGCGGAGTTGTCAAACTGTACTCGCCCTAGTGGTAGAAACCCTAGCAAAACTGATGGCTCCGGTACTGTGTCATTTGGCGGAAGATATTTGGCAATTTATCCCCTACGATGTGGGCGTTAAATCCGTATTTTTGACCCAATGGCCGGAATTACCTGCCGATTGGGTGCAACTGGAATTAGCCACCACCTGGTCACAATGGCGGGAATTGCGTACCGATGTGAACAAGGTTTTAGAATCCGCCCGCACTGCCAAAACCATCGGTTCCTCTTTGGAATCCCAAGTGATTTTACAGATTGGTAATCCCGAATTATTCGCTCAACTACAGGCGTTAAATACTCCCACCAACGGTGTAGATGAATTGCGTTATTTACTATTAGTTTCCCAGGTAAATTTAGAGCTTGGTGGTAACCATAACCCCTGGGAAATTAGCATGAAATTAGCAAGTGGTCACAAGTGCCAACGGTGCTGGAACTATTCCGAACAGGTGGGACAGAATCCGGAACATCCTGATATTTGTGAACGCTGTACCTTAGCCCTAGCGGGACAATTCTAAAGCCGGAAGCATTAATTCTGGAGGTGTTTTTGCCGGAGATACTTCGGGCACCAGTAACCCGCAATGTCCCAGCGCCAACAGCGTAGCCAGGGTATTAATACTCACGGCCTGAATCGGATGTAAACCCCAGAATAATCCCGCCGCCACTACAGCTAGGTTTGGGAGGGTAACAATTCCAATCGCCTGGTAGAGACGGTTCAGGGTCGCTTGAGCGCAGTCTAATGTCTGTATTAGTTGCTTGGGTTGTAAGTAAATAATCTGTCCAGAAGCTAGGGTTAATTTCCAGGTATGCCCTTCTGAATTGAGAAATGCTCCCGGAGTCAGGGGCGCATAGGCCACCGTCACACTCACCCCCCGTTGATTGAGTGCCTGAACCAGGGCATCCCCGGCCAGAGCGGGTTCTACGGTCAGATGCCGCAGGTGCGCCAGGGTTTCCAAGGTTGCCCCGTCCGGCAAACCGGTTTGGACTAATCCCTGATGAACCGCCAGGGGCAAAACCACCCGCAGCGGCGTGGCAAAATCCAACTGCAACGGGGGCAAACCCGCCGCTAGGGAACCCGTGACTAGCCAAAGCAAAGAACTACCGAGCAGGGTGGGGGGCAGTAATTGCTCTGACATTTGCACTACTGTATGTTGCACTTGCGTCGTGAGATTGCGTTCATCCAGAACCTTGAGATGGTATTTGTACCGCCCCAACACATCCGCCCCCACCATCAGCAGTGCCGGCGCCACAAATTCCCCCCGCAGGGTATGCAATCCCATCCAGAGCGAATCCAATAATTCCACCTGAATTCGTTGCCGTTGCGCCAACCCCCGCAAGGCTTCGGTGATAAAGGGCAACGCTGCTACCGTTAAACCCATTCCCAAAAGGAGTGCCGGAATTTCTAACGGAGCAGCTAATACACTCAACCCCAACATCCCCACCGAAAGTGGAAAATAATCAGCGGCCACTTCTAAAAAATCTTCATCTTTAGTGACTGCCCATTGGTCTAATAATCTGGTAACTTCCGCCAATAAACTATCTAATTCCCAATCACTTATGCCGTAATCAATAATTAAAGAATGGGCAGGGGCATTAGTCCGCACAGATGTAATCCCAGGCCAGTGAGAAATTTCTGCTTCGAGGTGAAATAAGCCCTGGTTTAAGCCTTGCAAACGCAAGCGCACCCGCCCGGGGATTTGATGCACTAATTCATAATGGGGATGATTCATGGTTTCAATGGGGTGAAAAAATCCACGACTTCCGACACGGGAATTTCCTGGGAAATACGACCTTTACGAGCAATAATTTCCACTTTATTTTGCGCCAAGGAACGCCCCGGCACGATGCGGTAGGGAATCCCTAACAAATCCGCATCTTTGAATTTGACCCCGGCTCGTTCTGGGCGGTCATCTAATAGGGTTTCTACTCCGGCATTTTGCAATTCTTGATATAACATTTCCGCCACTTCTACCTGTTGGCTATCCTGCATATTGGGCACAGAAATAATCACTAAATAGGGGGCAATGGCGGCTGGCCAAATGATGCCTTGGTCATCGTGGGATTGTTCAATCGCCGCCTGCGCCAACCGGGACACCCCCAACCCATAGCACCCCATCACCAACGGCAATTCCTGCCCCTGTTCATTGGTATAGGTCGCCTCCATACTTTGTGAGTATTTGATACCCAGTTGAAAAATATGCCCGACTTCGATTCCTCTGGCACTGTGGAGGATTTGCTGGGCATCATGCACCGCCCGATCCCCCGCTTGTGCCTTACGGACATCTACGGAGGTTTTAATCGCAGGAAATTCCCCGTCCCAATTCACCCCCACCCAATGCTGATCCAGCGCATTCGCACCCGTGACAAAATGACTTAAATTCGCCACTGTTTCATCGAATAAACGTACAAATTGGGGGTGAATATGTTTATCTTTTTTGAGATAATCATCGGGTAAATTGGGAGCGATATACCCCCAAGGGAAATCCCGGCTCGCCCATTGATTTTGATTCTCTTGACTGGCAATGGTTAATTTTAATACCTGTCGCCCCCCGAAATGATTAGATAAACGGCTGATTTCATTGGTGAGTTTTACTTCATTCACTTCCTGATCCCCCCGAATGCTCACCAATACCAAAACCATTAAACCCGTATCTAAAATGGCTTGATACAAAAGATTTTTTACTACTTGGGTGGGTGAACAGTTTAAGCAATCACATAAAGTGGCAATTGTGGGGGTATTTGGTGTATGTTTTTGCTCAGATTTGGTAAAAACAGAAGGTACCGCATCCGGGGGTAAGGAAACTGCCTTTTCCACATTGGCGGCGTACTGTCCATCGGGGGTATAAAGCACCTCATCTTCCCCCGCCTGTGCCAGGATCATAAATTCTTGGGAACCGGAACCGCCAATCGCACCACTATCGGCTTGCACGGGACGATAATCCAACCCACATCGTTCAAAAATTTTGCAATAAGCTTGATACATTGTGTCATAGGATTTTTTCATGCCTTCTGCATCCGCATCAAAGGAATAGGCATCTTTCATAATAAATTCCCGCCCCCGCATCAACCCAAAACGAGGTCGGATTTCATCCCTAAATTTGGTTTGAATTTGATATAAATTGATGGGTAATTGCCGATAGGAACGGAGTAAATTTCTCGCCAAATCCGTAATCACTTCCTCATGGGTTGGCCCAAGTCCCAATTCCCGTTGTTGCCGGTCGGTAAGGGCAAACATAATGCCTTCGCCCTGGGTGTAGGTGTCCCATCGCCCGGATTCCTGCCATAGACTCGCCGGTTGCAGTTGGGGCAAAAGACATTCCTGCGCCCCTGTTTCATTCATTACAGTACGGACAATATACATAATTTTTTGCAGTACCCGCCATAGCAGGGGCAAATACACATAAATCCCCGGACTCACCCGCCGGATATAGCCCGCCCGTAGGAGCAATTTATGACTGATAATTTCCGCTTCCGCCGGGTCTTCCCGCAGGGTCACCAACAGCATCTGGGAACAGCGCATACATCTTCTACAATCAATATGACTCTCATCTTACGCCCATGCGTCCCCGAATGACCGCCGTTTTGGCCATGACCGCCGATGGCAAAATTGCCGATATTCACCGCCATCCCGTTCGGTTTGGTTCCGCTGCTGACCGTGCCCACCTGGAACGGCAGGTTGCCCAGAGTGATGGGGTGATTTTGGGGGCAAAAACCCTGTTAGCCCATGGCAGTGCGGCTCTGGTGCATGATCCAGCGTTAATTGCGATGCGACAAACCCAAGGTAAATCGGCACAAACCTTACATATTATTTGTACCCGTGGGGGTGAAATTAGTCGGGAGATTGATTTTTTTCAACAACCTTTAGAGCGTTGGCTGGTGACGAGTTCTACAGGGGCAAAGCACTGGCAAGAAGGGGAGGAATTTAGCCGCATTTGGGGTGATTACACTTGGCCGGATGTGTTAGCAGAATTTTATGCTTTAGGTCTACGGCAAATTGGGGTGCTGGGGGGGGGGAGTTTGATTGCAGAATTATTAGCCGCCCAAGTGATTGACGACCTGTGGCTGACCCTCTGCCCTTTGATATTTGGGGGAGCAACAGCACCGACACCGGCGGATGGAGCCGGTTTTTTAGCACCTATTGCCCTGGAATTACTCAGTTGTGAATCCTGGGGTCAAGAACTCCTACTGCATTACCAAATTAACCCTGAGGCCGCAGGCGGTGAACCCAGTGCGCCCTAGGCATTGGCCTCCGTCTCGATAGGTTTTGCCCCGCCCCGTTCGCCGTACTTCTGCGGGCAACCGGTGTACCGGACGGGCAGTGAAATTTTGCAAAAATAAAGTTCACAAAAAAAGTTCACAAAGATTCCCCCAAACCCGTCGCCCCAGCCTGCTAATCTCAGGGGGAAGACCCCCACACCCCTATGCATCGTTTTCAGGAATTACAAGACCACCTGCGTCAGCACTGGCAACCCTTGGATGCGGCCTCCAACATCCTGGTGGTGCCGTCTTTGAGTTTAGACCAGCAGGAAATGGCAAAGATTCAGGGCAGTCATCACTACGAGGAGCGGTTATTATTTTCCCTGATACGCCTGCGGAATCCCCGTGCCCGGGTGGTGTACGTCACTTCCCAACCCCTCCACCCCAGCATTATTGACTACTATCTGGAATTGCTGCCAGGGATGCCCGCCTCCCACGCCCGGGAACGCTTGTTGCTGTTTTCGACCTACGATGCCTCCAACCGCCCCCTGACGGAAAAAATCCTGGAACGCCCCCGCCTGTTGGCTCGTCTGCGCCAAGCCCTGCCTCCAGGCGAGTCATTTATGGTCTGTTTCAACTCCACAGCACGGGAGCGGGATTTGTCCGTGGCTCTGAACATTCCCCTGTGGGGGCTTGACCCAGAATTGCTCTACTGGGGGACGAAAGCGGGCAGTCGGCAGGTGTTTGCGGAAAGTGGCGTACCCCACCCGGATGGGACAGTGTTAGTATTTAATCCTAATGATTTGGCCGAAGTTACGGCGGATTTGTGGGCAAGGCAACCCCAAGCCCGCAGGTTGGTGGTCAAACTCAACGAGGGTTTTTCTGGGGAGGGCAATGCCCTTTTGGATTTACCCCTCCACCCACCGGCAACCCATGCAGAGCGGGTGGAGATGCTCCAAGCCCAGTTCCCCCGCCTGCGCTTTCAGTGTACGACCGAAACCTGGGACAATTTTGCCCAACGCATCCGGGAGTTGGGTGCCATTAGTGAACTGTTTATCGAGGGGGAAAACAAACGCTCCCCCAGCGTCCAAGGCCAAATCACCCCCGCCGGGACGGTGGAAATCCTCTCCACCCATGACCAAATTTTGGGCGGCCCGGATGGGCAGATTTACCTGGGCTGTCGCTTCCCCGCCGACCCGGCCTACCAGGCGCAGTTGCAAACCTGGGGCTTGAAAATTGGCCACAATCTGGCCGCCAAGGGTGCCCTGGAACGCTACGGGGTAGATTTTATCGCCCGGGAACGCCACGATGGCACCTGGGATGTCCAGGCGATTGAAATCAATCTCCGCAAGGGCGGCACGACCCACCCGTTTATGACCCTGAAATTTCTCACCAATGGGTCATTTGATACGGAAACCGGCCTGTTTCTCACCCCCCGGCAACAACCCAAGTACTACATCGCCACCGATACCCTGCAACGGCAATGCTACCGGGGTTTACTCCCCAGCGATTTACTGGATATTATCGTGTACAACAGCCTGCACTTCGATTCCACCACCGAAACCGGCACCGTGTTTCACCTGATGGGCTGTCTGTCCGAGTTTGGCAAGCTGGGACTCACCTGCATCAGCGATTCTGCCGACAAGACCCAGCATCTGTTCGACCAAGTGGTACGCATTCTGGACGAGGAAACCGCACCCCGCCCCTAGCGCCAACCCACGGTCAGGCTGTCCTGGGTGAGGAAATGATCCAAGTGGGCTGCCCGCTCCTCGGTTTTGAGTAGAATTTGTTCATACAAATAACGGGTCGCCCGGTCGCCCAAACTTTCCGCCTGGGCGCACTGTTGCCGCAAAACCGTGAGGATGGTCTGCTCCGCTTGCAAATCATGGGCAATCATCTGGCGGCAGGCAAAGACCCCATCCGGTTCGGGAGTAAAGCTACACAACTGCGCTAACTGGGAAAAACTAGCCGCCGGGATACCCCCTAAATTATTCAAGCGTTCGCCCAAATCATGGGTGTGCCCCGCCACCGCCTCGTAACTGTCCTGGAAGTATTCATGCAACATATAAAATTCTGAACCTTCCACGACAAAATGGTGCTTTTGGTACTGGAGATAAAGTGCCTGAAAGCTCGATAACAAGCGGTTCATACCCTCGCAAATCGGAACGGTTACTTGCAAATCTAAGCCGATGGCATTGGTCGCCATCTCCCCGAAGGAACGGACAATTGTGGCGGTCATGGACATACCTCGCTCAGATGGATGAATAAAACTACATTTCTATTTTTTAATCTAACCGGTATCGTCGCCAATGTCAACAAATTCATCTAAATGAAAGCAAAGCCGGAAAAAACCAAAACAGAGCTTAGATGAATATAAAAAGCAATTGAATCACTTTCAGACAGGGATTTTCATGGAAAAAATAGCTGTGATTTTGGGAGGCTTCTTATCAGAAAATAGCAACAGTTTCCGGGTAAAAGCCCAGGATTTGATAATAGCTCTCAATAGTTGCTTCCCTAGCCCCCTATTCACCGGGATGCGTGCCCACTGGGAATCCATAGGTATTTTCAACAACCAAGCCTAAATGCGATAACTTGGTATTCCCGGCGAAAGTATCGTATCGTGGTAGTCTCAGGACAGTTTTTGAGGCTGGGGGCGGTCATGGGACGGGCGCAAAAGGTGGTTTTGGCTTACTCGGGCGGGGTGGATACGACCGTATGTATCCCCTACCTGCGCCAGGAATGGGGGGTGGAGGAGGTGATTACCCTGGCGGTGGACGTGGGGCAGGGGGTGAGTCTAGCCACGGCGGGACTGGCGGAAACGGAAACCCGCCGTCAGCAGGAATTGGCCGCTATTCGCACCAAGGCGTTGGGTGCCGGGGCGAGCGTGTCGCTGGTGCAGGATGTGCGGGCGGAATTTGTGCGGGATTATGCCTTGCCCGCCCTGCAAGCCAATGCGCTGTACGAGGGTCGTTATCCTTTGTCAACCGCCTTGGCTCGCCCGTTAATTGCCAAATTATTGGTGGAAGTGGCCGAGGAGTACGGGGCGGATGGGGTGGCGCACGGCTGTACGGGCAAGGGGAATGACCAGGTGCGCTTTGATGTGTCCATTGCCGCCCTGAATCCCCGATTAAAAGTCCTGGCACCGGCACGGGAATGGGGCATGAGCCGGGAGCAGACCATGGCCTACGGGGAGCAGTTTGGCCTCACCTTCCCGGTGAAAAAATCTTCACCCTACAGTATTGACAGTAATTTGCTGGGGCAAAGTATTGAAGCTGGGCCGCTGGAAGACCCGTGGTTTGAGCCGCCGGAGGAGATTTACTCCCTCACCCAATCCGTGGCACAAGCCCCGGACGAACCCGAGTATGTCACGGTGGAATTTGAGCAGGGACAACCCACCGGGGTCAATGGGGAACCCCTGGCAGCCGTTGCCCTGGTGGAGCAATTAAACGTCCTGGCGGGGCGGCATGGGGTGGGGCGGATTGACATGATCGAGAACCGTTTGGTAGGGATCAAGTCCCGGGAGATTTACGAAGTACCGGGATTGTCGGTACTGATCATCGCCCACCAAGCCCTGGAAAGCCTAACCTTGACCCGGGATGTGACCCATTACAAGCGGGGGATCGAGGAAACCTACGCCCAGTTGGTCTACAACGGCCTGTGGTTTAGCCCCCTCAAGGCAGCCCTCGATGGCTTTATCCACACGACCCAACAGCGGGTGACGGGGGCGGTGCGTATCAAATTGTTTAAGGGCACGGCGACGGTGGTGGGGCGGCAATCCCCCTATTCCCTCTACGATGCGGATTTGGCCACCTACACCGAGGCAGACCGCTTTGACCACCGGGCGGCGGAGGGGTTTATTTATGTGTGGGGTTTGCCGGTGCGGGTGTGGTCGCAGGTGGGGCGGGGTTAATTTGCTGCAGGCGGGGCAGGGCTAGGGGATTTGACCCGATTCAAATACTGGTAACTTTTGCGGGAGAGTTCCTGGAGGAGTTGCACCGCCTGGGGGTCGTTGTAGCTGCTTTGGACAAAGATGGTGAGTAAGTAACGCTGACCCGTCGCCGTATCCACCACCCCCGCATCGCCAATGATAAAGCCAATATCGCCGGTTTTGTGACCAATCACCGCCCCGGTTCCCAGGCCAGCGGGGAGTAAACTCCGGTTTTCCGTACTGCGGAGAATGTGCAAAACCCAATCCCGACTGCGGCGGGACAGGAGTTCTCCCCGTTCGATCAAGGCCAGGGTATGTACCAAGTCGGCAGCGCTGGTGGTATTCGTGCCCTTGAGGTCGGGGAGGAGATTGCGTACCACCGTGGTCTCTAGCCCCCATTCCTGGAACCGTTGGTTGACCACCTCCTTGCCGCCCAACCGTTCCAAAATCATGTTGGTGGCCGTGTTATCGCTGATCACAATCATGCGGGTGGCCGTATCCAGCAGGGTAAAGGTGGTGCCCACCGGCTGGAACTGCATATCCCCGGAACCGCTGGCCACCAGGGGTTTGGTCATGGTCAAGCGTTCATCCAAACGCACCTTACCCTGGTCTAAATCCTGAAACAGTGCCAACAAAATGGGCAATTTAATCGTACTGGCCGCCGGTACGGTTTTCGTACCGCCCATATCCAGGTATTCGCCGCTGTCTAGGTCTACTGCGTAGAGGGTGGCCGTAACCTTGGGGTTGCGTTGGGTCAGGGGCAAAAGTTGCGCCTGCAATGCCTGCATGGGTGCCCGCCGGGGGACTAAATCCGCCAGGGTGGTGGGGCGCACCGGCTGGGGGATCAGAGCGGTTTGTTCGGCGGCCTGCGGCCAAAAAAAACTCTGCCAGGTGGGGGGACGGTCTTGGGTCTGGAGGGGTAGTTGCCCCAGGTGATCATGCCCTTGGCTCAGCCAGATATTTAACCCCGTACCCGTGAGTACCCCCAGTCCCACCCCGACAATGCCCAGGCGCACCCCCCCCAACAACAGGGAACGCCACCAGGGAGCGGGGCGGATGCGGCCATTCAGTTGGGTAACCGGGCGGCGGGGGGAGGAGTTTGGCTTGGGTTCGGATTTGGGCATTGCACGAACATTGTGATTATGATTATTTTAGAAGTATCTTAGCCAATTTCAGTTCATGTTCTCGCAAATTAAGCACTCAGACTACTGAGAACCAGGGCGGGGCGGTGCCCTGCGACTCTTGGTTCTGGTTTTATTACAACTAATTGCACCCATCTCAAGGGCTACCTAAATCCCCTGGCGCAGGGGGGAATCACTCCGGTAGGGCACCCGGCCACTGGGTACCACCTGGGAGGCGGGTTCTAAATGCACCTCCTGGTCATCGAAGAAAATTTGCGCCCCAAATGCCTGCAACACCGCCTGTTTGGGCAGACCCCCCAAAAAAAAGGCCGCATCCACCCGTACCCCCCAGGAGCGCAGGGTTTTGATCACCCGTTCGTGGGCAGGGCTACTGCGTGCGGTTACCAGGGCAATGCGTACCGGAGCCTGTTCCGGGGGCACCTGCTGTTGGATCGTACTGAGGGTGTGCAGAAATTTGGCAAACGGCCCCGCCGGTAGGGGTTGATCCGCCCGTTCCTGCTCATGGGTACAAAAGGCCGCCAGACCCTGCTGTTTATAGACCAATTCCGCCTCATCGGCGAATAAAACCGCATCCCCATCAAAGGCGATCCGCACCCGTTGATCCTGGGGAGCGAGGCCGGGGGGCGGGTGATACAACAGGGCAGCCGCAATCCCCGCATCAATGGCGGCCTGCACCTCTGATTCCTCCCGCGAGAGGAGCAAATCCAGGTTAAAGGCTTGAAAATAGGGCACAATGGACTCCCCCCCAGTCAAGGCCGCCCGGGTAATATCCAATCCGTAGTGCTGAATGGTATGGAAAATCCGCAACCCGGTGTCAGGACTATTGCGGGACATGATAATGACTTCCACCAGTCGTTTATCGTTTAATTCATTCAGCTTGAGGAGGGCTTGCACCAGGGGGAATGCGGTTCCTGGCGGCAGAATTTCCTCCTCGTGTTCCCGCTGGTAGCTGCTGTAGGCCGCCAAGCCCTCGGTTTGAAAAATCCCGTCCTCCCGGCTCAGGTCAAACAGGGCGCGGGAGGAAATACCAATCACAAGTAAACCATCTAACGAATAGGGCATGGGTCGTTTCCCGCTTTTACGTTTATTGTGGCGGATTTACCCGCCGGGGGAAAGCCACCCACCCCGAAAAAGGGATAATACCCCTAGACCATCCATGGACAGCCCATGCAACCCCATCTCACCCTGGTCACCGGCGCTAGTCGCTCGGGCAAAAGCCGTTGGGCAGAACATCTGGCGGAAAATTGGGGATTACCCGTCATCTATGTCGCCACCAGCAACCCCGACCCGGACGACCCGGAATGGCAAGCCCGGATTCGCCAACACCAACAGCGTCGTCCGCCCCGTTGGCAAACCTGGGAACCGCCTTTCGATTTAGTAAAACGCTGCGAAAATCCCCCCCCCAATTGCGTTTTACTGGTAGATTCCCTGGGAACTTGGGTAGCGCAATTTTTAGAATTAAATCAGTTAGAATGGCTAACCTTGCAAACCAAATTATTAAACAACCTCAAAAGCATCCCCAATCCCATCATTTTAGTTGCAGAAGAAGTGGGTTGGGGCGTGGTGCCCGCCTATCCATCCGGGCGATTGTTTCGCGACCGTTTGGGGGAATTGGTACAGGAAATGGGTGCATTTGCTGACTCCGTTTACCTGGTGACCGGCGGCTGGGCGTTGAATCTCACCCAATTGGGGCAACCCGTGCCTAGAGCAGGGATTCCGGGTTCTCTACCCCCCGCATGATGCGTGAAAGTTCGGTTTTTTCATCCACGATCACCCGAGTAGGAGAGCCGCTAATAATCCGTTCCAAATTGCGAAACGAATCTTGAATAACCGGCCCTTGGTTGGTAATCACATACTCGCGGATACCCTTATCGTGCCAAGAACCCCGCATTTTGAACACATTAATCGCCCGGGAAATTTCCCCCCGAATTTCCACATATTGCAACAATAAAATCGTATCCGTAATCGTCGAAATATGGGATTCCGTAATCGAATGGGAACCCAAGAATTGGTCTAAGGTATTGGTAAAAAAGCCAGTAATTTCCTGCTGTTTGGCAAACCCGGTCACCCCAATCACAAACTGCCGAAAGGCGTTGTTACTCACCCCCCGTGCCAGCGCCGATAGGGAATCAATCGCAAAACAGGCGGGGCGAAAACTATCAATTTCTGAACGCACAATCTGCATGTGGTCTTCCAACCCCGTGGATTCCGGGTAGGCGCAGATAATTTTCAGCAAGCCCTGGCGTTCAAACCGCTCAAAATCTACCCCCCAGGAGGAGGCGTTGCGGGACAACTGCGCCCGGGATTCCTCGTAGGCAAACAAAATCGCCCGCTCCCCCCGTTGGCACGCATTTTCCAAAAACCGGCTGACCAGCAGGGTTTTACCCGTCCCCGTCGCCCCCGTTGCCAGGATAATCGAATCCTTAAAAAACCCACCGCCACACATCTCGTCCAGGGTGGAAATCCCCGACGACACCCGCACATTGGAAGAACGCTGGGTCAATTGCATCGCCCCCAGGGGAAAGATATTTACCCCCTCCCGGCTAATCGTAAACGGGTATTCCCCCTTCATGTGGGTGGTGCCCCGCAATTTGAGAATTTCTAAGGTACGATGGCGGCGTTCCATCTCCAAAACATTGCGCAAAATTACCACATTGTCGGAGACAAATTCTTCCACATCAAACCGGGCAATCGCACCGTATTCCTCAATCCGTTCCGTGGTCATCACCGTCGTAACTTGCAACTTCTTGAGACGAGCCACCATAATAAACAATTCATTGCGGATCATGGATACCCCATTATTGCCGCTATACTGCTGAAAAATTGCTGTTACCGAGTCAATGGAAACCCGTTTGGCTTTGAATTTTTCCACCGCATATTCCATGCGGGCAATCAGGGCAGACAGGTCAAAATCACCGATAATTTGCTGACCCTCCGGCTCTGGGGACGCATCTAAAATAAATAACTTACCCTGGTCAATGAGTGCTTGTAAATTCCAACCAAAACTGAGGGCATTTTTAATAATATCCTCCGGGGATTCCTCAAAGGTGACAAAAACCCCTGGTTCATCAAAATGGATAATGCCATTGTAGAGAAACTGCATGGCAAAAATGGTTTTTCCCGTCCCGGAGGTACCACTGACAATCGTGCAACGACCGGCGGGCAACCCCCCGTGGCTCACCTCATCAAACCCTTCAATTAACGTGCGAATTTTTTGAACACCCGTTGCACTACCAGCGGACATAGCTAACCTAAGGATTCATCTTCCACCAATTCATCATACAGGAGGTCTAGGCCAATCAATACCTTTTCCCGGTCGGACAAATCCCCAATAATCCGTCGCACCGGTGGGGGTAAAATCCGAGCCAAGGTGGGGGTGGCGAGAATTTTATCTTCCTCAGCCAGGCGGGGGTTGGCCAAAATATCAATCACTTTCAAGGTATAAACGCCCTTAAATTCGGTGGCTAAAATATCCCGTAAAGTCGCTAAAGCCCGCACGGAATTGGGGGTATTTCCCGCCACATACAGCTTGAGAATGTAAACTTTCTTGGTAGTACGGTTCATGGTTCCCCCCCCGGCATTTCCACCATAGCACGACGATAGCGTTCACACAAATGGGCAATCACATCAATTAAAGTTAACCGATAGTCCAACACCAATTCCTCGCTGCGACCTTCGAGTTTCAATTGTTTGGTAATTTCATCCATAAACCGCATATGCATCGCCAATATCTCAGAAATGGGTAAATTGAGGATGTAGGCCATGTAAGTAAACTGGGCAATCCGCTCCTGCAAATCCGGGGCATCCCGAAAATACAGCAGAATGATTTGATAGTACAACGGCTGTAATCTCTGTAACCATTCTTGCCGCTGTTCCTGAGTCAATTTTCCCCAGAACCGCTGTGGGTCACGCTCCAGGGAAGTCGTAGGGAGAGTACAGGTGACAACTGGCGAGGAATCCATAGGCTAAAGGTAGCATTCTAGGCGGGGATCAACCAAAACGATATGCGGCTTCAGTTCAGCTTCCCCAATTTGTTGCCCCATTCCCAAGAAACGTCCTTGCTCATCATACACCCGCCACCAGGGGGATGGGGGAGCTTGCCATGGTTGGTTTTGCCCCTGGCACCACGCTCTCGCCTGCGGTAGGGGTAAGGTTAGGGCAGGCCAATGGTGGAGCATCTGATCCGGCGGTTGGGGTTGCCAAGTTTGGGCGTGTACTTCCGCCTGTAATTGTTCTAACGTCATACTATTAACTAAATCCATGCCGCCGCTGTGGGTGCGGATTAACGCACTTAATGTTGCCGGGATATTTAATTTTTCACCCACATCCCGTGCCAAAGAACGGATATAGGTGCCACCACTACAATGTACTATTAGAGTTAATTCTGGAAATTCCCCCGCTTGCCAGTCCTCCACCGTAATCTTAAAAATCTCTACCGTGCGCTCCGGGAGAACCACCGCTTCCCCCCGCCGTGCCAAGTCGTAGGCTCGTTGTCCCTGAATATGAACGGCGCTAAAGGCTGGAGGCGTTTGCGAAATCACCCCAATGAATTCGCAGAGTACCTTCTGAATTTCTGTTAGAGCCAAATTAGAAACAGGCTTTTGTACTAATATATCACCACCCAAATCATCCGTGCTGGTTCGCAGGCCAAAGCGAATGGTGGCTTGGTAGCGTTTGGTTTTCGGGAGAAAATCTAGTAAACGGGTTGCCCGTCCGATGGCAATGGGCAAAACCCCAGCGGCGAGGGGGTCAAGCGTACCCCCATGTCCGACCCGTTTCAGCCGCAGGCATCGCCGCACCTGCGCCACGCAGTCATGGGAGGTAATACCCAGGGGTTTATTGAGGTTTAAAAACCCATCCATAGGGAGTGCATTATCCTAGTTAGGGTATATTTTTTGGCTACTGTATTCTATAGGAATCACATTCAAATTGTAAGAATTTTTTATACCCAAATTCATACCCAAAGGATAGAGGGTCGCAGGGAAACGCCCCGCACTGGTTCTAGAATATAGTCATTTCAATTAGCACTGAGACGGATACCCCCAACCCCCCCTTGACAAGGGGGACTATCAATCCATTTCCCCCCTTAGCAAGGGGGGCTAGGGGGGTCAGGGGGTGAAAACTAATCATGTCTGAAATTTAATCAAAACGGCTATATCTCTGCAATTCTTGCGAATCCCATGGGATTGCAATATAGCAATCCTAGCAAGCTAATGTCCTACGGACACGCAAGATAATGTCCTACGGACACGCAAGCTATCAGAATCTTTGTTCGGCAATCAGATATAGCAATCCCTTTTGAATTTGGAACATGGGGTCGCAGGGGCGCAGCCCCCGTCTTTGATTCTATGGCTATGCCACGCAAGCTATCAGAATCTTTGTTCGACAATCAGATAGTATTGCTATATATATCTAGATTCATCCATTCCCTACACGGTTAAATCTATATCTGAATATTCGTGGATTCGATGGAGCATACTACCCAACAAAACCACTTGGGAGGCTTGATATTTCATTTTGAGAATGGTGGCGCACTCGTGCGCTGTTTTCCAATCCAGATGTTGATGCTGTGCCAGTCGGTATCGTCGAGCCTGTTCTTGCTTTACATAAAAATCCCAGTATTTCTGCATCCTATTCCCCGCAGTGGTGGATGCTGTAGGGTAGTACCCGACGAATTTCACTCAAAGTCGTTAAACCCTGGCTAATTTTGCGAATGCCATCTTTACGAAAGGAATCAAAGTCAATGTCTGCTAAATAACGCCGCAACTCCACAATCGTCCCCCCGTAAACCAACTGGCGAATCCGGTCATCCGCATTTAATACTTCCACCACCGCCAACCGCCCCAAATACCCGGTTCCCAAACATTGGTCACAACCCTTACCCTGCTGCCAGTTTTGCGCCCAGGGATGGGCTGGCGTGAGTCCCAACCAGGCCAATTCCCGCTCCGTGGGGCTGTAGGGTGCCGTGCAATGGGGGCAGATTTTTCGCACCAACCGTTGCCCGACCACGCCCAACAAAGCATCACTAATTAACCCAGGGTCGGGTCCCAAATCCCGCAGACGGGGAATGGCGGTAGCCGCATCAATCGTGTGCATGGTGGTCAGTACCAAATGCCCGGTCAGTGCCGCCCGTACCACGGTTTCGGCGGTTTCTCCGTCCCGAATTTCCCCCACCATGATAATATCCGGGTCCTGACGCAAAATCGAGCGCAGTCCAGCGGCAAATGTCATCCCCGCCCGCACATGCACCTGGGTCTGGGTGATATGGGGCAAAACGTACTCCACCGGGTCTTCCACCGTGGTTACGTTCACTTCCGGGGTGGCAATTAGTTGCAAACTGGTGTACAAGGTACTGGTTTTACCCGAACCGGTTGGCCCGGTGAGGATAATTAAACCCTGGGGTTGTTGGAGCCAATGGGTATAGGTGGCGAGGGTAGATTCATAAAACCCCAAATCCTCTAAACAGGTGAAGGGATTTTCCTGGGGTAGGAGGCGAATCACCACCTTTTCACCGCCGACACAGGGCAGGGTACTCACCCGCAAGTCCAGATTTTTTGCGCCGCCCACATCGTTGAGGTATTTTTTGCCAATCCGGCCATCGTGGGGACGGCGACTGTCGGCAATATCCATTTCGGCCATGACCTTGGTGGCAACCACCGTCGGGCGGCTCAAGGCGGGGGGCAGGGTGGTAATTGGGCGCATCATCCCGTCAATACGAAACCGCACCCGCAGGCCATCATGCCCCGGTTCCAGGTGAATATCGCTGGCTCGATGTTTGAGTGCCACCCCCAGCATGGCATTAATCCGATGGATCGAATTGTCCGCCTTACCCAAATACAATTCCGCATCTTCCGCCACATCCGCCCGATCCAGTTCCCCGGTCAGGGGGTTGACCATGGGGGCAATCGTGATTTGGTTGGGAGTGGTGGCTTGGCGTTGGCGGTACCATTGCCGGTAGCTTTCCGGACGAATGGCTACGGTTTCAATCCCCGTGCGGGTGCGATTGCCGATGAATTGCATCTGCTCCGGGGTGAGGGGGTCACAAATGCCCAGGTAATAACAGTTGCGCCAGAGCAGGAGGGGCAAGACCGCTGGCAGGCTGGCGCTGGGGGTGACTTTTTGGAAAAAGCGGCGGCTGACATCCGGGTTGAGCAGGGGCAAATTCACCGTCCCATCCGGTTCCACCAACAGTGCTAAAGCGGCGGTGGGGGTAAGATGACCGCTTTTAAGTTGTTGCCAGACCAGGGTGTGCCCCGTGCGGGGGTCTTCGGCGGGCACCATACATCGAGGGGGGGTGGGGGGCAATCTGCCTTTAGTCTAGCGTTCTCCCCATTAATCCCCGTATCACAAACTGCTATGATGGTTAAGCCCTTTTGCATCCATCCCTTGCCCCATGCCGTTCAAGCAAATCATTGCCTTTGGTTTACTGGTCTTTCTGCCCATTTCTTGGGCGGCGGAGTGGCTCCACTGGGATGAATTGGTCATTTGTGTGACGGCGGGGGTAGCGATTGTGCCTTTAGCCATTTGGTTGAGTACCGCCACGGAAGAAATCGCCCTAGTCACAGGGCCAGGGGTGGGGGGGTTATTAAACGCCGTGTTTGGCAATGCCACGGAGTTAATTATTGCCATCGTTGCCCTGCGGGCGGGGTTAATCGAGGTGGTCAAGGCCAGCATTACGGGTACGGTGGTGGCCAATTTATTGTTGGTTTTGGGATTGGCAATGTTTTTGGGCGGTCTTAAGCATAAGGAGCAAAATTTTCAAGCTATTGTCCCCCAGGTGAATGCCCCGGCCATGACCCTAGCGGTGATTGCCATTTTTTTGCCGACGCTACTCGCCAGCACCACTACCGGCACGGCCATTGCTCCCCGCGCCATTCAAGACCTCTCGGAAATTGTGGCTTTGGTATTAATAATTGTCTATGGCCTGACCCTGTTTTTTTCCCTGAAAACCCATAGTTATCTCTACGATGTGGGGGTAGCGGAATTGGGTGAAGAACATGAAAAACCCAATCTATGGTTGTGGTTAGCGGTCTTGGCTTTGGTGACCGTGGGTGTGGCGGTGGAATCGGAAATTTTTGTGGGGGTGATTGAATCGGCAACCAGCAGAGTGGGCTTAACCCCTTTGTTTACTGGAGTCATTGTGTTGCCCTTGTTGGGAGGGGCGGCGGAATATGTGACGGCGGTGAATGTGGCCTTAAAAAATAATATGGATTTGTCCGTTTCCGTAGCGATGGGTTCCAGTTCTTTGGTGGCTTTATTAGTGGCTCCCGTTTTGGTAATTACCGGGGAATTTTTGGGACAACCGATGGATTTGAATTTCAATCTATTTGAGGTCGTCGCCGTGGCGGTGGCGGTGACGGTGGCCAATATCATCAGTTTGGACGGGCGTTCCAACTGGCTGGAAGGGAGTTTACTGTTAGCCAGTTATGTGGTGATTGCCTCGGCGTTTTACTATCACCCGGCATAGGGTTGGGTTGCCCTCAACCCTGCTATAACTAAAATAGGGTTAGTAATTTATACATAATACCATGAAAAGCACGCCTACGATCACTCTGTATGAACAGGATTTTTATCTTTGGCTAGAGCAGACTGCTGAGTTATTGAAAGCAGGTCAGTTAGAAAAACTGGACATACCACATTTAATCGAAGAAATTGAATCTATGGGCAGAAGTGAAAAGCAGGCTTTACGAAGTAATTTAGAAGTAATTTTGGTGCATTTACTCAAATACAAATATCAGCCAGATAAACGTTCTAATCGTTGGCGATATACGTTACTAGAGCATCGACGTCGGCTCGAGGATTTGTTTCAAGTTAGCCCAAGTTTGCGGAGATATTTTTTAGAAACCCTGGCCTACTGTTATCAGGGAGCGAGAAAAATGACGAGTGTGGAAACAGAAATAGTTATTACCACCTTTCCCTTGGAATGTCCCTTTACCGTTGAGCAGGTTTTGGATGAGGATTTTTTACCTGAGTAAGTTTCCATGACAACCACACCCACAACCACCCTCTACGAACAGGATTTTTATCTCTGGTTAGAGCAGACTGTTCATCTGTTAAAATCTGGGCAGTTAGAAGAAGTGGATGTACAATATTTAATTGAAGAAATAGAAGGTATGAGTAGCAGTCAGAGGCAGGCTTTACGAAGTAATTTAGAAGTAATTTTGGTGCATTTACTCAAATACAAATATCAACCAGATAAACATTCTAACAGTTGGTTGTGTAGTATCTTGGAACATCGTTTCCGATTAGAAGACATTTTGAGTGATAGCCCTAGTCTGAAAAATTATTTAACCGATGTGATGGAAAAATGCTATGTAAAAGCCCGGAAAAAAGCTGTTCAGGAAACAGGAATTTTATCTACGACCTTTCCTGCGGAATGCCCCTTTACGGTTGAGCAGGTTTTGGATGAGGATTTTTTACCTGAGTAATTTGCCATGACGACCCAGCCCACAACCACCCTCTACGAACAGGATTTTTATCTCTGGTTAGTGGAGACAGTGCAACTATTGAAAACTGGCAAATTTGAGAAACTTGATGTAGAAAATCTCATCGAAGAAATTGAATCTATGGGCAGAAGTGAAAAAAAGAGTGTTGAAAGTAATTTAGAAGTGGTTTTAGTGCATCTATTAAAGTATAAATATCAACCGGATAAGCGTTCCACCAGTTGGCGTATAACCCTACTAGAACACCGGCGGCGATTACAGCGAGACTTCAAAATTAGCCCAAGTCTGAGAAGATATAGCTTTACAAAGTCTAGTTAAGACGTTATTCTGGGAGAGAAAGCGAGTTGA
>CAYZTU010000007.1:0-116713 GCA_964481635.1 uncultured Synechococcus sp.
TCTCTGCATTTTACGCCGCAGAGCGGCGGGGAATTGACCCGCAGAGATTAAACTAGGCTGTTGTGAGTATGTTTAACCCCATCACTCAGGAATCCCTCTCCCTCCCCGAATTTCTGGCGTTACCCGAAACCCAACCCGCCAGGGAATATATCAATGGCAAAATTCATCCCAAACCCACGCCTCAAGGCAAGCACAGTCGCCTCCAAACCAAGCTTGCAGCTTTGATCAACCAGCAGGGAGAACCCGGTCGTATTGCTGTCGCTTTTTGTGAATTGCGGTGCCAATTGGGTGGCCGGGTTTTGGTTCCTGATATTTCTATTTTTAAGTGGGCAAATATCCCTATGGATGAAGAGCAGGAACCCATGAATGTCATTCAAACTCCCCCGGATTGGTTGATTGAGATTTTGTCCCCCAACCAATCGGCAATTTTATTGATTGATAAAATCAACTTTGCACTTCAACACGGGACAGAACTGGCTTGGCTGATTGCCCCTGAAGAAAAGAGCATTTTGACCTTCCGGGGGAATGAATTTCAGTATCATCAAGGGGCGGAAATTTTACCTGTACTGACCGAGTTATTGCCCTGGCCAGTCACTGCACAAGAAATCTGGCAACTGCTAAAACTAACCTAAAGGCCGCCGTACCCCGTGGGTTTGTCGCTCCAAAATCGCCTTTGCCGTCAGGGTAAATAACGCTAAAATCGCCAACAACACCGCCGCCGCATAGGAAGCCTGGGTTTGGTATTCTTTGTACGCCTGCTCCACAAACAGCGTCAGGGTACGGGTTTGTCCCGCTAGATTCCCCGATACCGCCGACACCGCCCCAAATTCCCCCATCGAACGAGCGGTAGTCAACGTCACCCCGTAGAGCAAACCCCAGCGGATTCCCGGTAACGTCACCCGCCAAAACGTCGTCCAGCCCCCCGCTCCCAGGGTTTTGGCCGCCTCTTCCTGCTCCGTCCCCATTTCCTCCAAAACCGGGATCAACTCCCGTGCCACAAAGGGCATGGCAATAAAAATAGTCGCCAGCACCATCCCCGGATAGGCAAAAATAATCTGGATATTACGCTCCTCCAGCCACGGCCCCAGCCAGCCATTGCGTCCATACACCAAAATAATCATCAACCCCACCACCACCGGCGACACACTAAAGGGCAGGTCAATGACCGTGATCAGCAACGCCCGCCCCGGAAACCGTTTGCGGGCAATCACCCAGGCCGCACAGATGCCAAACACCGTATTCAGGGGCACCGCCAATAGGGAAATCGCCAGAGTCATCCAAATCGCATGGCGAAAATCCGGGTCAGCAAAATTGGTTAAAAATGGTGCCACGCCATCCATAAACGCCTGCACAAACACATTAATCGCTGGAACATATAACACGAGTGCCAAGTAAAGCAACGCCAGGGCAACCAACCCCCATTTCCCCACCGGTTTAGGCTTCATAACGCCGCTCCCAGGCTTGCAGGGCATTGACAATCAGAATCATGCTGAGGGAAATTAGTAATAACACTGTACCAATAATAGTCGCTCCAGTGTAATCATATTGCTCTAACCGTTGAAACACCAGCACCGGCGCAATCAAATCCTGAAACGGCACCCCAGCGGCAATAATCACCACCGAGCCGAATTCCCCCACCGCTCGGGCAAACCCCAACACCATGCCCGTGATCAGTGCCGGGAGCAAGGGCGGGAAAATCACCCGCCAGAAGGTCGTCCCCTGACTGGCGCCCAAACACCAGGCCGCCTCCTCAAATTCTGGCTCCGACTGCATTTCCTGCAACAAAGGCTGTACTGTCCGCACCACAAAGGGCAGGGAAATAAACACCAACGCCACAAACACCCCCCAACGGGTAAAGGCCACCTTGACCCCCAGGGGAGCCAACAGGGAACCAATCCACCCCTTTTCGCTATAGACCGTCGCCAGGGTCAACCCCGCCACGGACGTAGGCAAAGCAAAGGGCAAATCCACCAGCGCATCCACATATCTACGCCCCGGAAATTCGTAGCGCACCAACACCCAGGCAATCAATAACCCCGCCGGACCGTTCAGCAACGCCGCCCCCAGGGACGTGACCACGCTAATTTCATAGGCGGACAAGGCCACCTTATCCGTGGCAATGCGCCAAAATTCACTCGGCGTAGTGGTCAAGGATTTACCAATCAAAGCGGCGGTTGGTATGAACAAAATCAGAACTAAATACCCAATGGTTACCAGCCACGGCCAGGAAATCCGTGGCCAGCGGCGGCGGGTCGTCCGGGGTAGAGATAAGGCCATCATGGCTCCAGAATGACAACGGGGGAAATGGGCAAAAACCTAACGCAGGTTGGCTTGAATCCGGTCAAAGATGGCACCATCCGCAAAAAATTGCTGTTGCACCTTGTCCCAACCGCCCAGGGCTTGCACCGTGTATAACCTGCCCACCGGGGGGTATTTACTGCGAAATTCCTGGGCAACCTTGGCATTCACCGGTCGGAACCCGGTGCGGGCAAATTCCCGCTGCGCCTGCTCCGTAAACAAATACTGCACAAACGCCTCCGCCACTTTGCGCGTCCCCCGCTTGTCCACGTAGCGATCCACCACGGCGATGGGATTCTCAATCAAAATGGCGGTTTTTGGCCGCACGAACGTCACCTTCACCCCCTGGTCAGTGGCTAGGAGTGCTTCATTTTCGTAGTTAATCAAGGCATCCCCCTGCCCCTGCTTGAAAAAGGCATCCGTGGCTTCCCGGGCATCCTTGGGCAAAACCACCGCATTCCGGTAAACCTGGGTGACAAACTGCTGCGCCTTGGTAGCATTTCCCCCGGTTTGGGTGATGGCTCCCCACAGGGTTAAATAATTCCAGCGGGCACCCCCCGAGGTCTTGGGGTTGGCGGTGACAATGCGGACATCCGGGCGGGCTAAATCCGGCCAGTCTTGAATCTTTTTGGGATTGCCGGGACGCACGATGATCACCGGGATGGAACTACTCACGTTGCCATTATTTGGCACCCGTTTTTGCCACCCGGCTCGGATCAACCCCGCTTTCTCAATCCGATCCACATCTAGTCCTAAGGCCAAATGCACCACATCCGCCTGCAAACCGTCAATCACCGCCCGGGCTTGGGTGCCGGAACCGGCATAACTCGTCCGAAACCGCACGGTTTCCCCAGTCTCCTTGCGCCATTTGGTGATAAATGCGGGAATAATCCGGTCGTGGGCAGCCTTGGTCACGGCAAAGGAAATGAGGTTCAACTCGACCGTTTTGCCCTGCTGCGCTTGGCTCCCGTTTACCCAAACCAACGCCCCCGATGCGGCGAGTAAACCTGCGATTGCCCCCTTGAGCCACGCCCGTCGCCACCATTTTTGAGTCATCCTAACCTCCTAAACTACAGTAATCCGATCGGTATTTAGTGTTTTCTAGCATTGCACACCCCGCTGGGGATGACAAGGGGTATTCCCAAAAATCTATCGGTTTTGTAGAGATTGTTGGAATGCCCCAGAAAAAAGAGTTTTAATTCTTGCGTGAGGTAGCTTGATCGAACCGCCAAATACCTTTCAAAATGGACATTTTATTAAATGTGCGTACAAAAAAAATACTGAATTATGCTGATCCGTGAGAGCCAGTGGTCAGTAGCGATTTCTGACGGTAGGCTAAAGGTGTGACCCGTTCATTGTTAAGATTAGGTTAAACATTCACGGGTAATTCCATGCACATTGCTCCAGATAAGCCGGAAGAAGCCTGTGGTGTATTCGGGGTCTATGCGCCGGGGCACGAAGTCGCCAAATTAGCTTATTTTGGCCTGTACGCCCTCCAGCACCGGGGGCAGGAGTCGGCGGGGATCGCTACCTTTGACCAGGGGCAGGTGCATTGTTACAAACACATGGGGTTGGTATCCCAAGTATTTCGGGAGGAAATTTTACGGGAATTAGCGGGGCAGTGGGCGGTGGGGCACAACCGTTATTCCACCACCGGTAGCAGTCGGGTGGTGAATGCCCAGCCCGTGGTGGTGTCCTCCCGTTTGGGGGAATTGGCTTTAGCGCATAATGGCAATCTGGTTAATACATTAGAATTACGCAATTTATTACCCAGTGACCGTTATCCCCTTTATTCCACCACGGATTCAGAAGTCATGGCGCAGTTGTTGGCGCAGGCGGTGGATGGGGGAGCCGATTGGGTGACGGGGGCGGTGCAGATGGCGCACCAGTGCCAAGGGGCATTTAGCCTGGTGATCGGCACGCCTGAGGGGATTTTGGGAATGCGGGATGCCTACGGGGTGCGGCCTTTGGTGCTGGGGACGTTGGGAGAACAGGGCTTGGTCTTGGCCTCGGAAACCTGTGCGTTGGACATCATCGGGGCGGATTATCTGCGGGAGGTGGAGCCGGGGGAATGGGTGTGGATCACCCCGGAGGGGTTCACCTGCGGCCAATGGCAGATGGCTCAACGGAAATTGTGTGTGTTTGAAATGATTTATTTCGCCCGCCCGGACAGTGTGATGGAGGGGAGTAGTCTCTACGCCTACCGGCGGCGGTTGGGGGAAATTTTGGCGCAGGAATCGCCCGTGGATGCGGATTTGGTGATTGCGGTGCCGGATTCCGGGGTACCGGCGGCCATCGGGTTTGCCCAGGCGAGTGGCATTCCCTACGCCGAGGGGCTGATCAAAAACCGTTATGTGGGGCGCACGTTTATCCAGCCCACCCAGGCCATGCGGGAAACCGGCATTCGCATGAAGCTCAACCCCCTGCGGGATGTCCTCCAATCCCAACGGGTGGTGGTGGTGGATGACTCCATCGTGCGGGGGACGACCAGCCGGAAGTTGGTGCGAGCCTTGCGGGAGGCAGGGGTGCGGGAGGTACATATGCGGATTTCGTCGCCGCCCGTGACCCACCCCTGTTTTTACGGTATTGACACGGACAACCAGGATCAACTCATCGCCGCCCGCCAGTCGGTGAGCGAAATTACCCAGCATTTGGAGGTGGAGTCCCTGGCCTATTTGAGTTGGGCGGGGATGTTGGCGGCCACGGGGGAAGTGCCCCAAAAATTCTGTTCCGCCTGCTTCACGGGGGATTATCCCATTCCGGTACCGGATGTGCTGAAACGGTCGAAGTTGATGTTAGAGCAAGTGATCTAAAGGACATCCCTAGCAATCGGGTTTGAGGGAACCTCTATTTATTACAACCAGCAGAAAATCATCTCGCTAGAATTGTGATACAACCGATGGCCTGCGTGTCGTTGTGTGACATTAGCCTGCGTGGCAGAGCCATGAACTAGAGACTGGGGTATCCCGAACCCCCAAGTCATGCTGAAGTCCCATCGGCATCCCTCAAGGACAGATTATTCAGACTCGTTACGAGTACGACCGAGGCAGGGATGCGCTACATTAAAGGAGCGAACCATTCCATCTGAGGAAGCTTGGATTATGTCTTACGAATTTCCCGAATTGCCCTACGCCCCGGATGCCCTGGTGCCCTATCTGACGGCGGAAATTTTCAGTTACCACTACGGCAAACACCACGCTGCCTACGTGACCAACTACAACAACCTGGTGAAGGATACGGAGTACGCCGACCTGCCCATCGAGGAAGTGGTCAAAAAAACCTACGGTGACCCCAGCAAAGCGGCCATTTTCAATAACGGTGCCCAAGCCTGGAACCACACCTTTTACTGGCACGGTATGAAACCGGGCGGTGGCGGCACCCCCACCGGCGCTTTGGCAGCGAAAATTACCGCCGACTTTGGCAGCTTTGACCAGTTCAAAACCGCCTTCAAGCAGGCCGGGGTGACCCAATTCGGCAGTGGTTGGGCGTGGCTGGTACTGGACAATGGCACCCTCAAGGTGACCAAAACCCTCAACGCCGAAAACCCTTTTTGCTTCAACCAAATCCCCCTGCTGACCATGGATGTGTGGGAACACGCCTACTACCTGGTGTACCAAAATCGCCGTCCCGACTACGCCCAGGACTTCATTGATCATCTGATCAACTGGGATTTCGTGAGTGCCCAGTACGCAGCCGCCACCGCCTAAACTCAGGACAAAAAACTCAATTCGCACTGGCAGGGGCACACCCCTGCTTTTTTTACCCCCATACGGGGCAAAATTCCCTGGGCGAGACTTTGACAACATTACTGTTGTTAAAGTAGGCTAAGAAATAATTAAGCAACATTGAGATTGTTTTAGTCATGGCTCCTATGGCGACTCTTGATCCCTCCCTCGACCCGGTGCGGGTGTATTTGCGTGAGATTGGCCGGATTCCGTTATTGAGCCACGAAGAAGAGGTCACCCTAGGGCGACAGGTGCAGACCCTAGCCCAGTTGCAGGCGCAACGCACCCAGCGGGAGCAGGAACTCGGTCGGGCGCTCAGCCAGTCCGAGTGGGCGCAGGTGGCGGGCTGTTCCCTGACGGAATTGGAGCAGCACTGCAAAGCGGGTGAGCACGCCAAGCGGAAAATGATCGAAGCCAACTTGCGTTTGGTCGTGTCGGTGGCCAAAAAATATGTGAAACGGAACGTGGATTTATTAGACCTGATCCAAGAGGGCACGATTGGGATGCAACGGGGCGTGGAAAAATTCGACCCCAGCAAAGGCTATCGCTTCAGCACTTATGCGTATTGGTGGATTCGTCAAGCCATCACCCGGGCGATTGCGGAGAAAAGCCGCACCATCCGTCTGCCCATCCACATCACCGAAAAGATGAACAAATTTAAGCGGGTGCAACGGGAATTGGCGCAAAAACTGGGACGTGCCGCCAGCATTCCCGAATTGGCCGCCGCCCTAGAACTGACTCCCCAGCAAGTCCGGGAATACCTGGAACGGATGCGCCACCCCCTGTCCTTGGATGTGAAGGTGGGGGACAATCTGGACACGGAGTTGGGGGATTTGCTCGAAGACCAAGGCCCTAGCCCCGAGGAATATACCGCCCAAAATTCCCTCTTGGCCGACATTGACAGCGTATTGAATGACCTTACGCCCCAACAACGGCAGGTGATCCGCTTGCGCTATGGACTCAACGGGGAAGTCCCCCTCACCCTGTCCCGGATTGGGGAATTGATGAACATCAGCCGAGAACGGGTGCGCCAGATCGAGCGGGAAGCCCTCACCCGCCTAAAACGCCGTCGAGCCGATATGCGGCACTATATCGGCGGTTAATGCCCACCTAACGCTTCCAGGTCACCTTGGGCAAAATCTGCTGCTGGTCTACCCGCTGTTTATAGCGGACGGCAAAATTCAGCAAGGAGTCTAGCAACGAATCCGACAGGTAATGGGGTTGCAGACCCAAATCCAGGAGCTTGGTGTTTTTAGCGTTGAAATAATGTTCTTCTTTTTCAATGCGGGGATTTTCTAAATGATTAATCGTCACTTTCAACCCCATAGCGGCTCCCGCCTGCTGCACCTTCACGGCTAAATCCGCCACACTAAACTGCTCGGTGAATTGGTTAAATACCCGAAATTCGCCCACCTGTGCCGGATGGTTCACCGCCAATTCGATGCAGCGCACCGTATCCCGAATGTCCAAAAAGCCCCGGGTCTGGCCGCCCGTGCCGTACACCGTCAAGGGATGTCCAATGGCGGCCTGGATACAAAACCGATTCAGAGCCGTGCCAAATACCCCGTCGTAATCCAACCGGTTAATCAACGCCTCATCCATGCCGCACTCTTCCGTCAGCACGCCGTACACCACCCCCTGATTCAAATCCGTCGCCCGCAGACCCCAAATCCGACAGGCAAAGTGGATATTGTGGGAATCGTGCACCTTGCTCAGGTGGTACATGGAACCCGGTTGTTTGGGATAGGGCAGGGTATCCGTGCGGCCATTATGCTCAATGGTGATGTAACCTTCCTCAATGTCAATATTGGGAGTGCCATATTCGCCCATCGTGCCCAACTTCACCAGATGACAATCGGGAAATTCATCCTTCATCGCATAAAGGATATTCAGCGTCCCCACCACGTTATTCACCTGGGTTAAAACGGCGTGTTCCCGGTCAATCATAGAAAACGGTGCCGAGCGTTGTTCGCCAAAATGGACAATCGCCTCCGGTTGAAATTGGCGCAGGGCCGCAATCAAAAAGGGATAATCAGTAATATCCCCCAAAAATAAATCCATCGTCCGCCCGGTGAGTTCCTGCCAGCGGCGCAATCGCTCCTGGATGGGCGTAATCGGGGTGAGGGTATCCACCTGCAATTGCATATCCCAATAGCGCCGCACCAGACTATCCATAATCCCAACCCGGTGTCCACGATTCGCCAGGTGCAGTGCTGTTGCCCAGCCGCAATAACCGTCCCCACCAATGACCAGAACGTTCATAAATCTTTGCCCATGTTTTGCGATATTTGTTTACTGTACCAGTTTTGGGGGTCACTCCGGTGCCAAAATAGGACTGGTTGCGGATGAAATTTAGGGAAATTTCCCAGGAAAAAAACGGCATGAAGAGGCAATCATACTGGTGGAATCTGGGGTTAGGGGGATTGTTTTTGATGGGGGTTTGGCTGTCCCCTGTCCGTGCCCAAAATACCCAACTCACCCCCGCCCTGCAAACCTATTTTGACCATCTGGAACTGGGGCAAGAATCCCTTACCCTGCGAGACTATCCCGCCGCCGTTGCCGCCTTTACCCAAGCCATCAACCTCCAACCCCAACGGTTTGAAGCCTACTACCAGCGTGCCCAAACCCATAGTTTTATGAATAACGATGGGGCGGCGCTGGCGGACATCGCACAAGCGATTAAACTCAATTCCCAATATGCCCCGGCCTACACCCTGCGGGGATTGCTGCTGTTTCGTCGTAAACAACTGGCACCGGCGCTGGTGGACTTGAATCAATCCATTGCCCTCGACCCGCAACAACCCGCCACCTATGGACTGCGGGGCACGATTAAGCGGGAAATGCAGGATTGGGCGGGAGCGGTCAGCGACTTTCAGCAGGGGATGACTATTGCCCAAGCTCGCAAACAATTTTCTGTATACAAAGCCCTCCAACGGGAATTGGAGCGTACCCAACCGATGCCTCGGTAGTTACGCCATGCCCAGCCAGATTTGAGACGTTAGGGCACCTCTATTTATTGCAACCATCAGAAAATTATCCCGCTGGAGCACCCGTGTTACCGGGAACCATACACCGCAGGTGCTTCTGTGACGGGGGCACGCCTACGGCGCACTGCGTGTAGCGCCCCTGCGACCGCTCATCCCTAATTAATAGAGGTTCCCGTCAAGAAGTACGGGACAATTCCCCGCACCGGCGTTGTTTCCCAATCTGGGGC
The DNA here is from genome assembly GCA_964481635.1 of uncultured Synechococcus sp. Classification (GTDB taxonomy): domain Bacteria; phylum Cyanobacteriota; class Cyanobacteriia; order Gloeomargaritales; family Gloeomargaritaceae; genus Gloeomargarita. The sequence continues at coordinate 9,238 of CAYZTU010000007.1, forward strand.
AAGTTCCAGCAAGTGGGTATGCAAATTGACCGCAATTACTTAAAAACACTCGTGACGATGACCGTGATGGTCGCAGTCGCCAGCAAACCAAAGGCCAGATTGACCACCTGCGTGGAGGCTTTTTGATAGGTTTCGACAATCAGGTTGGTCTTGGCCTGCTCTACTTCCAAGGTGGTTACTTTCTGGTCGAGCATCTCGACCCTGTGGTCAAGTGCCTGCACCTTTTGGTCGAGGACTTGCACTTTCTGATCAAGCATCTCGACTCTATGGTCAAGTGCCTGCACCTTTTGGTCAAGTGCCTGCACTTTCTGGTCGAGGACTTGCACTTTCTGGTCGAGCATTTCGACCTTATGACCCAGAGCTTCCACCTGCTGGGCGATACCTACCAGGCTGGCGGCAATGGTTTCTAAAGTCGCAGGGGCGGGATTACTCATCCTTAGTCCAGCATTGCTTATATCCACATCATACAACGGGAAATTCAGCCGCAAAAACTCAAACCGCCAGCCCGTGAGAACCAATGCGATAGTTTTTATTTTTATTCAATGTACAGAGTTTACTGAGAATCAAGAACAGAGCCTATGCCCCTGCGACTGCTGTTTTTGAATCTTACTCTTGGAAAAGGTCTATTAATGGATTTCCGGAGGGCTTTGAACCACCGGTGCAGCGGCAGCGAGGATTTCCCTACGGTTTCTTGTAAGCGGTGGATAAATCCGCTGGCCGTTGATCATCCGCTTGGTTCGCTTCGCTGTCTCCCCCGTTGCGACGACGTGTCGGTCCCATCCCTCGGTGTACACGGCTCCCAACGGACCCAAATCGAGAATAGTCGTGTACCACTCGATTCGTAGCGGTAGCATGGGCAACCCCAGCAGGTCACAGACCACGTTGTGCCCGGCAAATCGACCCATCGGCCGACTGTGTTGACAGGACATGACCGACATATGGGTGTCGTCCATTGGGGCAGAGGCCACGTCACCGGCGGCGAACACGCCGGCTAAGCCCTTCACCCGCATGAATTGATCGACCGGAAGTCGGCCGAAGCAGTCCAACTCGGCGGGGAATCGCCGGGTGAGTGGGTTCGCCCGCATACCTGCACACCAAACCACGGTGCCCGCTGGGATTTCTTCCCCAGACTCAAGGGTGATCCCCGTCGGGCGAACCGAGATGACGTTGACCCCCAACCGGGTTTCGATTCCCAGTGCGTCGAGGGCTTCCTGGATCACCGGCCGCGCCGAGGCACCCATGTCCGAACCGACGAGGTGGTTGTGATCGGCCAGAATAATGCGGTACGGCTGAGTCAGGTTGGCTCGGTTCAGAATTTCCTGGAGTCTTCCCGGCATCTCGCAAGCCGCCTCGATCCCGGTCAGGCCAGCACCCACCACGACGACCGTAAACAGCCCCGGGCATTGAGACCGACTTGGCAAGGACTGAAGATGGTTGTCAAGTTTGGCCGCACCGTTGTAGGTGTCCACGTCAAAGCCGTACTCGGCCAATCCGGCTATCGGTGGCCGCACAAGTTGGCTGCCGAGGGCGAACACCAGGCGGTCGTAGGCGAGGGTATGTTGTCCATCCGCTGCTGTGATGGTGACGGTTTGTCCTGTCAGGTCAATGTCGGCGACTTCACCTGCCACGGAGCGAACGCCAATTGGGTCGAGTACCTCTTTCAAGGGAACCCGGATGGGAGCCAGATTGGGTTCATAATTCCGCACGCGGATGCTGTGGAAGGCGTCGCGATTGACCAAGGTGACTGCGACCGCATCCGACCCCCGGCCAATTTCGTCCAGTTTACGAGCCGCACCGACCGCACTCCATAGCCCAGCAAACCCGCCTCCCAAAACCAAAATTCGTTTAGTACTCATCAAGTATCCTTGTGAACCAACTTACAGTCTTTTTGTTTATTACTGGGTACAGCTAAAATCTTCTCGTGGGTGTATGCGATTGTCAACCCTATTATTCCATTTATTCCATCCAAAATCTTTATATCCCATGATCACTGAAAAGACTGTAACCACTTTATGGAGAGGCTTCAGATTGCCTGCAACTCAATAGGAAATCTCTCAGTATCGTGCGCTCCAATGATGGGTTATGCCTCGGATGCTTCATAATTCTTATCTCCGCTTATGGAGACCTGTATTTATTTGGAACCAGCAGTAAATCATCCCGCTGGAATACTGTTATGGCAATCTGATTAGATCGTAAAATAGTATTGATTGCACCCGATTTGTGAACAGGTATTCTGAAGAACTAAGTGCGGGGGCTGCCCCCCTGCGACCGCTGTTCAAAATTCATTTGTTCAAAATTCATTTAGGATTGCTATATTTACAGCGATGCTCTCAAGTTATGATGTTCTACCACAGAGCGATTCATCTCTGACAAAGCTAAATTGGGGTCTAGGTGATGGGCAGTTCCCCAGGCGACGAGCAGAAATAATAATCGCCCCAAATTTTCGCTACTGGGTTGGGTTAGGCAAGTATGCAACTGCTCGTGCAGGGTTTGGGAGTTGGGCGCAAAATCAAGGTTATCCGGGTCGTTTATTTGCAGTTTTTGGTAGATTTTTCCCGCAGCTATCAGAGCCGGGAATGTCGCCATATAGTTATCGAGTTTTTCGGTAAGGGAATACCCCTGCTCCTGTTGTTTAATCGCTTCCCAATTCTGGCGCACCACCGCCACATCCTCGCACACTAATTCGCCAAATACATGGGGATGGCGGCGGATCAATTTTTCACTGATGCCCGTAGCAACTTCTACCCAGGAAAAGTCACCCATTTCCTGACCAATTTGGGATTGGAGTACCACCTGTAACAGTAAATCCCCCAATTCCTCTTGGATGGCGGCGGGTTGGCCGGTACCCAGGGCGTGGACGACCTCGTAGGCTTCTTCAAGCACGTAGGGGGCTAAACTGGTTGGGGTTTGGGCTAAATCCCAGGGGCAACCGGTTTGCGGATGGCGCAATTGGGCAACAATATCCACTAATTGCCGACAACTTTCTGCCACTGGGTCAGCAATATAGGCGTGGAGGGGATAGGTAAATTCCAGGTGAGATAATTGGGATTTTTCCCCAGCAAAAACTCTAGTTTGGGAGTTAAAAAGGGTCAGGGGTTGAGTAGGGGAAAAACAATTCAAGACCCCATCCAATTCCTGAGCATTTTGAATATCAAAAAAAAGCGCAGGTAATTTCAGCGCTTCCCCCGGTTCACTGCGATGAATAGATAATAAATTCAACGGTACATTTCCCACAGTCATCGCCGTCCCATATCTCGTTTCAATTGTTCAAATTCCCTTTCCAATTCCAGATGCTTAAACTCCTTGTCAACCGCATCGGAGGTTCTGGGGTTTGGGGAGGTAGGGGGTTGGACTTGCTGGCGTTGCGATTGAATTTGCGCCAGCAAAGCCTCCAACTGTTGTGTCCGTTTTTTGGCAACGGTCAGTTCTGCCCAGTATTGGTTTCCCTGGGTCATGAACATCCCTTGCCGCACCTTGGCCGCCTCGAGCAAATCCAGTCGTCCTGCCCGTTCCGCCAATTCTAGCCGCTCCTGCCACACGCGAATCTGCTCTCCCGTTGCGAGAATTTTTTGCTCCAATTTTTGGGTTTCCCCCCGTAATTGTTGGAGGAGATGGCGGGTCTGGGTTTCCTGCTCGGCGAGGGTGTCCTGTTCCATCGCCGCCGCCACATCCGGGTTTGCCCGCAAAAAATCGTCTAACTTGGCCGCTATGGAAGCCTCCAATTCATCCCACCAGCCCATAGATACCCCCACCGCAGGATAATATACATAGTCTAACGGCTCAGTCTGCCCTTTCTCCAGGTCTTCCCATGTTTAACAGCGATAATAACCTCTGGATTCACCAGGCTCAACTGTTGGGCGACGATGGCATATTACGCCCCTATAACCTGGGGATTCAGGCGGGTAAAATCACGGCCATCACCCTGGAGGATTATCATCACCAGTATCAGCATATTTTAGACGCTCAAGGCTGGGTTTTATTGCCGGGAGTCATTGACCCCCAGGTGCATTTTCGAGAACCCGGTTTAGAGCATAAAGAGGATTTCTGGACCGCCAGTCATGCCTGCGCCAGAGGCGGGGTAACGTCTTTTTTAGAAATGCCCAATACTCGCCCCTTAACCACTAATCAAGTTACCCTGGATGATAAATTGCAGCGAGCCGCTCAAAAATCCCTTGTTAACTATGGTTTTTTTGTGGGAGCAACCCGGTCAAATCTAGCAGAAATTAATCAGGTACAACCCGTCTGTGGCATCAAAATTTTTATGGGTTCAATGCACGGGGATTTACTCATGGATGATGCAGAATATGTCGAGCGTATTTTTGCCCAAGGTAATCGCCTGATCGCTGTTCATGCGGAAAATCAACAACGGATCACCCAACGTCGTACCCAATTTGCGACCCAGTATCATATCCCGGATATTCATTCCGAAATTCAAGACGATATCGCCGCACTAGAGGCCACAGAATTAGCGGTTAATCTCTCTATCAAATATCGCCGAAGATTACATATTTTACATTTATCTACTGCTTTGGAAGTAGAATTTTTACGCCGCCACAAACAACCTTGGATTACCGCCGAAGTGACACCCCAACATTTGCTCCTCGACCGGTCAGCATATCAAAAATTGGGTACACTTGCCCAGATGAATCCACCCCTACGCACCGCCCAGGACAATCAAATCCTGTGGCAAGGATTACAGGAGGGATTGATTGATTTTATGGCTACGGATCACGCCCCCCATACCTTGGCCGAAAAAGCCCAACCCTATCCCCAATCCCCCTCAGGAATGCCGGGGGTGGAAACCCTATTACCCATAATGCTCACCCAAGCCAAACAAGGGAAATGTACCCTCAAACAAGTGACGTACTGGTTATCTACCAAAGTAGCGGCGGCCTATGGAATTGCCAATAAGGGACGGATTACCCGCGGCTATGATGCGGATTTAGTCCTGGTGGATTTAGAGCATAAACAGCCGGTGCGCCGAGCGGATTTGCAGACCAAGTGTGGGTGGAGTCCCTTTGAAAATTGGGAACTAACGGGTTGGCCGCAAGTAACCATTGTGGGGGGGAAAATTGTCTATAACCAAGGAAGATTTAATGATGAAATTCGGGGTACAGCGTTGCAGTTCTTATCACATTAAACCGACCCTACGAAAATGCTGTAGCAATCACAGTTGGGCACTTCTATTTATAGGCTACGCCGAGCAAGCTAACAAAAATATAGCAATCCCGTTTGAGTTTGGAACATGGGGTTGTAGAGTCACCGCCCCCGCCTTGGTTCTATGGCTACGCCACGCAAGCTATCAGAGTCTTTATTTGCAAATTGGATAGGATTGCTACATCAGAATTTTTGTTCGTCAATCAGATATAGCTAAACACGCAAAGGTTCGCATGATATGGGTCGCAGGGCACCGCCCCGCAGTGGTTTTCCAGAGTCTTGAGGCGACAACCTTACCCTACTTAACTATAGTATTGCTATGATTTTCTGCTGGTTTTAATAAATTGAGATGTCCTTAGGTCACCTTTTGTTCAAGTACCTGGTAAAGGGCTTTCAAAGCATCATTTTCATCACGGGTAATCTGTTGATCCATCAGTGCCAAGCCAATGGCTTTCGATAACACAAAGGCACTCAATTCCGGTTCCAGGTTATCAATTAAATCCGTTAGGTCACTGGGAACCTTCAACGCGGCCCGGATGCCCAACACCATGTCCTCTGACAGCCCCAGCGCATAAAGTTGGGGTTGAATGTTCTCCCAGGTGATTTGCGGGTTGCCCACGCGAATAACGTAGGCAAGCAGGCGGTTGACCTGATTTTGTTGTGCCGGGGTCATCTTGGGATAGGTTATCTCCACCGCCGCCGGGGCTTGGGGTTCGTTGGTTTGTAAGTTTTGCAAAATTGACCGCCACTCCTCCTCCGTACAAAGTTCCGGTCGCCCCACCTGTAGCGAAACCCGGATATGCGTGCCGGTCGTCGAGAGTTCCGTCACCTGCGCCTGTACCCCCAAGTAGCTGAGCCACTGGGAAACCATCACCACCAACTTGCTCCCCGCCGACTGGGCTTGAGTCAGCAGTTGAATCTGGGCACGAACAAGGGGGCGTACCAACTGCGCCAGCATGGCTCACATTCCACGACAACACCCCCATCCTAGCCCATTAGTAGCGGGGCAAACTCGGGTCAACCTGGAGGGCATAGGCATCCAACCCCCCGGCCAAATTTTCCACCTGGGTGTAACCTTGGCTGAGCAACCAGGCACAGACCTGAGCGGAACGAACTCCGTGGTGACACACCACCACCACCGATTGATTGGGGTCGAGCAATTCCTGAACCTGGACAGACCACTGGGAAAATTCACTCAAAGGTAGATGTAAACAGCCGGGTAGTTTCGCCCGCTCCACCTCCCACCACTCCCGCACGTCCAAAAGCTGTAAGTCTGGCGTTTGGGCTAATTGCTGGGCTAAATCCGAGCCACTGATTTGATTTATCATGGTTGCAAATTGGGGCTACCGACTTCTTGTAATTTTTGCAAGAATTAGGTTACATCACTATTATAAAACATCTCATGGACGGCGGCAGAAAAATCCTCTAGTGACAGCCATCGCTGCACCTGCCATGAGAAGATAGTTATAGTGATTCGTATTGGCTTAGATGGGTGAACTCACGCTTTTTTCCTGTGAAGGATTCGTAGAGTGCTCGATGTCTCAAGCATCCATATTCATCGGTACGAGATTCGTAAGAACGCACCCAAGCGATCAGATTTTCCTGATTTTCATCCTGTTCTTGGCTAGAACGAAACTTGTCTGGCTCCCACGGCCTTACCTGACAGTGGGCAACGCAAACGTCAATCCCAGGATTAAGAAAGATCAGTTCCTCACAATCTGGCAAAATTGGCTCGATAATATCCGCATAGCAACCTTCGATGATCCAACTTTCATGCGTGGCAATAAAATGTTTTACATCACGGATACTATCTGAAAGGGGTCGCCGTTTCGTACCATTTTCAAATGCCACTGCATCGAGGGATAGGCAGACAGCGGGTTGTTGGGCAATCAATTTTTGGGATAGGGTACTCTTGCCCGCTCCAGCATTACCTAGAAGAATAAGCCGCATAACTAACTCAACTTTTTGATGTAAACGTTACGTTTGGCAGGGGAAAAAGCTCCTTTACGATAAATAATATGATAATTAAAAATGTTCCCAATTGCCCATTTCGATATGATTTTCTAAACTGGGAACCTCTATTAATTAGGAATAAGCGGCCCCAGGGGCGTAGACTCCGACCTTAGTTCCATAGAATGTTTATCCACCAATTGGGTGAGATTGTTGTAACTACTGTTCGACAATCTAATCTGATTACTATAGCAATCCTAAATGAATTTAGAACAGCGGTCGCAGCGGCGTAGCCCCCGTCTCTGGTTCCTCTTAGTATGGACATTCTATAGTAATCCCTTTTGAGTTTGAAACATGGGGTCGCAGGGGCACCCCCCCCGCCTTGGTTCTATGGCTACGCCACGCAAGCTAATGTCGCACAGCGACACGCAAGCTATCAGAATTTTTGTTCGCCAGTCAGATAGGATTGCTATAGCGAGATGATTTTCTACTGGTTGCAACAAATAGAGGTTCCCTTATGATCAAAGCTGAGTCGTGTTGTTATGTCGCTTCATCTCTAGATTGGAATAGTGCTTCAAAACGAACGATCAGCTACTCAGTGCTAAATTGGATTTGTTTAGAGCAACCATAGCGCAAGGTGTTGAAATCGTGTCGCATTTACTTTCCACTAAACATTTAAGTTTGCGCTCCTGTCAGATAAGCGATCTAGATGCGGTACACCAGTTATGGAATGAGGCTGATGTCCGACAGTTTCTCTTCGATGACCGACAAATTTCTGTCGAGGAAGCACAATCAATTATCAAAACAAGTCTGGGGAGCTTTGCTCGTTATGGTTATGGAATTTGGCTCTTTTTTGAGCATCAAAGCGACCAAGTAGCAGGTTTTTCAGGTCTGCTGCATTCATTACAAGGCGCACCGAGTCTGATTTTTGGCACACGACCACGACTCTGGGGAAGGGGGTATGCCCAGGAAGCTACACGTTCTGTCCTTCGTTACACATTTGATGTACTTGGATTGGAGAAAGTAGAGGCAGACGTTGATGAGCCTAACAAAGCGTCGGTTCGAGTGCTTGAGGCGTTGGGGATGTCTCGCGCTCGTAGAGCGATCGTCAATGAGCGTCCATTGCTTTACTATGAAATTCAAACTCGGTTAAAATCAAAACCCACTAGCGATGGGTCATGGGCAATGTGACCAGGCTCCAGAGAGCTATGGCAGGGTCACGCTAAGAGTCACTTGCACCGTTTGCCCCCAAACTCTTGACACAGCGCAATCAATCCAGTTTCATCCGGGGGGCAAGAACTCGGGCTGAATTTGGTGGAACTCCCCAGCCTGGATTCGAACCAGGGACCAATCGATTAACAGTCGATCGCTCTACCGCTGAGCTACTGAGGAATGCGTTTTCTATCATAGCCGGTGCAGGTCGTCGCCAGCAACATTTAACGGGGGAATAACTGCCCCTGCACCACCTGAAACTGTTGCGCCGCCGTCAGCCAGGCCGGGTAAAACCGCTCTAAATCCGTGGTAGTAATGATGGTTTGCACCCGCTCACCAATGACAGTGAGTAACTGCTGTTGCCGTTTCAAGTCCAGTTCCGCCAGTACATCATCCAAAAGTAAGAGTGGGGTTTCTCCCAGGACGGTTTCTAAAAGCTCCAATTCTGCCAGTTTCAGAGCCAAAACCAGGGTGCGCTGTTGGCCTTGGGAGGCGTAGGTGCGGGCGGGGTGACCATTGAGACGGAAATGCACCTCATCCCGGTGAGGGCCGACCAGGGTGGTCTTTTGCGCCAGTTCGGCGGGTAATTTTGCCGTCAGTTGACCCTGGAATTGCTGCCGAATCACCTCGTTATCATTCTCCGGCACGGGGACACAGGGGGTATAGGCCACCTCTAACATTTCTGGGGCTTGGCTGATGCGTTCGTGCCAGGTCTGCGCCAAGGGATGCAGACGTTCCAGCAGGCGAGAACGACGACGGATCAAGCGGGTGCCGGTTTGGATCAGGAGGTCATTCCAGGGGGTGAGGTGACTAGGGGTAACCGTTTCCTGGCGTAGGAGGGCATTGCGCTGTCGTACCACCCGTTGGTACTCCTGGAGCAGTTGACTGTACAGGGGTTCCAATTGCACCAGGGTCTGATCCAGCCAATCCCGGCGTTGCCCAGGGCCGCCCCGCACCAGGTCTAAATCCAGGCAGGAAAAAAACACCGCCCGCAGATACCCCAAAAAATCCATCTGCCGCCGTTGGGTTTGTTCATTCACCGCCAGGGTACGCCGCCCGGAAGCCCGCAGGATCAGGGTTAGCTGTGCCGGGTCGGGTTGCCGTTCTACTTCTGCCTGCAGACGTGCCATTTCCTGGGCGGTTTGGATCAAGTCCCCATCCCGCTGGGCTCGGGGAGAATGGAGCGTGGCCAGCAATAAGACCGCTTCCATAAGGTTGGATTTGCCCTGGGCGTTATCCCCCAGCAGGATGGTCTGGTTACCGGTGAAGGAGATGGCCTGCTCGGTGTAATTACGAAAGTGCCACAAGTGCAGATGGTGTAAATACACCGATCACCGCTGATACACAGAGGGAAGGGGTTCCCCCAGGTGATGCTCCCACAGTTCTACCTCCGCTTCCAGACGATGCACCAACTCCTCCGTATCACTCAAGACCGCCGGGAGGGTGCCATCGGTGATGTGTTGGCGCAGGTCACAAATGGCTTTGCGGGCTTCGGCGGTGGAGACCCGGGCAGTCAGAACTTCTCGCTTGGCCTGAATTGCCTGAACCTGCTGTTCGAGGTGCAGGAGTTGTTGTTGCAGTTGGCGGCAATGGACGCTCTGGTGCGCCAGAGCTTGTTGCAATTCCTGGCGAATTTGGGGACACACCGCCCGTTGCATCTGACGGCGGAGACGGCGTTGGGTCGCCACGACCAAAGCCACCATCCGTTTTACCTGGCGCAGTTGCCGGTGTAGCTGATTCACCCACTGCTCCAGCAGACGTTCCGGGTCGGGGGAATTTCGCCAAGGCCACAGGTTCACCAGGGTACCTCTAGGGGTAAACACGGGCAGTCATGCCCTTTGCCTTTAAGTCTGCCACAAATCGTTCCGCCTGATCCCGAGCCTCAAAGGCGGCCAGTTGTACCTTGACCCCGCTGGAAAATTGCCAGACAAAGGCTTCCGGTACGACTTTTTGGGCCTCGGTGAGGCTCTGTTCATTCTGGTAGTCCGTGACCACGTAGTAAAACCCGGGGTCGGGGCTGGCCGCTGGGCTGGCCTGGGGGCTGGCGGTGGGAATGGCACTCAAATCCGGCAGTTCCTTACGGGTCAGGTTGGGCACGGGAGCTAGGTTGGGAGAGGGCACCACCGCACTTTCCGGCGGCGGGGCAGGGACGGTCAACTGGGGTGCATTGGCGGGACGCTCTTGGTTCAGGACAAACAAAACCCCCAACGTGCCCAAGGTCGCCGCCGTGACTCCCAGGGCAAAACCCAACACCGGATGCTGCAATCCCCGGTAGCTCAAAGGCCGCTGGTGGGGTTCCGGGAAGGTTTCCATCCAGGGGTCGGTCACCGCTTCCTCTGGAACGGCGAGGATTCCCGCTGGGGCTTGACGGCGGGCAAACACCCGGTTCAGCCGTTGGGACCAGGAGGGTCGTTGGGATGCGGCCAAGACGGGTACCTCTGAGGGTGTTGCCGGTTCCTCCCGGAGCAAAGCCGCCACCTCATCCGTGGTTTCATCCTCTCCCGTGTCAAGGAGAGCCAAAACACCGGTCAATTCTGATAATTCTGCCGCTTGGGGCGGGGCTGCCGGGGGGACAAAGGCCACCGTTGCCTCCCTATCTCCCGATTCCGCAAAATCCCCCATCGCTACAGTTGCCTCCAAATCGGGCAAATCAGGCACCACCAGGGGTGGGGTGAGTTCGGTTACCCCCTCAGATTCGATAACCACCTCCGTGGGTTCCAAGGGTTCATCCGCACTGGCCGCCGGGGGAAATGTCCACGCCAATTCCGGGGGTGGGGTGGGTTTACTGCCCAAAAGGGAGAGTAGAAATCCCGGCTCCCAGTTTGCCCGTTCCGTCTGTAGTTGGCGTAATTCCTGCTCTAGGTCAATATCCAGGCAGGCCAAAGCCCCCATCAAGGTCGTCTGCTCCGCAGTTGTTGCCATGGTCACACCTCACAAGAAAATAAAGGTTGTGGGGGAGGAGCAAAGCCAGCGACTCGAACTAATTACTCCCGGCAAAAATCACATCGGGGAATCGGTTTTGAGCCTCGTTCAGGGTGTGGGAGCGGGCGGATTTTCCATCCTCCCAATAGTTAATCACTTCTGTAGCCTGGTTCAACAATTCTACTTTATCCGATTCGGGAATCCAGGATTTGGCATCCAGTTCACCTTTGAGTTGTTCCCAGGCATTATCCCGGGGCCAAAAAAAATAGCAGGTCAATGGACTACTGCCCGTACCGACAATCTGATCCACCGCCAGCCCCACATCTTTTTGTAACCACAGGGCTTTTAACTGAAATTTGAGCAAATGAACCTCCAGAATGAATCATTGATGATAACTTGTTAGGATAGCTTATTCCCAACATTTTAGCCATTGCTCTGGCTGTCACTATGTCGAACCTGGGGGTCATCATCTGCGATATTGATGGGGTAATCCGGGATGTGCGCCATTCCTACCGGCGGGCGATCCAAGCAACGGTTGCCCATTTCACCCAGGCGCAGTACGAACCGACTTTAGCGGACATTGACCAACTCAAAAGCGAAGGATACTGGAATAACGACTGGTCGGCCACCCAGGAACTCCTCCGCCGTTGGGGCACCGATGTACCGTTCGCCGCCGTGATTCACCATTTTCAGAACCTCTACTGGGGTGAGACCGAGAACCCCACGGGTTTGATTACCCAGGAGGAATTGCTGATCACCGCAGAGTATTTCCCCGCACTCACACACCGGGGCTGGCGCTGGGGATTTTTTAGTGGTGCCCCCCGTCGGGAAGCCCGGTTTGCCTTGACTCGCTTGGGGTTAGCGCTAGCTCCCTTGGTGGCGATGGAGGATGCGCCGGAGAAACCCGACCCCACCGGGCTATTGCAGGCCGTTGGGTCATGCCCAGCCGATACCCCCATTATCTACGCCGGGGATACGGTGGCGGATATGTTGACGGTGCAGGCGGCACGGCGGCAACAACCCCAATATCATTGGGTCGCAGTCGGCATTCTCCCCCCCCATGTGCAGGATATAGATAACTATACAAAAACATTACAAAATCATGGAGCGGATGTGGTTTTACCCCGGTTGAGTCATCTGGTTCCCGAATCTGTGCTAGCCTAACGGCGGGAGTTGGGGTGGTTATGAATCAGGAATGGGAAGCATCCGCACTTTGCGAAGAGGAGTTAGAGCCACCCCTAGAGCCGGGGGTACAGGTGGCGGTGGAGCGGTTGAACCGCTGGGAACGGCGGATTCAGGCCGATATTCTCATTCCCCATCCGGTGGAACCGGTTTGGCAGGTGTTGACCGACTACGAAGCCCTGGCGGATTTTATCCCCAATTTGGCGGTGAGTCGGAGATTAGCCCACCCGGAGGCCAAAATTCGCTTGGAGCAGGTGGGCAATCAAACGATTTTGCAAAAAATTAACTTTCGGGCGCGGGTGGTGGTGGATATTGAGGAACAATACCCCCAGCAGATTTGTTTTGCCTGTGTGGAGGGGGATTTCAGTCGGTTTGATGGGGCGTGGTCTTTGCAACCCCAAGCGAACGTCACCCAGCTATGTTACACGGTGCATTTGCGTCCCCGGGTGAACTTGCCGGTGCGTTTGATTGAAGGGCGGATTACCCGCGGGATTCAGGTGAATTTACTGGCCATTCGGGCGCGGGTGGGGCAGTTGGTCAGGCCGTAGTTAAAGACTGGTGCAAAGACTGGTTTCGATGATTCCCTAACGTTGCTAAAGTCACGGTGCCGGTTAAATGTTGCCAGGGTAAATGTGCATTTTCTGCCCAGTCCTGATGCACATAAAATTCCAGGGGGGGCAGGTGTCCCCGCAATTCCTTAAACGCCCTGCGGCTACCCCCTAGGGAAACGCCATAGGTTCGGGTTAATAATAATAATTCCGTTAACCGGCGATCGCCACGGGAAATGAGGGCTTGTAGGAGAGAATCTTTGTAACTTTCCGGGCGAAACTCCACACCGATTTTTCCTAATTGTTTGCCCAGGAATTGTAAGCGTTTTTCCGCCTGGGGATTCACCCCCAACCACTGCCAAGGCGTGTGGGCTTTGGGGACAAATGTACTGCATCCTAGGGTGAAGCGCAGGCGGGGCGCAGTCTTTCGTAATGCCTGGGCGAGGTCAACCGTCGCTTGGACATCCGTTTCCGTGGGAACCCCGACCATAGTGTAAAGTTTTAAGCCTTTTAAGCCGCCTTTTTGTGCCGTTTGTGCCGCCTGGAAAATTTCGGTTTGGGTGAGTTTTTTATTGATGACTTGGCGCAGGCGTTCGGAGCCACTTTCAATAGCAATCGTTAAGGATTGGGTCTGATGGCGCACCAAAGTTTCTACCAATAATTCATCTACCGTCGCCGCCCGCACGGAAGCAATGCTTAATCGTATCCCATCCAATTGCGATTGATTGAGATAGGTTAGTAATTCAGGAAATTCAGGATGTTGGGTCACCGATGGGCCAAGCAAGCCAATGCGATGGGTGACTTCTAATCCCTGGGTAATTGCGGGAATTAGACCCGTTTGCACTGCGGCTTTGCGAAAGGGTAAGGTAAGATAACTTGCCAGACAAAACCGGCACATCTCTGGGCAACTGCGGACGACTTCCACCATATAGATATTCTCCCAGGCGGCGTGGGGGGTAACAACCGTGGAAGTCGCTAGGGTATTGCCCTGATAGGTTTGACGCTTAACTAATGGCGGCACTTCCGGGTGGGCAATGATCGTTTGCATGGCACCGGTAATGGACTCATAAATCGGTTGATAAAACTGGGGTACATATACCCCCGGAATTTGGGCTAATTTTAGTAATTTTTCTGGGCGATCATGATGGCGAATTTCTTGGTAATTGTCCAATAAATTTGGGATTAATTCTTCCGCATCACCGAGTAAAATCACATCGAAAAAATTGGCAAAGGGTTCCGGGTTGGCACTCAAAACCGGCCCGCCCCCAAAGACCAAAGGATGTTGATTGTTTCTCTGATGGCTGAGCAGGGGAATGTGTAATTGTTCTAAAAGATTAAAAATATGGGGATAGTCCAATTCCCAAGGAAACGAAAAGCCCACCAATTCCGGTTGGGCAGGTAATGGCTCCCCCCCATCGGTGAATAACCGACTTACCTGCACGTCGGTTCGCTGCGCCAGGATGCCCCAAATCAACTGGTAGCCCAGGCTGGTGATCCCCACATTGTAAGTATTGGGAAACGTCCATACCACCGGCACTGCCCCCGTTTCTGGTAGAGATGCTGTAAATAAATGAATTTCAGCCGCCCAAGGCAAACTCATGGGGTTTCTGAAGCGAATGTTAAGTAATGTTGCAAAATCCCTCGGGGTGGCGGGGGGGTTCTTAGTAAAATGTAACTTAGGTTTCGTGTCCGTCCCACTGGCGGTGGGGGTGGCGACTGGTTTTGCTGGTCGGTTTAGCCCTTACAATCGAAGCTGTCGGTACAAAAAAGATTTAAGACGAAGGAGGCGTGTAGTCAATGGGACTACCCTGGTATCGTGTTCATACAGTCGTCATTAATGACCCAGGGCGGCTGATTTCCGTGCATTTGATGCACACGGCGTTGGTGGCGGGCTGGGCTGGTTCGATGGCTCTGTACGAACTGGCAATTTTTGACCCCAGCGACCCGGTATTAAACCCCATGTGGCGGCAGGGGATGTTTGTCCTCCCGTTCATGGTGCGCTTGGGGATTACGGATTCCTGGGGGGGGTGGAGCATCTCCGGGGAACCGGCGGCTGACCCCGGTATTTGGTCGTTTGAAGGGGTGGCGGCGGCGCATATTATTCTGTCGGGTTTATTGTTTTTGGCAGCCATTTGGCATTGGGTGTATTGGGATTTGGAATTGTTCCGTGACCCCCGCACGGGCGAACCGGCACTGGATTTGCCCAAGATGTTTGGTATTCACCTATTTTTGTCGGGTCTGCTGTGCTTTGGGTTTGGGGCGTTTCACCTCACCGGGTTGTTCGGGCCGGGGATGTGGGTGTCTGACCCCTACGGTTTGACCGGCCATGTGCAACCGGTGGCACCCGCCTGGGGGCCAGAAGGGTTTAACCCCTTCAATCCGGGGGGCGTGGTGGCGCACCACATTGCCGCCGGTATCGTGGGCATTATCGCCGGGTTGTTCCACCTGACCGTGCGCCCGCCCCAACGGCTCTACCGGGCATTACGGATGGGGAACATTGAAACCGTGCTGTCGAGCAGTATTGCCGCCGTGTTTTTCGCCGCTTTTATCGTGGCGGGGACGATGTGGTACGGTTCGGCCACCACTCCGATTGAACTGTTTGGCCCCACCCGCTACCAGTGGGATAAGGGCTATTTCCAACAGGAAATTCAACGGCGGGTGCAGGCGGATGTGGCGGCGGGTTTGACTCCCGAGCAAGCCTGGGCGCAGATTCCCGAAAAGTTGGCTTTTTATGACTACGTGGGCAACAGTCCCGCCAAGGGGGGATTGTTCCGGGTCGGGCCGATGAACAAGGGAGATGGGCTGGCTCAAGGTTGGCTGGGGCACCCGGAGTTCAAAGACAGCGAGGGACGGGTTTTGAGCGTGCGCCGCTTGCCCAACTTCTTTGAAACCTTCCCGGTGGTGCTGGTGGATCAAGATGGGGTCGTGCGGGCGGATATTCCCTTCCGGCGGGCGGATTCCCAGTACAGTATCGAGCAAACGGGGGTGAGCGTCACCTTCTACGGTGGGGAAAACAACGGCAAAACCTTCAGCGACCCGGCGATGGTGAAGCAGTTTGCCCGGAAAGCCCAGTTGGGCGAACCCTTCGCCTTTGACCGGGAAACCTTTGGCTCTGACGGGGTATTCCGCACCAGCCCCCGGGGTTGGTTCACCTTCGGTCATGCCACGTTTGCCCTGTTGTTCTTCTTCGGCCATATCTGGCACGGTTCGCGCACCCTGTTCCGGGATGTATTTGCCGGGATCGATGAAAGCGTGACCGAGCAGGTGGAATTTGGAGCCTTCTTAAAAGTGGGCGACCGCTCCACCCGGCGTACTGAAGAAACGGCGGTTTAGTTAACGTTAATCTCCAGTGAATTTGGGGAGTCAGGGATGACCTGGCTCCTTATTTTTTAGGACTTTTTCGGCCATAAACTGCGAATCCCCAACCCCAAAAATCCCCCGGCGGCCATGATTTGTAAACCATGCAAGGGGACAAGTTCCGTCAACCGTTCCCCCAAAAATACCCCCAAGAAGCTGGCCGTAATCAAGGCAGAAGCAGTTCCCAAAAATACCCATCGGGGTGCCGCAGAACCCCCACTCAGGGCGATGGTTGCCAACTGGCTTTTATCGCCAATTTCAGCCAAAAATATCGTCACAAAGGTCAATCCCAATAATTGCCAATTCATGATTGCCAAACCTGGAGAATATCCAACGTCAACCAGAGGGCTACCACCAGAAAAATCAAACCAGAAATGACTTCAATGCGGCGGGGATCAAGCCGTTGGCTGAGCCATTGCCCCACAAAAACCCCCAAAAAACTGGTGGCAATTAAAGCCAAGGCCGCCCCCCCAAATACGACCCAAGGCTGACTGGAAGAACTGGTCATCAACAGGGTGGTAATTTGCGTCTTGTCCCCCAATTCCGCCAGTAAAACCGTGGCAAAACTCCCCAGCAAGACCTTAAACCGGGAAGGATTTTCTGGGCGGCTGACAATTTCCGGGTGGTCGGTTTTGGGTGCCATTTCGCTAACTATTAGGCTACCCCATCCTACCATCCGCAGGTACATTGCACCCCTAGGGCGCAAATGATACCGGCGTAAAGCAACCGTGCAACCCATAGGGAATGTGGTGCTTGAGATGCAACGTTGCCACCGCCGTCATGTCCGCCGCATTCAAAATTACAATATCACTACATTGACGAGTAGCATTGTAAACAACCGTCAGCAACCAGCCCTGGTCTTCGCCATCCCCTGTAGGCACAAATACGGGTTCACTGACAAACCCTTGGGCACCCGCCTGCCACATCAGTTGCTGGCCGGTTTGCACATCCAAGGCCATGATCCCTTGCAGGGGCGCATTCGCCACCGGGTCAGCCGCCACCCCCAGGTACACCCGTTCGTAGGGTCGCCCCACCCGTTGGGGATGGATTTGGGGAAATTCACAGCACCGTTCTAAAAGCAAGGTTGTGGTCACCTGATGGGTGCTCAAATTCACCCGGAACCGTTTGAGTTGGCCGCTCGGTAGGGTGGCAAAATCAATGGTTTGGTAATCGGTTTTTTGGTCAATCGTGGGGAAATGGCCATAACAAATGGAATCTAAAACAAGTTCATCCCCCTGTTCGTAGCCGTTGGCGTGGTGAAACACGAAACCGGGTTCGGTTAAAAACACCCGCACCGCACCGCCATCCCGGGGAATCACTAAAATGCGGGTGGGTTGCTCCGGGTCAAACTGTAGGCATTGCGCCGCCCCCGTCCACCCCAAAACGTAGGGAATAGGGTTAAAATTCACGGGATTTTGGAAGAAGATATAGTAGTTCTCAGTCAAGATAAAATCATGTAAAAAGGCAAAGCCACTGACCGGGTGTTGGTGCTGACGTAGTAGTTGCCAATTTTGATTAAATTCATAGAGATGAATCTGACTATTCGGGCCAGTTTTTACCCCAAAATTGACCAACACTCCCTGGGGATCAATGCGAGGGTGGGCAGAAAATCCCTGACCGGAGGGGACGATTCCCCCCAAATCATCCAAACCCACGGTAGCCAACGTTTGGGGGTCTAGCTGGTAGGGTTGCGCCGCTTCCCAAAGGGCAAGGAGTTTATCCCCCCAATAAATCACATTGGTATTAGCAATATTTTTCAAACGTAAATCAAAGATATTACTCAACCAGCCCCCCGGTTTCAGGGTGCCAAATACGCCCCGGTAGAGAATTTTGTCCGCCTGTTGTTCCGCTTGCAATTCTGGAGTTTGCACGTAGCGATTGCGGTAGAATGCCCGCCCCGCCTGAAAACCCACCTGGCTGATCATGCCGTCCCCATCAAAGGGATGGTGATACCGCTGGCCGCCCCGGTCTAGCCGCCCCGGCCCATTGCGAAAGAGCGTCCCAGTTAAATCTTGGGGAATTTGCCCGGTGATGTCCTCAATCCAATAGGCAAATTCCTGGGGCTGGGTGCGATGTCCCCCCTGCCAATCCTCCAGTCGGTAGTTTGAGCGAGTGGTAACAGTCATGGGCGTGTGGGGAAAATGTTAAAGAATCGTAACAGTTTGATTTTAGCGTGGGGGTCAGGGCATTTGGTGGCACAATTTAGATACCAATAATTTTGAGTCGTCCCATGCGCTGGATTTGGTTGGGGTTAACGTTCCTCGCTCTCTGTTTAAGCGGCTGTAGTGTCGGGGCGGCGGGGTTGAATCCCTACATTGACACGGCGGATGGGTATCAATTTCTCTATCCCAATGGCTGGGTGCAGATTCAGGCCAACCAAGGCGCAGATATTTTGTTCCATGACCTGATTGACCCCAGCGAAACGGTGAGTTTGGTGATTAGTCCCGTCAAATCGGGGAAAACCTTGGCGGAGTTGGGTTCACCGGGGGAGTTGGGCGAACGCTTGATGAATACGGCACTAGCGCAGGCCGCCGTGGATCAAAAACCCCAATTGGTCAGGGCGGAGAGCCATCAGGATAGCAAGCAGTTGTACTATACCTTAGAGTATGTCGTAAATACACCGACCAGCACCCGCCACAATTTGGCCACCATCGCCACCAGCCGGGGCAAGCTTTACACCCTGAATGCCTCCGTCCCAGAATCCCGTTGGCCGAAATTAGTGACGACCCTGAATCAGGTGGTGAATTCGTTTCAGGTGTATTAGCAGAATTTTCCTAATTAGGAATCAGCGGTCACAGGGCACCACCCCGCTCTCATTGTACAGATATAGCCGTTTTGATTAACTTTGAGACATTATTCGTTTTCACCCCCTGACCCCCCTAGCCCCCCTTAGCAAGGGGGGAAATGGATTGATAGTCCCCCTTGAGATTCAGGGGGTATCCGTCTCAGTTCTAATTGAAATGGCTATATCATCAATTTGTTTTTTCGCATTCTCAATTTTAACTTGGGTCAAATTGGCGTTGAGATGATTCCCGATCAGGTGCGTAATGTTATCAGTGATATTATTTGTGTCCTGTAATTCCCGAATCAGTTTTGCCCCCAAACTTTTCCACCAAACCTGCTGTTGCGTTGAGAAATTTAAGCCGTAGTAAACGTAATTGGCAAAATGCTCGCAATTATTCACCTCGATATTATATCGTGCAGTTGTAATAAAATGACTAATACGCTCTAATTGTTGTTGAGTAACCCTAACCTTCCCCTGAAGCTCAAGACCCTTAGACCCCCACCCTACGGAGTTTTCCATGCCAGGCGATTCACTCAAATAGTAATGCTCTACCAAACCCATTATTGATAGGATTGGCATCCTGAAAATTTTAATTTGGCTGGTTTCTACCACTTCAAAGTGATGTTTAGGCGTGGCTATTTTGTCCAATTCACTTTTTAATCTTTGTGCCGCTCTTTGGATCGCATTTTCTTCCGTTTCCCCGATAGCATTTGCTTGCACGTTACCCCAAACCATCTCCGCCCAAAACAGATGATTGATGATCGGTTTGACCAGAAGTTTGATGTCGGACATCTTATCCCATGATTCACCGCTTAGAGCAATTTTACCCCCAGTCCCTGGGTGTAAGGCTACCCGCAATGCTGCTCATCCAGTTCCCCCACCCCGCAAAAAAACAAAAATTGATTAAGATTTCATAAGACCCCCTATCGCAACCGCAATGCTGGGCAAATTTCAACGGCAGTTGGCCGAGGGCAAGCTCAAAATCAAATGGCACTGGGTCGCTCTGGGGGTGATAGCTCCTGGGTTACTGCTGGTGGCCGTGCGTTTGGGGTTGGATTATTGGGCGCAGTCCCAAGCCCCGGCACCTGCCCCGCCCGTTCGTACCGTCAAACCGATGATTGCGGCATTGGGTCGGATTGAACCGGAGGGAGAGATTGTTACCTTGTCCGCACCGAGTTCGATTGAAGGGGCACGGGTGGCGGAAATTTTGGTCACGGAAGGGGAAACGGTGCGAAAAGGGCAAGTTTTGGCAACCCTGGACACTACGAGCAAACGCCGGGTGGAGGTAGCATTGGCCAGCAATGAGGTGGCGATTGCCCAAGCCCAGTTGAATCAGGTGTTGGCGGGGGCAAAAATTGGGGACATTCAAGCACGTCAAGCCCAGGTCGGTCGCTTACAGGCGGAATTACGCATTGCCCAAACGGATTTACAGCGCAATCAGCAGTTGTACCAGGAGGGGGCGATCTCGGCGGCGGCTTTGGATAATTTTCGCCTCAAGGTGGATACGGTGCGTCAGCAGTTGCAAGAAGCCAAGGCCAATCTCAGTAGTGTACGGGAAGTGCGGGGGGTGGATGTGAAACTGGCTCAGGCGCAATTGGCTCAGGCGGAGAATCGGCTAGCACTCGCGCAGGTGGAATTGGATTTGAGTTTAACCACAGCACCGGTCTCTGGGCGGGTGTTGAAAATCCATACCCGAGTGGGGGAAACCGTGGGTAATGCGGGGATTTTAGATTTAGGACGCACGGAGCGGATGTTTGTGGTGGCGGAAGTTTACGAAACGGAGATACTCCAGGTGCAACCGGGGCAACGGGCGGTGATTAGCGGTACAGCGTTACCCCAACCCGTGCAGGGAACCGTGACCCAAGTGGGCTGGCAGGTGGCGAAAAAGGATGTGTTGGACACCGACCCGGTGGCGGATGTGGATGCCCGGGTGGTGGAGGTAAAAATTGCCCTGGATCAGCGTGCCTCTGCCCTGGTGAATCGCCTGACCAACATGGTCGTCAACGTCCAGATTGAGCGGTAGGTATGGGGATTCCCCTGGCGTGGTTGCAGTTATCGCGGGAGCGGATGCGCCTGCTGGTGGCGTTGGCGGGGATCACGTTTGCGGATGTGTTGATGTTTGTGCAGTTGGGGTTTCGGGATGCCCTATTTGATGCCGCCGTGATTGTCCATCAGAAACTGCGGGCGGATTTGGTATTGATCAATCCCCAATCCCAGGCATTTTTTGCCATGCAACGCTTCCCCCGGCGCAGGTTGTACCAAGCTCTGAGTTTGCCGGAGGTCGCCAGTGTCACCCCCTTGTATGTGGATTTGATGCCCTGGAAAAGCCCGGTTTGCCCCCCCACCCCCACGGCCACCAGTTGTATCCGTTCGATTTTAGTGATGGGGTTCAACCCGGCGGTTTCCGTGTTGGATTTTCCCGAAGTGGAGGCCAATTTAGGCCAAATTCAGCAGGCGGATGTGGTGCTGTTTGACCGCATTTCCCGCGAAGAATTTGGCACTGCCTTTATCACCCGTGAATTTACCGCAGGACGACCGGTGCAGACGGAGGTGAATCGGCGGCAAGTCAGCGTGGGGGGCTTGTTTCAACTGGGGGCATCTTTTTCCGCTGATGGCAATGTGATCACCAGTGACCTGAATTTTTTGCGGATGTTGCCGGGACGCAAGGCTTCCCAAATTGATGTGGGTTTGATTACCTTACAACCGGGAACGGATGTGGAACAGACACGGGCGAAATTACGCCAATTACTCAATACAGAACTCAAAATTCCGGGGCAATTTCTCTGTCAGGGGGCGAGTAGCTCCCAGGAGTTTGCCAACGATGTCTGTATCTTGACCCATGCGGAATTTGTGGACTTGGAACGGCATTACTGGGCGACCGGGACGGCGATTGGCTTTATCTTTGGCCTGGGAACTGTGATGGGATTTGTGGTGGGAATTGTGGTAGTCTATCAAATTCTCTACACGGATGTGTCAGATCACCTGGCAGAGTATGCCACCCTCAAGGCCATGGGTTACACGGATCGGTACTTGTTAGCAGTGGTGTTCCAAGAGGCGATGATTTTGGCGGTGTTGGGTTTTATCCCGGGGTTTTTCGTCTCTAATGGTTTGTATGCCCTCACCCAGGCCGCCACCCAGTTGCCGATTGCCATGACCGTCGGGCGGGCGGTGACGGTGTTTACCATGACGGTGGTGATGTGTTTCACGGCGGGGGCGGTTTCCGTGCGGCGGTTGCGGGCGGCTGACCCAGCGGATATTTTTTAGGCCATATTTTTAGTCGGTGGCTAGCCAATTCATGGCTTGTGCGATCACCTCATGCCTATCTACCATGGCTGCCAATTCCGATACTTCATATTGCCCTTCAAAAATCTCTAGGGCGGCCTGTTTCAGAGCCGATTCGTAGCCATCTGCGAGCGTTTCTTGGATTTCAATGGGCGTGAAATAATAACCCCCGGAACTGCGGCGTTGATTGACCCTGTGAATTTGTTTGACCGCATTAAAAATGGAAGTATCCCAGGAGCGGGTTGTCCGATGTTCCACCCTCTGTTTAATTAAATGGTGAAGCAAAACAATCCCGAAGCTGAAAATTTTATTTAATTTATCTTCTTTGCTCATTTCAGTCATTTCATCAACTAATCGGAGTGCCTCCTGGACATTCCCCTGTAGGAGAAACGCCTTGAGTTGGTAAAGTTCTTCCATTGGTCTGTACCCGCCTGTTATCCTAAAAATCCTGCCGTTGCTGTACCGCTTGCTGTAAACGTTCTTGCACTTCTTGAACCAATAATGCGCCCAAATCTCCGCCTTGACGGGTACGCACACTCAAGGTTTGGGTTTCCATTTCCTTGGCTCCCACAATGGCCATTACCGGAATTTTCGCCGTTTCCCCATTGCGAATCAGTTTGCCCAGGCGTTCGCCAGAGGTATCCACTTCCACCCGTAGCCCCAATTTCTGCCAATTCTGGGCAATATCTTGGGCATAGGCTAGATACTGTTCCCCGACGGGTAAAAAACGCAGTTGCACCGGGGCTAACCACAAAGGAAAATCCCCCGCATAGTTCTCAATTAAAACCCCGAAAAACCGCTCCAGGGAACCAAAAATCGCCCGGTGAATCATAATCGGTACCTGCCGGGAACCATCGGCGGCCACATATTCTAAACCAAACCGTTGGGGCAAATTAAAATCCACCTGAATCGTGGAACATTGCCACAAACGCCCAATCGCATCCCGAATTTTTATATCAATTTTCGGGCCGTAAAATGCACCGCCGCCCACGTCTTCTTTGTATGTCCAATCTTTAGTATTCAAGGCACTTTTCAGCGCATTGGTCGCCAGTTCCCAGACCGCATCTTCACCCACAAATTTATCGGGACGGGTGGATAGGTTCACTTCGTAATCCCGAAAGCCAAAATCCGACAGAATTTGCTCGGTTAAATTCAATACCCCTAAAATCTCATCGGCCACCTGTTCCGGCAAGCAAAAAATATGACCATCATCCTGGGTAAAGCCCCGCACCCGCATCAGACCATGTAAGGTGCCGGAGCGTTCATAGCGATAAACCGTCCCCAATTCTGCATAACGAATGGGTAACTCCCGATAGGAATGGAGGTGATTTTGATAAGTCAACACATGGAATGGACAATTCATCGGTTTGAGTTGATATTCCTGGGATTCCACCGCAATCGCCTCGAACATACTCTCCCGATAAAAATCAAAATGCCCTGACGTTTTCCACAAATCCAAATGGGCTAAATGGGGGGTATACAAAAGCTCATACCCAGAGCGTAAATGTGCCTCCCGCCAATAATTTTCGATCAATAACCGCATCCGGGCACCCTTGGGATGCCAAAACACCAACCCGCCCCCGGCCT
Organism: uncultured Synechococcus sp.; assembly: GCA_964481635.1. GTDB lineage: Bacteria > Cyanobacteriota > Cyanobacteriia > Gloeomargaritales > Gloeomargaritaceae > Gloeomargarita. The sequence continues at coordinate 33,220 of CAYZTU010000007.1, forward strand.
GTTCCTGGATGCTGAATAAATCCAATTCCTGCCCTAACCGGCGGTGATCCCGTCGCAGGGCTTCCCGTTTTTGGTGCAAGTAAGCTTGCAGTTGCTCCGGGGTTTCCCAGGCCGTGCCATAAATCCGCTGCAACATGGGATTGCGCTCATCCCCCCGCCAGTAGGCACCCGCCACACTCTCCAGTTCAATTGCGTCCGGGTTGAGTTCGCCCACATTGTCCAAGTGGGGGCCAGCACACAAATCCCACCATTGGTTCCCCAGATGGTAGAGCGTAATGGGTGCTTGAATCCCAGCGAGAATCTCTAATTTATAGGGTTCATTCAGGGCTTGAATGCGTTGTAATGCCTCCTCACGGGTGACTTCCTCCCGCAGGACTGGCAATTTTTTCTTGATAATTTTGACCATCTCTTTTTTGATGGCTTTCAAGTCTGCTTCTGTAAACGGTTCCGGGTGGTCAAAGTCATAGTAAAACCCATCCTCAATCCAAGGACCGACGGTGACTTTCGCCTGGGGAAAAAGCTTTTGTACCGCCATCGCCATCACGTGAGAAGCGGTGTGCCGGATGCGCTTCAGGGTTTCCGATTCGCTGGTACGGGGCAAATGCACCGGGGAGGTGGGGATAGACATACGGGAATAAATTTAGTCATTTAATCATAACGCAGGGGATGGGGAAACCAGAGAACGAAGCCGTTGTCCGTCCAGCAAAAATAAGGTCATTGTATCATTACTAAACCGGGCGACATGGCTGGCCAGTCCGAGGGTATCCGCCTGCCGATAGGTGGGGGGAATTTGCCGCATCTGTTCTGGGGCAATGTCTATCAAAGCGGGCACAGTGTTACAAGGGACACCGTACCATTCTGATACTTCCGTATTGGCCTTGACCACGATTAAATGGGTAGCCGGACTGGGGCTGAATTGTCCAAATAAATAGTGGTGTAAATCGAGTACGACGACTTCCTGGTCTTCAAAATGCGCCAACCCAATCGGTTTCTTGCCACTACGAAACACCGTGGGTTGGGGCAACACCTTTTGCACCTGGGTCAAGGGCAGTCCCACCTGGAGCGACCCCACCGGAAAATGGAGAACTTTCATCGGGTGGTGGTGAATTTTGGGTAATGAACACTTCTATTATGAATCTGAATTGGGGAACTTTATCCTAACCGTCATCGGGTTTGGCAACGGCAATTCCCTAGCCATGTTAATTCCATTTTGCCTAACGGTCGCAGGGTCAGAGTGTCTGGCAGACAGGCTACGCCGGTTCGCAGTGTGCCGCAGGCATTGCCCCCATCCTTGGTTCTTGAGAATGCGGGTTCACCAATCGGGTGAGGTCGGCATACCGATCACAAAATGAAAAATAATAAAAAATATCGTAACTTTCTGACCACAACACCCCAAAAATCAGGAAAATAAGAAATATAAAAATACCTGGTTGTCGCAGCGATGAAAAAAGTCAAAATTCAAAGCGTGATTGCTGCCGGATTTTTAGCGGGGATATGGGGGGGGGTATTCGCCCTAGCCGCCTCCCACATGGGGCAGAAGGATTTTAACCGGCTCCGGTTTGAGAGTGAGTTTTATCAACGATTACACCGGCGGTATTTTGTCCTGATTGGCGCAGGGTTGGGTTTTGGCCTCGGAGCGGCGCAGTGTTATCTTGTGCAGTTGAGTAAAATTAAAATTGACCCAGAGCGGGACGATATTTGAATCGGGAATCCTATAGCAATACGATTCGATTTGCGAACAAAGATTCTGGAGAACCAGTGACGGGGGGTGCCCCCCTGCGACCGCCATTCTAAATTCAAATCATACTGCTATAGAATAATCCTTACGACAGTATGATTGGTGAATGTGCCCTGATTATCCCAACTAACTCAATTGGCAACAGGGAGTGACTCAGTTTGTAACCCTTCTAGTTTGAGCAGTTGCTGATCGTTGGTGAGTAATGTTCCGCAAAGGGTTATAGTCGTTGCCGCAATAATAGCATCTGGCAATTTTAACTGATGATTTTGTCTCCATTGAATTGCCGATTCTTTAATCCATTCATCAAGCATAATAATCGTTAATTCATTTAGAAAATTGCGAATCAATCGGAACTCTATTTCATCTAAATTCGGATAGGATAATAGCTCTATCTCTGTAATCACAGAAACAAAGTAATTCCCGGAAGGCAGTGGCAGTGTGAGGCGATTCCCTAGATAATATGGTGTGGTGTTCGTATCTAAAATCCAACGAGGCAAATTCATGACCAAACTTCTCTAGCTTGCCGTTGATAGTCCAGTGGGTCAATCGTTAGTTTAATGCAACCTTTATAGGTTGCCAATGCTTAAGAGCTATCTGCTAGGTCTTGATTTTCTATGGACTGGAGAATTTGCATGATTTTTTGCCAATCTTGATAATCAATCATGACCGCCACCGGTTTTTGATCCTCATTCACGACAATATGTTTTTTAATGGAGGCAATCTGCATTTTTTCCCCCTAGACTTAACTTCTATAGCCTAACTTAACCCAATACTAAAATCGAGAGAGATTCCCAAACCATGCCCAACCCTATGCCCCAGGAATCCGTGTGGGATTACCCCCGCCCGCCCCGGGTGGAACCCGTCGAGCAACTGATTGAGATTTACACCCAAGGAATTTGCCTTGCCCGTACCCAAGGGGCGTACCGGGTGCTGGAAACCAGCCATCCGCCGGTGTATTATTTGCCGCCAGCCGATATTCAAATGCAGTACTTGCGCCGTACCTTCCGCACCAGTTTTTGTGAGTGGAAGGGCTACGCCCATTACTACGATCTGCACCTGGGTGACCAGGTGGTTCGAGAAGTGGCCTGGGGTTATAGCCAACCGACGGCGGCATTCCAGGTGATCCAAGACTATTTGGCCTTCTATGCCCAAAAATTGGAACGCTGTCTGGTGGCGGGGGAAGTGGTCACACCGCAACCGGGGGGATTCTATGGGGGCTGGATTACGGCCAATCTGGTCGGGCCATTCAAGGGACAGCCCGGTTCCTGGGGTTGGTAACAATGGGCAACCTGAAACGCTATAATATGCCCTAATCCTGGAATAATTCCTGGTGCGTGTGGGTCGGTTACTGACCATTTTCGGGGCGATAAGTTTTTACGGTTCCAATCAGCAGTTATTCGGTACTCATGGATTTTTGTGGGTAACTTGAGGGCGAAGGTTGAACCGGAGCGTACCAGTGACAGCCGGGGGACGGGTTCATCCAAGGAGTATGAATGTCTAAACAAATCATTTTGGCAGAGCAACATCGCATCGCCGCCGTGTTTGCCGATGACCAGATTCAAGAACTGGTGGTGGCAACCGGCAATTTGCAGGTGGGGGACGTGTTTTTGGGGGTGGTGGAAAATGTGTTACCGGGGATTGATGCCGCCTTTGTCAATATCGGCGACCCGGAACGCAATGGGTTTATCCATGTGTCGGACTTGGGGCCATTGCGCCTGAAACGCACGGCTGGAGCCATCACCGAGTTGCTCATGCCCCAGCAAAAGGTGGTGGTGCAGGTGATGAAGGAGCCGACCGGGAATAAGGGTCCCCGCTTGACCGGCAACATTACCCTACCAGGGCGGTATCTGGTCTTGATGCCCTACGGGCGGGGGGTGTTTCTCTCCCAGCGCATCCGTAACGAGAATGAACGGCATCGCTTGCGGGCGTTGGCGGTCTTGATCAAACCCTCCCAGATGGGGCTGCTGGTGCGTACCGAAGCGGAAGGGGTGAGTGAAGAGGCCGTGATGGAGGATTTGGAAAACCTCAAACGCCAGTGGGAAAAAGTCCAGCGGGATGGGGCGGTGGCACGTTCGCCCGGATTGCTCAACCGGGATGATGATTTTGTGCAACGGGTGTTGCGGGATTTCTACAGTGCCCAGGTGAATCGCATCGTCACGGATACCGCCGATGGCCTGAAACGGGTCAAGCAACAACTCAGCAACTGGGGCGGGGGAAAAACACCCGTGGGAGTGTTGGTGGATCACCATCGGGAAGCCGCCCCGATTTTGGAGTATTTTCGGGTGAATGCGGCCATTCGGGAAGCCCTCAAACCCCGGGTGGATTTGCCCAAGGGGGGCTATATCGTGATTGAACCGACGGAAGCCCTGACGGTGATTGATGTCAACTCTGGCTCCTTTACCCGCTCGGCGACGGCACGGGAAACGGTGCTGTGGACGAATTACGAAGCGGCTACGGAGATTGCCCGCCAGTTGCGCCTGCGGAATATCGGCGGGGTGATCATCGTGGACTTCATTGACATGGAAGACCGGCGGGATCAACTGCAACTGCTCGAGCATTTTAGCAAAGCTCTGAAAACGGATAAAGCCCGCCCCCAGATTATTCATCTTTCGGATTTGGGCTTGATCGAACTGACCCGCAAACGCCAGGGGCAAAATATCTACGAACTGTTCGGCCAGACCTGCCCCACCTGTAATGGCTTGGGACATTTAGCCCGCCTACCCGGTCAGGTGGGCAGCGAGGATGCACCCCCCAGTCAGCCCCGCTTGGTGATCGGGGAACGCTCGGAAAATCTGGAGGATTTGGGGTTTGCCGCCAGCCCGAACCCGGATTTGGGCTTTGCCACCCCTCTTTATCCCGTCACGCCCCTGGGGGGCAATGACCGCAACGGGCCAAATCGCCGTCGGCATCGCCGTTATGAAAAGCCCACCCCCCGCAGCGAACAGGAACTTCCCCCCTTTGCCACCCCGCCCGTACCCAGTCCGGCCAGCAATGGGGCGAATAATGGGGCAAATAATGGGGGCACCCATGGCAATAACAACGGCCTGCGGGAGGAAGCCCCCGACCGCAGTGCCCTGCGCCGTCGCCCGGTTAAACCCGCCCCCACCCCCGCCCAGGTGGTGATGGTGGGCATGACCCCTGCTGAGCAAACCGTGTATGCGGAAATGGGGCTTTCTCCCCTCTTGTTCACCGGCCAAACCCATCTCCAGGATGTGGCGGTGGCGGTCTGTTTGCCGGAGGAGGTACCCGCCCCCACAGAACTGCCGCTGACCTTACCCCTAGAACTGCCGCCGCCCCCCGCCGCTGTCCCCCCTGTGCTAGAGCTTACCCCGCCGGACGAACCCGACCCGGATGAACGCACCGCCCCGGAAGTCGCACCGGAACCGGTGGAAGCCGCCACGCCCGATACCCGTCGTCGCCGCCGCCGTGCCACCACCACCGGCGAATCCACCCCGGAGCCGGTCAACGATAGCCCCCATGGCGCAACCCTATAGTATGGGGCGCACCTATCAGGTCACCGCCATTAACCTGCAAATCCAGGGTTTAGGGGAATCCGACCGGCTGATTACCATCCTCAGCCCCGAACGGGGAGTCCAACGGGTGGTCGCTCCCGGTGCCCGCAAACCCCAATCGCCCCTGGCCGGACGCACCGGGTTGCTGGTGGTGAATCAGTTGGAACTGCGGGTGGGGCGTTCCCTGGATCGGATTAGTCAGGCCACCCTGTTGCACACTCATCACTATCTGGCGCAGGAGTACACGCGCTGGGTCACGGCGCAATACTTTAGCGAGTTGGTGCTGGGGCAAGCCCTGGCGAATTTGGCACAGGGGGAACTGTACACCACGTTTGTGGAACTGCTGGCCGCCCTGGCGCATCTCCCCACCCACGAACCCTGGGAAATGGTGGTGCGGGGGGTGATGCGGCTGTTAACCTTGGCGGGATTGCAACCCCAGGTGCGCCTGTGCTGTCTGACCGGCCAACCGGTTTCTCCCCAGGAACGGTTGGGATTTAGTATTCCCTTGGGGGGGCTGGTGCGTTTACCGTTGCCCCCAGATACAGCGCCCTGTCGGGTTTTACAAGGGGTACAGGTGCAATTGCTCCAAGCCCTGAGCGTCCCCCCTTTGCAACCCGTGCCCACTTTGGCTCCCTGGCGGAGTTTGGAACCCCTTCTGCGGGGTTATGCGGAGTACCACCTCGAGCGGGCGATCCGTTCCGCTCCCCTGCTGTATAGTACGATCACTCCAGAAACTCGGCAATGTCCATGAATGTAACCCAACCCAAACCGGTAGCGGGCTTGGCCAGTCTGTGGCGCAATGGTAATTTTCTGGCGCTGTGGTTGGCACAGGTCTTCTCCCAGATTGGGGATAAGGTGTACTTGGTCCTGATGATCGCCCTTTTGGATCAACAGTTTGCTGACCAGGAAAGCATTACTCCCCTCGTCAGTGGCATCATGGTAGCCTTCACCATCCCGGCGGTGTTGTTGGGTTCCCTGGCCGGGGTGTTTGTGGACCGCTGGCGCAAGCAACGAGTTTTATTCACCACCAACCTGCTGCGGGGGGGCTTGGTACTGCTGATTATTCCTGGCCTGTGGTTCCAGTGGCAACCCCTGGTGAATTGGGGATTTCTGATGGGGATTACCTTAGCCGTGTCCACCCTAACCCAGTTTTTTGCCCCGGCGGAGCAGGCGGTGATTCCCCTGGTTGTGCCCCAGGAGCAACTGCTGACCGCTAATTCTCTCTACACCACGACCATGATGGGTTCACTAATTTTGGGTTTTGCCGTGGGTGACCCGTTACTTAGCATGGCGGCGCAGGTGTTACCCCAGGGGCGAGAACTGGTGGTGGCGGGAGCCTATTTGTTGGCGGCTCTCCTACTGTTGCGGTTGCACCCCCAGGAACAGCGAAGCGATAACGGGCTGCAGACCTTACCGCTGGTGTGGCAGGATTTGCAAGAAGGCTGGTCGGTACTGCGGGAAAAACCCCAGTTGGGCGGGGCAGTGGCGCATTTGGTGGTCTTGTACACGGTGTTTGCCGCCCTAGCTGTCCTAACAATTCAACTGGCGGAGCAACTGTTGCGCCCGTCCCAGTTTGGTTTTTTGTTGGCGGCGGCGGGGGCGGGGGTGGCGGCGGGTGCCCTCTTGCTGAATATCCTGCGTGCCCGTGCCTGGTCGTACCGGCGTTTGAGTGACGTGGGTTCTTTGGTCATGGGCGGGGCGTTGGTGGGATTGGCGACGGCCACCCATAGTCTCCCCTTGGCGTTGACCTGGAACCTGGCTTTGGGTCTGGGGGCAGCCCTCGTGGCCATTCCCCTGCAAACTCTTTTGCAAACCGAAACCCCGGAAGAAGTGCGGGGGAAGGTGTTTGGGTTACAAAATAATGCGGTCAATATCGCCCTGAGTTTACCCCTGGCGGTCACCGGGGTGATCGCTACGCAAGTGGGACTGGCGGAGACATTCCTGGGTTTGGCGGGGCTGGTAATTCTGATGGCGATTTGGCGGCGGCAGTAGTGTCCACGACCTATCCCGTACTCCTCTGGCCTCAGCGGTTAAAACTGGCTCTCGCCGCACTCCCCCCCGGTGCGCCCCCTTGTCCCATGCCGGTGCTAGCTCCCAGCCGCCGCCCCCGTTGGCCTTGGCTGGTCAGTTTGGCGGTGGTTGTGGCCGCCGGGGTCATCCTTGGTGGTGTGATGGGGCTGGTGGTAAGCGGGGTGGGTTTGGCGTTGGTCGGGGGCAGTTACGTCTGGGAATCCCGGCAGTATCGCCAGCAGTCCCAACTTTATCAAAGTCAGCAGGAGCTTTACACCCAACAAAGATACGTTTATGAACAGTGGCTAACCGCCCATGAACGGGAGGTACAGCAACTACGTCAGCCCAAAATTCAGCAAGCGTTACAAAAAGTCATGGCCTATCCCGTACCAGCCAAACAACCCCCCCGGCCAGGGGTGAGTGAAGTTTATTTACATTCATTTCTCATCCAACACTTTCCCGGACTGATCCATATCAATTTGGCACTTGGCGACCCCATAAAAACGAGCAAACGACCCTATTATCCCGATTTCACCTATAGGGATGAAAATTTGAATCTCTACATAGATATTGAGATTGATGAGCCTTATTTTTATGGTAATAATTGCTTAAAACCTCATCATATCAACGATGAAAAACGCAACGAATTTTTCCTGGCTGCCGGTTGGATTATCGTGCGCTTTAGTGAATATCAAGTTGTTACCCAACCCCAATCCTGCTGTAAATATATTGCTACCGTCATTGCTCAGGTGCAACAAACCCCTTTAGATGGTGCATGGGGGTTGATTCCTGACTTAGAGCCTGAACCCCGCTGGGATGAAGCCAAAGCCCACCAATTTATTCGCCAGCGCACCCGCCACCACTACCTGAAAAAATATCTACCCAAAGACATTTTTCAGACACAACAGGACTACATCATGCGATTGTAAAATCAAGTTTAGCGATCAGGAAATTATGCCGCACGGGCTTGACCCCAATGATGTTGTCAAGGCTACATTTTTGGCTCGCCTAGACATCCATGTTAAAATGCAGTTGTCAATAGATTGGAGGTTATGGTCATGAGTGAAGAGAAGAGAGATATTTTAGGTGCTGTCGGTGGCTTTGTGAGTGGTCTGGCGAATAGAGCCGGGGATGTGGTGGAAAACATCGCCGACCATGTGGAAAACGTGGTCGAAGGTGCGGTAGAAACCGTGGCGGGGCAGGAAGCGGCGGAAAAAGTGTCTAACGTGTTGAATACGGATGTGGGTGCCGCCGCCGGTAATGTAGCGGATAAAGTGGGCGATGCGGTGGGTGATTTACACGAAAAGGTGACCGGCAAGGAGAATTAGGCAAAGGGTTTCAAAATAACTAAAGAGTCGTAGAGCGGAACTCAATACTAGGGTTGCGCTTTTTTTGTGACCCAGGGACATCTCTACAGCAATCCTATCCAATTCGCAAACAAAGATTTTGAGGAACCAAGTGCGGGGGGTGCCCTGCGGCGGTTATGCAAAACTCAAATTATATTGCTATATGATCTATTCCCAGATGAATCACGAGCAGCTAAAAAACCGAGCGGGGAGCGATGCCCCTCTTGTGATTACGGGTAGGGTCTGTTATAACCAGAGCTAAGTGACCTAAGGGATAAAAATAGGTCAAAATTCACTGTTTCTGGGGGGAGCTATGGCCAAATTGGAAGGGAAAGTGGCTCTGGTCACGGGAAGTAGCCAGGGAATCGGCCAGGGGATTGCCATCCGCTTAGCGCAGGAGGGAGCCAAGGTGGTGATTAACTACCGCTCGAATCCCCAAGGGGCGGAAGAAACCCTAGAGAAGGTGCAAGCCGCCGGGGGACAGTGCCACATGGCGGAGGGTTTTTGTAACAACGAACGGGGCTATAGCATTGGTGCCGATTTGGGGTTGATTGATGATGTTTGCCGTCTGATTTCCCAGAGCATTGAGCATTTTGGGCATTTGGATATTTTGGTGAATAATGCGGGGATCGAAAAGCACGCCCCCTTTTGGGAAGTGACCGAGCGGGATTACGAAGCGGTGATGAATGTGAATATCAAGGGGGTATTTTTTGCCACCCAAGCGATGGTCAAGCACCTGGTCGCCACCCAACGCACCGGCAAAATTATCAATATCAGTTCGGTGCATGAGGATTTACCCTTTCCCAATTTCACGGCCTATTGCGTGAGCAAGGGGGGCTTAAAAATGCTGACCCGTAACCTGGCGGTGGAACTCGGACCTTTGGGAATCACGATTAATAACGTGGCACCGGGGGCGATTGAAACGCCGATCAATACCAAATTGCTCAACGACCCCACCAAGTTGAATGCCCTGTTGCAAAATATCCCCTTGAATCGCTTGGGACAACCGGGGGATGTGGCTTCTTTGGTGGCTTTTTTAGCGTCCGATGATGCCAGTTATATTACCGGGACGACCTTTTTTGTGGATGGGGGGTTGCTCTGGAATTATCACGAGCAGTAGATCGCACTATTGCTGATTTATCCCAAATAACCCTTGAGAGAGAGAAAAAGAGAGCATAATTATGGCTGACCATTACGATGTGATTATCGTCGGGTCGGGGGCGGGGGGGGGTACCCTGGCCTACCGGTTGGCGACCCAGGGTAAACGGGTGTTGCTCCTGGAACGGGGCGGTTTTTTGCCCAGGGAAAAGGAAAATTGGCTTTCTAAAATCGTGTTTGGCACCCACCGTTATTTTGGGAGCGAGGTCTGGTACGACCCCCAGGGCAAGGAATTGCATCCGGGGATGGGCTACTTTGTGGGGGGCAATACCAAGCTCTACGGGGCGGCCCTGTTTCGTTTGCGGGAGCGGGATTTTGCGGCCTACGCCCACCGGGACGGGTTATCCCCGGCGTGGCCTTTGCCCTACAGCGTGTTTGAACCCTATTACACCCAGGCGGAGCAACTCTACCATGTGCATGGTCAACAGGGGCTTGACCCGACGGAACCGCCCCGCAGTGGGGAGTACCCCTATCCCGCCATTCACCACGAACCCCGGATTCAGGAAATCAGCGATGCCCTGACCGAGCGGGGGTTGCATCCCTACTACACGCCGGTGGGGGTGCGGTTGAATGCGGCGCAGATGTACCTGAGCGATTGTATACGCTGTGATACCTGCGATGGCTATCCCTGCCTGGTGGGTGCCAAGGCCGATGCGGAAGTGACGGCGGTGCGTCCGATTATGGGTCAGGCGCACGTTACCCTGCTCACCCACGCCAAGGTGCTGAAACTGCACACCAGTCCCTCCGGGCGGGAAGTTACCGGGGTGGAAGCCGAGGTGCAGGGGGAAAAACGGATGTTTAGCGGGGATGTGGTCGCCCTCAGTTGCGGTGCGGTCAATTCCGCCGTTGTCCTGCTCAAATCCGCCAACGATAGCCACCCCAACGGTCTCGCCAACGGGTCTGACCTGGTGGGACGCAATCTGATGAAACACGTTTTGGGTTCCATCCTAGCGGTCAGTCGGGAACTCAATCCCACGGTGTTTCAAAAAACCATTTCCATCAATGATTTTTACTGGGGCGAACCGGGGTACGACTATCCCATGGGGCAAATTCAAACCACCGGCAAGGTTAACGCCGATGCCCTATCCTTGAACCCCGCCCCCTACGCTCCCCTGACCCCGACCCAGGTGGCGGAACATTCCACGGATTGGTGGCTGACCACCGAGGACATCCCCGACCCCAACAACCGGATCATGGTGAATGGGGACAAAATTCTTATGCAGTACCAGGAAAACAATACGGAGTCATTTCAACGCCTGGAACATCGCTGGGTGGAAATTTTGCAAGCCATTGGTGCCGCCGAAAATCTCTTCCCCCACCCCTCCTATTTTGACCGCACCTGCCGCCGCCCGGAATGCGTTGCACCCGCCTCTCCCCCGTCCTACTTTGCCAGCAAAATGGGCGTGGACAATGTGGCGCATCAGGTGGGTACCTGTCGGTTTGGGACTGACCCCCAGACCTCCGTATTAGATGTTCATTGCCGCACCCATGAGGTGGATAATCTATATGTGGTGGATGGCAGTTTTTTCCCCTCCAGTGGGGCGGTGAATCCCACGTTGACGATTATTGCCAATGCCCTGCGGGTGGGGGATCATTTGCTCGCACGTTTGGGGTAAATTTACGGGGTTAATTTGATGCTAGAACCAGCACAATTACATCTTTATCATTCCGACTTTTATGCGTGGACAGCTACCCAGGCCAAATTATTAACATCTGGGCAGTTAGATCAACTGGATATTCCCAATTTAGTTGAGGAGATAGAGTGCTTGGGCAAGCAACAGGAACAGGAACTGGAAAATCGCCTGGGGGTGCTATTGGGGCATTTACTCAAATGGCATTATCAACCGGAAAGACGGTGCAAAAGTTGGCGGGCGACCGTGCGGGTACAAAGAAGTGAAATTCAACGCCATCTGCGAAAAAATCCCAGCTTGAAGCCTTATCTTAAAGAAGCGATTGCAGTGGGTTATCAAAAGGGATTAGGCATAATAGATCAAGAAACCCCGCTTGACCCCGACCAATTGCCTCAAATTTGCCCCTTTTCTGACACTCAAATTTTTGCAGAACCCCTCGAACTCCCCCAATAACATGATACTCAAACCACCCAAACTTAACCTTTACGATGCCGACTTTTATGCGTGGACAGCTACCCAGGCCAAGTTACTAGCATCTGGGCAGCTAGATCAACTGGATATTCCCAATTTAGTCGAGGAGATAGAGTGCTTGGGTAAGCAACTGGAACAGGAACTGGAAAATCGCCTGGGGGTGCTCTTGGGGCATTTACTCAAATGGTATTATCAACCGGAAAAACGCAGTAAAAGTTGGCGGGCGACCATTCAGGAACAACGCAGTCGGGTCAATCGGTTGCTGAAAAAAAATCCTAGCCTTAAATCTTACTTCAATGAAGCTTTAGAAATTGGCTATGAGAATGGTTTGCGATTAGTGGATCGGGAAACCCCCCTCGACCCAAACCAATTGCCCCAAGACTGCCCCTTTTCTGATACCCAAATTTTTGCAGAACCCCTCCAACTCCCCCAATAACATGAATATCCCCAATGATTTTGATGTGATTATTATCGGCACTGGAGCGGGGGGCAGTACCCTAGCCCATCGGTTGGCTGCCAGTGGCAAACGAATTTTGATCCTCGAACGGGGGGATTTTTTACCTCGGGAAAAGGCCAATTGGAGCGCACTCGAAGTCTATCAAAAAGAACGCTACCACACGGCAGAACAGTGGCAGGATCACCAGGGACGCACCTTCCGACCGGCAACGTCCTATTACGTGGGCGGCAATACCAAGGTGTATGGGGCGGCTCTATTTCGCCTGCGGGAACGGGATTTTCAAGCGGTTGAACATCAAGGCGGCATTTCCCCCGCTTGGCCGTTGCAGTACGCCGATTGGGAACCCTACTACCAACGGGCGGAAGCCCTCTACGATGTGCATGGGGTCGCCGGTCACGACCAAACCGAACCCTGGCGCAGTGGCACCTACCCCCACCCACCCGTGCGCCACGAACCCCGGATGCAACAACTGGCGGACAATTTAACGGCCATCGGTCTGCATCCCTTTCCCTTGCCCCTGGGGTTGAAACTCAACGAGGTGGATCAAACCCTGGGCACCTGCATCCGCTGTGACACCTGCGATGGATTTCCCTGCCTCACCCAGGGCAAGGCGGACGGGGAGGTGAATGGCATTCAACCCATTCGTCACCAGGAAAACATTACTTTGTTAGTCAATGCCCAGGCTACCCGCCTGCTCACCAATCCCCAGGGTACGCGGGTGGAGCGGGTGGAAGTGAGTATTCAGGGCGAAACCCGTACCTTTACCGGGGCAGTGGTGGTGGTGGCCTGCGGGGCGATCAATTCGGCGGCCTTGCTGTTGCGTTCGGCCAACGACCGCCATCCCCAGGGACTCGCCAACGGTTCGGGGCAGGTGGGGCGCAATCTAATGAAGCACGTCTGTACGGCTCTCGTGCAACTCAGTTTGACTCCTAACACCGACACCTACCAAAAAACCATTGCCGTCAGTGATTTTTACTGGGGGGAACCGGATTTTCCCTACCCCATGGGTTTGATCCAAAATACGGGAAATGTGTTGCCGGATATGCTCCCCGCCGAGGCTCCCGCTCTTTTAGCTCCCTTGTTAAAATTGCGACCCCAGGCGGAACTCAAAGCGGTGGCAGACCATACGGTGGGGTGGTGGTTGCAAACCGAGGATTTACCCGACCCCGACAACCGGGTGACCCTACAAAATGACCGAATTACCTTGCATTATCAGCCCAATAACCTGACAGCGGCGCACCGTTTGGTCCAGCGTTGGATTGAGGTGTTGAAGCAGGTGGATCGCTGTGAAAATGCGATTCCCTTTGGCATCTATCCCCGCAACCAGGTGCCGGTGCAGGCGGTGGGACACCAGTGCGGTACCTGTCGGTTTGGCAATGATCCCCAAACTTCCGTATTAGATGTCCATTGCCGCACCCATGAGGTGGATAATCTGTATGTGGTGGATGGCAGTTTTTTCCCGTCGAGTGCTGCTGTCAACCCCACGCTGACGATTGTGGCTAATGCCCTGCGGGTGGGGGATCATCTCCTGTCCCAATGGACTTAATTTTTTTAGGAAAGGAGGCCAAGATGCACGGGCAGTACGTGTTGATTACTGGGGGAACCGGGGGTTTGGGGGGTGCCGTTACCCGTTTGGTGTTGCAGGCCGGAGCCGCCGGGGTCACCCTGCCCTACCGCAGTCAAAAAAGTCTGGATGAACTCCAAACCCTCCTGCCCCCCGCCGATTTTGCCCGACTGCAACCGGTCACGGCGGATTTGAATGACGAAGCGCAGGTGGAAGCGCTGGTGAATGGAATGCCCCGCACCGATGCTCTGATCCATTTGGTGGGGGGATTTCAGATGGGGCGCACGGATGTATTTAGCTTCACCGATTGGGAAAAACAACTGGATCAAAACCTGAATAATACGTTTCTGTTGTGTAAACATTGTCTGCGGCGGATGCGGGGGCAGGGCTATGGCCGGATTGTGAACGTAGGTTCCCGCGGTGCCGTCCAACCGGGGGCAAATCTGGCCGCCTATTCGGCATCGAAAGCGGGGGTGGTGGCACTCACCCAGGCGATTGCCCAGGAAACCCGTGACCAGGACTCGGATATCACGGCCAATGTGGTGCTGCCGAGTGTGATTGATACCCCCAAAAATCGCCAGGATATGGGCGAGGCCAACGCTTGGCAATGGGTGACTCCCGATTCTTTGGCGGGGGTGATTGTGTTTCTGGCTTCACCGGCGGCGAAGGATGTGCGGGGGGCGGCGATCCCCGTGTATGGCAAAGCTTAGTGGGAACAGTACACGAACAGTAAAACACGAGCAGTAAAGCATGGGCAGTAAATGGTGATTACCTTTGGGCGGGAAATTTGCGGGGAATTGACCATCGCCCAACAGCGGGAGTGGTTGGTGACCAATGGCATCGGCGGCTACGCGTCCGGCACGGTGGCGGGGCTGAATACCCGCGGGTATCACGGGATTTTGGTGGCGGCACTGCATCCGCCCCTGGGACGCACGGTGTTGGTCAGCCAAGTGGATGAAACCCTGAGCGATGGGGAACGGGAGTTTAATTTAGCAACCTATCGCTGGCGCAATGGCACCGTCCATCCCCAGGGATTTTTGCATCTGGAAGCATTTGACTTGGTGGGAACCGTGCCCCGGTGGGTGTACGCCCTGGACGAAATCCGCTTAGAGAAACAACTCTGGATGCACCGGGGGGAAAATACCACGGTTGTGCAATATCGTTTACTGCGTGCCCACCAGCCCATCAGTCTAGCGATCAAGGTGTTGGTGAATTATCGGGACTATCACGGGCGTACTCAGGGCAATGATTGGCAGATGGACGTTCAGCCCGTGGCGCAGGGGGTGAGGATTACCGCCTTTCCGGGGGCGACTCCGTTTTATGTGTTGACCCCCAAGGGTACGGTGATGCCCGCCCATGCCTGGTATCAGGGGGTGGCCTTGGCCGCCGAACGGGAGCGGGGATTGGACGATTTAGACGATGTACTGCACGCTGCGACGGTTACGCTCTCATTCAATCCAGGGGAATCGGGGAGTTTGATGCTCAGTACCCAGCCGCAACCCGGTTTAGATACCAGCCCAGCCCTAGCCCAGTATCACCAACATGAACAAAATTTACTGCATCTTTGGCAGGTGGCCTATCCCCACAGCGTAGCTCAAGCCCCGGATTGGCTGAAACAATTAGTCCTGGCTGCGGATACGTTTATTGTGGATCGGCCTTTGCCCGACCAGCCGCCGGGGAAAACAATTATCGCCGGGTATCACTGGTTTGGGGATTGGGGGCGGGATACGATGATCAGCCTGCCCGGTCTGACCCTCAGCACCGGTCGCCCTGGGATTGCCCGCTCGATTCTCAGCACCTTTGCTCAGTACGTTGACCGGGGGATGTTGCCCAATCGGTTCCCGGATCAGGGGAGTCCCTTGACCGAGGCGGATTACAATACGGTGGATGCCACCCTCTGGTACGTTGAGGCGGTGCGACAGTATTTTATCATGACTCAAGACCGGGAATTGCTCGACCAACTCTTCCCCGTTTTGGTGGAAATCATGGACTGGCATGGGCGGGGCACCCGCTTTGGCATTCACCTGGATACCAGCGATGGGTTGCTCTACAGCGGTGAGCCGGGGGTGCAACTCACCTGGATGGATGCCAAAATTGGGGACTGGGTGGTCACTCCCCGCACGGGCAAGGCGGTGGAAATCAATGCCCTCTGGTACTGCGCTTGGCATACACTGGCCGAATTGGCCGAATCGTTGGGTCATGCCCCCGCACCCTATCGCACCCAGGCGGAACGCACCCGGCAGGGGTTTGCTCGGTTTTGGTCTGATGCCCAAGCCTACTGTTTTGATGTGTTGGATACCCCCCACGGGCATGATTCCGCTTTGCGTCCCAACCAACTTTTTGCGGTGAGTTTGCCGGGATTGCGACCGATTCCTCCCCTCTTGACCCCCACCCAGCAACAACAGGTGGTGCGGGCCTGTGAGCGGGCGTTGGTCACCTCCCACGGGTTACGCAGTTTGGCACCGAGCCATCCCGATTACCACGGGCAATACGGCGGGGATGCCCAGCACCGGGATGCGGTGTACCACCAGGGGACGGTGTGGGGGTGGTTGCTGGGGCCGTTTGCCTTGGCGCATTATTGTGCGTTTGGGTCGGCGGCTGAGGCCAAGGCGTTTCTCAATCCCATCGCTCAGCATTTAGCCACGGCGGGGTTGGGCAGTATCAGCGAAATTTTTGATGGGGATGCGCCCATGCGTCCCCAGGGGTGTATTTCCCAAGCCTGGAGCGTGGCGGAGATACTCCGGGCGTGGCTAATTTTGACGGAGCTATAGCGAAACAGAATAAGGTCGTCACGGCCATATTTGGGAGAACTATAGCAATCCTAAATGAATTTAGAACAGCGGTCGCAGGGGTGCTCCACGCGGTGTGCCGCAGACATTCCCCCGTCCTTGGTTCCCCGTAGTATGGGCATTCCAGCGAGATGATTTTCTACTGGTTGCAATAAATAGAGAGAGGTTCCCTGTAATAACATTCCTCTGAATCATGAAAAAAACCGATCAATAAATTTATAGGTTAGGGTCTAAATTTTTAATAGACTAAACCCTAGTATTCTTTTGGTGTCCTATGAACTTAGTTGATCTTCTTAGAGATTCCAATTACAAGCTGTCTCAATTTACGACTGCTGAGATTGAACAATTAGAGCAGGCGATTACCCTGAAGCCGACCAAAAGCAGTGATGTTCCTCATACGGTTTGTCTGGTGCGACAGAAAGCGATCAAGCTTACGCCAGAGGAGGCAATTCGACAACTCTATTTACAGGTTTTGATCGATCGCCTGCATTATCCGCTCAGCCGTATTCAGGTAGAGTATGGGGTGAATTTTGGGCGGGAGGTGAAACGGGCAGACATTGTGGTGATGGACAAAGACCGCCCTAACACGGTTTATATGATCGTGGAGCTAAAGAAGCCAAAGCTGAAGGATGGGAAGGATCAGCTTCGCTCCTACTGCAATGCCACAGGTGCGCCGATTGCGGTTTGGACGAATGGCGATCAGATTTCCTACTACCAGCGCAAAGACCCCAATTATTTTGAAGACATTCCGGGTTTGCCCAATGCCAATCAAACCTTGGCGGATATTCTTCAGATCAAGTTCACGCTGGAAGACCTGATTGCCAATGACAAGTTGGTGAAGGAGAACAAGTCTCTCAAGACCTTGATTGAGGAAATGGAAGATGAGGTGCTGGCGAATGCTGGGGTAGATGTCTTTGAAGAGTTGTTTAAGCTGATTTTCACCAAGCTTTACGATGAGTGGTATTCCGGGCAGGGCAACCGTCGATCGACCCGTTCTCTAGAGTTTCGCAACACGGGACAGACGGAAGCTGCACTAAAAACCAAGATTCAGGATTTGTTCGACAATGCCAAGAAAAAATGGGAAGGGGTGTTTAGTCAGGATGCCAAGATTAGCCTCACGCCGTCTCACCTGTCGGTGTGTGTGTCATCGTTGGAGAATGTGAAGCTGTTTAACTCCAACCTGGATGTGATCGATGAAGCGTTTGAGTATTTAATCAACCAGAGTAGCAAGGGCGAGAAGGGGCAGTTTTTCACCCCCCGCTATGTGATTGATCTGTGTGTGAAGATGCTCAACCCGCAAGAGGATGAGTACATGATTGACACCGCAGCGGGGTCATCCGGGTTTCCGGTGCATACGATTTTTCATGTGTGGCGGCAAATTTTAGACGATGAGGGGTTGGAAGCCAGTCATTTGTTTTCGCTGGAAGATAAGCCGCCCCGGTGCAAAGAGTATGTGGAAGACAAGGTGTTTGCGATCGACTTTGATGAAAAGGCGGTGCGGGTAGCGCGGACGCTAAACCTGATTGCAGGAGATGGGGAGACGAATGTATTGCATCTGAACACATTGGAGTATGAGAACTGGGATGAGGTTACGGAGCAGGAGGATTGGGATGACATTTACCATGAGGGGTTCAAGCGGTTGAAGAAGCTGCGCCCTAAAGGTAGCAAATCATATCGAGATTTTCAGTTTGATGTGTTAATGGCAAACCCGCCCTTCGCTGGTCCTATCAAGCAAGGACCAATGATTGCTCAATATGAGTTAGCTAAGAAACCTAATGGAAAAATGCAGGAAAAGGTGGGGCGCGACATTTTGTTTATTGAGCGCAACCTGGACTTTTTGAAACCGGGGGGCAGAATGGCGATCGTGCTTCCCCAGGGACGGTTCAACAATTCCTCGGATAAAAACATTCGAGATTTCATTGCGGAACGGTGCCGAATTTTGGCAGTGGTGGGGCTACATGGCAATACGTTTAAGCCGCACACAGGCACAAAAACTTCGGTGCTGTTTGTGCAGAAGTGGAATGACGACCCCAAAGCAGGCGCGCTCTGCCCTCGCAAGGATGACTACAACATCTTTTTTGCGACGATGCAAAAGTCGGGTAAGGATAATTCCGGCGAGAAAATGTATGTGAAAAACCCCAATAATCCAGGGTTTTTATTGCTGGATAACAACCATCATTTGATTGTGGATCATGATTTGTTTAACCATGACGGGCTAACGCAAGACGGCATTGCGGAAGCGTTTATTGAGTTTGCCAAAAAGGAGAAGTTCAGTTTTTTTGAACCTAGCCCATCTGTGACATCGTTTGATGCTGTGAGGTATCAGCGGCTAATGGATGGGCTTGAAGCAGCAGAGGTTCAATTTAGCGAAATTGATCTTGGGGATAGATTTGATGCTGAATATTTTTGGAAAGATAGTTTGGCGATACAAGCAACCTTGAAAAGGAGAAATACTACTACTTTTGAAAGGTTGGGCACTTTTGTAGCTAGTGCATTCTACCCAGCAGCAACACAATATTATGAAATTGGGGATACGCCGTTTATAAGGTGTGTTGACTGCATAAACTATCCATTAATCACGCATGATCAAGATGACCTCTTTGAGAGATTACCATATTCTTTTGTGGAAGAGAGCAAAGGAATAAATTTACTGAATCAAGGAGATATGGTCATTACAAAAGTAGGGACTCCTTGTTACGCAAGTCTAGTAGAAGAACACGATGTTGTAGCTTTATCTAGAACTGTTCTCGGCATTCAGGGAATCAAGGATATAGATCCTTACTATTTGCTAATCTTTTTAAGATGTCATTATGGCTTTGGTCAACTTTACAGGGCTAGAGAATTAACGATTCAGTATCAGTTAACTTTGGCAAGAGTTAAGAAAATTAGCATATATGAAGCCAATCCAACCTTTCAAGAGTTAATTAGAGCGATTGCTCTTGAATATCTAGAACTAATTCAAGAGTCAAAGAACCTTTATCAACAAGCTGAGGATTTGCTGTTGGCGGAGCTTGGCTTGCAGGACTGGCAACCGACGGAAGAAACCGTTGCGGTCAAGAGTTTTGCGGAATCGTTTCTGTCTTCCGGTCGCTTCGATGCTGAGTATTACCAGCCAAAATTTGACCAACTAATTGAACGGCTTGAAGAAGAAGTTGAACTAACACTCCTCGGTGATTTACTTACACTGAACCAACGTGGAAAGCAACCCCAATATATTGAAGACGAAGACGAGTATGAACTAGGTTTGCCTGTCGTTAACTCCAAACACGTTCGAGAAGGCGAAGTCATACTGACAGATAATCGCTATGCCTATTTGCCTGAAACCGATGATCCACTGACGATTCAAACTGATGATGTGTTAATCAATGGTACAGGTGTTGGCACAATTGGACGCTGTGCGCCTTACCTTTACGAACAAGAAGCTCTACCAGATAACCACGTCACGATTCTAAGAACGGATTCACTCGATCCGGTTTATCTGTCGATTTACCTCAATAGCATTATTGGAAAGCTATTTGTTGAAAAGCATTTCAAAGGATCATCAGGACAGATTGAACTATACCCCAACGAAATTGCTCAATTTTTAGTTTGGGAAGCGCCTAATTCTATCCAGCAAAAAATTAGAAGCAAAGTTGAAGCGTCTCATCAAAAGCGGGAACAGTCCAAACAACTGCTAGAAATTGCTAAAACAGGAGTAGAACGGGCGATCGAAACGGATGAGGAAACAGCAACAGCTTGGATCAATCAGCAGCTTGAACGTTTGAAGATCGATCTAACAAAAGAGAGGATAGAGCAATGAGAAACAAAGAGTTTTATGTTGTGATCGAGCGTGATGAAGATGGAATCTATATAGGTGAAGTTCCGCAATTGAAAGCGTGCTACAGCCAGGGGGATACCATTGACGAACTGATGCGGAACATCCGTGAGGTTATCGAATTATGTCTTGAAGAGATCGAAGAAGAATCGACCACTGAGTTTATTGGTATTCAGAGAGTGGTGGTCTAATGGCGAAGCTTCCAAATCTAACAGGATCAGAACTGATTACAGCACTTCAAAAAATTGGCTTTGAGGTTGTGAGGCAGAAAGGGAGCCATGTTCGTTTAAAACACGACGATAATCGAGTGGTTACAATCCCGATTCATGCTGGCAAAACCATTGGTAAAGGGCTACTTCTAAAAATTCTTAGAGATGCTGAACTTACCAAAGATGAGTTGATCAGCCTATTAGATTAATTTGACAATTGCTAGAAATTGCTAAAACAGGAGTAGAACGGGCGATCAAAACGGATGAAGCAGCGGCAACAATTTGGATCAACGAGCAACTAAAAATCTTGGGGGTAACATTGACATAACCATTACCTCGATCGACCTACCGATGGAAACCATTGCTGAGTTTTGCCAGCAATGACAAGTCACAGAATTTGTCTGCTTTGGCTCTGTTTTAAGACAAGACTTTCCAGCCGATAACATTGATAGTCCCCCTTGAAATTGAGGGGGTATCAGTCTCAGTTCTAATTGAAATGACCATATTACAAATCACGGTGGCCTATCCAGCGACCCCATGAATTTCAATCGCATAATCCAGATGACCGGCCACACCCGGCGTGAGAATGTGTCCCGCCACGGGAGCCGTATCCTGGGGCTGGGGGCGAGCCGTCAAGGCCACGAAGCGGTCATTGGCCGCCAAACCCTGGGTCGGGTCGTACCCCCGCCACCCCCCCCCCGGCAAATAAACCTCTGCCCAGGCGTGCAAATGCCGGGGTTGCCCATCCGGGTCGCCCTCGTGGTAGCCACTGACAAAGCGAGCCGCCAATCCCACCGCCCGACACACCGCCATGAACAACACCGTCAAATCCCGACACGACCCCCGTCGCTGCTGCCAAGTAACTCCCGCCGGCCAAGGGCTACCCGTGGGACGCACCAGGTAGGTACATTCCTGATAAATGGTCTGGTTTAACCGCTGGAGGAACGCCAACACCTGTCCCTCGCTCGCCGTCCCCAATTCTTGCGCCAAGGTCGTCGCCACCGGGTCGGGGGGAACATCCCAGTAGGGTTGTAATGCCTGTGCCAGCCGGAGGGGATAGTCAATCGGCAAATGCACCGCCCACGGCTCGAGGACGAAATCAAAGGGATTGGGCCGGTGGGTATGGACAACCGTTGCCATCTCAATCTGCCAGTGGGGAACCGGCTCGCTAAAAATCACCCGCACCTCCGTACTGCCATCCACCGCCAGATTTGGGTAATGACGCTGGGGGGATGGGTCAAGGGTCAAATGGTATCCCTCAACGGTTTGGGTCACATCACAGCGGGGATGCAGGCGGAGAATCTGGGGCGACAACCGCACCGGTTGCGGGTAGGTATAGCTAAGGCGATGATGAATGCGGTAGCGCATGAACAGGGGCAGGGCTTTTGCTACAGTATGCAGGGAATGGAACGAAATGAGGGAGCAATGGTGGTACGACCTGGTTGGCTCGGGTGGAGCCTGGGGCTAACGCTTCTGGTGAGCGGGTGTGATTTCTGGGCAAGTCCGGTAACCCAGCCAGCACAATTGGAGATTAAACTGCTGTTTGGCAGTGCCCTCAAGGAATTTTGCGCCGAAACCGTCCCCCAATTCAACCAACAAAACCCCAAACTCGCCGATGGCACTCGTTTTCAGATAAGTTGCACCACCGTAGGTTCAGGGGATGTGGTCAACCAAGTCGTAAATTTTGCCCAGCAGTGGCAACAGGGGCAAATCCCAGCCGATAGCCCGGAATTTCCCACCCTAATTTCCCTGGATGGGGATATTTACCACAGTCAACTGATCTACCGGCTGAACCAGATTTTTCCCGGTAAAAACTACATCCCGGACATCACCGAAGCTCCCCTGGTGGCCTACAGCCCGATGGTGTTTATGGTGCCTGCCCAAGTTGCAGACAGCTTAAAAAATGTAGCGTCCGTCTATCAAAAAATCCTGCCCGCCACCACCTTTCAAGACATCGACCCCAAAGCACCTCCCCTCAAAATTTTCTTTGTCCAAACCGCCCCCACCCGCTCCAATTCCGGGTTACAAACCCTGGTGACCCAATTTGCGGAAGTCTCTGGCAAATCCCCAGAGCAAATGACCAACCAGGACGTGCAAACCTACCTCCCCCAGGTGCAAAAAATCCAGGCCAAGGTCACCCGCTACGGGGTTTCCACTGGCAGTCTGGCGCGGGACATGGTGAAATACGGCCCGTTTTGGGCTTCCATCGGCTCGGTGTACGAATCGGCGGTGATCGCAGCCAACCAAAAAGCCACCCCCGCCCAGAGCCGCTACGTCGCCATTTACCCCCAGGCCACCTTTACATCCAATATGCGGGCGATCCTGCCCACCGCCCCCTGGGTCAGCCCCCAGGAACGGGAAGCCGCCGAGCAGGTGACTGCTTTTTTGCGCTCCCAACCCACCCAGGAGCAGGCCGCCCGCTTGGGATTGCGTCCCGGTGTCCCTGGTGTCTCCCTGGGCAACCAATTCACAGCCACCAACGGGGTGCAGCCCCAACCCACCTTCGATTCCCTGCGTCCGCCCAACCCGGAGGTGGTCGCCCGGATGCTCCAAGCCTGGGAACAGGTGGCGAAAAAGCCCTCGCGGGTGGTGGTGGTGGTGGATGATTCCGGCTCCATGCGGGGGCAAAAACTGGCCGCTGTGCAACAGTCCCTGTACAGCTATATCAATAACCTCAGTCCCAAGGATGAACTGGCTCTAATTCGGTTTAGCTCCCAAGTGGATGCCCCCATTCTCATCCGGGGGGATGCCGCCGGAAAACAACAGGGTTTGACCTTTGTCAACAACCTCCGGGCACAGGGAGCCACCCTGCTTTACGATGCCACCCTATCGGCCCAAACCTGGTTGCGGCAAAACCTGCGTCCCGGGGCGATCAATGCGGTGGTGGTGCTGACCGACGGGGAGGACTCCGGCTCCCGGGTCAACCTGCCCCAACTGGAGGAAAAACTGCGCCAAAGCGGCCTAAATACGGACGAGCGGATTAGCTTTTTCACTATCGGCTATGGGAACGAGGGGGAGTTCAACCCCCAGGCTCTGGAGCAAATTGCCACCCTCAACGGCGGGTACTACAAACAGGGCAAACCGGAAACGATTGCCAATGTGATGGCCGACTTACAGTTAGAGTTTTAGAATAACTTTATAATCCCGGTTCGATTTTGGGGTGAGGGGATGCATATTGCCTGGTTAGGAAAAAAATCCCCCTTTTGCGGGAATGTCACCTACAGTCGGGAAGTGACCAACGCCCTGCGGGATCGGGGCTACCAGGTGAGTTTTTTGCATTTTGCCGCCCAGCCCCAAAAGGATTCCGCTCAGGAATTTTCCCTCCCCTGCCTGTACAAATCCCAAATCTACACCCTGCCCAGCCCCGGAGCGAACCAGACCCTGCTGCGGACGTTGCGAAAACTGCGCCCGGATGTGGTACACGCCTCCCTCACCCTGTCCCCGTTGGATTTCAGCCTGCCGGAAATTTGTGCCGAATTGGGGCTGCCGTTGATTGCCACCTTTCACCCGCCCTTTGCCGCCCGGGGGTTGAATTTTGCCTCCAGCACCCAGTTTTTGACCTATCAACTCTATGCCCCTTGCTTGGCGAATTATGACCGGGTGATTGTGTTTTCCCGCCTGCAACAGGATTTATTGGTACGGTTGGGGGTGCCCTTGCCCCGTCTGTGCGTGATTCCCAACGGGGTGGATACGGAGCGATATAGCCCGGGCTGGAGCAACCTCAAAGGCGAACTCAACACCGATTGCGTATTTATTTACCAGGGGCGGATGGCCTTGGAAAAAAATGTGGAAGCCCTCCTGCAAGCCTGGAAACGCTCGGAAATGGGCAGTCGGGCTAAATTGCTGATGGTGGGTAATGGTTCGCTGGCGGCGAGTTTGATGAATCACTACGGCCCGGAACAGGGGGTGCTGTGGCGGGGGTTTGTGGCACAGGAGCAGGAGCGGATTCGCCTCTTGCGGGGGGCGGATGTGTTTGTCCTGCCCTCGCTGGTGGAAGGGTTGTCCCTGTCGTTGCTGGAGGCGATGGCCTGCGGGTTGGCCTGTGTGGCGACGGATGCGGGTGCCGACGGGGAGGTGCTGGAACAGGGGGCGGGGATTATCCTGGCGGCGCAGGGGGTGGCGACCCAGTTACGCACCCTTTTACCGATGCTCGCAGAACAGGCGGAATTTCGTCGCATTTTGGGAACCAAAGCCCGCCAACGGGTCTTGGCACGCTACACCCTCAGTCGCAATTTAGATCTGCTGGAAACCCTCTATGCGGAAATCACCCGCCCGGTCTGTTCTCGCTGACCCCCGCCATTTGGCGTGGCGGTCACTCCGGGAAATAGATGCGGGACAAGCAACGGATCGGGTATTAACCAAGTACTTAAATGTTCATTTAACGGCAGCCGACCGCAGGTTGCTCACGGAATTGGTGTGTGGCGTGACCCGGCAGCGGGGTTTTTTGAATGCCATCATTGACCAGTTGGTGCCCCGGTCGCCGCCCGTGCCGGTACGCTGGTGCTTGCAGTTGGGGCTGTACCAGTTGCACTTTTGCCAACAGATTCCCGATTTTGCCGCCGTGGATACCACCGTGCAATTAGCCCGGAATACGGTGGGTCGTCCCGGGGCGGGCTTGGTGAATGCTGTACTGCGAAATTATTTACGTCTCACGGGTGAGCATCCCCGCCAATTCCCTTTGGTGTTACCCCCGGAACCGGGTGCGGCCTTGGCATTGCAGTACAGTTATCCCGTGGGTTTGGTGCAAAATTGGCTCGCCCAAGTGGGGTATGCCGAGACGGAACTATTATGCCGCTGGTTCAATCAAGCCCCGCCGATTTATCTGCGGGTGAATCCCCTGCGAACAGAAGTTAGTACAGTAGTCAAACAATTTCAGGACGCACAAATTCCGGCGGTGAGTGTACCCCACCTGCCCCAGGGGGTCAAAGTGCTGGGCGGCGGGCGGGTAACGGATTGGCCGGGGTTTCGGGCGGGGGATTGGGTGGTGCAGGATGCCAGTGCCCAATGGGTAAGCCACATCCTCGACCCACAACCGGGGGAGGTCATTGTGGATGCCTGTGCCGCCCCTGGGGGTAAAACCACCCATATAGCCGAATTGATGGGCGGTCGGGGCACGGTCTGGGCGAGTGATGTGAGTGCCCACAGGTTATTACAACTGCAAGAAAATATACAGCGTTTGAGATTGGATTCGATCCGCATTAGGACGGGGGATGCCCGCTCATTTACGGATTGGCAGGGTGTTGCCGACCGGGTATTGCTGGATGTGCCCTGTAGTGGCTGGGGAACCCTACACCGCCATCCCGAAGCCCGCTGGCGGTCGGCGGAACAGGATTTAACCTGCTTAATCCAAAAGCAACAAGAACTCCTACGCATGGCGGCCACCTGGGTCAAACCGGGGGGGATTTTGGTCTATGCCACCTGCACCCTCAACCCCGAGGAGAATCTCCAGCAAATCCACAGTTTTTTCGCCCAGCATCCCGATTGGGGCCTTGTGCCCCCGGTGGTTCACCCCGACCTGCGTGCCGCCGTTGACCCCCACACCCACACGATTACCTTTTGGCCGCAACGGCAGGACATGGATGGTTTTTTTATTGCCAAATTAACTTCGCCCAATTAACCCAAAATTTATCCGGTTAGCCACAACCGTTATACTACAGGGGCACCGGTTCCTTGCCCGAATTGCCGCCGATGAGTAGTGCCTCTGGTCAAACCCCTTCTTCCCTGTGGCAGGGTTATACCCCCCTAACCACCGATGCGGCCTGGGAGGATGAATCCTATATTGATTACTACTACGATGACCCGGGGGATATGCCGGGCACCCTCACCATTGACCCGGAAGCCCCCTCCCCGGAATTGGTTTTGATCGATTATGGTACCCACCACGCCACCCGCCAACCCTTAACCCACCCCCAAGAATGTGTGCCCTACTTGGATAGCCAGTCGGTTTCCTGGTTGGACGTGCGGGGTTTGGGTTCGGAGGCTGTCCTGCGGGAATTGGGGCAGATTTTTCACCTGCATCCCCTCACCCTGGAGGACGTGGTAAATGTGCCCCAACGCCCCAAGGTGGAGCAGTATGCGGATCACATTTTGTTAATCGCCCGCATGGTCACCCCCAAGGAGGTGGGGTATGGGTTTGATACGGAACAGGTGAGCTTTATTTTGGGTTCTTCTTGCTATTTGTTGACAGTACAAGAGGAGGGGGAACATGACACCTTTGCTTCGGTACGGGAGCGGATTCGCACCGGGAAAGGAATGATTCGGAATTATGGGGCGGATTATCTCACCTATGCCCTTTTGGATACGATTGTGGATGGTTTTTTTCCCGTTTTAGAACTCTACGGGGAGCGGTTAGAGGAATTGGAAGATGAGGTGGTGATCAATCCTACTCGGGCAACTCTCGCAGAGATTCATCAACTGAAGCGGGATTTGTTGAGTTTGCGGCGGCTGATTTGGCCTTTGCGGGATGCGGTGAATGTGCTAATTCGGGATGCGGGGGACTTTTTTGGGGCGGAGGTGCGGGTCTATTTACGGGATTGTTATGACCACACGGTACAGGTGATGGATATTGTGGAAACCTATCGGGAAGTGGCCTCCAGTTTGATGGATGTTTACCTATCAGCCATTGGCAATAAAATGAATGAAATCATGAAATTTCTCACGGTGATTTCCACCATTTTTATTCCCCTAACGTTCATCGCCGGGGTGTATGGGATGAATTTTGACCCGGCCAAATCCCCATTCAATATGCCGGAATTGGGTTGGTATTGGGGGTATCCTTCTGCTTTGGGGTTGATGGCGGTGATTGCCGTTGCTTTAATTATCTTCTTCAAACGGCGGGGCTGGTTTGATAATTTTTCCCTGGTTGTGACGGATCAGGTTGAGGGCAATCCTCGGGTTTAGTTAATTACCAAAGTGTAGTGCATTAAATTATAGCCATTTCAATTAGAACTGAGACGGATACCCCCTAAATCTCAAGGGGGACTATCAATCTATTTCCCCCCTTACTAAAGGGGGCTAGGGGGTCAGGGGGGTGAAAACGAATAATGTCTCAAATTTAATCAAAACGGCTATAATCCTAATCCCAAATCTATTCTACGCTTCGTTGTTTCCAGTAACTGGGCTTACGTTTTCTGTGGGCAATGGCAATAACCCAAATCAACGTTTCCATTTCTACATAAAAAATTAGAAAAGGGAACTATAGCAGTATGATTTGAATTTAGAGTGGCGGTCGCAGGGGGGCACCCCCCGTCACTGGTTCTCCAGAATCTTTGTTCGCAAATCGAATCGTATTGCTATATGTGCAACTTCTTGCATGATAACTATCTTTAATAATTGTTTATTCATCTCAATGAACGATAACTTTTCTCCCGCATACCCCCAACGACTGCTTGACCAAGCTAGGGATGTGCTCCGGGTCAAGCACTACTCCTATCCAACGGAGAAACCCTATCTCCTCTGGATTCTCTGCTACATTCACTTTCACCACCGACGGCTACTTATTTAGCTATATTCCGTCAGGTCGCTATATGATGCCCATTTTTTCTCGGCCTACTACACCGCTCCGCCTTAGCGAATCCCCTGACTCATCGCCAACATCCGCTCCAAAGGAGCCAACGCTGCCAAACGGACATCCTCCGTTAAAGTAATTTCCGGTTGTCGATCCCGTAAAGCCAAGTACACTTTTTCGAGCGTATTCAAGCGCATAAACGGGCATTCATTACAGGCACAACCGTTATTGGCCGGGGCAGGAATAAACAGTTTCTCGGGAGACGCTTTTTGCATTTGGTGAATAATTCCCGGCTCTGTCACCACAATAAATTCCTGCGCCTCGTGTTGCTGAATATACTTAAGTAAACCACTGGTGGAAGCAATATAATCCGCCAGCCCCAAAACCGGAGTTTCACATTCCGGATGGGCAATGACTTTCGCTTGGGGATAATGCACTTTCAGCTTCACCAACTGTTGATAGGAAAAGGTTTCATGTACCAGGCAACTCCCCGGCCAGAGTACCATTTCCCGCCCCGTTTTTTGCATCACATAGCGACCCAAATTTTGATCGGGAGCGAATAAAATAGGTTGCTCAAGGGGAATTTGTTGCACAATCGCCACCGCATTAGAACTCGTGCAGATAATATCACTCATGGCCTTAATTGCGGCTGAGCAATTGATATAAGAAATGACTAAATGATCAGGATAACGAGCCTTGAATTGAGCAAACTCTGCGGGGGGACAGGTATCAGCCAAGGAACAACCGGCAGCCAAATCCGGGAGCAAAACCTGCTTATCAGGATTGAGAATTTTGGCAGTTTCCGCCATAAAATGTACACCGGCAAAAAGAATAATATCCGCCTCGGTTTGGGCGGCTTGCCGGGACAAACCCAGGGAATCCCCCACATAATCGGCAATGTCCTGCACCTGGGGTTCCTGATAATAGTGCGCCAAAATCACCGCCCGCAATTCCCGCTTGAGTGCCTGCACCGCCCCCGCCAAGTCCCGAGGCAGAACCGCCGCTTCCATGACTGGCAACAACATAGACCCGCTCCTGAGAGAGTTTGTAACGCTTTGTTTAATTATAGTTGATTTTACCAAAAACGAAGGGGAGGGAGGGGGAGGCGCATTTTTCCGGTTGTCAAGGATGCGATGCCAAGGGGGTCAGGGAAGTCAGACCCAAGGTATAGCAATGCCTACGGCGCATTTCCTGCTGGCATCGTCTGTCTGCGAGACTGGGGGTGTTTGGATGGCCTGCGGGGTATGGCCTTTCCGTTAATAAAAATGCTCTTCGTATTTACACTGCTCTAAAATTGCCCGCAAGCGGTCATAATCATCCTTCAAAATCAAGCTCAATTTCCGTCCCGCTTGGATCAACCACTGGGAATCCGCTTGGCGAATTTCGTACAAGTAGCGCAATACCGCTCCCACCAATCCATCCACCGGCGCAGCGGTGAGTTGCGTCAAGGTACGCAAAAATTCCAACTGCTCCGTAAAGGCAATGATTTCCTCTTGTGTACATTGATAAACAGCCTGGTGAATTTGGGGGGGACGGGGGGGCAGATATTGGTAATAAGTGCGGTTTTTGGCGGGTTGAAATCCGACAATCACCGCCCGAAATTCGGTTTTCAGCATGGCAAAAATCTGGGGTTGCTGTTCGCGCAATTCGGTCAAGGACAATCCCAACGCCCGGGTGCGATGGACGGCATCAATGGGGCTGGAACTGACGTGGTAAACGATGCCAAAAATCTGATTTTTTGTTTCGCTGTCTTCCGAGCGCACCCAACACCCAAAGGGGGGCATGACGGGAAAATCTAATACCGGCGGTTCCAAACATTGGGCGCAAAATTCGCTAGTGCTGGTTTCTACCACCTCCGCCAAATGCTGGGGATGGCGGGTAGAACTGGGCAGTTGGGGTGATGATAAACGCATGGATTCATACTGCAATTTTTCTGCTATTGTCCATCACCCGCCCCGGTTTGTCCAGTTAGGAGCGTTTGCGCCGCTGGGAGCCTGCCCCCGCACGTTTGGGTTGACCGACTAAGCTAGGAGAGTTTGCGCCATTGGGAGCCTGCCCCCGCACGTTTGGGTTGACCGACTAAGCTAGGAGAGTTTGCGCCGCTGGGTGACCCGCAGGAAGGCTTCGATTTGGTCATTTTCCTGCCAGGTTTGGAAATCACTACAGGAAACCCCGCATTCATAACCGGCGGCCACCTCCCGCACATCGTCCTTGACCCGGCGCAGGGATTCGAGGGTGCCCTGCCAGACTACTTGGTTGCCCCGGTGGACTCGCACATGGCAGTTGCGTTGGAGTTTGCCGGATTGCACATAACACCCGGCCACCACCCCCTTGGAAAGGGGAAACACCGCCCGTACTTCCGCCTGCCCCAGGGGTTCTTCCACCAATTCCGGCTCCAGTAAGCCTTCCATCGCGCCCTGGATGTCCTCCAGGAGTTTGTAGATGATGTTGTACTCGCGGATGTCCACCCCGGCGATGTCGGCGGCCTTGCGGGCACCGGAGGCCAGGGTGGTATTGAAGCCAATAATTACTGCCCCGCTGGCGGCGGCCAAATCCACATCGGTTTCTGTAACCTCCCCGGGGGCGGCCAGGAGAATCCCCAGTTGCACCTCCTGCTGGGGGAGTTGTTTTAGGGAATTGACAATTGCTTCGACGGAACCCTGCACGTCCGCCTTCAGAATCAGGTTTAATTCCTTCAACTGCCCTTCCTGAGCCTGTTGGGAGAAGGTGCCCAAACTGATCTGCCGGTTGGTGAGTTGGCGGCTGCGCTCCTGCTGGGTGCGCTCCTGGGCAATCGCCCGGGCTTGCTTTTCCTCCGCATAAACCTCAAACTCATCCCCAGCGGTGGGCACTTCGGTTAACCCCCACACTTCCACGGCGGACGAGGGCGGGGCGGCTTCCAACCGTTGTCCCTGGTCATCGATCATGGCTCGCACCTTGGCAAACACGCTACCGGCCACCAGGGGGTCGCCCACCCGCAGGGTGCCATTTTGGATCAGCAAGGTTGCCACCGGCCCGCGGGAGCGATCCAGGTGGGCTTCGATCACGGTGCCCTTGGCGGGGCGATCCGGGTTGGCGTAGAGGTCGGTGACTTCGGATACCAATACAATCATTTCCAAAAGGGTATCCAGGTTATGGCCTTTGAGGGCACTCACGGGCACCATGATCGTGTCGCCGCCGTATTCTTCGGCCACCAGGGAATAACTCATCAATTCCGTTTTCACCCGGTCGGGTTGTGCCCCGTCTTTGTCAATTTTGTTGATGGCGACAATGATGGGCACCTGGGCGGCCTGGGCGTGGCGAATCGCTTCAATGGTTTGGGGACGCACCCCATCATCGGCGGCAACGACGAGAATCGCCACGTCTGTCACCTTGGCTCCCCGTGCCCGCATGGCGGTGAAGGCTTCGTGGCCGGGGGTATCCAAAAAGACAATGCGTTTGGTGCTGTCTTCGTGGGGGACATCCACGTGGTACGCCCCGATGTGCTGGGTGATCCCGCCCGCTTCCCCCTGGGCAACCCGGGTTTTGCGGATGGCATCCAAGAGGGTGGTTTTGCCGTGGTCTACGTGCCCCATCACCGTGACCACCGGGGGACGATGGTGCAGGTTATCCAGGTCGGCGGCTTCGAGCATTTCGCTCTCTTTGCGGGCGGAACGACTGGTATCAACGGTGTGGGTCATGACTGCCACCCCCAATTCCTGACACACCAACTCGATGGTGGCGAGGTCTAAGGCCTGGGTGACCGTGACCATTTTGCCCTTGAGAAACAGGGTCTTGATCACCTCGGTTTCGTGGACGGCCAACTGCTCTGCCAACTGTTGCACGGTCAAATTCCCGGTCAGTTCCAGCAGTTCCGGTTTGCTGGGGGTGCGGCTGGCAACTTCGCTGGTGCGGCTGACGGGTTCGCCCCGGCGGGGACGGCTGGTTTGGGGACGGTTGGGTTTGACCGTGGTGGGGGTGGTGGTGCTTTTGGGTTTGGGGGGGCGCACCAGGTACATACTGGCGGTGCTGTTTCCCCCATCGGTGACCTCGGGGGTTTCGACTTCCGGCTCTGATTCCAATAACTCTAAGTCCTCCTCTTCTTCGACTTCCCGTCCCCGATGCCGCCGTTTGCCCTTGAGGTTGGCGTTGAGTTTGTTGAGTCGCTCTTTCTCTTCATCGGCCAATTCCTGCTCCCGGGTCTTGCGTTTGGCGGGGGCTTTGCTGTCGGGTTTGGCCTTGGGTGGGAACAGTACCACCTCCACCGTGCTGGGTTCGGGGGTGGGTTCGGGGCGCATCCGGGGGGCTTTGAGGGCAGGCACAATGGCCGGTTCCGGGGGCATGGCCGGAGCGGGGCGGCGGGGGACGGTGGGGGTGGCCGGTCGGGGGACGGGTGCCTCGGAGGAACGCAGGGTCGGGCGTTGGGGACGCAGTTCCGGGCGTTGGGGCCGGGTGGCGGGTTGGCTGGGGCGAGCGGGTTCCCGGCGCACCGGGGATTCGGGTTTGTCGGTAGTTTCCGATTCTTCGTGCTGCCGGTAGGTGTAGCTGCGAATTTGCAATTCTTTGTTGCGAGCAGCGGCGGGTTCCTTGGGCGTGGGGGCACTGGGGCGGGCTTCGCTGCGGGGGATGGGGCGGGGTGGGGCGGGGCGATTGTGGGCGGCCTGACGGATACGGTCGGCCTCATCTTCGGTGATCGTGCTACTACAGGTTTTGTAACTAACGTTCAAACGGTCACACAATTCCAGAACTGATTTGTTATCCAAGTTCAGGTCACGGGAGAGGTCATAAATGCGGATGCGGTCGTTGCTCATGCTGGGCGGGATACTCAGGAGATGAATGGGGGATAATGATGGAGGCAGTTGGACTTGGGGTTTTAGACTCTTAGTGTATTGTCTATTGTAAGCCTTTGTCGCCGAATGCAGTCACCTCCTTTGCAATGGTATCCCGGTCACATGGCGCGGGCACTCCACACCCTGACGGCGCATCTCCGCCGGGTAGATGTGGTGATCGAGGTGCGGGATGCCCGCATTCCCCGCAGTAGTACCCATCCATTATTGGCAACCCTCGCCCCCACTGGGGTCATGGTCCTCAACCGTCGGGATCAGATTCCTGCCGCCTTGGGGCAAGCGTGGATGAGATACTTAACGCAGCCAGACCGTCCGGTAATTTTGACCGAAGCCCGCCAGGGGCAGGGATTGGGTCAACTCCGGCAGGCATTGGCGCAGGTGGGTCAAGGGCTGAATCAACGCCGTCAGGGGCGGGGAATGCTACCCCGGGCGGTGCGGGTGGCGGTAGTAGGCTGTCCCAATGTGGGGAAATCGGCGTTGATCAATCGGTTGTTGGGCCGTCGGGTCGCCAGTAGTGCCCCCAAGGCGGGGGTGACCCGGCAATGTCAATGGGTGCGGTTGGGGGGGGACTTGGAACTGCTGGATACCCCCGGCATCTTGCCGCCCCGTTTAGAAGACCAGCAGGCAGCGATTCACCTAGCCATTTGTGATGATATTAGTGAAGCGGTGTATGACCATTACCTGATAGGTTTGGCTCTGTTGGAACGGTTGTGGCAATTGCCTTCCCCCGCCCGCCAGCCCCAGGATGGGTTAGCAAAACGCTACCAACTCAGCCCCCAAGAATACACGCCGGAAGGGTATTTGGCGGCTTTGGCGGCCAAAAAATGTGCGGGAGATCTCAACCGCAGTGCCCAAATGGTACTTAAGGATTTTCGTCAGGGAGCCTTGGGGCAAATTGCCCTGGAATTGCCGGAGTGCATCTCCGTCCAGCCCTGAAACCTTTTGGGTTCGCAAAGTATCCAGAGCCGTCCGAAGGCAACACCGGTGGGGTTAGGGTGAGGGAAGGCCACCGATGCGATGGGGCGGCCAAAACCGGACCGCCGCCCGCCCAATAATGTTTTGCCGGGGTACAAAACCCCAGAAATGGCTATCAAAACTGTGGTTGCGATTATCACCCAGCACCAAATAACTATCCGGGGGCACCATCACCGGGCCGTATTCATAATCGGGGGGGGCGGCCAAGTAGGATTCCTGTAGGGGTTGGCCGTTAACGAAAACAGTACCTTTTTTGACCTGCACTTGCTCGCCGGGTAGCCCCACAATGCGTTTGATAAAAGCATCTTTGAATCCCTGTTCTCGGAGGGCAAGGGTGGGCTGAAATACGACGATTTCTCCCCGTTCTGGGATGCGAAAATCGTAGGTAACTTTATCAATAATCAAACGGTCATTGACCTGTAGGGTGGGTAGCATGGATTCGGAGGGAATATAGCGGGCTTCCGCCACAAAAGTCCGAATGCCAAAGGCGAGCAATAAACTCACCCCAATGGTTTTGACCCATTCAACGACACTATTTTCGTTGACTTGCTTACTCGATTGATGATCTGGACGTTGGTCTGATTTGGTCATGGGTTTGGGAACAGGTTTCTAAGGTTAATTTAGCGCATTAGGCTACCCACTGGCGATTTAGGCCAAGGGGCGATAGACCCGGTAGTTGATATGAGGAAAGATATTATCCATTTGTTCCACTTGGGTCAACCATTCCCGGTCAATTTTCTGCGCCCGAATATCCTCATACAAACGGTGTAAGCGTTGCAGATGGGAGCGTGTCCGCCGCACCGCATAGGGCACCATTGTCCCGGTACGCATGATAAATGCCCAGTCCGAGGACTGCGCCAGGAGTAATTCCCGCGCCGCTTGGTTCAACGCCCGCCATTCCCATTGGTCTTGGGGTTCCCGGTGACTGAGTTCAATCATCCGCTCGGCGGCCTTGTGGAGATGGGGATAAATCCAGGTGTTGGTCTCGTTGAGCCAATACTCATGAAAGCCCTTGTAGCCCCAACTGGACTGGGCGGGACGGCAGACCTGCTGGGTGGGATGACTGCGTAAATAATCACTCAAATGGGTCATCTCATACACGTCTTGGTCGTAGTGGGACTTGCGGAATAGATAATCCAGAAACCACGGCCCCTCGTACCACCAATGTCCATACAGTTCCGCATCGTAGGGGGCGGTCACAATCGGGGGACGTTGCATCAGTTCGGCCAAATGCCCAATTTGTTGGGTGCGGTTGTGCATAAAATTCCCAGCGTGTTCGGCGGCTTTTTCCTTCGCCCAGTAGGGGTCATAAAGGGCTTTGTCGCTTAAACCCCCGTTGCGTTGGGTAATGCGGTGGTACTTGATCCCCACATTTTTACGCTGGCCGTTGGGCATGATGTAGGGCTTGATGTACTCGTAGTCCGCCTCCCAGCCAATGTCTTTGTAAAATTCCCGGTACACCGGGTCGCCGGGATAGCCCACCTCGGAAGACCACACCTGTTGGGAGGTTTCGTGATCCCGGGCAAAGGCAGCCACTCCCGTTTCGGTAAATACGGGGGCATAGGTGCCATAACGGGGACGAGGACGGGCATAGAGTAAACCGTGACCATCACAAATAAAGTACCGAATCCCCACATCCGCCAGCATCCGTTCCAAGCCTTCATAGTAGGCGCACTCCGGCACCCAAATCCCCCGGGGCGGTTGGCCAAAATGCTCCTGGTAATGGTCAAAGGCCACCTGCAACTGCGCCCACACCGCCTGGGGATACATGTGCATCAGGGGCAGATACCCGTGGGTCGCCCCACAGGTAATGATGTCCAGGTTGTTGGTGTCCTGAAATTGTTTGAAGGCGGTAATCAAATCCCCATCGTATTCTTCCCAGGTTTGACGGATGAGATTAAATTCCCGGGCGTAATGCTCTGCCAAATAACGAATATGGCCATTGTACTGATTATGTTCGACTTCCAATTCGGCTAATTCTTCTAATTGCGCCAGGTGTTCGTCATACCGTTCCTGCAAAAGCGGGTCGCGCAACATCTGCACCAAGGGGGGAGTCATGCTCATCGTCATCTTGAAATCAATCCCATCCCGTTGCAGTCCCTCAAATATCCGAATCAGAGGGATATAGGTTTCGGTAATGGCTTCGTACAGCCACTCTTCCTCTAAAACATAATCACTCTCGGGGTGGCGAACAAAGGGCAGGTGAGCATGCAATACGAGAGCAAGATAACCAATAGCCATGCAGGAACCAAAGAAATTGCGGTTATCCTAAAATTTTCCCACACTCCGGGACTCACTGATAAATGAGTATCTTTCGGCGGGAGATAGCGGTGATTTTTAATTCAACACCAAAACCTTCTGGGCGGTGAGCCGTTGCACCGTGTAAAACACCAGCAATTCCAGGGTGATTTTCCGCTCATCAATCATAAAGGATTCCAGGGTGCTGGGGGGTGCGCCATAGCTACTGTAGGCGAAGGTTTTTAAGCCCTTCAAATCCCCCTGCGTAAAGGTAATGATAAATTCATGTTTACCCGCCGCCCAACTACCCCGTACCTGGTTTAGTTCTGGCACCCACAGCAAACTCACGTTGGTGATATTGATCGCCGCCAACGCCT
The DNA here is from genome assembly GCA_964481635.1 of uncultured Synechococcus sp. Taxonomy (GTDB): domain Bacteria; phylum Cyanobacteriota; class Cyanobacteriia; order Gloeomargaritales; family Gloeomargaritaceae; genus Gloeomargarita. The sequence goes on from CAYZTU010000007.1 coordinate 69,842, forward strand.
GCGTCAGGGCAGGGAAAAAATGCGCTTCAATAAAAGTGGGTAAGGGCTTGGCTTCTAACGGGGGGGCTTTGGCGGGGGGGGCTTTCTTCTCTGCCCCCGGTTTCGGAGTGGCTGGGGTTGGCTCCGGGGCGGGCTGGGGGGTATCGCTCATGGTCAGCCTCCGGCAATGGCGGGGACAATGCTGACTTCATCCCCATCGTGTAGGGGGGTATCCCGCCCTTGGAGAAAGCGAATATCCTCACTGTTGACAAAAACATTGACAAACCGACGAATTTGCCCCGCTTCATCACACAGGCGGTTTTTCATCCCCGGCCAATTTTGCTCTAGGGACTCGACCAATTGGGACACGGACTGAGCTTCACACTCCACCGTGTCTTGCTCCTGGGTCAATTTTTGGAGGGGGGTGGGAATCAGTACTCGAACTGCCATGGTTGTAACTCCTAATCAGTCTGCAATTACTTTCCAGACCCTAGCGGCACTATATCATAGGATGACATACTCCAACCTGTCTCAACCCTTTAGCCGATGAAATTGTACTGTATCCGTCATGGTTTAGCCCACGACCCCCAGCCGGAACAACCGGACAACCAACGGATTTTGACCAAGGAAGGCTATAAAAAAACCCGCCTGGTGGCGCAACGCTTGGCAACTCTGGGGGTGCAGGTGCAGGCCATTCTCACCAGTCCCTACCTGCGGGCAAGTCAAACGGCGGTGATCTGCCATGAACAGGGATTGGGGCCAATGCCGGTGATCCATGAGGCCCTGCAACCGGGGGGGGATTGGCCAGCCTGGTTGTCCTGGTGGCGGGAATGGCAAACTCAATCGGGGGGAGATGTGGCACTGGTCGGCCATCAGCCGGATTTGAGTCACTGGGCGGAACGACTGGTGTGGGGGGAAGTAGGGGATAAATTGGTGCTGAAAAAAGCAGGGGTGATTTTGTTAGAACTGCCAGAACAGAGCAACCCGGTGGGACAGGCGCAATTGCTGTGGTTATTACCCCCCAAGGTTTTGGCAGATTAATTGGCAGATTAAAATATGGAGCTAATATGGGGCTAATTTTGGCCGGAGAACGGAGCGGGGTGGGGAAAACCACCATTACATTAGCATTACTGGCGGCACTCATGGCTTGGGGGGAGCGGGTGCAGTCATTCAAGGTGGGGCCGGATTATCTCGACCCGCAACTGCATCGCTGGGTGACAGGGCGGGGCTGTCCCAATTTGGATACGGTGTTGACTTCGGCGCAGTACGTCCAGCGGTGTTACGACTACCACACCCAAGCCATAAATTACGCTTTGGTCGAGGGGGTGATGGGTTTATTTGATGGCCCAAGCAGTACGGCGGCGGTGGCGAAACTGCTGGGTTTGCCGGTGGTGTTGGTGGTGGATTGCAGTCGGTTGTCGGGTTCGGTGGCGGCCTTGGTGTATGGTTATGCCCGGTTTGACCCGGAGGTGCGGGTGGCGGGCGTGATTTTGAATCGGGTGGCGAGTGACCGGCACAGTGAATTGTTGCGGGCGGCGTTGGCTCCCCTCAATATCCCGATTGTCGGAGAATGTCGGCGGCAGAGTGAACTGCATTATCCCGCACGGCATTTGGGTTTAATCCCACCTACAGAGCGGGACAATTTATCCCCCTGGCGGGAGGCGTTAATGACCCTGGGGCAGACGTGTTTTGCGTGGGAAAGGCTACGCCCGTTATTACAAGTACATAACAAAGGTACGGTTTCTCCTCCTTGGTCAGCCCTGCGGATTACCCAACCCCTGACCCTAGCGGTGGCCTGGGATGAGGCGTTTAGTTTCTACTACGATGACCAACTGGCTCTACTGCGCGCTGCTGGGGTGGGCTTATATTTCTGGAGTCCGCTGCGGGATGCCCCCTTACCGGGGGAAATTCAGGGGTTAATTCAGGGTGGTGGGTACCCGGAACTGTGGGCGGAGGCTCTGAGCCAACGGCAGGATGTATTACAAAATCTACGTCAGCGCATCACCCAGGGCTTGCCCGTTTATGCGGAGTGTGGCGGGTTGATGTTCCTGGGAAAAGAGTTAATGACCCCAGATGGCACCCCTTGGCCGCTGGTGGGAGCCATGCCCCTGGCCACGCAGATGACGCAACGCTTAACCCTGGGGTACCGCACGGTGACCGCCACCGCAGACACCAGCTTTATGACGCAGGGGCAAACCCTGACCGGCCACGAATTTCACTATTCCCAGGTGGTGAATGCCGCCCCCCAGCCCATCTATAGCATTGCCAATGTCCATGCCTCCTATCTGCACTGCCATTGGGGAGCCTATCCCGACCAGGTGCAACGGTTTTTAGATGGTATCCAACAGCCAACGCCGCAGGTGGTCTAGGGCTTGACAGGCACTCAGATGGCGAATCCATTGCCGTCCCCGCTCCGGGCTGAACCGATGTTCCCACGTCTTAACCGTCCCCCCCGCCCCCGCCAGCCCGACATACACCAGCCCCACGGGTTTGGCCACCGTACCGCCCCCCGGTCCGGCAATCCCGGTGATGCTCAACCCCCAGGTCGTGCCCAACCGTTCCCGCACCCCCATCGCCATCGCCTCGGCCACCGGCGCACTCACCGCCCCCTGGGCGGCCAATACCGTTGCCGGTACCCCCAGCAACTGTTCCTTGACCCCATTGGCGTAGCTCAGCACCCCCCCCTGGAAATAACTCGAACTGCCCGCCACCTCGGTAATCATGGCTCCCAACAGACCGCCGGTACAGGATTCGGCCACCGCTAGGGTGTCGCCCCGTTGGCGTAACATCGCTCCCACCACCTGCGCCAAGGTATCCCCATCCACGCCGTAGCAATCCGCCCCCACCCGTTGCCGCAGTTGCTCCTCCACCGGGCTAATGAGAGCCAGAGCCGCCGCTTGATCCGCCGCCCGGGCGGTAATGCGTAAACGGGTTTCCCCTTTCCCGGCATAGGGAGCCACTGTGGGATTCGCTTCGGTGAAAAAATCCTGTACCTTTTCCGCCAAAGCCGCCTCGGAAATCCCCCAAAAGCGCAGATTGCGGCTGACAATCACCCCCGTGACCCATCCCTGTGCCATCAGGTAGGGCACCGCCGTCTCCCGCCACATCACCTGCAATTCACTCGGCACCCCCGGAAAGGTCATCAGGGTGAGGTTAGGGCGGGGTGACCAAATCATCCCGGGTGCTGTCCCCCTGGGGTTGGGTAAAATCTCTGCGCCCTGGGGCAAGCGGGCTTGTTTGCGGTTGCTTGCCGGGGTCGCCAACCCCCGGCGGGCATATTTGGCCTGAATATCGGCAAAAATCGCCGGGTGTTCCACCAGGGGGGTTTGGAAAAAACTAGCGATGGCCTCCGTGGTCAGGTCATCCGGGGTCGGTCCCAACCCGCCCGTGCAGAGAATCAACCCGGAACGTGCCGTCGCCTGCGCCAACACCTGATGAATGCGCTCAATATTATCCCCCACCACGGTTTGCCAGTGATGACTGATCCCCAAAGCCGCCAATTCCTGGGCAAAAAACTGGGCATTGGTATTGGTAATTTCCCCCAAAAGTAACTCAGTACCAATGGCAACGACTTCCGCAGTCATGGGGGGCATAGGCGACCTGAATCGGGCAGTGCTAATCTAGCAGTTCTGGGGATGGGTCGGCGGCTACGGCATTGAGGTTTAGGGTGACTTGGCCTGACATTGCAGCGGGGTCTGGCGGCCAATCTCTACCGTGAGGTCATTCCCCTTCCCACGGATGGTCGTGGCGTTATTGCTGTAGATGAACCCAGAACCACTAGGTTGCTGCTGAAGCTCAATTGTTTCCCCATTGCGTACCAGAATGGCAACACCTTGTTCCGCCAAGAAGCGCACGGACAAGGACTGACCATCCCCACAGTTGAACGCCACCTCCCGCCCTTGGGGGGCATTGCTGTTCGTCGAGGCCGAGTTGCACGCTGAAGCCAGCAGGGCAAGGGTAATTACAATAATGCAACGTTTCATTGATGCTCTAAGGTTTTTAGACCAAGGATGATACTGGATACTAGAATAAGTAGGCTACGCCACACAAGCCATAGCTAAGTAGAGTAAGGTTGTCGCCTCAAGATTCTGGAAAACCAGAGGTGCCCTGCGACCCAGGTTATGTCAACCTTTGCGTGTTTATCCATATCATAACAATCCAATTTGATTTCAAAACAGTACCTGTATGGTGCTTTATCTTGATTGAAAATAAGCGATTGCAGGGGCAAAGTATGTAGTATGTTGTAGAAATTGCACCGTCTAACGTACCCCGGAATAGTTGTTTACAAAGGCAGTGAGATTGCTGTAACTAAGAGTGGATTCCTTAGGGTGACTGCTGTCTTAATTCCTTAATTAAATCTGCTTTCTTCATCTTGCTTGTACCGGGAATACCCATGCCCTTTGCCAAGCTTCTTAATTGAGTCAGAGTCATGGTTGAATTAAGATCAGGAATAAGTGCAGTTTCAGGAGTTAAATAAAAGATCAGTTCCAGAGCATTAATCTTAGTTTTAGTGATACCACATTTTAATTTGGTAATAGGTTCAAAATTTTGCCAGTATTTGCGATCACCAGCTTCATCAATACGATTAGTCGCCACATCAATTTGAATCCCCTTTAATGGGCTGTTGGGTTGCTGAATTAAAAACTGTAAGCCAGACATAATCTCATCTCTGGTAGCGGTAGAAAGATTTATTTTTGGGGTTTGTTCCCTAGCTAAAATTCTGGATAAGAGGGCAGTTTCTTCCTTTTCATCTGCAACCACGCACCAAACCCTTTCTAAGCCCGCTTCCTGGGCAACCGCATAGACAAATGAGTTGGCAATCAGTTCGTACTTGTCTTTTTCAATGATTTTGACTACTATAGGGAGCCAGTTACGTCCCCCAGCTTTCTGCAGGAGTTTGGCGGTACCCCGAATTAAAAATTCGGCAGCATCAATGCCAGATTTGATTTCTATTTGATCTAGATAAATATATTGTAAGTTGCCAATAATGTTGGAGTTGATCATTGTAAGAAATACTCCTTTGCTAGGGATTTGTAGTACTCGTGGGCATATTTGTTTTTATACACTGCGGGTACATGATCGAAGTGACCACTGGCGATACCAGCATAGTTTGGGACGTGATGAATAGTCAAATTTTGATTGGCTTTAGTCCATTTAGGATAGAAATATGGCAATAATTGTTTGTTATTTTTTTCACTATTGATTATGTGGCTAATTGCTTCTTGAGTTTTTTTTAGGTGTGAATCAGTTATGGTTTCGCCATTGAAGAAGATAGGTAATGCTACGGGGGTTCCATCTTTTTTTAATTCCTGCATTTCGGGAATGAACCAATTGATGGCAGTAGCCGCATTTTCTAGGGAAGATAAGCCGTTATGTTTGGTGGGAATAAGTATCACATCTGCGGCATATAGGGCGAATTTTGTAATCAGCCGCCAATTTGGGGAAGCATCTATAAAAATATAGTCATACTCAAGGCGAGCAAAATCTAATTTCTTATACAAGGCATCCACATTGACTGATTGCTGCTGTAGTTTAACTTCATCAATATTAACCATTTCGGAGTCAGCCGGGATGACATCGAAGTTAATTTGCCGTGCCTTGGTTTGAAAAGAGTAAGTTGTAATAGCAGGTTTCAAAGCAGAATCTCGACTTTGCAAAGCATGAGCTACCACTCCTTGAGTCAAACTTAATCCTAAAGATCGAGTCAAATCCTGTTGATTGAAATCAAAGTCTAAAACTAATACGTTTTTACCTAGATACGCTAAATATGCTGCCAAATTAACAGTTGTTGTTGTTTTGCCGACACCACCCTTATTGTTGTAAACAGTCACAGTTAATGATCGGACAGGGTTTTCTATTTTATATTTAATCATCTCCACAACTTGATCAACATTTTCTAGAGTCAATTCAAGACACATAGTAGCAGGGTAAATGACTTTACCATGTTTTCTAAACAGTTGAATATGATTCGCATTAGTAATAATTCCCCACTGGGCAGATTGAGCGTTCTTTCCCAATAGTTGGCATTTTAACTGTCGTACAGTACTCACATAACTACGTGTATCCTGAGCGATATCCAAACATCTCCTTTTAGCTTCAATCAAGAGTAATGGATTGTTGGATTCGTGGAGAAAAACCCCGTCTCCCTTATTTTTTCGAGCCGCAAAATCAGTAATGCCACCATTGCCGGTGTTGTATTGAGAGATGATTTCTGCACTTGAAAAACCTAAACAAGGTAGCAGTTCAGCCCAAATAAAGTTCTGACAAATGGTGGGTTCGCTGGCATTTGGAGGCAGACTTCCTAGCGCTGATTGGAGCGGCGACTTAGTAGCGTTCATAACATTATTTGATTGCAAATGTACCGATGAGCTTGCACTTAGAGTATAACCTCACTCCTCCCCACTGCCCAGGTAGGCGGCCAAAACCGTGGGATTGGTTTGGATTTCGGCGGGCGTTCCCACGGCGAGATTTTTCCCCTCCGCCAGCACCCACACCCGCTCACACAGGGACATGATCACATCCATATTGTGTTCAATAATTAAAAATGTTAGCCCCGCTTGATGCCAGTGTTGAATGTAATCACATATCTGGTGGATCAAGGTGGGATTCACCCCGGCGGCGGGTTCATCTAATAACATGAGTTGCGGGCGAGTCATCAAGGCTCTCGCCATTTCCAATAGTTTCCGTTGCCCACCCGAAAGTGCCCCCGCATAATCCTGAGCTTTGGCGGCCAACCCCACCGAATCGAGAATTTCCATCGCCGTCTGCCGCAGTTGCCGTTCCTGTTGGGCAACCCGCTGGGGCTGACACCACAGCGGCCACACCTGTTCCCCCAGTTGACCGGGAGCGGCCAGCAGCACATTCTCCAGGACGGACAAGCGGCTAAACACCCGTGCCACCTGAAAGGTTCGTACCAAACCCCGTTGGGCAATCCGATGTTGGGGGAGGCCGGTAATGGGTTGATTGCGGAAGCAAACGTGACCGCTATCGGGGCGCAGGGAACCGGAAAGGAGGTTGAATAACGTGGTTTTACCCGCCCCATTCGGGCCAATCAACCCGGTAATACTCCCCGGTGCAACGGTCAGCGACACCTGATTCACCGCCGGGAGTCCCCCAAAGTTTTTATGCAGATTGGTGGCGGCAAGCAGGGGGTCAGTCACAGAGCAGGATACGGCCAACTGGTTTGGTTGTACCCAATTTTGGCACCCAAGGCAATGCCTAGGTGGTTGATGGTTGGTTAATCCTGACGGTTTGACCCCACGGAATAAAGGTGATCCAGCACATCCGCCCAGGGTAAATGCACCCAGAAACTCTGTTCACTGCCCAGGGGACACACCCAATAACTGCTGTACCCCGGTGGGTCGGCGGGTACTCGCCCCCACTGCATTCGCACCAGACGGCAACAGGCTCCCGAGCGCAATTCAAAACAATGGTTCTGACCGGCCAAATAGATGACCGTTCCTGGTGCCGGTAAGCGTTCAGTGTCGTACATGGTGGGCACCATTAGTGTTGAAATTGCTTCCTAATACCCTTATTTTAGAATTTTTTTATAATTGCTATCCTTGCGATATGTAAAGGGCTTTGGGGCGGGCTGGGGGTTGTACCGCATCGGCAGAGACGCAAGGGGTAAAGAATTGTAAATGGTGGTAGGGGTAAGGTTTCTGTGCGCCGAAATCGGGGGGATGTCCCACAATAAAAAAGGTTGTTATGGATTGGGGACATGAGCCAGCGGGAATATCCCCGGATTGGGTTGACAACGATGGTGCGGTTGGGGTTGTTCCAGGCCGGGTTGGGGATGATGTCGGTGTTGATGTTGGGGATTCTCAACCGGGTAATGATCAGTGAGTTGGCGATTCCGCCTTTGGTGGCGGCGGGGGTGATCGCCATGCACCAGTTGGTGGCTCCGGCGCGGGTGTGGTTTGGGCAGATGTCCGATGCCCATCCGGTGGCGGGAACCCATCGCACCGGCTATGTGTGGCTGGGGGCGGGGATGTTTGCCCTGTTGAGTTGGGGGTTGGTGCAGGTGACGTGGCGGGTGGCGGCGCAGATTGACCTGGGCTGGACAACGACTACCTGGGCGTGGGTGGCGGTGTTGGGGTTGGGGTTTGCCCTGTACGGGTTGGCGGTGAGTGCCAGTTCTACGCCCTTTGCAGCCTTGTTGGTGGATATTTCCGATGAGGATAATCGCTCGCAACTGGTGGGGGTGGTGTGGTCGTTGTTGATGGTGGGGATTATTGCCGGGGCAATTATTGGCAGTGGCCTACTCAAGCAGGTGGAATTGGAGGCGACAACGGCGGTGGTGCGCTCAAGTATGAATCGTTTATTTACGATCGTGCCCCTGGTGGTGGTGGGGTTGGCGGTGGGGGCGACGCTGGGGGTGGAACGGCAATTTTCCCGTTATAAACTACGCTCACAGGTAGCGGAGCGGGAGGATCAAATTACCCTGGGGCGGGCGTTGCGGGTACTGACGGCCAGTCCCCAGACCGGCTTATTTTTTAGTTTTTTGTTGTGCATGACCCTGGGACTGTTCATGCAGGAGCCGGTGCTGGAACCCTACGGGGGGGCGGTGTTTGGCATGGCGATTGCCGCCACCACTCGGTTAAATGCCTATTGGGGGCTGGGGACGTTGCTGGGGTTGGGGGTGACGGGATTTTGGGTCGTCCCCCGTCTGGGCAAACGTCCGACGACGATCCTTGGCTGTGGCTTGACGGCCTTGGGGTTTTTGGGGATCATGTTGGCCGGTTGGGTGGGGCAAGTGTGGCTATTTACGGGGATGGTGTTTGCCTTTGGGTTGGCGGCGGGGGTGACGACCACGGGTGCCTTGACCTTGATGCTAGATTTGACCCTGGCGGAAACGGCGGGGACGTTTATCGGGGCGTGGGGGTTGGCGCAGGCGTTGGCACGGGCGTTGGCGACTTTGGGGGGGGGGGGATTGTTGGAACTGGGGAGTCGCTGGTTCGGGGCGGGGAATTTTTGGGCCTATGTGCCAGTGTTTAGCACCCAAATTTTGCTACTGCTGGGGGCAGCAACCCTGTTACGCCGGGTGGATGTGAAAGCCTTTACCCACCGGACACGGCGGGCGTTGGGGGAACTGCTGGCGGAGGAGTTGGAGTAGGGGGCGAAAAATGTACAAATGTGCATACTACAATTGAAATGATTTACCAATAGCATCCGGGTCATTTCTGCCCGCCCAGCCACTCGGCATGAACGACAGCAGTATGAAGCGGGGTAATGATGGAAACTGAATATGATTTTCGGCAGGGGAAACGGGGTGCCGTTGCTCCCCCATTCCCAGGTAAAACCCGGATTACCATTCGGTTGGATGGCGAGGTTTTAGCCTGGTTTCGTGAACAAGCCCATCAAGCGGGGGGCGGCAATTATCAAACGATGATTAACGAAGTGTTGCGTCAACATATTCAGCAGAGTCGTGAACCCTTAGAGGCAACCTTACGACGGGTCGTTCGTGAGGAGCTTGGACGAATCGGGAGTGTTGAACAACCCCTCTAATTCGGCTCCGGCCCGGAACCACGTCCTGGGCCTTGGACGGGAACGAGCTTAAATTCAAATTCCTGGCTGTTGGGGGGGGTGCCTTGGATTTCCAGGGGCGGGATGGTGGTGGGCTGGGTAGGCGCATTCAAGGATTCAATTTCCCGGCGTAGGGCGGGGCTAGGGCCAATAATGGGTTCTAAACCGCTGGGTTCCACCACTTCGGCGGGCTTTTGGGGTGGTTTGGCAAAGGCGGGGGTATGAACCAGCCCCAACCCCATCAGGGCAAGCACCAGATGGACTGCGTATGGTTTCATAATTCGGTATGGTTTCATCATGTAGTCCCTTTTGCACCGCATGGCCTTGCCTACCAGTGTAACCTCTAGCACCCTGTTATCCGTGCGGCAACTTGGGGTGGCCTATCCCGATTCTCCCTGGGCATTGCAGGATATTGATTTAGAACTGGCACCGGGGGAACGGTTGGGGCTGGTGGGGGAATCGGGTTCCGGGAAATCCACTCTGGGACGGGCGTTAGTGCGCCTATTGCCCCAGGGGAGCCGGGTGCAGGGCGAAATCCATATCGAAGGGGTAAATGTCTTAACCTTGTCCCCCCGGCAACTGCGCCACCTGCGGGGGGAACAGGTGGGGTTTGTCTTCCAAGACCCGATGACCCGCCTGAACCCCCTAATGACCGTGGGGGGGCATATCGGCGAAACCCTGCGGGCGCACCGCAGGGTCGGGTCTAGCCCAGCCAAGGCGGCGGGGTTGGCGATGCTGGATGCGGTGCAATTGCCAGAGCGATGTTGGGGGCAGTATCCCCATCAGTTGTCTGGGGGGATGCGCCAACGGGTGGGGATTGCCCTGGCCTTATTACTCCAGCCCCGGTTGGTGATTGCCGATGAACCCACCACGAGTTTGGATGTGACGGTGGCGGCGGAAATCCTGCAATTATTAGTCCGCTTAGCACCGGGGTTGATCCTCATCTCCCATGACCTGCATTTGGTGAGCCAGTATTGCCCACGGGTGGCGGTGATGTATCAGGGACAAATTGTGGAACAGGGGGACACCGCCCAGGTTTTAGAGCATCCGCAGCACCCCTACACCCAAGCCCTGCGGGGAGCGGCCTTAACGCTGGCGGTACCTGCGCTCACCGATGCGCCCCCCTGTTTACAGATGCGGCAGGTGCAACAGGATTACCCGCTCCCGGCGCAAAACCCTCTACAGATGTTGGGTTGGCGACCTACGCCCCGTTTAACCGTCCTGGCCGGGGTTGACCTCAGCCTGCAACCGGGGGAAACCCTGGGATTGGTGGGGGAATCCGGCTCCGGCAAAAGCACCTGCGCCCGGATTATTCTCAAATTGATCCATCCCACCCAGGGGCAGGTGTATTGGCAAAATCAGGACATAATTCCCCTCAGTCTGCGGCAATTTCGCCCCTACCGCCGCCATTTGCAAATTATTTTTCAAGACCCCCGTGCCTGCCTGAATCCCCGCTTAACCATTGCCCAAATTCTGCACGAACCCCTGCGGATTCATGGGTTGGCGCAGGGGCAACGGGCGGCGCAGATGGTGCGGGAAATGTTGACCCAGGTGGGTTTATCAGAAATGTACTTACATCGCTCTCCCCAGCAACTCTCCGGCGGGCAACAGCAACGGGTGGCGATTGCCCGGGCGTTGATTATGCGTCCCCAGGTGTTGATCTGTGACGAAGCGGTGAGTATGTTGGATGCCCAGGTGCAGGTGCAGATTTTGCAACTGTTGGCGCAACTCCGGCAGGAATTGGGGTTAACGCTGTTATTCATTACCCACGACCTGCGGGTGGCACGGGCATTTTGTCAGCGGGTCGCCGTTTTGCAACGGGGGCAAATCGTGGAATATGGTTGCGCCCAAACCGTACTCGCCCAACCCCAACACCCCTACACCCAGGGATTGGTGCGTGCATCGGGGCTTAGCTCCGGGCTGCCACGCCCAGGGAATTAAACAAAATCGCCGGGGTCAACACGCCACCCCCGACCCATTCCCGCTCCTGGCTGATGGCCTGGATGGGGGCTTCAAACACACTGCCCGCCACCATGGTATTTTTCACCCGCCCGACGATTTCCCCATTCACCACCCGGTAGCCCAGGTCGAGGTTCACGGAAAATTCCCCCGCCAACTGGTTGGACTGCCCCGCTCCCAGCACCTGCTCCACGATGATGCCGTCGGGCATTTGGGCGACCAAATCAGCGTAGGGCGTATCCCCCGCCGCCAGACACACATTCACCAATTCCGCCCCCGGTCGGGACAAACCGCCCCGGTAGCCATTCCCCGTGGAAGCGCACCCCGCCCGATGCGCCCAGGTTTTGTCCCAATAAAATCCCCGCACTACCCCCTGGTCAATCAGGGTTTGGGGTTGGGTGGGTGTGCATTCATCGTCAAACCGGCGGGCACTGATGCCCAGGGACGGGTCTTCCGTCAGGGTAATTTGGGGGTCAAACACCCGTTGCCCCACCTTGTCCGCCAGGGGGGTGGCCTGTTGCACCACCGCCTGCCCCGATAACAGGGATTCAAACAAGCCCGCCAACACACTCGCCACGGCGCGGGGGGTAAACAACACGGGCAGGGTGCCGCTGGTGACGGTGGTTGTGTGTTCCGCCCAGGTGTACTTCTGCATCACCTCCCGGAGCAACCGGTCATAATCCGGAGCCTGTCCATCCGTCACTTCGTAGCTGTAAATCTGCAAAAAATCCTCCCCCCGCACCCAGTTTCCCCCCAAACTGGCACTCAGGGATTGCCGCTGGTAGTGCGCTTGGGCACCCGTGTGGGTGAGGATTTGCACTTCCCCAAACCCGGGATTAAACCCCACATCCACCAAAATTTCCGGGTTGTACCCATGCATCCGTTCAATTAAATTCTTACCAATATCCACCAGCCCCTCGGTCGTGGGTAGGGTCACGGGCGGGCGGGTGTCCTGCAACTGTTGCGCCGGGGCAAAGTCAATCTCCGCCGGGTCGCCGATGGTGGCGGTGTCCAGGGCGGCATTCACCAAATCCTCCAAACGGGTCAAATCCGTACTGGCGGCAAACCCCAACCGACCGTCCCGAATCACCCGCAAGGCCACCCCCTCCACGGACTTGGTGGTCAGGGATTTGAGGCGGTTGTTTTCAAACTGCACCGGCTGGCTCTGAGTCCGCAGGTAATAGACCTCCACCCCTTCCGCCCGGGGGCGTGCCAAATCCATAATCGTCGTCAGGGCGGGATGGGTCATGGGGGCTGGCCGGAACGGTTGATACCTGGTTTATCCTAGCGTAGAACCCCGTAATCCAGGGTGTTCAGCATTGTTCCGACCCCCCCAAAAAACTCGCCAACCGGGAATAACGTATCACCGGCTCTAGGGCTGCCAAAATTTGCGCCCCGTAGCTACGATGGCAGACCCGGCTATCCAAAAGCGCCACCCGTCCCCCCCGCACCGGCGCCACCGCCCGTTGCAACTGGGCTAGGGTGTGGGGCAAGAGGTATTCCCGAAACCAGTCCCGTCCCTGCTGGCGGAGAGCTTCGATCCGAGCCATGACCAGGGGTTGCTCCCGCGGCGGAATCGGCAACAGGGGAATCACCAGGAGGCTAGGGTTGGGGAGCCGTTCCTGATGGGTTTGCCAAAATTCCCAACCACTGACCAGGATGCCGTTTTCCTCCAGGGCGGTGCGCTCCCGCTGCACCCGGGAACCTAATTCCGCCGCCAAGGCCACCGTAAGCTGGGTCTGCAAGGGCTGTTCCTGCACCAAAATCACGACCAACCCCGCCGCCACCGGTAAAAGCCGGTGGAGTTCTTGGCGCACGGCCTGGTAAAACTGCGGGTGATTGGGGGGGGGGAGGTGGGCGGGGGCGTACAGATGCACCACCTCGTCCCGGGGGTGGGGGGCAAACCGGCACCGGGTGACCCCCGGCAAGGCGATATGCCCCAAGGCCATTCCCAGTCCCACCCAGGGTTGAGCCGGCCAGTGGGCAGATAATTCGGCCAACGCCCACAGGGGCGAACAATGCAGGGTGAATTGGGCTAAGGACCGTTCCAGGGTCGCCCACCGGATGCGCTGGCGTGGGGACGACGGCCAGACCGCCTGGAGCCAATGTTGCTCCGTGTCGCTCAGTAACCACTGCTCGTAGGGGTTGGGGGGGTGGCTAAGCAGGGATTGGGTCAAGGCCAGTTGGGTTTCCCGGATCAGTTCGGCTCGGTGGGGTTGCGCCCACACCCATTCATCCCAAGCCTGCGGGGTGCGGCTCTGGGTCAAAGCGGCTTCCGCCCATTGCTCCAGGTCATCCAAGCCATCCACCACGGTGGGTAATTGCCGCAGGGGGGAGCCGGGGGTGAATAATGCCTCTAACCACTGCCGGGGGGTGAGTAACAGCAGGCCAGCCGTTTCCTCCGGCGGCCAATGGTCACGGTAGAGGGGTTTTTCCACCTGGAGCCAGGTACGCAGGCGGGGCAGTTCCACCTGGAGCCAGCGCCGTTGAATTTCGGGAGAGGCCACCAGCACCACCGCCCCCGGCCAGAGCAATGCCGCTGCCAGGTAACCCAACCGGTAATGCCCCTGGACTCCCGCCAAGCCCCCCACCTCCATCACGGCACTCGGCCCCAACCGCAGGGCACGGGTCACCAGGCGAGCCAGGGTCAAATGGTGCGGCCAGGGGGGGATGCCATCGGTTTGGAGTAGGGATCGCAGGCGTTGGTGGACTTCGACTTCGAGCATTCGGGTACAGTGAACTATGTTCATGCTACTCCCCCGGTGGTGGGTCAGGGCAGATATGCATATTGGCATCGTGGGTTTGGGTCTGATTGGCGGTTCCCTGGGGTTGGATTGGCGGCAGGGGGGGCACACCATCACCGGGGTGAGTCGGCGGGCGGCAACCCTGCGGATTGCCCAGGAACGGGGGGTAATCGACCGGGGTGGGACAGAAGTTGCGCTCCTGGCGGGTTGTGATGTGGTGGTGCTGTGTGTGCCGCTGGACTGCCTGGTACCGATGGCGCAGGTGGTCTGTCCCCACCTAAAATCCGGGGCGATTCTCACGGATGTGGGTTCGGTGAAAGCTCCCGTAGTACAGGCCATTACCTCTTTTTGGCCGGGTTTTATTGGCGGGCATCCCATGGCGGGAACCGCAGAGCAGGGGATTCACGCTGCCCAGTCCCAACTCTTTTGCGAGCGTCCCTACGTCCTGACCCCCACCCCCCAAACCCAGCCGCAGCAGTTGGGACAATTACAAGCCCTCGTCACAGAACTCGGTGCCCAATTGCTCCAGTGCGACCCCCAAGCCCACGACCGGGCGGTGGCCTGGATTTCCCATCTGCCGATTTGGGTGAGTGCCGCCCTCCTGTGCGCCTCTGCCCAGGAACCCGACCCCCAAATTGTCGCCCTAGCGCACCAGTTAGCCAGTTCCGGTTGGCGGGATACAACCCGGGTGGGGGGCGGTAACCCCGAATTGGGGGTTTGCCTGGCGCATTACAACCGGGAGCATCTCCTGCGGGGGTTGCGCCAGTATCAACAGGAATTAGGGCAGATTATGCAAATGGTGGAACAGCAAAATATCCCCGCCCTCACCACCTATCTCCAGCACAGTCAACGGTTGCGCCACGTCCAGTGACCCCGACTTGAGCGGTCGCCGGGGCCACTTAGGCAATGTGCTGTAGGCTCCTCCGTGCTTTTGGTTCTCCAGAAGACTTATTTACAAATCCGATAAAATTGCTAAGCAGTAGTTGCGATCCGGGATAGCGCACATGGACGGTTTTTGGACGAATGTCGGTCGCTACATGAGTTATTTTGTCACCGTCATTTTGGGGGTACTGCTGACGGTTATCCGGGGGCTAGGACGGTTATGGCAACGACCGGTCACGGCGGTAGCCACCCTATCCCTGTTGGTGAGTGGCAGTAGCTTACTGTACTTCACCCTCCTGGCGATGCTAGGCCAATAAAAGCAAAAGAGCCGGTTTCCCGACCCTCTTGCTCCTGTGGAATGTCGCTCCAGTCCCTAGCTTTAGTTTCTTAGCAGAGCCACTTGGCCGCAGTGACGTACCCTAGGGGTGGGAAGTGCCCTGGATCACCCATCCGGCGATAGCCTGCGTGTCCCCAGGACATTTACCAAAACCAATCCATCGGGCTAATTTCCGGCAACCGCTGACCGGCCTGGACTTCCACCACAATCGGTTGATGGTTCTGGCAACGAATATGTAAACCGCAGGCCACCGCCGGGGAATAGTACGCCCGGTAATCACCATAGGTGGCATAGACCTGATACCGGCCTGGGGGCACCTGGAGCTGGTAACCGACCCCGTACTGGTATTGGCTGCCTTTTACCTGGGTTTCCGTACAATGACGGGCTTTGGTCGTGACTTCTTCGGCACAAACGGTCAAGGCGGGGATATGATGACCGGGATAGCTCAACGAACCCTCCATCTGAGCCAAACCCGAGGGTAAGGACTCAAGGGTGGCGGCGACTTTTTCCGAAGCCCAGGCGGGGTTGACCAAACCGAACAGAGTGAGACCAAGGGCGAGAACCGTTGCTTTCATGGGATGGCGGGTAGGGACAGAACGGGTGTACGGATGGTTCCTACCGGGCTTATTTCTATTGTGGGCACCATCCCGCCGGGGGGTGGTGATGGCAATCCCGGTTTTCCGGTGACCTGGATCACCCTGGGAGAGAACGTTACAATAATTCAAGTTTCACTCCCCGTTTTATGGCACCCAAAGCCAATGTCCTGATGGTTGTGGACGGATACAATGTCATTGGGGCGAAGTGGGATGTGGCGCAAGGGGATTGGGCACAATGGCGGCGAGAGCTTATCGAAGCCCTCTGCAATTACAGTGCTTTGCATCACACCCTCACCCATATTATTTTTGATGCCCATCAACGCCGCCAACGGGAGATGTGGGAAACGGTGACTGACCAAGTGCGGGTCTGCTACACAGGCCATGGACTGACCGCCGATGCCTATATTGAGCGGTTTTGCGCCCGACATCGGGGACGGGGACAGCGCTTGATTGTGGTCACGTCCGACCGCTTGGAATGGATGACGGCCACGGGTTACGGAGCCGAATGGCTATCTTCTCCGGCCTTGTGGCAAGCCATGGCGCAACCCCCGCCACATCAGACCCCCAGGGCAACAACGGGACGGACGACCCGGGGTTTACCGGCAGCCATCCAAAACCGGCTGAGACAATGGCGTAATGAGCTATGATACGGATGTGTGTCCCCTGAGTTGAATTATGATTGCGGTTCCTGCTTGGCTGAAGCCAGTTTTACCGTTTTTTCATCCCCTACTAATGTGGCTTTTGCTTGGCTTGAGTGTCTATGCATTGTACACAGGCATTCAGGTGATTCGGGTGCGAGTTGCCAAAGGTGAGGAAAAAAGTCGCCTCCTGAAAGGCAAGTTCCGGGACGTGCATTTTCAGGCAGGTTCGCTCTTACTCTCCCTGATGGTGATGGGAACCCTAGGGGGCATGGCTGTTACGTTTATTAATAATAAAAAGCTCTTTTTTGGTCCCCATTTACTGGTGGGTTTGGGGATGACGGGCTTAATCGCCATTTCTGCGTCCTTAGCACCTTTGATGCAACAGGGAAATCAATGGGCACGGGTCACCCATATCACCCTGAATGGGATCGTTTTGGGTTTATTTGGTTGGCAAGCGGTGACGGGGATGCAAATTGTCCAAAAGATTTTGAGTCCCGCCTAAAGACTAAATTAAGGTTGCATTGCTGGAATACTCGCATTTATATGAATAGCAGTATGAATAGCAGTATGATTTGAATTTAGAATGGCGGTCGCAGGGGGGCACCCCTCGTCACTGGTTCTCCAGAATCTTTGTTCGCAAATCGAATCGTATTGCGATAGTGGCCGTAAAAGCTATTTAGAGTCTGTCGAACGGTCAGAAATCATTGGAATTTGGATGATTTAGTGACTCATCTAGATATAAATTATGATGTTGTTTACCAATCGAAACAAAGTTATTACAATTTATTTTCAGAAGCTGGGATTACCTGGAAAAGATCGCAGAAGATAAATCCAAAATCTGAGCCGGAATTGGTTAAAAAAACTAGAAGAAATTCAAGAATTTGTTAGAGTTAATCAGGCTGAGATTACGTCTGGACAGTTAATTGTCCTATTTTCAGATGAGTGTCGCTTGTGCTGGGGGGACATTTGTGGATATGTGTGGGGACGCTCAGATATGAGAATAGAAATTCCTATTTTGAATCAAAGAAATAGACAAACTTATTTTGGGGCTTTCAATTATCAAACAAAAGAATTCATTCTCCGGGAATATGATGTAGCAAATGGAGAGAGTACCATAGATTTTATGAAGCACATATAAAGTAAATTTCCTGGGAAAAAGATTGCACTAATTTGGGATGGAGCGACTTATCACAAATCTCAAGAAGTAAAAGAATTTCTAGCCCTAGCGAATCAGGGGAGAGAGAGGACGGATAGACTGAGTGGTCTAGCTACATGGCAATTTACTTGTATTTTATTTGCACCAAATTCTCCTGAACAAAACCCGGTTGAAGATGTGTGGCTACAAGGTAAAAATTTCTTAAGAAGCTTTTGGCATCGACTGACATATTTCTCAACTATTAAATGGTTATTTCAGTTTTTTTTGAACCATCAGAAATTTGATTTTTCTAAGATAGATAAATATTCACCTCGTTCTGCTCTCATTTAGGATTCCTATATTTTTTTTTAGTAGCCAGAGTTTATCACCAGACTGAATTTCAGGGACAAGACATACTCATGTCAAATACATTTCCTGAATTGACGCTCAGGGCAGAAAAGTTACTCCATCCCTGGGATTAGGGGAATGAGATCAAGTGAATCAGACATCCTTACTCAATACCCATTGCCCTTGGCGGTCAACCGGATGCGATAAAGATTGTGACTGGCGGTGATAAAAAGGGTGTGACCATCTTCGCCCCAGGCCACATTGCCCGTGGGTACGCCGGTTTCAATCCGACCCAGCAGGGTGCCATCCGGGGCAAAAATATACACCGCCTCCGGCCCGGCACCGTAGATATTGCCCTGGGTGTCAATTTTTAACCCATCCGGGCCGCCTTGACGGGTGCGTTGCCAGGGGGTGGCATCAGCAAACAGCCGCCCCTGCCCCAAACTGCCATCGGGTTTAACATCATAGGCCAACCACGCCGCCTGCCCTGAGGTGACATCGGTTAAGTACAATGTCCGCTCATCGGGGGCAAAGGCAATGCCATTGGGGGCACCAATTTGGTCGGTTAATAGGGTTAATTCACCCTGGGGACTGAGGCGGTACACGCCACTGAAGGGCAATTCCTTGTGCGGGTCAGCAAAGGCTAGGGGTAGGCCAAAGGGGGGGTCGGTGAAGT
Source organism: uncultured Synechococcus sp. (assembly GCA_964481635.1). GTDB lineage: Bacteria > Cyanobacteriota > Cyanobacteriia > Gloeomargaritales > Gloeomargaritaceae > Gloeomargarita. Next base: position 88,664 of record CAYZTU010000007.1, read on the forward strand.
ACAAATCCCCGCTGGAGTGGTACACCAGGTCATTCGGGCTATTCAACCGGCGGCCTTGGTAGCGATCCACCAGGGTGATGTTTTCCCCGTTGGTTGAGCGGCGGCTGATGCGGCGATCCCCGTGTTCACAGGCCACCAACCGGCCTTGGCGATCCAGGGTCAAGCCATTCGCTCCCGGTTCCTTGCCCGCAAACGGTGCCGTCCCCGTGTAGCCACTGGGGTAAACGTAGGGGGCAATGCCCTCGCCCGCACGCCAACGATAGATGACATTATTTTTCACGTCAGAGAATAAAAGGGCTTGTTGGGTTTTGTCCCACACGGGACCTTCTAGCCAGCCCAGCCCGGTAGCTAGGGTTTCGAGTTGCGCCGGGGGGGAAATGAGCGCATCCAAGCGGGGGTCTAAACGGGTGATGGCTCCCGGTCGCACCGGGGTTGCCTGGACACCCGTCCCCAGCAGGATCATCACCAGCCCCGCCACCAGGAACGCACACAGGCGGCGTGACCAGGATGGGCGTAACCGAGAAAAAAACCGAGAAAAAAGCATAACCCTAAGCTCATTTTTTTCTATTATCCCCAGGGTGACGGGGTCATGGCTTGAGTATGCTCATCATCGTTGGGGTGGAGTGATAAATTTCCCTTATTTACAGGCTCAGAAATGGTGAATTAAATACCCCTTCCCAAACCCTTGACCACCCTTTAGTATGGGGGATGTCAAAACGGTTTCGAGTTTTTTTGTTACGTTTCTGTCAATTCATACCCACTTTTTTGCAATTTCACTTGAGATTGTGTAGGAGGTCTTTGTGTCTCAATTTTCCCCACAACGGCGACGCTTTTTACTCACCGCCACCGGAGCGGCCAGTGCGGTTTTTCTCAAAGCCTGTCAGGTCAATCCGCCGGAGGATACGGCCACGTCAGGGTCAACTCCCACCCCCGGTGCGGCGGCGCAAACTGTGACCCCCGAGGTGACGGCGGTGCGTTTGGGTTTTATTCCCATCGTGGAGTCGGCTCCCCTCGTTATTGCCAAGGAAAAGGGCTTTTTTGCTCAGTACGGCCTGCCGGGAGCGGAGGTCGTTAAGCAGTCCAACTGGGCTTCGGCGCGGGACAATGTGGTGATCGGTGCCGCTGGCGGTGGCATTGATGGCGGTCAGTGGCAAATGCCCATGCCCCACATGATTACTGAAGGGGTGATCACCAACGGGCGCAAGGTGCCCATGTATGTGCTGGCGCAGCTCAATACCAATGGAAATGGCATCGCTGTGGCGGGAAAAAATCAAGGGAAGGGGTTGCATCTACGCATCCAAGACCCGGCGTATATCAAAGGCTTCAACCAGCGGGAGGGGCGCAAATTTAAGGCGGCCTATACGTTTCCCGGGGCGAATCAGGAGTTTTGGATACGGTATTGGTTGGCGGCCAATGGCATTAACCCGGATACGGACATTGACCTGTTGACGATTCCCCCGGCGGAGACGGTGCAGGGGATGCGAAATGGGACGATGGATGCCTTCAGTACCGGTGACCCCTGGCCGTTTCGGATCGTCAATGACCAGATTGGTTTTTTGGGAGCCTTGACCACGCAAATATGGCCGGCTCACCCGGAGGAGTACCTGGCGTTGCGGGCGGATTGGGTGGATAAGCATCCCCAGGCCACCCTGGCTCTCTTGCAGGCGGTGATGGCGGCGCAACAGTGGTGTGATGACCCGGCCAACCGGACGGAACTGATCAACATCCTGGCGGGACGGAATTATTTCAATATCCCCGTGAATGTCTTAACCCCACCATTTCAGGGCAAGTACCTCATGGGGGATGGGCAACCGGCGGTGAATGATTTTCAAGCTGGGCCGCTCTACTGGAAAGATAGCAAGGGCAGTGTTTCCTACCCCTACAAGAGCCATGATTTGTGGTTTTTAACCGAAACCATGCGTTGGGGTTTACATAATAATTACCTCAAGGATTTTGACCAGGCGAAACAATTGGTGGATAAAGTAAACCGTCAGGATTTGTGGTTAGAAGCCGCCAAGTTGAGCAACACTACTGATCTGCCGACCAGTCCATCGCGCGGGGTGGAAACCTTCTTTGATGGGGTGACCTTTGACCCGGAAAAACCCCAAGCCTATTTAGACCAGTTGAAAATCAAAAAAACCTAACGGAGGCAAAAAGTCATGGTCGCCCAGAGTCAACGATTTACCCCCACCCAGTTGCAACAATGGCGCAAAAAATATGGGTGGCAGGTGTTGCCCCCCGTACTTGGGATTGTTGCTTTTATTGCCCTATGGCAAATCATTTCTAGTTCGGGGCTGACCCGATTACCGGCTCCCAGTAGTCTGTTTACCGATGCCAATACCCGCACCCTTTTGTTCTATCCTTTTTATGACAAAGGCGGGTTGGATAAAGGCTTGTTTTGGCAAACTTTAGCCAGTTTAACCCGGGTGGCGAAAGGCTACATAGCGGCGGCCATTGTGGGAATTGGGGTGGGGATTTTGGTAGGGGTAAATCAAACCATCAACCGTGCCCTCGACCCGATTTTTCAATTCCTACGCATGATTGCGCCCTTGGCCTGGGTGCCCATCACTTTGATTGCGCTCCCCAATGTGCAAATTGCGGCCATTTTCGTGATTTTTATTACGTCCGTGTGGCCGATTTTGATTAACACAACGGTGGGGGTGCAACAGATTCCCCAGGATTACAAAAATGTGGCACTGGTGTTGCAGATTTCCCCGCGCAAGTACTTTTTTAAGATTTTGCTCCCGGCGGCTTTGCCCTACATTTTTACCGGGTTGCGGATTGCGATTGGTTTGGCGTGGTTGGCGATTATCGCTGCCGAAATTGTCATGTCCGGGGTGGTGGGCATTGGCTTTTTTATCTGGGATGCCTACCAACAGAACTATGTGAGTGAGGTGATTTTGGCGGTGATTTATATCGGGGCGGTGGGGTTGATTCTTGACCGCTTGGTGGCCTGGATTCAACAGTTAATTGTTCCCCAACAATAGGAGGCATTATGACGGTATTGGTGGCGGTCAACCAGGTCGAGAAGAATTTTCCCCTGGCGGGGGGCAATTCCTACCTGGCCTTGCAGGGGATTAACTTGGAAATTCAACGGGGGGAATTTGTGTGCTTCATCGGTCACTCGGGCTGTGGCAAGTCCACGTTACTGAACATGATTGCGGGTTTGGATGGCCCGACCCAGGGGCAGGTGTTGGTGGGGGGGAATCTGGTCAAACAACCGGGGCCGGAGCGGATGGTGGTGTTCCAAAATTATTCCCTTTTGCCCTGGCTGACCGTCTGGGACAATATCGCCCTGGCGGTGGAGGAAGTGCTGGGGCATTTACCCCCGGCGGAACGGCGCAATGTGATTCAGCAGCACATTAACCTGGTGGGGTTGACGGCGGCCAAGGATAAATTGCCCGCCCATTTGTCCGGGGGGATGAAACAGCGGGTGGCGATTGCCCGGGCGTTGGCGATTCGCCCGGAGGTCTTATTATTAGATGAACCCTTTGGGGCGTTGGATGCCCTCACCAGGGGGAATTTGCAGGAACAGTTGATGCGGATTTGTGAGGAATACCAGGTGACGACGGTGATGGTCACCCATGACGTAGATGAGGCGGTATTATTATCCGACCGGATCGTCATGCTGACCAATGGTCCAGGCTCGCAAATTGGCAACATTTTAACGGTGGATATTCCCCGCCCCCGGCAAAGAATGGAGGTGGTCAAACACCCCAGTTATTACAGCCTACGCAGCGAGATCATTTACTTTTTGAACCAACAAAAACGGATCAAAAAAATGCGCTCCCGCTCGGTGACGGCGGTGGCTCGCCATGGGCTGGAAAAGGTGAATTTGGAAATTGGCTTTGTGCCCCTGACCGCCTGCGCCCCGATTGCCGTTGCCCAGGAAAAGGGGTTGTTTGCCAAACACGGCCTCGATGAGGTGCATCTGGTGCGGGAAACCAGTTGGCGGGGCATCGTGGATGGCTTGGCGGGGGGTTATTTGGATGGGGCGCAAACCCCGGCGGGTTTACCCGTGTGGTTGACCTTGGGCGGTCATCAAAATCAACCCTTACCCATCGTTTCCAGCCTGACCATGACCCGGAATGGCAATGGCATTACCCTGGCGAAACAATACTACGAGCAGGGCATCCATACAGCCAGCCAACTGCGGGACTATTTGCACGAACAAACGGAAAACCATACCCTGGGGATGGTGCACCCGGCTTCGATGCACAATTTACTGCTCAGGTACTGGTTGGCAGCCGCCGGGATTGACCCGGATCGGGACGTGAGCCTCAAAACCATTCCCCCGGCGCAAATGGTGGCGGATTTGAAAGCCGGGACGATTGATGGCTATTGCGTGGGGGAACCCTGGAATGTGCGCTCCGCTTTGGAGGGGATTGGCTTCACGGTGGCGACGGATCAGGAACTCTGGCTGGATCATCCGGGGAAGGTACTGGGGGTGCGGGAGGACTGGGCGATGCGCTATCCCAACACCCACATCGCCCTGGTCAAAGCCCTGCTGGAAGCCTGTCATTACTGCGACCAGCCCCAGTACCACGAGGAGATTCGCCACCTGTTGGCTCGCTCCCAGTACCTCGGTACGGAGGTGCGCTACATTCACCTGGGGGAGCCGGGGAAACTCACCTGTGACCTCAACCAACCGGAATACGCCCACCACCGTTTTTACGGGGAGGGGTTAAATCGTCCTAGCCGCACCGAACATCTCTGGATCATGACCCAGTTAGCCCGCTGGGGGGATGTGCCGTTCCCCCGCAATTGGCTGGAAATTTTGGAGCGGGTCTGTCGGGTGAATGTCTTTACCATTGCTGCCCGAGAATTGGGTCTGCTGGGCACCACCCAAACCAGCCGCAGTCCGATTCGCCTGTTTGATGGCAGTGAATTTACCAGCAATCAAGACCCGATTGATTATTTGAACCACCTGGCGATCAAACGGGATTTTAGCGTGGCGGAAATCATCCTGGATCGCCCCCAATTGGCGTAATGAGTGGTCTTTTATCCCTTATAGTTGAGGTAAACCCATGCAAACCCTGACCCCCATGACTGCGGCCACCCCGGTACTCACCACCGATGCCCTGACCTTCACTGATGTCACCAAACGCTACGGCTCCCTGGTGGTACTCGACGGCGTGAATCTGCGGGTAAAATCCGGGGAATTTATCTGCATCATCGGCCATTCCGGGTGCGGTAAATCTACCCTATTGAACCTAGCGGGTGGGTTTACCCAGCCCACCACGGGGGAGGTACGTTTGCAGGATAAGATCATTACCAAACCCGGCCCGGAACGGATGGTGGTGTTTCAGAACTATTCCCTACTGCCCTGGTTGAGCGTGTTTGAAAATGTGTTTTTGGCGGTGGATGCGGTCTATCCCCAAAAACGCTTGCCCGAAAAACGAGCCATTGTGCGGGAATACCTGAACTTGGTGGGGTTGGGGGAGGCGATGGAGAAAAAACCACCCCAAATTTCCGGGGGGATGAAGCAACGGGTGGCGATTGCCCGGGCGTTGGCGATTCAACCCCAGGTCTTATTATTGGATGAACCCTTTGGGGCATTGGATGCAATTACCAAGGAAGAACTCCAGGAAGAATTGCTCAGCATTTGGAACCGTTCTGGGGCGACGGTGTTGATGATCACCCATGATATTGACGAGGCTTTATTTTTGGCCGACCGCTTGGTAATGATGACCAATGGGCCAGCGGCGACGATTGGGGAGATTTTAACCATTCCCTTTGACCGGCCTCGCAATCGGGAGCGGATTTTAGAAGACCCCCGCTATTACGATTTACGCAACCAAGCCCTGAGTTTCCTGTACGAACGATTCGCCCACCACGAGTAGGGTTTTTTCTCCCTACTCACCGTGTATGCTAGGGGGTAGTTTGGTTCGTCTGGCATCCCTGCACCATGCCCCAAGTCCATTGTTTGCCGGATGATTTGCCCATAACCCTCACTCAAGAGGACACGGTTTGGCTGGCATCACTCAAATATGGCATCCCGCATACCTCCGTATGTGGCGGTAATGCTCGCTGTTCTACTTGCCGGGTGCGGATTCTCGAAGGGTTGTCCGCCTGTCAACCCCGTACCCCAGAGGAACAGCAATTGGCGCAAAAACTGGGTTTTCCTGAGGAGATTCGGCTGGCCTGCCAACTGCGGGTGACGGGGGATGTGACCCTGGCGCGCATGGTGATTGACGATGTAGATATTGACCTGGTGGCCTCCCAGGTTGACGCAAATGCGGTGGGAGAAGAGAAGCATTTAGCCATTTTATTTGCAGATATTCGGGGATTTACGACTCGCTCGGAAGCCATGCTTCCCTACGATGTGATTTATTTACTGAATTGTTACTTTGACCGGGTGGGCAAGGTGATCACCAAATATGGCGGGATGATCAACACCTATATGGGCGATGGATTTATGGCGTTGTTTGGCACCGAAGCCCCCCTTACTTCTGCCCAAATGGCGCAGCACGCCGTGTGCGCCGCCCTCGATATTTTGACGGCGGTGGCTGGCTTGAACCAGCGTCTGGATATTTTGCGAGACCAACCGCTACGGGTGGGAATTGGGATTCATTTGGGTCAGGTCGTCCTCGGTAAAATTGGTGCCAAAAATAATCAGATCATCACAGCCATTGGGGATGCGGTCAATTTTGCCAGCCGCATTGAACAAATCAACAAAACAACGGGTACGGAAATGCTGGTTTCGCAAACGGTTTGGGACTTGATCGCCGAACAAGCGGTTCTCGGGGGTGAACATCGGGTCAGCATTCCCGGCAAACAGGGGGAATACACGTTATATGTGGTGCTGGATATGGAACCCCCGGCGGATAGTCCTACGGTTCCTGCGGAATCGACCGCCACCTGGTGGCAACGGGTCTGGCAGGTCTTGAACCAACCCTTGTAGCAAGAAATTTCATCTATAGCTAAACACGCAAAGATTGACATAATCTGGGTCGCAGGGCATCGCCCCGCCCTTGGTTCTCAGGAAGTTTTGTAACGACAAGGTTCCCCTGCTTAGCTATATACCCAAACAAAAACCCTAGGCGGAGTTGCCCAGGGTTTTCTTGGCATCGTTACAGCAGCGTTTAGTAGGTTTCCACGTGCCAGCGGCCTTGTTTTTTCAGGTCTTTTTGGTAGGTCGCCCACTCCACCCCCTGTTTGGCAGCGGCTACGCTCAGGGCGGCATCAATCCCGTCCTCCATCCCCCGCAGACCGCACATATAGGCATGGGTTTTGGGTTCCTGGAGCATTGCCCAGATTTCATCGGCGTGTTCCGCTACCCGGTGCTGGATGTACATCCGCCCGCCTTCCGTATTTTTTTGCTCCCGGCTGATGGCGTAGGTGAGCCGGAAATGGTCAGGAAATTCCGCTTGCAGGGCTTCCAATTCCTTTTGGTAGAGAATGTTGGGCGTGGTGGGAATGCCAAAAATTAACCAGGCCAACCCCTTAAATTCGTAATCCGGGTTGAGGGCTTTTTCGCCCGGTTTGAACATCCGCCACAGGTAGGCGCGAAAAGGGGCAATCCCCGTCCCTGTCGCCATCATGATGATTTTGGCCTCCGGGTCATCCGGCAGGAGCATTTCCTTGCCCACTGGCCCGGTGATTTTCACCTCCGCCCCCGGCTCGATATGACAAATGAAGGAGGAGCAAACCCCGTACACTTTCTCTTTGGTTTCCGGGTGTTCGTACTCCAACTGGCGCACGCACAGGGATACGGTTTGGTCGTCCAGGTCGTCACCGTGGCGGGTAGAGGCGATGGAATAAAGTCTGAGTTTGTGGGGTTTGCCGTTGGCATCGGTGCCGGGGGGGATGATGCCGATGCTTTGACCTTCCAGGTAGCGTAAATCCCCGCCCCGCAGGTCAAATTTGACGTGTTGGACAATGCCGATGCCGCCGGTTTGTACTAATGGTTCGTTGCTCAAACACCGCCCCACAAAGGGCGCATTCGGGCGATAGATATTGACGGGAATATCAGTTTTTTCCTTGGCTTGCGTCATGGGTTTACTCTGTGAGACGGACTCTTTAGTTTTAGTAGTTTTTGTTGAGGTGGGGGTGGTTTGTCTCACTTTGTTTTCCGTTTTGGCGGTAACGGCGGTGGGTGCGGCTTGGGGCGGTATCGTGGGGGGTACCCCATCCAGGGGGCGCATACTGACAATCCGGCCACCCAAGCGGTGGATGCGTTGCATTTCCTGGTTCATGCGGTGGTAGGGCACCTGTAACCACAGACTGCCACTTTGACGAATGGCATAGTTGAGGTTATCCGTGGCTTGACTTTGCCGCAGACCAACCACCTCAAAAATAAACATCCGATTGTTATAGGATGTGGTGCTGGCGATGGAACTAGGGATCACTCGGCTCACCTAAAATGAAGGTTTTTTCGTAATTTACCCCAAGATTGGCCGCCATCGCCCCAAACTTAAAGCTGGTTTAAGAGTTCACTGGGTGCATCAATGGGGAGACTGCTACCACTAAAGCCTTGATGATCACAGGTGACGACCGCATTGAGTTGATTTAGGCTGGCACAGGCAAGTTGGATGCACTCCCTTCCCGCTTAAGGTTTGGGCATTTAAGGGTCGCATAGCCCCGCATTTAGTTTTACTCCCGGCTCTGCCGCTGGGCAAATGTCCCAAAATCAAACGAAATGGATAGCCTGCCAAGTCGCCTCAAAAAAAGGCTATGTTTAGAATGTTGATGGTTAATCCTGTTGAGCATATCCATGAGCGAGTCCCCAACAATCAGTTATACGCTTGAGGAATTTCTGTTGCGGTTTGAGCAGCGCATAGACCGCCAGTTCTCCGAGCTTAACCAGCGGATAGATAAGCTCGACGAGAAAATGAATAGGCAGTATGCCGAGCTTAACCAGAAAATAGATAAGCTCGACGAGAAAATGGATAGGCAGTATGCCGAGCTTAACCAGAAAATAGATAAGCTCGACGAAAAAATGGATAGGCAGTATGCTGAGCTTAACCAGAAGATTTCTGATGTTACTGGGGATGTCAAGGCATTGAGTGAGCAAGTGAAGGGCATCGACAAGCGGCTGGAAACGCTGGAATTTGTCCTGCGTGCGGGTGTGGCGGCGTTCCTCACCGGTGCCGTTGGCCTGTTGCTCAATGCCTTTGGCGTGTTTTCCCAATTCAAACAAAGTTAGTTTAGTCTGCGCTTCATGCAAACGAAATCGGCGTTGCTGATCCCATAATAATGGCTGGTATTATCGCTTTTTTTGCCCGAGGGGTTAAAATGAATTTTGTTTGGGGCTGTAGCTCAGCAGGATAGAGCGGTCGCCTCCTAAGTGACAGGCCGCCGGTTCAATTCCGGCCAGTCCCGTACCCCTAAAACTTAATACCATAGCCGTTAAAGCCCAATTATTTGTACTAGGTGATGGCATCATCTCAAACTACAACACAGTGTCATAGGGTCACACCATTCAATACCGCTTTAATACAGGATTTTGGATGGGGCAGTATGACACTGGCAAAACGGAACCGATTGCCTCCCTGTCCGTTTCTTGCGTCTTAATCCTTCCCCAAGCATCATCATAAAGAAAATCTGCAACTTCCCCCGTCTGCCCGTAATCGGGCTGGTATAACGAGAGTGTTCCCTAAATTTTTAAGTATTTATGCTGGATGCCTTGCTCGATCCGGTCACCCTCTCCCGTTTACAGTTTGCGTTAACGGCAATTTTTCATATGCTCTGGCCGGTTTTGACCACCGGCATGGCCATTTATTTGGTGATTATCGAAGCCTTCTGGTTAAAAACCCGGAATATCACCTACTACCATCACGCCCGTTTTTGGACAAAATTGTACCTGTTGAATTTTGGAATTGGGGTGGCCACCGGACTGCCGATGGCTTTTCAATTTGGCTTGAATTGGGCACCCTTTTCCGAATCCGTGGGGGATTTGTTGGGAACCCTGTTGGGTTTTGAGGGCACGATGGCTTTTATGCTTGAAGCGAGTTTTCTGGGGATTATGGTTTTTGGTTGGGAGCGGGTGCCGCCCCTGGTGCATTTTTTAGCTACGGTTTTGGTGGCGATTGGGGCGAACCTATCCACCTTCTGGATTCTATCGGCTAATTCTTGGTTGCAAACCCCGGCGGGTGGTTTTTTTGCGGATGGGAAATTCATTGTGCAGGATTATTTTCAAGCCATTGCCAACCCCTTCATGTTGAATAGTTTTTTACATATGTTCTTCGCCACCCTGGAAACGGCCTTGTTTGTGATTGGCGGGATTAGTGCTTGGTATCTGTTGAAAAAACGGGATACGGAATTTTTTAGCCGCTCTTTTAAGTTAGTTTTGGTTGCCCTGATGGTGGTGGCTCCTTTACAAATTTTCCTGGGGCATTTGAGTGCGGAGCAGGTCTATCATTACCAACCGACCAAATTGGCGGCCATGGAAGCCCTGTGGGAGACGGTGCCGGCGGATACTCCGGCGGATTGGAGTGTGTTGGCCTTGCCCAGTAATCAGCTCGAAAAAAACACCTGGGAATTAAAAGTTCCGGGGGTTTTGAGTTATTTATTGGAGCTAAAACCCACCCTAGATGCGCCGATTCAAGGGTTGAAGGCCTGGTCACCCGATGACCGTCCCAAAATGGTGGGTCTGGTGTATTATTCGTTTCGGATCATGATTGCCATTGGGATGTTTTTTGCCATGCTGATGGGGGTAACGGCACTGCAATGGTGGCGGGGGAAATTAACGCCGGAGGTGGTGAGTGAAAACCCGTGGTTATTGCGGTCGTGGCTCTTTGCTGGTCCCTTGGGTTATATCGCCGTGGAATGCGGTTGGATTGTGCGGTGTGTGGGTCGCCAACCCTGGATCGTCTATGGGGAATTACGCACGGTGGAATCCGCCTCGGATTTACCCCCAGGGGTAATTCTATTCTCCCTATCCGGGTTGATGTTGATGTACGCCATTTTCTTTTTTGTAACCCTTTATTTTGCTCAGAAAATTATTCTGAAAGGGCCAAACTTAACCCTCCCTGCACCCCGCACAGTGGTGCAACCAACGTTGGTGACTGACCCGGCACAGCATATCCCCGACCAGCGACCGGCGGAAGTCAGCCAACCCTAGTTTTGTCTCCCCATTTCACCGTAATCCAGGAGTTTCCATGCAACCCTTAGAGCCGCTCCAACATTTTCTCCCCCAAGTCTGGTTTTTTATCCTGGGTTTATTTCTATTTTTGTATGTCTTATTGGATGGGTTTGATTTGGGGGTGGGGATTCTCTCCTTGACCGCTGGCGGGGAGGAGCGGCGCAGCATTTTGATGACCAGTTTGGGCAATGTGTGGGATGCGAATGAAACCTGGTTGGTCCTGATGGGGGGTTCCCTTTTTGGGGCATTTCCCTTGGCCTACGCCACGATTTTGCACGCCCTTTATTTACCCCTGGTGTTGATGGTGGTGGGGTTAATTTTGCGGGCGGTTTCCTTTGAGTTTCGGGAAAATGCGGAGAATAAAACGATTTGGAATACCACTTTTGGTACCGGGAGTTTTTTGGCTGCTTTGGGGCAGGGATTTGCCTTGGGAACGGTTTTTGAAGGCATTAAGGTGGATGAATTGGGTCACTTCGTCGGCGGGACATGGGACTGGCTCACCTGGCATTCGGTGCTGGTAGCGTTGACTTTGATCCAGGGTTATGTGTTGATCGGTTCGACCTATCTCATTTTGAAAACGACTGGGGAATTGCAAAAGACCCACTTCCGCACCGCTGCGATTGCCACCTGGACGACCCTAGCCGGGGCGATTTTTATTACCGTGACCACGCCAATTCTTTGGGATCACGCCCGAGAATTATTGTTTTCACCCCCTTTGATTTATATTTTTGCGGTGATTCCCGTGCTGGGGTTGGTTGCCATTATTGCCCTGTTGCGAAGCCTAAAACTCCGGCAGGAAAATGCCCCGATCATCTACACTTTTTTGGTTTTTTCCCTGTCGTTTGTGGGGTTGGGATTTTTGATTTTTCCCAACATTATTCCCCCCAGTGTCACCATCTATCAAGCGGCGGCGGCACCCAGTTCCCTGGTATTTATGTTGACGTTTGTGGGTTTTTTGATCCCAATTGTCCTGGGATATAACATTTATAACTACATTGTCTTCCGGGGTAAAATTGTGGTGGAATCCCATTGAGGTTGGTTACCTGAGTCAGGATGCAGGAATCTAACACAACTTTGACCCCTGCCTGGGATATACTAACAGAGTCGGTACATTCGCTGGTGGCGGCCTGGGCACAATCGGTGCCGAATTTGGCAGACTTTATCCCGGATGTCCCCCTGCCGCTCCGGTCGCTGGTACTGGTGGAGTTGGTCAAAACCGATTTGGCATACCGCTGGCAAAAGGGGCTGGGACAGCGGGTAGAGGCCTATCAGGTGCAGTACCCGGAGTTGGGGGCGGAACTGCCCTGTGATTTGATCCTACAGGAGTATTATGTCCGCACCCAGCATGACCCCCAGGTGACGGTGCAGGAGTACTACGAGCGGTTTCCGGCGCAACAAGAAGCCCTGGCTCGCCTCCTGGAGCAAACCGAGGTGGTGGCGAATACGGCCTTGGTCACTAGCACCGCTCCCCAGGGGGCAGCCCAGCCGATCCAAGTTGGGGATGAGGTGGCCGGGTTTGAGGTGGTGCAGGAATTGGGACGGGGGGCGTTTGCCCAGGTGTTTTTGGCGCGGCAAGCGACCATGCAACGGTGGGTGGCACTCAAGGTCTCCCCGGAACAGGGGGCGGAACCCCAAACCCTGGCGTTGTTAGACCATCCCCATATTGTGCGGGTGTTTGACCAACGGGTGTTGGCGGAGCGGGGGTTGCGGCTCCTGTATATGCAATGTATTTTAGGGGGAACCTTGGCGGGGGTGATTCAGCAGGTCAAATCCGTGCCGCCCGGTCAACGCACGGGGGGTTTGGTGTTGACGGCGGTGGATCAGGCCATGAACCGGGTGGGACAGGCTCCTTGGGGGGACGAGTGGCGGCGGCGGCAGTGGACGGAACTGACCTGGATGACGGTGGTCGCCCGCTGGGGTATGCAACTGGCGGGGGCGTTGGCCTATGCCCAGCAGCAGGGTGTACTGCACCGGGATGTGAAACCGGCGAACATCCTCCTGGGAGCCGATGGCACGCCCTACCTGGCCGATTTTAATATCAGCTATGCGTCACCGGTGGCGGGAGCAACCCCGGCGGCCTATTTTGGCGGTAGTTTGGCCTATATGTCCCCGGAGCAGTTGGCAGCCGCCAATCCCTACGACCCCTGGCAACCGGAGCAGTTGGACGGACGCAGCGACCTGTACGCCCTGGCGGTGGTGCTGTGGGAGGTGTTGTACGGGGAACGCCCCTTTGCGGAAACCGGGTTAGCCAAGGACTGGGTGACCATGCTCAGCCAGCGCTGGGAACAGCGGCAACAGTGCCCGCCGGTGCCGGCGGATGCGGCGGCCTTGGGTACCGGGGCGATGGAATTGACCTGGGTTTTGCAGTCCTGTTTGGCTCCCGACCGGGAAAACCGCCCGGTGAACGGCCAGGACTTGGCACGGCAGTTCAGTTTGTGCCTGCGACCCCAGACCTTTCGCTTTTTGCGCTCCCAACCCTCCCCCTGGCAACGGTGGGCATTCCTGATTTTTATCTTGGCGGCTTTGTTGCCCCACGCTTTGGCGGGCTGGTTCAACTATGTGTGCAATTGGCGGGAAATTATTAGCCATTTGGCGGGAGCCACCGCCACCTGGGAACAGTTATCATTAAAGGTCAACAGTATTGCCTATCCCTTGGGCTTGCTGGTCTTGACCCTGACCGTGTGGCCGACGGTGCGGGCGATGCGCCAAATTCCCCCCCCCACCGAGCGGGTGCAGGTGCGCCGGCAGAGTTTGGGGATCGGGCAGGTGGTGGCGGTGATTGGGCTGGTGGCATGGGGGGTGGCCGCCCTGGTGTACCCCTTGGCCTTAGCCTTCCTAGTGCCCGATTTCCCCCCCCGGGCGATGGTGCAGTTTGTCCTATCCCTGGGGTTGTGCGGTTTGGTCGCGGCGGCCTATCCGTTCTTCTTCTGTACGAGTTATGTACTGCGGGTGGTCTATCCCCGCTTGATGCCCCCCTTGCCGGAACCGGCGGAAGCGGCTCGTTGTGAAACCTTACAACGCTGGGCGGGGGTGTATCTGTTCTTGGCGGGGATGGTTGCCCCCGGCTCTGTGGGCTTGTTGGTGTGGAGTGGTTTGGATGACCCCTGGTTGCTGGGCGTGGTGAGCGGGGTGGGGCTGTTGGGGTTTGGGTTGGCCTTTCTTCTCTATCGAGGTCTCCAGGAGGATTTGCAAGCGTTGATCACCGCCTCCGTCATCCCCGGTTGGGAGGGGGGCGTATTGCCTGGGGGCTGAACACCCGTAGTGTGGGCAACGGGGTTTGCCCTCATATTCCGGGATTGGGCTAGTATCTGAATGGTTGATGAGGTGAATGCAGGTGGATGTGAAACGCTGGCTCAGCCGCCGGGAAGGGGATTGGCAAGAATTAAAAAAACTCCTAGAACGGCTGGAGCAGCAGGGGCTACCTCACCTATCCGCTCGGGAAATCCGTCGTTTAGCCAGTCTGTACCGAGTCGTCTCTGGAGATTTAGCCCGTGCCCGCACCTTTGGCCTCAGTCCCGTCCTGATCCAAGATTTGCAAAACCTGACCAGCCGCAGTTATAGCCAGATTTACCAAGGCAGTCGCCGCCAAGAATGGCAGGCCATCGGGCAATTCTATCGTTGGCAATTGCCCCAGGTGTTGCGCCAAACCTGGGCGTATTGGGCAACGGCGGCGGGAATGTTTGCCTTGGGTGCCCTGATCGGCTGGTGGTATGGCTGGCAGGATAGTAGTTTTCAATCACTCCTTTTGCCCCAGTATTTGATTGACCAGGTGCGGGAGCGGGGGGAACTCTGGACGGGTAGCATCCTGGGCAATGAACCCTGGGCGGCCAGTAATATCATGGTGAACAATCTGAGTGTCTCCTTTCGTGCCATCGCTGGGGGCATCACGGGCGGGGTATTAACCACCTATTTCATGTTTTTTAATGGCTTGCTGTTGGGGGTCATTGGTTCACTGGTGGGGGCATACGGCTTGGCCTACCCGTTCTGGGCGTTTGTGGCTCCCCACGGGGCGTTGGAGTTGCCCGCTATCTTCCTGGCCGGGGGTGCGGGCTTGTTGATTGGACGGGCGTTGCTCTTCCCAGGCCGGTGGGGGCGGGGTGCCGCCCTGCAAGTTTATGGTGCCCAAGCCGCCCAGTTGGTCTATGGCATCGTGCCTTTACTGGTCATCGCCGGGGTCATTGAGGGCTTTTTTTCCCCTAGCGAAGTCATCCCCTTGAGCTTAAAATACTTGGTGGGTTTGGCCTTATTGAGTAACCTCATTTGGTACGGTTTATGGGAACCACCAGCCTCCAGTTCCCCGTCATCTGAATCTGGGCAACTGTCCCAGGAATCAGTAGAATGAGAGCAAATTTAGCGCAAGGAGTAGGGATGAACGGTTTTATTCGGGGTGGGTTGGTTTTCAGTTTGTTATTCGGTTCTGGAATAGGTTTAAGTCCTGCGTTAACCCCAGCCATTGCCCAGGGAATCCCCGCCAAGGACATTGGCGAACAACTCAAACAAGTGCCCGTTTTCACCTTGATTGATGGGAGCGGCAAACAAAGTTTAACCATCACCATCAAAGATGGCGGCAAAGATAAGGAAATTAGCTTTTTCTTCTTTAGTCCCCAGGATGCCCAAACGGCTCTGCAACGGGTACAAACCCAAAATCCTGCCCTCGCCAAGGGTGCCCAAATTCGTGCCATCGGTTTAGACAAAGCCTACGAATTGGCGAAATCAATCCAAAAGAGCAAAGACCAAAAGTTTGATGTCAGTTTTCAGCCGGAAGGGGCGCAGGTGGATGCGGCCTTGAAAATTCTGCAAGCCAGTGGTCAGAAAACCGATAAATTTCCGGGAATTCCCCTATTTTTTATCACCGGTGGCCCCCAACAAGCCCAGTTAACCGTGCAGGTGAATGACCCGAAAGGCGGCAAAAGCGAGGAAATGGCTCCCATGTTCTTCAGCCGCCAAGATGCGGATGCCTTTCTCTCGGAAGTGAAAAAGCAAGACCCGAAAATTGCCGAATCTGCCAAAATTCAAGTCAGTAGCCTGGATCGGTTGGTGGCCATTATGGAGCAAAAGAATGACCCGCAGTTGCGGCAATTGTACTTTATTCCCTCCAGTTCGGCGTTGAAATTTATCCAGCAACAACAGGGGAATACCGGGAACCGTCCCCAGACCCAACCCGCACCCCGTCCCCAAGCCAGTCCGGCACCCCGTCCCCAAGCCTCGCCCGCCCCATCTCCCCGCCCTCAGGCATCCCCCGCTCCCAAACCCCAGTAATGACCCTGCGGGACTGGTGGCAACAGCAACGCCAGTTGACCCCCGCCTTGGCTGGGGAATTGGACTGGTTGGTGCGAGAAGTGACGGGCTGGGATACCCTGACCCTGAAATGGGCAGAGAAACCGGGTAGCGAATTTCTTCCCCGCCTAGAAGCCCTGTGGCAAACCTACACCCAAACCCGCCAGCCCCTCCAATATCTGACGGGTTCCACGCCTTGGCGGGATATGGAATTAGCAATTGCGCCGGGGGTGTTGATTCCCCGTCCAGAAACGGAATTGCTGGTGGATGTAGCTGTACAATGGGCATACAAGTGGGGCTTAACCACCGGGACATGGGTGGATTTGGGTACCGGGAGTGGAGCCATTGGGTTGGGGTTATTGCGGGAATTGCCGGATATTCATGTTTACGGGGGTGATTGCAGTCCAGTCGCATTACACATTGCTAAAAAAAATGCGGTTGCTCTGGGCTTAAATCACCGGCTGACCCTGCATCAGGGGGATTGGTTTGCACCCTTGGCGCATCTGGCGGGACAAATCCAGGGCATGGTCAGCAATCCCCCCTACATTCCCACGGATTTATGGCCAACCCTAGCTCCCGAAGTCCAGCACGAACCCCGTTTAGCCCTCGATGGCGGCGAAGATGGCCTCGTCCATTTGGCACATCTGGTCAAAACGGCTCCCACCTATTTACGTCCCGGCGGACTCTGGTGTGTAGAAACCATGAGTGGGCAGACCGGGGCGGTGGTGGATTTATTGCAAAAACAGGGCGGGTATCGGGACATCCAAACCTATCGGGATTGGGGCGGGCATGACCGTATCGTTCTGGCTCGCTGGGGTGGGTGATGTTGGTCAGTTTGCCGAGCTTAATCCTGGCGGGGCGGGGGGGCAATGTCATCAGCTTTCCCACGGACACCGTACCCGCATTGGCCGTCCAACCCGAATACGGCCTGAAAATTTACCAATGCAAGCACCGTCCGCCCGACAAACCCTTAATTCTCATGGCCGCTGAATTATCAGCATTTAGCCCCTGGATTGCCCCCGGATTGACCATTCCGTGGGAAGCTTTGGCGCAATCCTCTTGGCCGGGGGCGTTGACGATTGTCCTACCCGCCAGCGACCGGGTGACGACAGCCATTAACCCCCAAAATACGGGCACGATTGGCTTACGCATTCCCAACCATCCCAGCGCTCTCAGCGTTTTACAACAAACGGGTATTTTAGCCACCACCAGCGCCAACTACTCTGGGGAACCACCCTTGTTGACGGGTGAGGCCATTGATGAAAAATTCCCTGAGGTTTATGTATTCAATGGCAATGATCCAGGTTCAGGTCAACCCTCCAGGGTCGTGACTTGGCAGGCTGATACCTGGCACATTTTGCGCCCAGGGGCTGTAGACCTCAGCCGCCCTCGTTGAATACGGTGAGGACGAAATGGTAGCGGTGATTAGTCGGGCCGCTGCTGGCAAAGATGGTGTAATCGCCGCTAGCAGGCAGTTGGTACTCGAATGGACGGTCACCATTACTGAGGCTGGCGAGTTGTTTCCCCTGCCGGTCAAACACCAGCACCACCGCCCGGGCACCCATGCTTTGGGGTTCGATGCGTAACCACTGCCCCTGGCGGGCGTTGACCACATACACCCGGCTGACCGCATCGGCAATCACCACCCCAATTGTGTGGGGGGAAAATCGCAGACGGCTGGTGGGGGTGGTTTGTAAAACCTGCTTCAGGTTCACCTGAGCGAAGGCCAGAGGTACCGGCATTGCCAGAGTGATCAACACCAACAGCCCGTAACGCCACCCGTAGCCCATAGGATTCCCCCTGCCGCCAACCAAGTTCCCTATCACTGTAACCAAAGATGGCCGTCCCAGGGGGTCACGCCGCAATCACCCCCAACCCCCAACCCGCCACACCCAAAACCGCCCCCAACCCAATCAACCAGGGAGCCGACACCCGCTTCCCAAACAGCAAAACGCCACTCAAAACGCCGATGCCCACCACCCATAAACCCTGCCCGACCGATAGGCTAAAGGGGGTGACCCCAATCTGCCAACCCAGCCGCACCGCCACCACCCCAATCAACGCCACCGCCCCCACATTCAAACCATCCAAAAAAGCCCCCGTCCAGGACGTGCGCCGAAACCAAACCAAAATCGGATTCAAAAGTGCCACAAAAAAAAACGAGGGCAGGAAAATCGCCACAGTAGCCACGGCTGCCCCCGCCCACCCGGCAATTTGAAAGCCAATAAAACTGGCCGTGGATAACACCGGTCCAGGGGTAAATTGCCCCACCGCAATCGCATCCAAAAGTTGCTGTTGGGTTAACCAACCATAGCGATTCACCAGGTCATTTTCAATAAAAGCAACCAGCAAATAACCACCACCAAATAAAACCGCCCCCACCTTGAGGAAAAACAAACCCAACAGCCCCAGACTCGGAGGAACCTCAGGCACCTGGGTAGCTGTCGTCGCCAGGGGAAATCCCACCCAAGGCCACCACGCTCCCTGCGCCGGTCGGGGTGAACGCCGTACCAGTACCCCCAACAGCCCCCCCGCCAACAGTGCCAGCACCTCCCCCACCCCCAGCACAGAGAGAACAATCACCGCCACCCCCACCCCCAAAAGGAGTCGGTTTTTCACCGCCTTTTGCCCCAACCGCCAGCCCGCCTGGAGGATCAAGACGACCGTCACCGGCTGAATCCCCACCAATACCGGTGCCACCTGCGGCAAGGTGCCCAATTCCCGATAGCCCCAAGCGATCAACGTGGTGATCATCGCCGCCGGGAAAATAAAACACACCCCCGCCACGGCCAACCCCGCCCAACCCGCCCGCCGCAACCCGACTAGGATCGCCATTTCCGTGGAGTTGGGGCCGGGAATTAGATTGGTGGCTCCCATCAAGTCCAAAAATTCCTCTGCCGACAACCACTGGCGTTCCTCCACCACCTCTTTTTGGATCAGGGCAATATGGGCAGCCGGCCCGCCAAACGCCAAGGCTCCCAAGCGAGAAAAAACCTGCGCCAGTTCCACCAAGGGTTGGGTCATGGGTGTGTCCTCGGGTATTTCAGCTTTCACTATCATTATGGAAGATGCCCAGGAGGATTTTCCTGACAGCAGCACCCTCCCCACCCGGGATAGGGGTCAAGAATTTGAAACAATCTGTTAATGTAAATACGGATGTGAGGATAAAAAATTGTGATATGGCCCATAGGTGGTTGGGACAACCGATTTGAGCCGATAGGGGGGTCATCATGTCCACCTTAGCCTGGGTGACCACCATCCTTTTCATCTTGGCAGCACTCCTGGGGATGGTTGAGGCCACCGCTACTTGGCTGGGTTATCGCACCATTACCCGCCAGCGTTTGCGCCGCCAACCCCACCGTTGCGATACCCAACTGCCTCGTTATTCGGTGATCGTAGTGGCCTACCTGCCCAACGAACAGGGGATTATTCTCGACACCCTGACCCATCTCCTACACACGCTTCCCCGTCCCCAAGCGGGTTTAGAAATTATCCTGGCCTACAACCGCCCCCAACCCTTACCCATCGAGGGGCAACTTTATCATCTGGCGGCACAGCACCCCGAGTTGAAACTGCTCCACGTTGAGGGCAGTCACTCCAAGGCGGAAAACCTGAATGCGGCGATTCATGTGGTGACCGGCGATATGACCCTAATCCTGGATGCAGACCTCAAACCCGCACCGGAAAGCATCCGGCGGGCTTGGCGCTGGCTGGCGGGGGGACAGTACGATGTTGTGCAAGGGCGCAATGTGATCCGCAACGCCCAAGACAATCTCTTGACCCGGGTGGTGGCGGTGGAATTTGAACATCTCTATGGGGTCAGCCATCCGGCCCGCTCCCTTTTGGCGGATTTGGGCATTTTTGGGGGTTCCAATGGCTACTGGCGCACCCCTGTCCTGCGGGGCATTCGGTTCAATCCCCGGATGCTCACCGAGGATATTGACGTGACCTTGAAATTACTGCTACGGGGGTATCGGATTATCCACGACCGGGATGTGATCGCCACGGAACTGGCTCCGGTGGATGGGTCAGCCCTGTGGTCACAACGCCGCCGCTGGGCACAGGGATGGTTACAGGTGGGGTTGAAATATACCTGGCCGATTGTCCGTTCAGAGCACTTGGGTTGGGGACAAAAAATATATTTACTTTGTATGTTTGTTTGCGGCATTGCCCTGCACTTTACCATTATTTATTATCCCCTGATCCTGTGCCATGAACTGGCCAGCCTCAATTCCCTGCCCGCCCCCGCCCTACAATGGTTTGGCTGGATCACCGCTTTGCTGTTGGTGAGCGGCCCGTACCAAGTATTCGTCGCTCATCGGGGGCGCAGTCATGCCTCACTCTGGAATGGTCGGGATTCCCTTTTGTACTGCTTTGTCCTGCCCGTTTACTCCTTTTTCAAACATCTGGTTTGCTTGGTCGCCGTGTACTACCAACTGATTGGGCGACGGGATTGGGTCGTTACCCGCCGGGGTGCCCTCTATAGTCACCTAAGCCGTTAAGAATCGTTACAATTAGAAATAAACTCATGGGGCAAGACGGATGGCACGGGATTTGCGGGGCTTTATCCAGTTATTAGAAAAGCGGGGGCAGTTGCGGCGAATTTCTGCCTTGGTTGACCCGGATTTAGAGTTAGCGGAAATCACCCAGAGGGTACTCCAATCCGGCGGGCCAGCTCTGTTGTTTGAAAATGTCAAAGGTGCCACCATGCCGGTGGTGGTTAATCTTTTGGGGACATTGGAGCGGGTCTGTTGGGCGATGCACATGGAACATCCCCAGGAGTTAGAAACCCTGGGTCAAAAACTGGGTCAACTCCAACAACCCAAGCCCCCGAAAAATCCGGGGGAATTTCTGGAGTTTGGCAAATTATTATTCGATGTAGTCAAAGCCAAACCGGGGATGAGTTTTTTCCCCGTCTGTCAGCAGGTTATCCACCAGGGGGAGCAGGTTGATTTAACCCAAATCCCCATGATTCGACCCTATCCGGGGGATGCGGGCAAGGTGTTAACCCTGGGCTTGGTGATTACCAAAGACTGTGAAACCGGTACGCCCAATGTGGGGGTTTATCGCCTGCACTTGCAGTCAAAAAATACCATGTCTGTCCATTGGTTATCGGTGCGGGGGGGAGCCAGACATTTACGCAAGTGCGCCCAGGCGGGAAAGAAGTTAGAAATTGCCATTGTTTTAGGCATTGACCCTTTGTTAATTTTGGCGGCAGCCACCCCCATTCCCGTCGAATTATCCGAATGGCTATTTGCGGGTTTGTACGGGGGCACCGGGGTGAATTTATCCCGATGTAAAACCCTAGATTTAGACGTACCCGATAATGCAGAGTTTATCCTGGAAGGTACCATTACGCCGGGAGAGATGGTTCCTGATGGACCCTTTGGTGACCACATGGGCTATTACGGCGGCGTAGAAGATTCACCCTTAATTCGTTTCCATTGTGTGACGCATCGAAAAAATCCCATCTATGCCACCACCTTTAGCGGTCGTCCGCCCAAGGAAGAAGCCCTGATTGCCATTGCGTTGAATCGCATTTATACACCCATTTTACGCAAGCAAGTCCCGGAAATCATTGATTTTTTCTTGCCGATGGAAGCCCTGAGTTATAAAGCAGCAATTATCGCCATTGATAAAGCCTATCCGGGGCAGGCACGGCGGGCAGCCTTGGCATTTTGGAGTGCTTTGCCCCAATTTACTTACACCAAATTTGTGATTGTGGTTGACAAGGAAATTAATATTCGTGACCCCCGGCAAGTGGTGTGGGCAATTAGCTCCAAAGTTGACCCGCAACGGGATGTCTTTATTCTGCCGGATACGCCGTTTGATAGCTTGGATTTTGCCTGTCCCAAAGTAGGCTTAGGCAGTCGCATGGGGATTGATGCCACCACCAAAATTCCTCCTGAAACCGCTCACACCTGGGGAGAACCGCTGACTTCCGACCCAGAGGTGGCCGCTTTGGTCGCCCGTCGCTGGGCAGAATATGGGTTGAACGACCTGGAACTGGGGACGGTTGACCCCCGTCTGTTCGGTTATGAGATTGACGACGGCAAGTGAATAGGAGATAATAAAAAATTGTCAGTTAAGCGGAACTGGCGGAATTGGTAGACGCGCATGATTCAGGTTCATGTGCCGCAAGGCTTCCGAGTTCGAGTCTCGGGTTCCGCATGGTGATGTAATTGGTTGCGATTTTAGTACGGTTGCGATTTAGGCTTGGGTGGCATCGCAGGTACCGGCGGCCACATTTAGCTTAATTACAATTAACCCCAACCCGTACTGCATTAAAAACCCTGAAATCCCTGCGGTAATATCTGAAATGTCTATGGAGCTAAGCGGATTCGAACCGCTGACCCCCTCAATGCCATTGAGGTGCGCTACCAACTGCGCTATAGCCCCGTAATGATGCGTTTCTCATAATAGCATAGCGGGAACCCAGTTAATGATTTTGCCGCCTTTGGCGAAACCAGGTTTGCAAAAGTTCCCGACATTCCGCCGCTAAAATGCCACCAATTACTGAGAAGCGGTGGTTGGAGGCGAGACTGGTGGGAATCTGAATCACACTCTCGATTGCACCGGCCTTAGGGTCACTGGCTCCGTAAACCAGCCTGCCAATCCGGGCGTTCACCAAAGCCCCCGCACACATGGGGCAGGGTTCTAAAGTGACGTACAATGTACAATCAACAAGATGCCAAGTCCCCAGGGCGAGACCGGCCTGCCGGAGGGCGAGAATTTCCGCATGGGCGGTGGGGTCGTGGGTGCGTTGCCTGCGGTTTTCCCCCTGGGCGATACAGACCCCATGACCATTCACAATCACCGCTCCCACCGGCACATCCCCCGCTTGTCCGGCCTGTGTCGCCATCTCCAGTGCCAGCCGCATCCAGTCTTCGTGGGTGGACAGGGTTAAACGGGGGTAAGTTGGGCGACTTTATCGCTGAGGGAACGCATCAGTGAGGTGAAGGGGTCAACGAATTTCTTGATCCCCTCATCTAACAATTCGGCCATCACTTTGTCCAGGTCAATCCCCAGGGCAGCTACCTGAGCCAAGACCTCCTCTGCCCGGTCAAAGCCACTGCGGAGATGGTCGCTAATTTCGCAATGGTCGGCACAGGCTTCGATGGTTTCCGGGGGCAACGTATTGACCGTGTTGGCACCGACCAATTCCTCGACGTACATCACATCACTGTACTGGGGATTTTTGGTGCTGGTACTCGCCCAAAGCAACCGTTGGACTTTTGCACCTTTGGCGGTGAGGGCTTGCCAGCGGGGGTCTTGCAGAATTTCCTCGAACCGCTCGTAGGCCACCTTGGCATTGGCAATGGCGGTTTTGCCCAGCAACGCCTTGGCCGCATCCGTACCGATGGTTTCCAATAATTTATCTATCTTGGTGTCAATCCGGCTCAGGAAAAAGCTGGCGACGGAAGCGATCCGGTCAATGGGTTCTCCTTGCGCCACCCGGGTTTCTAGCCCCCGAATGTAAGCCCAAGCGGTGTCCACGTAGCTCTGGACGCTGAATAGAAGCGTGATATTCACGTTAATCCCAGCGGCGATCACCTGCTCCACAGCGGCTAAACCCGCCGGAGTACCGGGGATTTTGATCATCACGTTGGGACGGTTAATGGCTTGGTAGTACCGCAGGGCTTCCCGCACCGTGCCCGCCGTATCCCCAGCCAATTCCGGGGCGACTTCCAAGCTCACATACCCGTCCAAACCTTGGCTGGAGTCATAGATGGGGCGGAAAATATCGCAGGCATCTTGGATGTCCTTAAAGGCCAGGGATTCATAAATCTGGGTCACGGACAGACCGGCCTTGGCTCCGGCAATGATGTCCGCATCGTAAATGGCGTTCCCGGCGATGGCTTTTTCAAAAATGGCGGGGTTGGAGGTGATGCCGCAAATGCCCCGGGTGCTGATCAACTGCCGCAATTCACCGGAGACGATTAGATTCCGACTGAGGTTGTCCATCCAGACGCTCTGGCCGTACTGGGGAATCTCTAACAGGGGATTGGCCGCATTCATACTCTTCCCTCCTGGGCAGACTTTGATTCTATTGTCCCCAAGGGCGTGCTGAATCCCCCCAGACTTAAGACCAACTATAGGTTTTTCTGTTTGACACATAAATATATGTTCATGTATAGTTAGTTCATAGCGTTTTGGAGGTTCAGCGATGGTGAAATGTGATTGTCAGCCCTGCGTGTGTCAGGTAGAACCGGCGACGGCGATTCGGGTGGCGGACAAGGTGTACTGTAGTGAGGCCTGTGCCCAGGGGCATGGCCAGGGGGCGGGTTGTGGTCACGAGGGTTGTCCCTGCTAGATAGCAGGGGGGGAACAGGGGTGATAGGCTGGAGATGGTTGTTCTCACGGGTGAACCATGTCTTTGGCCGTTGCTCCTGTCCCTGCGGTTTCGGTGGTCTATCGGGTGGTGCATGAGGTGCCGGGGCGCTTGCGGGTGCGGGTGCCTTTATTGGGAGCAGAGCCAGCGTACCGGGAATGTTTGTTCTGGTTGTTGGAGCGGGTGCCGGGGGTGATGGGGGTGCGGCTGTCCGCCTGGTCCTACTCTGTGGTGGTGGAGGGTGGGGGGCGTGCAGCGGTGTTGGCCTGTATTGAGGAGGCTGGTCAGGAGTATGCGCTTGGTACCGGCTGGGTGGCGCAACCGGAGGAGGATTGGGGCGAGCGGTTCGGTTGGCCGCTGTTTGCCCTGGGGTTGGGTGCGGTGGCGACGGGGTTGCAGGTGCCAATTCCCCCCTGGGTGATGGTGGGGGTGGTGTTGGTGGCGGCCAAACCCGTGTTTGTTTCCAGTTGGCACGCCCTCAGCCATGAGCGGCAATTGAATTTGGATGTCTTGGACAGTCTGTGGACGGTGATCCATGCCCTGGAGGGGCAGTATGTGCCGCCAGCGTTGCAATTGAGCATCGGTGAAGCCACGGGGCTGGTGCGGGATGCGACGGCTCGCCAGACCAGTCGCAAGCATTCGGTGTTGATGGATTTGGCGACGGTGCAGGTACGGGTGGAACGGCAGGGGCAAGAGCAATCCTTGCCTTTGGTGGCGGTGCAGCAGGGGGATGTGGTGGTGGTGAACCATGGGGACCGGATTCCCGTGGATGGCACGGTGGTGCGGGGGGAAGGTTTTGTGGACAACCAAAACCTCAGTGGTGAGGTGCGTTTGCAACCCTGTCAACCGGGAGCGACGGTTTATGCCTCCGGGCTGGTGGTGCGGGGGCAGTTGTGGGTGCGGGCGGAGAAAACGGGTCAAGATACCCGCATGGGTCGAGCCTTGACCCTACTCAAGGAAGCCCCCCAATACGATTCGCGGGTGTCGGACTACGCTGAGCAGGTGGGGGAGTGGACGATTACGCCGGTGTTGTTCCTCAGTGGCGTGTTGTTTACCCTGACGGGGAATTGGCATCAAGCCCTGGCGTTGCTCCAGTTGGATTTTGGCACCGGGGTAAAGCTGGCTTCGGCAACGGCAATTTTGACGGCGGTACGGCAGGCAACCCAGTATGGTTTGTATATCCGTTCCGGGCGGGCGTTGGAAATGCTGGCGCAGGTGGAGGCGGTGGTCTTTGACAAAACCGGGACGCTCACCCAGGGGCGAGCCCAGGTGTTTGATGTGTATCTGACGGATGTGGGGTGCAATACCTTTGCCCTGCTGGAATTGGCCACGGCATTGTCCAAGGCATCGCTCCACCCGGCTTCCCTGGCGATTGTGGAATACGGGGAGGATTTTGGGGTCGAACCCGCTGCCGTGGGGGCGGTGGAGGTGTTGCCGGGGAAAGGGATGCAGGCCAACCTGGGGGATGAGGTGGTGCGGGTGGGCAGTAACCGTTGGTTGCGGGAGGTGGGGATTGATACGGAACCCGTGGCTCAGATGCACCCGGAGTTGAAGGCAGCGGGCTATTCCCTGGTGTATGTGGCGCGGGGAGAACAATTGTTGGGGGTGGTGGCGTTGACCAATCCCCTGCGTCCCGAGGCGGAACCGGCGGTGCAAGCCTTGCAGGACATGGGACTGTCCACCTATGTGGTGACGGGGGATTTGGCACCGGCGGCCTATGTGACTGCCAACCGTTTGGGGATTCCGCCGGAGCGAGTCCATCCCGAGGTTTTACCGGATCAAAAAGTAGCGGTCGTGTCGGAATTGGAAGCCCAAGGGCAACGGGTGGCCTACGTGGGGGAGGGGATCAATGATGCTCCTGCCCTTGCCCATGCCAGTGTTTCCATCGCCTTGAAGGGGGGCAGTTCCCTGGCCGCTGATACCGCCGATGTGGTTTTGACCCAGGATGACCTGCGGAGCTTGGTCTATGGCATCCAGATTGCCCGGGAAACCATGAGCGTGATTTACCAAAACCTGGGGTTGGTGGTGGTGCCCAACCTGAGCATTGTGCTGGGAGGGGTGTTTTTTGCCCTTGACCCGGTGCTGGCGGTGATGATCAACAGCGGTGCCATCCTATTGGCGGAACTCAACAGCCTACGACCGACCCTGCCTGCCCTGCCCGCCCTGCCCACCACTACGGGCAAACCCCGGCTGGGGCATACCACTATTTTGTTCGCCTAACCGACCGATGCCGCTAAACTGAATCAAGGACTCAGCGTTTGACCCATGAGCAAATTACTCAACAACCGCTACCAGATGAATGCTCCCTTGGGTAAGGGGGGATTTGGGATTACGTTCATGGCTGAGGATACGTTCCTGCCCTCCCGCCGCCCCTGCGTGATCAAGCAACTACGCCCCGCCACTCAAAACCCGGAAGTCTATGAGGAAATCAAACGCCGGTTTGAGCGGGAGGCGGCCATTCTGGAGGATTTAAGTAATGGCACCAATGCCATTCCCAAACTCTACGCTTATTTTACGGAAGATAATAAATTTTATTTGGTGCAAGAACTGATTGAGGGCATTAATTTAGAGCAAAAAGTGCAACGGGAGGGCGTTTTGCCTCCTTCGGAGGTGGTGCGTATTCTGATTGATGTGTTGGGAATTTTGGAATACATTCACAAAAAAGGCATTATCCATCGAGATATTAAACCCCCCAATATCATGTTGCGGAAGCTGGATAACAAGCCGGTACTGATTGATTTTGGGGCGGTGAAAGAGGTTTTGGGGCACGGGACGAGTGCGAGTATGGTGATTGGTTCTCTGGGGTATATGCCCATGGAACAGGGGATGGGGCGACCGATTTTTAGCAGTGATTTGTATAGTTTGGCGATGACGGCATTGTATCTTTTGAGCGGGAAGGAACCCCAGGATTTCAATTCCGACCCCCAAAGCGGCAAAATCCTGTGGCGGCAACAGTTTCCTGACCTACCTGCGAGTTTGGCGGATACCCTGGATAAGGCAATGGAACCCTATCCCCGAGACCGGTTTGCGACCGCGGAAGCGATGTTGAGAAGTTTGGGCGATTTGCAACTGGATATGCTCACGGATCAAATGAAACGGTTTCGGCGGCGGGGGACACCACCAGCCGAGGGGGCTTGAGGTGCAAAACCAAAGATGAAGATGCATCAGATGCGTCGGTGATGTTACGCTCTGGCCGATAATTCCTAGGGCTTTTCGCTCAGGAAATCTTTGTTAATCACTAAATGCCGCAAACTTATCGACAATAGCTATACATCGCTTTCAAAAATATTAAATTTTAGTAAATAATGAACTACCCCGCCGCAAGCGGACGGGGTATCAGAATCAAAAAAGAGCA
>CAYZTU010000008.1:0-116080 GCA_964481635.1 uncultured Synechococcus sp.
CCTGTAGCTTGCGTGCGAAGCAGGACGGGGTTTTAGACCCAGTTTTTTGATAAAACGGCAAAGAGTTTCTGGGAATGTTATCAAAAACTACCCATTGAAATCCGTCATCTTGTTGACAAAAACTTTGCTTTAATGAAAAGAGATATTTATCATCCATCCCTGCAATTCAAAAAAGTTGGTAGAGTTTAGTCTGCAAGAGTTGGAGCGAACTATCGCACTGTATCCACAGCAATCAATGGAGGCTATTTATGGTTCTGGATAGGCTCACACCAAGACTATGACAAACTCATCGCTAGGGGGTAAAACCCATGATTAATTATCACACCCGGTCGCATGATAAACTAAAAGTGCCATTTTAAGCGAAACAAGCGGCGGGTGGTGTTAAGCATTGGGAGCCAAGTTTGTGCAACGGTCTATTCTACTGGGTACCTTGGGAGCGGTGGCGACGGTCACCCTGGGCTTGGGATTGACCAACCCTTCGGAGCAGGAATTTATCGGTTTTGCCTTTGTCACCCTGCGCCAGGAACTTTGCCCCCGGCTGCCGGATATTATTAAAGAATCCACCCAAGGCCAGGAAATTCCCCAATTTTTAACCACCTACCTCAACCAATCCTGTAGTGATATTTTGACGGCGATTCGGGGTACGGCTGAGGACTTTTTACGCCGCAATACCCGGGTACAAAATTACGTTTTATTCAGTATCTATACCACCGACCTTTTTGGTAGCAAATATCGCACCATTGGGATTGCCCGCCAATTGATCACTATCCCGGAGAAATAGACCGTTACAATGACATTAGGTTCTTGGGAGTCGTGTCCTTGATTTCTCCGAGTTGGCAATACCCGATTTTTGGGCCAGAGATTGCCTGCCCCCACTGTCGGCAAATGATTCCCGCCTTGACCCTGACGGATACCTACCTGTGTCCCCGCCATGGGGCGTTTGAATCCAACCCGGACACCGGGGAACTGGTACATCTGCAATCGGGGCGGCGGTGGCGGCAGTGGCAACAACATTGGTACCGCCAACATACCCACCCGGACGGCATCCGCTTTGAAATCCATGAGGCACTGGATCAACTGTACAGCCAGGGCTATCGGGCGACCAAGGTGACCATCGCGCAGCGGTATCAAGAATTGATGACCGGCTACCTGGAAAAAGCCAACCGGCCTGGGGAGGAGGGATGTCGCTACCGTCTGTACGGCCTGCCGGTGGTCTTCAGCCCCGCCCCCGAGGCCGAACCCTGCTGGGAGGTGATTAATTTTTGTTTGGACAAGGAACCGGGCACCCCGGTGCGCTACCCCTACCTGCGCCTGTTTGATTGAAGGAATGCCTAATTCAGCCCAAAACTGACAGACACCACCGCCGTAATATCTTTTTCTTTTGAGGACGTGTCGTAAATCCCGTAATCACTCACATCCGTGGAAAAACGGGACGTGATTTGAAAGACCCCCGTATCCACGTTGCGGACTTTGCCCACCCGGCTCTTGGTCGCTTGGGCAATACTTTGGGCGCGGCTTTGGGCATCCCGCACCGCCTCGGCCACCATTTCTACCCGCAATTTCGCCAGGTCAGTGTAGAGGTATTGGGGGGCATCGGAAATAATGGGAATGCCCTCGTTAATTAAATCATTGGAACGATTGACCAAGGCGGCAATTTTGTCCACATCGTTGGAGCCAATTTTCACCCGCTGGGTCAAGCGATAGGCCAAAACTCGCCCCGTGTCCCGACCATTGATGTTTTCCTGGAGAGCGACATTTTCCAGGGCAGAAAAAACGATTTCACTATCAGGAACCCCTTGATTTTGCAGATACAGACGGATTTTTTCCGTATAGGCCGTGACCTGTTTGTAGGCCGCCTGGAGGGAAGGATTTTGGCTCTCCACCCGAAACTGCCAGACAATATAATCGGAAGTAATTTCCCGGCGTGCGGAACCCGTCACCTGGACGAGGTCATTGGCACGGGTAAATCCCCCCACCGCATTGGCACCGATCAGGCTACCCGCCACGATCGCCACGGATAGGGAAACCAGACCGATGAGAACCTGGGGGAGTTGGCTGAGGCGTTCTTTGAGATTCATAGGCCGGTCACCGGGGATAGATTGCCGCTCGCATCCCCAGCATAAAATAACCCCCCGGCGGGTACCAGGGGGTAAGGGATAACTTCACAATTTAGAAACAAAACCCCATTAGGAGTACATGACCCCCCGGTAACACAATTGCCGGGGTGCCCGCTGTTGGCTGGGCACGTTGGCCACATGGATTTTCCAGTTGGCTCCCCGATATTTACCCCCGACCTGCCCTTCGCTCACCGGCACAACGGTCGCATCATGGTCGTAGGTGGCACCGTGAAAATGGTATTGCATGGCTGATTCCCTCCGTAAACGATTTAGTAGCGGGTTGAGCTTTTACCCTGATGGGTCATCTCAATTTCCTTTCTGTATCCAATTATACTGTTTTTTCAAAAAAAAGCGATCATTGAGCGTCAGCCAACGGTTAATTTTTGTGAATGGGTGGGGCAGGGCACCCAGGGCTTGCTGAAGGTGGGTTTCCTGGTCTACAGTCTTGGGTAGGTTGCCTGCAGATGGGGATGCGCACGCACTGGCGGTGGTACGAATTTCCTTAGATTGTTACCGAGTGTTGGGGGTGCCCGCCGAAACGGCGGTGGCGCAACTGGGTGCGGTGCTGTCCCAGCGTATGGGGCGGGAGGTGCGGGCGGATTACTCACCCTTGGCGGTGGCGGCCAGACAGCGGTTACTGGAACAGGCTTATCAGGTCTTGGCGGCCTCCAGCGGCGGGGAACCGGCGGGAGATACGGAGGTGACGGAGCCGCCGGTGCTGTGGGTGGAGGGGGAGGCACTGCCGGGGGCGTTGGCCTTGTGGTTGGAGTGGGGCGAGTATGAATTAATTTTGAAAACCGGGCAGGCGGCCTGTCAAAACGGCACAGCCCCCAGCGTTTACGGGGATATTATCTTGACCATGGTACTGGCCTACCTGGAGTTGGGGCGGGAGCAATGGCAACAGCAAAATTATCAACGGGCGGGGGTATATCTGGAGCAGGGGCAGGAATTATTACAACGCACGGGGGGGCTGTTCCCGAATCTGTTGGCGGAGTTGCAGGTGGATTTGGCGCGGTTGCGCCCCTACCGGATTTTGGAACTGGTGGCTTTGCCCTTGGAGGATCAGCCGGGGCGCAGGTTGGGGTTGGAATTGCTGGCACGGATGCTGACGGAACGGGGGGGCATCGAAGGCACGGGCGACCCCCAGGCGGGGCTGGGGGTGGAGGAGGGTCTGCGGTTTATCCAACAACTGCGACCCTACATGACCCTGACGGAGCAGTACCAGCAGTTTGGTCAGGAAGCCCGCCGGCCTTCGGCGGTGGCGGCCTATCTGGCGGGGCATGGGGCGGTGGGGTTGGGGGTACTGCGGCATCAACCCCAGGTGATTCGGGAGGCGGAGGGGTGGTTCCGGTTTTTGCATCGCACCCAGCCGGTGCCCCTGGAGTTGGCGGTGACGACCCTATTATTAGGACAAACCGAAATGGCGTTGGGATTTTTAGGGCAATATCTCGCCAGCCCCGCCGCCGAGGCATCCGTGGCAAATTTGATCCGCACCGCTCCCGATGAATTGGTGGGTTTGTACCGCTACGCCCAAACCTGGTTGCAGGCAGAAATTGCCCCCTTCGCCCGGGAAGTAACCCCGGCGGATTTGGATATACAAAGTTATTTTGCTGACCCCCAGGTGGTGGCACTTTTGGAGCAATGGCAAGCCCCGGAGGTGGGGCTGACCCCGGTTTCCCGCCCCCCCCAACGGGCGGTGCGCCCCCCACGGCGGGGTTATGGCTGGTTGGTGACCGGGGTGGCGGCGCTGGTTACAGCGGGGGGACTGTGGTGGTGGTGGCAACGCCTGCCTCCAGAAACCTTGACCATTACCCTGGAACGACCGCCCGTGCCCATCCCCAGTCCTAGCCCCAGCCCCGCCGCCAATGACCCCCGCACCGAGGCACTCCAGACCTTGACGACCTGGCAAAAGATCAAAGCGGATGCCTTCGGGGCGCAACACGCCATTGACCGATTGGGGACGATCCTGGTGGAACCGGCCTTGACCCAGTGGCGGGAACGGGCACAACAATCCCAGCAGGAAGGCATTACCGAAATCCATACCCTCAAACGGTTGGAGATTGCCCGGATGCAGATGGTCAATGCCCAGGAGATGGTGGTGGAAGCCCGCATTGAAGACCAGGTGCAGGTGCAGGGAGAGGATGCGGGTAATAGCACCTACCAAGCCCGCTATGAACTAGTCAAGTCCCCGCAAGGTTGGCGGATTCGTAAAATTTCCCTGCTTCCCTAATAACCTAATTTT
Source organism: uncultured Synechococcus sp. (assembly GCA_964481635.1). Lineage (GTDB taxonomy): Bacteria > Cyanobacteriota > Cyanobacteriia > Gloeomargaritales > Gloeomargaritaceae > Gloeomargarita. The sequence continues at coordinate 4,360 of CAYZTU010000008.1, forward strand.
GTCATTATAAAATACTACCAATGATTACCTTCCATGACCTATTGACCCATTTGCCCAACGGCTCCCACGGCGGGGGTAACCCCACCTTGACCGGGGTCGCCAGCCTCACCGAAGCCCAGGGGGGGGAGTTGGCCTTTGCGGAACATAGTCGGCTGTTGCCCCAATTGCAGGCAACCCAGGCCGCCGCAGTCATTCTCCCGTTGGATACGGCACTCCAGGAAGCGGCTCAGGCACGGGGTTTGGCCTGGGTATCCCTGCCTGACCCCCGCCTGGGGTTTGCCCTGGCCATGAATCATTTTTATCAACCCGCATCCCTGCCTCCCGGCATCCATCCCACGGCGGTGATTGACCCCACAGTCACCTTGGGAGCCGGGGTACGCATTGGCCCGCAGGCGGTGATCCAAGCGGGGGTAACTGTGGATGATGATGTTCAGGTGTGGCCGGGAGTGGTGGTGGGTCCCCAGGCAAAGATAGGCTCTCAAAGTGTTTTATATGCTAACTGTACTATTTATGAGCGCACGGAAATCGGTGCTGACTGTATCATCCACAGTGGGGCGGTGGTGGGGAGTGAGGGGTTTGGGTTTGTGCCCACCCCGAATGGCTGGGTGAAGATGCCCCAATCCGGGCGGGTGGTGCTGGAGTCGGGGGTGGAAATTGGTGCGAATACCTGTATTGACCGGCCAGCGGTGGGGGAAACCCGCATCGGCACAGGGAGCAAATTGGATAATCTCATTCACATCGGCCACGGCTGTCGCTTGGGTGCCCATTGTGCCTTGGCAGCACAGGTGGGTTTGGCGGGGGGGGTGATTTTGGAGGACTGGGTGATTTTGGGGGGGCAGGTGGGGGCGGCCAATCAACTGCGGGTGGGCAGTCGGGCGCAGGTGGCGGCCAAAAGCGGTTTACACCAGGATGTACCCACGGGGGCAGTGATGGCGGGGTATCCGGCGATTCCTTTGCCCCTGTGGCGCAAGGTGGTGGCGGTGGTGCAACGGCTGCCGGAGATGTACCAAACCTGGCGCAAACTTAGCCGGGGGGAATGAGGGGGTTGATCTACAACTGGCAACTAGACTATCGCTCTGCTCATCCCCTTATTTTGATCCGAAAAAATTACAAAAAAAATTCATTTATTTTGCGTTTCCACTCATCTTCGAAAATAAGCTTAAACTCAATCCGAGAACCAAAGAATTCCTGCTTTAACTCTCCCCATTGTATCTTTCGACCGAGTTCATTACAAATCTCAAAAATGGTTTGTTTATACTGAGTATCCTCATTCTTCAAGTGTAAACCCTTGCTCTCAACAACGTAGACAGTCGCACAATCATCAGGTTTCTGTAAATCAGTTTCGGGTATAATGAAGTCAGGATAAATTTTTCCTTTTTTCCAGCCCTGGATGTAGTAATCTTTTCGAGAAACGTTCCTATACCAGAACAGAAGCTTTTCTTGTTCATCTAAGTAAATTGCGATCGCCTTTTCCATCTCGTTGAACTCTTCTTCCGGTACGTAATCAAACAAGCTCCGTTGAATTGGATCGTTATTTTCTCTAGTTAGTTTTGGCGCATTCTTACGGACGTTGATTCGCATAGGAATATCTGGACTGCGATCAACGACTAAAAAGAAGCAAAGTTGTTGGCTGTCTAGCAAATCTCGAAAAACTTGCTTTGCTAAGCGATCGCACTCCTTGGCTAAAGCCTTCCGTAATTCTTCAATGATAAAGACCATGTTATTGGCAATGATTTCCTCCGTATTGCCTGAGATACTGGAGAGCGAAGAGAAAACTTCCTCAGCAACTTGATAAGCTATCCAGGGATTGGGAACGATGTCTAGGATTTGGCGTGTGACGTGGACTAAATCTAGTTTCACGCTTGCTTTTTGAATTTGGCTTTCCTTTTTTGTGACAACTTCTTGTTCATATTGACTTAATCCAATAGCAGACGTTTCATCTTCTCCCTCTGCTTTAGACAGTGGTAGTTTCTTGATCTCATCTAAATTGATCAGTCCCCAATTGATTCGGCTCAGAATATCCATGTCATAGCTGAGTTCACGCCAGCCTTGGGGTTGTTGAATAACAAACCGAGGTAAGTAAAGCTTTCCTTCAAATTTCTTGAACTGTGGCCGATAACCAACCTCTACTTTTCCATCATCCTGTACATCTTGAACAATGTTTCCGACAATGTCGCCCAAGCCTTCATTTTGCAAACCAGATCGAATACTGCTAATTAGTTCTTGTGCTTTTTGTTTGAAGCAAAAAACATAACATTCATCTAATGCTTGAACTTTGGTTTTACGAGCGTAAGGTTGCCGAAGAATACGCCCCACTAACTGGGTAATCGCATTTTTTGAACTGGGATTAGTTAACACCGTTAACACATAGGCAAAGGAGCAATCCCAGCCTTCTTGCAAAGCTTGCTTGGTGATGATGTAGCAGATCGGGCAATCTTGGCTGAAGAGATCAATTCCCTCAATATCGTCTTTCTCACTGGATTTGATGGCGATCGCATCAGGGCTAATGCTACATTCTCGGATCAGGAAATTCTTCGCGTCCTCTGCATGAATGTAGTGAATATCACCCCGTTGATCTCTACCTGTACGCTCAACTTGAATCAAACAAATGGGACGAATGTAGGTTCCAGTTCTGGCTTGATACTCTAGTGCTTGCCGATGAAGTTCATCCCGTTTAGCGACGCTATCCCGTAGGCAATCTTTCCAGTCATAACTGGCTTTATTAGTGAGATGAATATCAAGCTTGATCATCTCCTCCCGGTTAAGTTCCTGTCCGCCAATGCTAATCAAGATATTGCTATTCGGTGGGGGAGTCGCTGATAGTTCTACAATGATAGAAGGATTGAAATTGCAGATCGTGTCTTGAGCATTTTTGCTATAGGCTTTGTGACCTTCATCAATCACGATAATAGGCTTGAGGATACGAAGAGTATTACCGAGGGATGTTTTGATTTGCTCCCCGAAAAAGGAATGTTGTTCTCCAAAACAGTCTAGATTGGGGAATTGTTCCAGTAATTTTTGGTGGTCAGGAAGGCGATCGTCGGATGGGAAAAAGGCATCAAACCCGGCGGAATCTTGGAAGATTTTTAGGGTTTCCTTATTTTGCCGATTGGCCGAGGGCAACATCAGCAGCAAAACGACCAGGCTTTCTTGAATGTCCGCCGGGGTAAAACGTTCGGTCTTCTCAACAATTTTGGTACGTCCCCCACTGTTGAGGTCCAAGACTTGACGGTACGGATGCTCACGGGTACGCAACGCTTTCAGAGTTTGCCGATAAATCTGGTTAGTGGGGACAATCCACAACACCAAGCCCGTTTGCTTTTTTAGGTAGTGAGCATTAATCAAGCCGATGGTATGGGTTGCTAACAGCGTTTTGCCACCCCCCGTAGGAACCTTAATGCAAAAGTTTGGGAGCGGCTCTCCTAATCCATTTTTCTTGTCATAGTGGATTGCTCCTGGAAACGTGGTGCCTCCTTTCGCTTTTTCCCAGGCTTTTCGCGTAAAGTCGCCTGCCATGTCTGGATCAATGGCAAGAATCTTTTCATACTTGGCACGAAACCCAGCCAAATGCTCAAGATAAATCTTAACCTCGTTAATGCAGTGTTTTTGGTAGTCCTTGAGTTCCATCAGTCACTCCCAATCTTCGTACTTCAAATCAGTCACGCGACTAAATTCACGGGTGTTGTGAGTGATCAGGATCAGGTTCCTGGCTAATGCAATCGCAGCAATGAGTAAGTCATTTGAGCCGATAGGAGTTCCTGATGCGGTTAGTTGACTACGAACTTGCCCTGCAAGCTGAGCAGATTCATCATCAAATGCAAGACTTTCAAATTGCTGAAAGAACTGTGTCAATTTTTTCAAATTTTGCGATCGCTTAGAACCTCTATATGCACCAAAATAAAGCTCTGATTTCACAATAGAACATAGTCTAAAATTTGTAGGTGAGCGGACTGCAAATTTCTGAATCAATTGTGGAGTGCCGCTTTTGTTGAGGAGGTGAATACAAACATTGGTATCTAATAGATACATTATGGTGTCTCCTCTTCTCCAAAAGTAAGCTCCTCTCGAATCTCAAAGGGGAGTTGCGGGGGGCGTTCGAGGGGTTCGCCTTCCCAAGTACCAACAACATTTTCAAAAAAGCCGGGACTCCATCCCAATGATTCGGGTGTGTTTTCAGTTGTATGCTTCGGTTGATTGTCGGGTGACGCAATCGGCTGGAACACAACCAGAATTTCAAGGTTTTGGTTTTTGAGATTGTCAGGCACTTGTATTTGCAAAATACCATCGTCCCCAATTTTAGATTTCAGCTTAATACTTTCCATCGCTAAACCTCCTAATTATTCCTTAAATTTATAAATCTCAAAGGGAAGCTGGCAATACTCAATGCGATACCGTTCCAAGGTATCGGTGTCCAGATATTTCATGGGAGCAAAGACCAACCGTTTTTTACTGTTGGGTTTAGGCAATCCCAGTTTTTCTGCTTTATCTAAATCCAGGGCAGTAGCCCTCAAATAATTAATATCAGGCTGATAGAACAAATAAACTTCAAACTCTTTATTTTCACCAATAAAATTTCGTTCTTGATTAACTTTAGTCGGATTAAATTCATCTCCTGTGGCAGTGTAAAATACATACCTTGCCAGGTCTTCATAGGCAGGCAAACTATCCCCTTCCAAAATTGCCTGCATCTCAACGGGTTCACCCAACTCAAAAAATGAAAAACTCCCGCCTAAGCCATTTTTTAATGTTTCATCTTTTGATCTGGAAACTCCCTTAATGACTCGTCTAAGTCGCTCTGCTGTCAGCGAATTAGCATAGTCTTCCATCTCGATCAGAATAAATCTCCTATTCCCTCCATCTTCCTGATTCAGTGCCAAAACTGCTTGTGCAGTTGTTCCTGAACCTGAAAAAGAATCTAGAACTATTGAGTCCTCATCAGTAGCAATTTGCAGTATTCGTCTTGCTAAACTAGATGGTTTTGGTGTAATAAAAACATCAGCAGATGTCTCAAAACTTAGAACTTCTAGAAGTTCCCTTTTTGCATCTTGAGTATGTCCAACATCTTTATAAAACCAGAGTGTCTGAGGAACTCTTCCTTGTTTTACCTCAGTTAAAAAGATTTTTGGTGCAGGCACATTATTACCATCTTCGCCCCACCAAATTCTTTTGTCTTTATCCAACTCCTTCAATTTTTGCTCAGATATCCGCCAATATGATCCTCGTGGAGGACCTTCAATAATTCTTCCTCCTGGGCACTTGATTGGATACGTACCCTTGCTATAGTAGTTTCTTGCAGCTAAATTATTAGGTCGCCAAAGACCTCTAGGGTCATTGTCTGGATTCTTATATATCTTGTCTTGTTCTTCTGTTCTAGGTAATAATGCTGCTACCCATGCATTTGAGTCTCTTGCATAAACCACAATATACTCGTGATCTTCTGAAAAATGCTTCGCACTACTTTTAGGAGCATAAACTTTTTGCCAAATCGCAGTTGTTATAAAATTTTGTTCCCCAAAAATCTCATCCATTAACATTCGCAAATGATGGACTTCGTTATCATCAATGGAAATAAAAATCACGCCATCATCCCGCAAAAGTTCCCGTAGCAACTTGAGACGGGGCATCATCATACAGAGCCATTTGTCATGGCGTGCCAAATCTTCTTTATCAATTGGGCTATTGGCTTTTAGCCACTCCTGCATCATGGGCGAATTCACATTATCGTTATAGATCCAACCCTCATTGCCTGTGTTGTAGGGCGGGTCAATATAAATGCACTTCACCTTGCCTGCATAGGTCGGCAGCAGTGCTTTCAGTGCCAGTAGGTTATCCCCGTGAATGATCAAGTTATCGTGGAGGCTGATCTTGTCCGTCAGACTCGCATCAAAATTGGGCACCAAATGATGGTACTTCAGGGTAAGGTGGTGATTTTGGACGTAGGACTTGCCCTTAAAGTGAATCGTTGCCATAACGAGATAGAACCTCTTGCTTCATAGGCTACAGGCAAATTCTGTTTCTTGACCTGGATTCAGTGATATTTCTTCAGATCATTCCTAACCCCAGACAGACAATCGTAGGTTCCTCCCCCATCAGGACCCAAACAACCTAACTAGGGGGGGGACTGAGCCGCTCCCAATCCCACGCCGCCAGGGTATCCACCGCCCAATGGCTGTGCCGTTGTACCCAGTGATAGGGCATTTGTTGCGCCACTCCAATGACCCATGCACCCACGGCTCTGGCTCGTTGGATGCTCAGTTGCGTACTTTCGGCAACCAGGGTGTGTTCTGGGTCAACCAATCCGCCGTAATCTTCTATTTCAAATTCAATAGGTAATTGGCCGCCAAGTAATGCTTGCCAATTTTGCTCCGTTTGTAGACCTAATTTATAGCCATGATCCTGGGCTTGCTGTAAAAAAACCGGGGTGTCGGGATACCAGGGCAGTTCGGGTAATGCCCCTAGTGCCTGCTGGTAGTGGGTGTGATAGTTCTGGACTAATTGGGCTAAATAATCATCACTGACCGAGCGGCGATAACTCTGCCAAACGTGCCCCAAAAATTCCCGGTCGGAACCGCCCCGATACCAGGGATGGCGTTTGCGGGGGGCAATATTTTCCCGAATCAGCAATTCCTGTAGTATCTTTTCCCGCAGGGTTTGGTCACGGAACAAGACCCCGGACAGGGGACAAACCACCGTCGTCAGTGGAGGCACCATGGGTTTAGGGCGCGGGGCTGGCCTGGGGCGAAGGGCTAGCGGGCGGGGGTGCCAATTTGCGGATCAACTCCTGGGCACCCGCATGGGCGGGCGTGCCGGTGGGAATTTGTCTCGCCCAGTTGATGGCTTCCGTGGGATTACTGGTTTCTTGCTGTCGGGCTTGTTCGAGTAATTTGTTACTACTTTGCGTGAGCAATTGCTCCACCTGGGGTTTGATATCCCCTTGGTTCCGCAGGGGCACTGCCAGTTGGATCGCCCGCATCCAACCGCTGGGGGTATTGAGGGCGGCTTGCTTTTCCGCATCCTGGAACTGCACCCGCCCCTGCCATTGTTTGATTTGGGTTTGCGCCTGGTTGTACAATGCCCGACCGGCAGCCACCCGCCGGGCTTCATTGATCGCCCCGTTCCAATCCCCCCGGTCGGCGGCCAATTTGGCGGCATCCAGGTAGGGCTGGTCTTGCAGGGTTTGCAGGCGGGTCTGCCATTCCCGCACCCGCTCCTGCGCCCGGGAGTAGAGGGCACGGCTGGGGCGAATCTGCTGGGCTTCGGCGATGGCACTGGTGTAGGCGGCAATGGTGGCGGGGGCGGCCAACCCCTCGGCTCGGGTCAAAATCGGGCTGTCTTCGGCAATTTGAATCTGATTTGTCCAGCCATCCGCCTCCGACTGCGCCCGGTTCCAGAGGGGATTGTTGCTGGGAATTTGCCGCACCAGGGCAATGGCCTGGTTCCAGGCGGCCACCGTGCGGCCACTGGCGACTTGGCGGGCTTGATTCAAAAGATTTAGGGCTACGATGGTCTGCTGCCAGGTTTCGATTTGAATTTGCGCCTGATTATACAAAGGACGGCTGGGGTCGAGGGTCTTGGCCTTGGTAATGGCCGCCTGATACCCCGCCACCGTGTCATTCCAGGTTTGGGATTCCGCCTCCGCCAGCAGGGTAAAATCCGCCACCTCTTCCTGCAAATTCACATCCGCCGGCACCTGTTGCGCTGCTGCTAAAGCTCCCGCCAGGTTCCGTGCCCGGAGTTGCCGCATGGCCGCCACATCCAAAATATCCCGTGCCCAGCGTTGGTATTTGGCTTGGGCTTGGTCAAACAGATAACTATCCTTGGGAATGTCCTTGGTTTTAGCCATCGCTTCGAGGAGTTGTTGCACCTGCCCCTGTTGCGCCAACCCCTCCGCCTGCTCCAAAATCGTGGCTTCCTGGCGGGTACGCAAAATCATCCGGCTTAGCTCCTGATAGCGAGCCGTCTGGGCGTAGGATTCGTTAATGGTGGGGAGAATGCTGGCCTGCGCCATCGCCGTGCGCCAGTCCCCCTTCCGCAAGGCCGCCTCCGCTTCCTCATAAATGCGGGTCACCTCCGTCCAGCCCATTTGCCACTTGCGGAGTTCCTCTTGCGCCAATTGCGCCGCCGCTGTACCCGGAGGGATTTTTTGGGTAATGCTGATGGCCGCCTCCAGATTCCCCGCCTGTACCTGTTCGTTGGCTAGAGCCAGCAAATCCATCGCCCACGTGTTGATAAACCGGTCAATTTCCGCCCGTTGGGGATGCTCCGGGGGCAAATCCGCCACCAGGTTAATCGCCCGCTCCAACCCCGCCACATCCTTAGTTTTGGCCGCTTCCTGGGCGCAATACAGGCGATTGGCGACGGAAGCCGTGGGTAGGAATAAATTATTGCACTTGGGAAAACTGGGCAGGCGCAACATCAAAATCACCGCCCCAAACCCCACCAAGCCCGACACCAGCGCCGTCCCCGCCACCAACAATGGCCAACGATCCAACCAGGAAGATGGCGATGCCACCGTCACCGGTTGGGTTTCCGGGGTAATTAACTTGGGGTCAGGGGTGGGGGTCATGCCAACGGGGGTTAGGCGTTATACATTAGGCATACTTTACATTATTGTGACAGCAACACCCGGATTTTGTCCCTGGTTGGGGTAAAAATGTGCTGAATTTATCATCCCCGCTGCGTATTTTGTGTGTTTCTACCCCCGTGGGAGCCTTGGGTTCCGGCTTGGGGGGTGGGGTGGAACTGACCCTAGCGAATTTAGCAACAGCACTGCAAGGCCGGGGGCATCAGGTCACTGTTATTGCGCCCGCCGGTTCGAGCGTAGCGGGGGTGCCGGTGCTGGCGGTGCCGGGGGTAGCCCAACCCATTGCCCAACAGCAAGACCGCCGTGACCCGGTGACTATGCCCAGCGGCGGGGTTTTGGGTCGGATGTGGCAAGTGGCACGTACCCAGCCCTGGGATGTGGCGATTAATTTCGCCTACGATTGGTTACCTCTGTACCTCACGCCTTTTTTTGACCGCCCGGTTTTGCACCTGGTCAGCATGGGTTCCCTGGTGGATTACCTGGATGAGATGCTTGCCCAGATCGCCCGCACCACCCCGCACCGGCTGGCGATGCACACTCGGGCGCAGGCCATGACCTTTGGCTCGGAAATTGCCCAAGCGACCACCATCATCGGCAACGGACTGGATGTAAGCCGGTATGAATTTTGCCCGCAACCGGAACCCGCCCTGGGCTGGGTGGGTCGGATTGCCCCGGAAAAAGGTCTGGCCGATGCCCTGACCGTAGCCCGCCAGACCGGCTACCCCCTGCGGATTTTCGGCACGATTGCTGACCCGGATTACTGGCGGCAAATTGGCACCCAATTCCCGGAAGCTGCTACTTATTACCGGGGATTTTTAAGCACAAATGAATTACAGAAACAACTCGGTTCCTGTCTTGCCCTCCTGGTCACGCCCCACTGGGTGGAAGCCTTTGGCAATGTGGTGATGGAAGCCCTGGCCTGCGGGGTGCCGGTCTTGAGCTACGACCTGGGCGGCCCGGGGGAATTGGTGCGCTCCGGGGCAACGGGCTGGCTGGTGCCGCCGGGGGATCGGGAGGCCTTGACGCAGGCGGTGGCACGGGTGGGGGAGATTGACCGCAGGCACTGTCGGCGGGTGGCCGAAGCGGAATTTTCCCTGGCCGCCTTCGGAGAACGGGTGGAACAATGGTTGCGCCGAAATCAGTCTTAAAATCAGTCGCCACCAGCCCCGGGGTGCCCAAGGAGGAAACCAGGGGGTATGATAGTAAAGGTATTACAGTAGCAGTTGGCATGTTTGCACCCACCGAGCCGGCCATTCACGAGAGCGAGTCCCTCGGTTTAGCCCAACCCCCCACGGTTCAGGTTTTAGCCAATGGTGCCACCGTCATTGCCCAGCGGATGCCGGGAGCAACGGTGAATTTCTCCCTCTGGATGGGGTGTGGTTCCCAGCACGAGCCGGATCAATACAACGGCATGGCACACTTTTTGGAACACATGGTCTTCAAGGGCAACGACCGCATTCCTTTGGGGCAGTTTGAGCAACGGGTAGAACGGGTGGGGGGGATGACCAATGCGGCCACCAGCCAGGAATATACCCAGTTTTTTGTCACCACTGCGCCCCAGGATTTCCCGGAGGTGGCACCCCTGCTGATTGACCTGGTGATGGCTCCAGGGTTGGCTGCCGAAGAGTTTCAGCGGGAACGGCAGGTGGTGTTGGAGGAAATTCGGCGGGCGCAGGATGTGCCCCAGCGGCGGTTGATGCAGCGGGTATTGGAACTGGCCTTTGCCGGTTTGCCCTACGCCCGTCCGGTTTTGGGGCCGGCGGAGGTGGTGGCGCAGTTGACCCCGGCTGCGATGCGGCAATTTCACCAACAATGGTACGGCCCGGAACGGTTGACGGCGGTGGTGGTGGGGGATTTGGCCGTGGAGCGATTGCTGGAGGTGGTGGTGCCTGATTTGCAAAACCGGCACGGCGGTGACGTGGCACCCGGTTGCCCCTTTCCCAACCCGGTCTGCACGTTCCTGCATCAGGAAGAGCTGGTTGATGACGTGCAACAGGCTCGCCTAGTCCTTTCCTGGCGAGTGCCCGGTTTGACGGATTTTAATACGGTCTGTGCCCTGGATGCCCTGGCGATGATTTTGGGGCAAGGTCGTACCAGCCGTTTGGTTTGGGAACTGCGCCATGAGCGGGGGTGGGTCACGGGAATTACGGTACAAAATATGAGTTTTGTCCATCAGGGATTGTTCTGGATTGGGGTACAAGGGCCAGCGACCCATCTACCGGCGGTGCTGGAGTTGATTGGGGAACACATGGCTCGCCTGAGTACGGAACCGATTGGGGCAGTGGAACTGGGACATTTGCGGCGGCGGGTCGCCAGCCGGTTTATCTTCGCCAACGAAACCCCGGCGGAACGGGCGGGACTCTATGGCTATTACCAAACGGTATTGGGGGATATTAGTCCGGGGTTGGGCTATCCCGGCACCGTCGCCAGCCTGCAAGCCAGTGTCCTCCAACAGGTCGCCCAAACCTATCTCACCCCGGCCTTGATGGGTCAGGTGGTCATGCGTCCCCAGGGCTAGGGGATTGGCGATTTTTTCCCTTGCGACCCACCCCTGGAGGTGTTAGCTTAGGGAAATAGGGGGCAATGACCGGCCATTCCCTAACTCTTTTGGATACGCTGATTTTTTGTTATCGAGTTGTTGCTATCTAGGTGGTTGGATGACCGTTGCTGTTGTACCAGAAATGACCACGCAAGCCCTGTTAACCATTCGGGAATTGACCGCAGAAATTGACGGTATACCCATCTTGAAAGGGGTGAATTTAAGCGTACAAACCGGCGAAGTCCATGCGATTATGGGGCCAAATGGTTCGGGCAAAAGCACGCTTTCTAAGGTTTTGGCGGGGCACCCCGACTACACTGTTACGGGCGGGGAAGTTTGGTATCGGGGACAGGATTTATTGAGTTTAGCTCCGGAGGAACGGGCGCATTTGGGGGTATTTTTGGGTTTTCAGTATCCCCGCGAAATTCCGGGGGTGACGAATGGGGATTTTCTACGCCTCGCCTACAATACCCGCCGCAAAGCCCAGAATTTGCCGGAGTTGGATGCTTTAGATTTTGATGATTTAATTCAGGAGAAATTAGCGATTGTGCAAATGGATAGTGCGTTTTTATCCCGCAGTGTCAATGAGGGTTTTTCGGGGGGAGAAAAGAAGCGCAATGAAATTTTGCAAATGGCCTTGCTGACCCCGGAATTAGCCATTTTAGATGAGACGGATTCCGGTTTAGATATTGATGCGTTGCGGATTGTGGCCGGGGGGATCAATCAATTAATTAATCCCAGTAACGGGGTGATTTTGATTACCCACTACCAGCGGTTGTTGAACTACATCCAACCCCAGTTTGTGCATGTGATGGAGGGGGGGCGGATCGTCCGCACCGGCGGGCAGGACTTGGCGCAGGAACTGGAAACCCGGGGGTACGATTGGTTGCGTGGCGATGGGGATTGAGGTGGCGGCTTGGCTCACCGGACGGACAACCCACGGGGAGGCGACGTTTCTGGCGTGGCGGGATCGGGCGTTAGCACAGGTGGAACACCCCCATTGGCCGCTCCTAGACCGGGAAGCTTGGCGGGGGACGGATGTGCAAGCGGTCTTGACCACGCCGTTTCGGTTAGCCCAGACCTATGACCGGGAGCGGTTAAACGCAGAACTGACCCCCGAGTTGCCCGACCATCTCGCCTTGGTCAACGGCAAACTGGCGGCGCACGGGGAACTGCCCCTTGGCCTGAGTTGGGGCGATTGGCAGGATTTATCCCCTGCGGAACGGGAATCTCTGGGGCAGGGTCTGCCCTCGGATGGCTTCACCGCCTTGAACCAGGCCACCGTTCCAGGGGTAACTGTGGTACGGGTGATGGGAAATCCCATCCAGCCCTTGCACCTGCTCCACCAGGCGCAGGCGGGGGATGCCCCGGTACTGGCCTGTCCCCGTTTTGTGGTGTGGCTGGCACCGGGAGCCAGTTTGACGCTGGTGGAGGAATACGTCAGTACCGGTACCTGCTGGACAAATGCGGTGACGGAGATTCATCTCGGCCAGGGGAGCCGTTTAGAGCATTTCATCATCCAGCGGGAATCCCTGCAATCCGCTCATCTCCTGCGCCTGGGGGTGCATCAGAGCCAAGACAGCCATTACACCCTGCGGACGGTGAGTGCCGGGGCGGGGTGGAGTCGGTGTGAACCGCTGGTTTACCAGGCGGGGACGGGCACATTTACCCAACTGCGGGGGTTGAGTTTGGTGGGGGGGCGGCAACATACGGATATGCACAGTGTCATTACCCATGACCATCCCCACGGTACCAGTCGTCAGCTTCACAAATGCGTGGTGAGCGGCCAGGGTCAGGCGGTTTTTCAGGGCATGGTGCGGGTGGCTCCGGTGGCGCAGTTGACCGATGCGGGGCAACTCAACCAGAATTTGCTGTTATCGAAACAGGCTCGGGTGGACACCCGCCCCCAGTTGGCGATTCAGGCGGATAATGTCAAATGTACCCACGGGGCGACGGTGAGCGATTTAGACCCGGAGGCGTTGTTTTATCTGCAAAGTCGGGGGGTAAATGGGGAAGCAGCTCGGTCACTGTTGGTAGCGGGATTCACCCAGGAATTGCTGCGGGAAATTCCCTTCCCGACCCTGCGGCATCGTTGCCAAATCTGGATGGAGTATTTAACCGCATATTACCCCTCCCCAATTCCCTTGGAGGCGACCCCATGACCACAACCAGCCTGCGGAATTTAGCTGAGACCACCCGGGCAGACTTCCCCATCCTGGGGCAGGAAATTCATGGGCATCCTTTAATTTATTTTGATAATGCCGCCACCTCCCAAAAACCCCAGCAGGTTTTGCAAAGTTTGCAGGAGTATTATGAATGCGCCAATGCCAATGTGCATCGGGGCGTGCATACCCTCAGCAATCGGGCGACCCAAGCCTACGAGGCAGCCCGCACCAAATGCGCCCAGTTGATCCATGCGCCCCAGGTTGAATCCCTGATTTTTACCCGCAATGCCTCTGAAGCGATTAATTTAGTCGCCTATAGCTGGGGGATGAACCAACTGCAACCGGGGGATGAAATCATCCTAACGGTGATGGAGCATCATAGTAATTTAGTCCCCTGGCAGTGGGTTGCCCAACGCACGGGAGCCATCCTTAAATATGTGCATCTAACCCCCCAGGAAAGCTTTGATTTAGAGCATTATCAATCCCTACTCTCGAACCGCACCAAACTTGTGGCCTGTAGTTATGTTTCCAATACTTTGGGATGTGTGAATCCGGTTGCTGAAATCAGGCAAAGTGCCCACCATTGGGGCGCAAAGGTATTACTCGATGCCTGTCAAGCGGTACCCCACATGGTGGTGGATGTCCAAGCTTTGGACTGTGATTGGCTCGTGGCTTCTGGGCATAAAATGTGTGGCCCGACCGGAGCGGGTTTTCTCTACGGCAAGCCCAATATCCTCCGCCAGATGTCCCCCTTTTTGGGCGGGGGAGAAATGATCGCCGATGTATTTTTAGACCATAGTACCTATGCGGATATTCCCCACAAATTTGAGGCCGGGACTCCCGCCATTGCCGAAGCGATCATGTTAGGGGCAGCGGTGGATTATTTACAGAGTATTGGTTTAGAAGCCATCCACGCCTACGAACAGGAATTGGTGGCTTATTTGTGGCAAAAACTCCAGGATATTCCGGGGATTCGCTTGTTTGGGCCAGCTCCCCCCCACCGGGCGGGGCTGGTGGCCTTTGGCTTTGCTCATATCCATCCCCATGATTTATCCACGATTTTAGACGAGTCGGGGATTGCCATCCGAGCGGGTCATCACTGCACCCAGCCCTTGCATCGTTATTTGCAGGTGGCCGCCACCGCCCGTGCCAGTTTATATTTCTACAATGCCCGGGCGGAAATTGACCGTTTTATCGAGGTTTTGGGTGAGGCGGTGGACTTTTTTACGGGAATTTTTAGTGATGAAAATCCGTAATGGATGCAAGCTAACAGCAATAGCGGTCGCAGAGGCACTCCACACAGTGTGCCGCAGGCATTCCCCCGTCCTTGTTTCCTGGTAATACCGGCATTCCAGTGAGATGATTTTCTGCTGGTTTCAGCAAATAAAGGTGCTACTCATTTCAATTAGAACTGAGACGGATATTCCCTGAATCCCCCAAGGGGGACTATCAATCGGTTTCTCCCCTTGCTAAGGGGGGCTAGGGGGGTCAGGGGGGTGAAAACGAATAATGTTTCCAATTTAATCAAAACAGCCATAACTCACTCAATACTGGGTTTCAACCCCTGCGCCAGAATCATTTCCGCCGTTGCCGCCTGTTGAAACTGGATCAACCGAGCGACAACTGCCGTCCAGCCGGTTTGGTGGCTGGCTCCCACCCCCGAACCATTGTCCCCGTTGAAATATTCGTAAAACAGGATTAAATCCCGCCAATGGGGGTCACTCTGGAATTTCTCAACCCCGCCATAGACCGGTCGCCGCCCCTGCTCATCCTGGGTAAAGATGGCAATCAAACGGCGGGAAATTTCCTGGCTGACTTCCCAGAGGGTAAGCATCGGCCCTTCGGGAGCGGGACAAGCCACCCGAAAATCATCCCCGTAATAGCTGTACAAAATCACCAGAGATTGAAACAGCAAGCTATTCAAGGGCATCCAAATCGGGCCCCGCCAGTTGGAATTGCCCCCAAACATCCCCGTGGTGGACTCGGCGGGTTCGTAGCGCACCTCGTAGGGGTGATACCCCACCTGAAACGTGTAGGGATGCTCCAGGTGGTAGCGGGATAGGGAACGGATGCCATAGTCGCTCAAAAAGCGGGATTCATCCAACATCCGCCCCAAAATCCGCCGCAGTTTCGTTTCATTCACCAGGGTGATCAAGCGACGGCCATTCACCCCCGCTTGGGTTGGGTCGCTCACGTTGGCAAACAGATGGGGATGTTGCTGGCGAAATTCCTCAGTCTGCTGACGAAACACGGGCAATCGCTCCAACACCCATTCTTCAATCACCGTCGTCGCCAACAGGGGAATCAACCCCACCAACGAACGCACCTTCAAGCGCACCGAATGACCATCCGGGAGCCGCAACAGGTCATAGAAAAAGCCATCCGCCTCATCCCAGAGTTCATCCGCATGCAACCCCACCCGGTCCATCGCCCCGGCAATGTAGTAGAAATGCTGGTAAAACTTGGTTGCCACCTCCTGGTAGGCCGGATTGTCCAAGGCCAGTTCCAAGGCCATGTTCAGCATATACAGGGAAAACCCCGCCATCCAGGCACTGCCGTCCGCCTGCTCCAACACCCCGCCCGTCGGCAACGGGGCACTGCGGTCAAACACCCCGATATTATCCAGCCCCAAAAAGCCCCCCTCAAACACGTTATTGCCGATGGAATCCTTGCGGTTCACCCACCAGGTAAAGTACAGCAATAACTTATGAAATGACCGCTCCAAAAATTCCCGGTCGCCTTTCCCTGTCCGTTCTTTTTCGAGTAGGTAAATGCGCCACACCCCCCAGGGATGTACCGGCGGGTTCACGTCATGGAAATTCCACTCGTAGGCGGGCAGTTGCCCGTTGGGATGGATATACCGGTCTTTGGTTAAAGTTAATAACTGCTCCTTGGCAAAATCAATATCCACCATCCCCGCCACCGCCACATGGAACACATGATCCCAGGCGGCAAACCAGGGATACTCCCACTTATCGGGCATCAGCAAAATATCCTTGGCCTCAAAATGGAACCATTCCTTATTGCGTACCACCTGCCGCCCCATGTACCCCGGCACCCCGGAATCACTTTTCATCCATTCATCCACCGGGTAGTAATAAAACTGCTTCGTCCACAGCAGACTGGCCAGTGCTTGGCGCATGATATTTTTCTGGTCATCCGGCGTGCTGGGGGGAATCACCTGGGCATAAAATTCATCCGCCTCCTGGAACCGCTCCCCAAACACGGCTAACCCTTGCCCCACACTCAGGGGGGTGGGTTGGTCGCTCAGCCGCAGGAGAATTTCCGCTGAACCCCCCGCCGGGACATCCAATAGGTAATGCACACAGGCTTTCGTGCCCACCCGTGCCGGATTCACCGCATTGGTTTTGCCCTCGATCAGATAACGGTGAAACGCATCTTTGACAAAGGGATGAATATTCGGGGCATCAAACAACCGCTCCAGGTTGGTTTCATTATCCGTAAATAACCAATAGCCGCCATTTTGTGCCGTCAGATAATAGGATTCCAGCAGCGGATGCTCCGCCAGCACCGTTTGATTATCCAAGGCTTTGATCGTGGGTTTGCGTTTATCCTTGGCATCGGGCCAACTCCAGGTATTGCGAAACCACAAAGTCGGCATCAGATGGATGGGGGTGGTTTCCGTGCCCCGGTTTTCCGCCCGCACTTTGATCCAGATTTCCCGCGGACTGCTCTTGGCGTATTCCACAAACACATCGAAATAACGGTTATCATCAAACACGCCCGTATCTAACAGTTCATACTCCGGTTCAAAGGTCGAACGCTGGTGATTGGTCTTGACCAAATCATCGTAGGGAAATGGTTTTTGCGGATATTTATAGAGATATTGCATATAGGAATGGGTGGGGGTGCTATCTAAATAAAAGTAATATTCTTTGACATCTTCCCCGTGATTACCCTCACTGTTGGTTAACCCAAACAACCGCTCTTTCAAAATCGGGTCTTGGCCATTCCACACCGTCAGGGCAAAACAGAGTAATTGCTGATCGTCGGAAATTCCTCCCAGGCCATCTTCCCCCCAGCGATAGGTACGGGAACGGGCTTGGTCATGGCTGAAGTAGTCCCAGGCATTACCCGTATCGCTGTAATCCTCCCGCACCGTGCCCCATTGCCGTTCCCCCAGGTAGGGTCCCCACTGTTTCCAGGGTTGCGTCCGATCCGCCAAACGTTGCGATTCTGCTGTCATGGGATACCGTCCTGGGATGCACTCTACTTGAGAATTTAGCCCTTCTCCAGGGGCAAGTGTGTAAAGAACAGATTAAGAATGTGTCCCCAGGCCAAGGGTATAATGAAATTTAGGAACTGCGGCGAAAAGCATGGATTTATTGCGGGTTTTTGGCACAGCCCATCCGGTGATTGGGGTGGTTCACCTTTTGCCCCTACCGACAGCACCCCGCTGGGGAGGAAGCCTGTCAGCGGTGACCGAGCGGGCGGAGCAGGAGGCCAGTGCCCTGGCGACCGGGGGAGCGGATGGGATTCTCATCGAGAACTTTTTTGATGCGCCCTTTACCCAGCACCAGGTTGACCCGGCGGTGGTGAGTGCCATGAGTTTGATCGCCCAACGGGTGCGGGCGTTGGTGGATTTACCCCTGGGGATCAATGTGTTGCGTAACGATGCCCTGAGTGCCCTAGCGATTGCCAGCAACGTGGGGGCACAGTTTATCCGGGTGAATGTGTTGACCGGGGTGATGGCAACGGATCAGGGTGTGATCGAAGGGTGTGCCCACCGCCTGTTGCGCTACCGCCGGGAGTTGGATAGCCCGGTGAAAATTTTTGCCGATGTGCTGGTCAAACACGCCCGTCCCCTGGGCACCCCCAATCTCACCACGGCGGTACAAGAGACGATTTCCCGGGGTTTGGCCGACGGGGTGATTTTATCCGGCTGGGCAACCGGCCATCCCCCCACCCGGGAGGACTTGGAATTGGCACGGGCGGCGGCGGGTCATGTGCCGGTGTTGGTGGGCAGTGGAGCCAATGTGGAGAATGTGGCACACTTATTAACAGCCGCCGATGGGGTAATTGTGGCCAGTTCCCTGAAACGCAAAGGCCAAATTGACCAGCCCATTGACCCCCAACGGGTCAGCCAGTTTGTCCAAGCAGTACACTGTAGCCTGGAACCCGAAGTCCCTCCCCTCGGTCACTTACACTCAAACGAATCGCCAGCACACCCCTATGAGCAAATTACTCAACCGTCGTCGTAGTGCCCCCTGGTGGCAACGTCATTCCCGCCCCATGATGGGGATTCTGGCTGGGATTGGTGCCATTGAAACCGCTTACATCACCATCACCCACTGGTTGGGGGGGAATGTGGTCTGCCCCACCACGGGTTGTGAGCAGGTGCTCAAGAGCGATTACGCCCAGTTGTTTGGCATCCCGCTGTCCTTTGTGGGGTTTGGCTTTTATGTGGCGGTGGCGGTGGTGGCGGTGGTTTTGGCACCCCGGCAGGAAAAAGACCAGGATTTTCCCTGGGCCTGGGCGTTGTTTGCGCTGACCACGGCGATGCTGGTTTCCAGCGGTTATTTCGTGTACCTGATGGCGGTGAAAATTGGGGTTTGGTGCGTCTATTGTGTGACTTCCGCAATTTTGAGTGTGTGCCTATGGTTTTTGGCGACCTTTGGCCGGGCCTGGCGGGATGTGGGGCAATTATTTACCACCGCCCTGGTGGTGGTTTTAGTGGCGCTGTTGGGGATTTTGGCCGCCTACAACGGCGTGGATGCCTCCGTCAGTTCCCAACCTACCCCCGACCAACAGGCGCAGGGCTTGCAATCCCCCCCAGCGGTGACCACGAGTTCGGGGGCGGCGGAACTGGCGTTGGTGGAGCATTTGAATCAAGTCGGTGCCCGGGAATACGGTGCCTATTGGTGTCCCCACTGCCATCAACAAAAACAACTTTTTGGCAAGGAAGCGGGCAAAAAAATTAACTACATCGAGTGTGACCCCAAGGGGGTGAATAGCCAGACCCAACTCTGTATCCAAGCGGGTATCAAGGGCTATCCCACCTGGGAAATCAATGGCAAACTCTACCCTGGGGTCAAGACCTTAGAGCAGTTGGCCGAGTTAACCAATTACCAAGGCCCCCGCAATTTTGTGAACCAGGCCGTGAAGTCTCAATGATTCGAGACCCCGATGAGGAAATTGCCCGTTGGGATGAACCCATCCTGGCGAACAGTCCAGAAGAAGCGCAAAAGGAATGCCAAAAACGGGCAGAACGCTACGGAGTCGAGCTAGAATCAATCACAAAACCTCGTAAGATCGAATTGCGTCCCCAAATCTATCGTTGCAACTATCGGGAGAAAGAATAATGGCGGTATTGAATTGTATTAAACCCGGAGTTAAACCAGGTCAAATCATCTTGGCGATTGATTTAACCGTAGCTGGTTCGGCAGCAGATGTTTTGGGAACCATTGCATCCTTGGGTTATATGCCAGCGATTCGTCATATTGCCTATCCCGAAGGCGTTCATGTTCTTGCTATTTTGAAAGATGAACAACATGAATCGGTAACCGATGATTACCTACTCAATGAATGGCAAAATCTTTGTACTTTAATCGACCCGAATGCAGTTCATCTTTGGCGGGGACAGGCGCAGAAAAATTCTTCCCCCTTTACATGAAACGTGGTCTAGCCTTTGGTCTAGGACTCTGCGTATTACTAACCCTCACCGGTTGCGCTGGGAGTGGCTTAGAGCGTTCCCTCGCCCCTGACCCCAAACTCGCCTCCCCCAGCCCCACACCCAAAATTACGGCAGAACCCACCCCTGTGCCCACGCCGGAAGTAATTGTCACGCCAGAATCAACGGCAGAACCCAGCCCAGCCCCCATTGCCCTAGCCGATTTAAGTTCTGCGCCCCTAGCCTTGCAACCCTTGGTGCAGGATGTGGTGAATTTGCGGGCAATTCCAACCTCAGAAATTCAACTCGCCCAACCCGTAACCCGTCGTCAGTTTGCCCGCTGGTTGATGGCACTGCAACAACGGCTGTACCAAGACCAAATCGAACGCCAAGTCCGAGCCGCCACCCCCGGCAGTCTCCCTGTATTCGCCGATGTACCCCGCTCCGACCCGGATTTTGCCGCCATTCAAGGTCTGGCCGAGGCGGGCATCATCCCCAGCCGGTTAACCAGCCCGACGGCACCGACCCGCTTTCAGCCCGACCAGCCCCTCACCCGGTCAGACCTGGTGGCCTGGAAGGTCAGCCTGGATGTACCCGGTGCCTTGCCCCCGGCGACGGTGGCAGATGTGGCGAAAATCTGGGGTTTTCAGGATGCGGCCAAAATCTCCCCCCTCGGCGCATTGGTGGCGGATGCTGGCAACGAACCCAGCACGGTGCGGCGGGTGTGGGGACGGACTCGCCTGTTTTTGCCAGAAAAACCCGTGAGCCAAGCCCAAGCCCTGGCCGCCCTCTGGTCCTTGGGCAGTGGCGACACCCTGGTTACCGCCGGGGATGCGCTTAAATAATCCCCCGGAGTTCCTGCACCACCCCGTCCCGGATCACCACTTCGACCTGCATTTTTTCGATGAGATTTTCCCCCACTTTGACCGTGAAATAACCATCCAATTGCCCCTGGTTCACCTCCTGTTCCATCTCTAGGGTTTGTACCTGGGTCAACTGGGTGAGGATTTGATTTTTTTGATCCAGAAGTTTGCTTTTTTCCTCATTGGCCTGAAATTGAATCGAGCTAATCTGCTCAGTGATTTGGGGGCTGGCGGGTTGTTTTTTAAGTTCCGTCATCGCCCGTTGCACCTGCACATCAATCTGTTGGGTACGGGTATCAATTTGATTAATTTGGGATTGCAAAATTTGCAGGGTTTCGTCCTTCCAACGGGGGGTTACGATGACCTTGATATTGACCGCCCGCTTGAGCATCAATTCGGTTATGTCTGCCATGCTTTGACCCAGGATAAGATAAACATTTGTCATCATACCCCGGATTGCCAATTATCCAACCCCCACCCCTTGAAATTGCATCCGATGTAAATGGGCATAAAGCCCCTGCTGGCGGAGCAATTCCTGATGGGAACCGGATTCGATCAACTGCCCGGATTTCAGCACAAAAATCCGATCCACCCGGCGAATGGTGGACAAGCGATGGGCAATAATCACCGCCGTCCGCTGGTGCAGTAGGGTTTGCAGGGCGGTTTGAATCAGGGATTCCGTACCCACATCCAAACTGGCCGTGGCCTCATCCAAAACCAGAATTCGGGGCTGGCGAATGGCGACCCGGGCGAAGGCAATCAATTGTTTTTGTCCCGTGGATAAATTGCTCCCCCGTTGCCGCACCGGCGTATGGTATCCCTGGGGTAATTGGGCAATAAATTCATGCAAATTTAACTGTCGGGCGATGGCTTCCACCTGCGCCAGCGAATAGGATTCTCCTAACACAATATTGCTGTAAATATCACCACTAAATAAAAACGGGTCTTGCAAAATCACCCCCACATACCGACGCAAATCCCCTTGCGTTAATTGGCGAATATCTATGCCATCAATGCTAATCCGCCCCTGGTTGGGTTCATACAAGCGACACAACAAACGAATCACCGAACTTTTGCCCGCTCCCGTCGGGCCGACCAAGGCCACCTTTTCTCCAGGATGAATGCTAAAATCCAGGTTTTTGATCGCCAATTCATCACTTTTATACCCAAACGAAACCCGCTCAAACCGAATTTCCCCCCCCCCTTGCGCCGGTAAGGTTAGGGGTTGCTGGGGGTCACGGATACTCACCGGCTGATTGAGAATTTCTTGAATACGTTCCACCGCCGTCAACCCCGACTGAATCAGGGTAAATTTCTCCGCTAATTCCCGCAATGGGTCAAATAAACGCTGGGCAAATAAAATAAAACTCGCCAACACCCCAAAGGTCAACTGGTCGCCCAACACCAACCACCCCCCGACCATCAACACGGCTGCCGTGGCTACCAGGGCAATCCACTCCAACGTCGCCGAAATGGCCGAATCGTGAAAAATGGTTTTATCCACCTCCCGGTTGTAGCGTTGATTGGTCTTACGAAACAGATAGGAATTGTACCGCTCTCGACCAAAAATCTGCACGATATTCACGCCCTGAATGTTCTCCTGAATCAGGGTATTTAACTTAGATAATTCCTCGCGGGACTGGTAATTTGCCTGACGAAACTGGGCTTGAAAATAGGTGATCAATCCCGTCACTGGAATCAGTAATGCCAACAATACCAAAGCCAATATCCACTGCTCCATAAACATAATGACAGCGATGGCAATGATCGTAAAAACATCAATCAAAATTCCCACCGCTCCGGTCGCAAATACATCCCCTAGGGCTTCCACATCGCTGGTCAAACGGGTGATTAACTTACCTACGGGTGTGCGGTCAAAATAGGTCATGGGTAGGGCTAACACATGGTTAAACAAATCCTGGCGAATGTCCGCCGTGATATTCTGTCCCACCTTTTGGATGAGGTAACTTTGAATCCCCTGTAAACTCAGGCGCAGTACCACGGTCGCTAATAATAATAAGGCAATCAATTTTAATCCCTGGGAAAGGGAAAGCTGTTGTAAAAATGCGGGGACGGGTTCCTGGCGAATTAGGGAAATTGCCTGCCCAATCAGCACCGGTTGGATGGCACTGGCAAACGCCAAAGGCAACAGTAATAGAAACGAAAGGGCAAGCAATTTCCGGTGACGGACTGCATAACCACCCAAATGTTTTACAAGTTGCCAATCCCCGGCGGGACGACGCAATTGCTGAGAATTTTGCACGGTATGAACCCAGTAATAGCCCATTTCTAGTATGAAACAAACGGTGAAGCAACGGCTCCCAGAGGGATTTGCTAGACTAAAGGGCGAATCGGTCAGTAAGTCGAAACAGGGTGTGGGGTCATGGTTTCCACCTGGCGATGGCGGCGGCGACAACCAGCCAATCTGTGGCTTTACGTCGGGTTTTCCCTAGTGTTTCACGGAGCGGCCATCCTCGCTTTGCAATGGGCAGACCCTCCTTTGGAAATGCCCAAAGCGGAGGAACCGCCCCCGATCGAGATCGTGGATGCGCCCAAGGTGCAAATTGACGAAACGCCGCCCCCGGATACCCCCAATCGGGCGGCTCGCAATACGGTCGCCCAGGGAACCGTCCAGCCCGATGCCCCCCAAAATCTGGAAACCACCCAACGGGCGACCACCAGTGCTGCGACCCAACCCGCTCCCCCAGCGGCGGAACCATCCCCCCAGGAGCCGGAACCCGCACCCAGCCCGGTGGCTCAAGCCGAATCTCAGCCGGAACCCGTCCCTAGCCCGGTTGCCCAACCCGCACCCGCTCCTAAACCTGTCCCCAGCCCGGTCGCCCAAGCTGAGCCACAGCCAACCCCATCACCCATCCCCAGCCCGGTAGCGCAACCGGCACCCCAACCCTTGGCTCGCTTGCTCCCGCCCCGCCCCCTGTTGCCTTTACCGCCCAAACCGGCGCAAGTACCCGTCCCCCAGACTGAGGCCAGCCCCAGCCCTGCACCCCAGGTGGCTCCACCCACCCAACCCGTTGCCCGTCCCCAACCAGCCCCCGCCGTCAGCCGCCCCAACCCCCAACCCGCCGCCAACCCCGCTCCACCCAAGGGAAATGCCGCCTTACTGGGGGGAACCCTCAGCAAGGATGCCCGCCAAGCCCCGCTGGATCAGCAGGCCAACACCACCCGCAACGCCCCCGGCCCCACCCAGTTGGCGGCTCGGCAAGAAGTAGACCTCGGCCCTTACCTTTCCAACCTGCGGCGACGGGTGCAGGAACGCTGGAATCCCAACACCCCCGACCAACGGCGGCAAGCGGTGATCGGCTTTACCATCAGCCGCAGTGGGCAAATTTCCAATATGCGGGTCTTGCAAACCTCCGGGAATACCCAAACCGATACGGAAACCATCCTGGCGATTCAACGGGCGGCTCCCTTCGGTGCCCTACCGGAGCAATTTCCCCACAACCAACTGGAAATCGAATTTACCTTCAATATCTACGTCAACAATAGTTCCGTGATTCAAACCCCCCGCAGTTGGTATGGTTTTTAGGGAGCGTGGGAACCCCACCGCTTACACTGATGAGAAGTTCCCTTGCGTAAATCTGAGGTCAGGATGGAAGTTGCCAGTCGTTTATTTGCCGCCGGGGGTATCGTCATGTGGCCTCTGCTGGGGTTTTCGATCCTGGCGCTGGCTTTGATGTTGGAACGGTTGGTGTTTTGGGTGCGGGTCAACACCCGTCAGCCCCAAATTGTCCAGGAAACCCTCTCTTTGTACGAACGCAGCCCCCGTTCCGCCGTGATTTTACTGAAACAAAACAGCCATCTGCCCCTAGCTCGCATTTTTTTATCGGCGCTGGAACTGGATCAACCCAACCCGGAGGAATTTCGCCTCGCCCTGGAAACGGCGGCTCAGGCAGAATTGCCCCTCATCAAACGGTTTAATACGGTGTTTGAAACCATCATCAGCCTGTCCCCCCTGCTAGGGCTGTTGGGCACCGTGTTGGGATTGATCGCCAGTCTGGCGAACCTGCGCTTGGGGGACTTGGGTACGACCCAGTCGGCGGCGGTGACAGCGGGGATCAGTGAGGCATTGGTTTCCACGGCAGCGGGGTTGGTGGTGGCAATGACCACGTTAATGTTCGCCAATACGTTCCGGGGATTGTACCAACGGCAAATCGCCCTGATTCAGGAATACGGCGGGCAGTTGGAATTGATTTATCGCCACACTTACGAAAAAGGAGGCATCCATGCGGCTCAACGAGGAGAATGACACCCCGGCGCAGATTAACATTGTACCGATGATTGATGTGATTTTTGCGATTTTGGTGTATTTTATTGTTAGTACCCTTTCCCTCACCCGCCTGGAAAGTTTGCCGGTCAATCTGCCGGGAGCCAGTACCGCTCAGGTGCAAAACGCCCCCCCGGTGACGGTGAGCTTAACCCGGGAAGGTACCGTGGCCATTAACCAAAAACCGGTGCCCATGGGTGAGGTGCAAAACCAGGTGCGGGCGTTGGTGCCGACGGGTCAAAATGCGGTGGTGGTGATCAATGCAGACCGGGAAGCAAACTATGGACAAGTGGTGGCAATTATGGATCAACTGCGGCAAATTCCGGGCGTGCGGATTGCGGTGGCCACTCAGCGTCCTTAGCATTGCAGTATTTTGTATCTTTACCGCCCAAATTGCCTATGCCCAAGAACCCAAAGGCAGAGCGGCGGACTTGCCCACCCGTGCCCGTACCACTGGCAACGTGAATTACGGCCAGGAGGGGACGGCGCAGATTCGTTTGCGCCAGGAAAAACCCGGGGGCTGGCCGTTGCCTTTTGGGGTGCAATTTAGCCCCGGCCTGAGCGGCGGCGACCCGGGTTCCGGCCCAGCGGGCTATGGAGCCGATTCGGTTCTCGTTGAGATCGTTGTGCCGGTAAATTGACCTACAGCCGTCGCCAGATATTGCCCCCGTGGGTATCCGTACCACAGGTCACCCACAGGCCGTAGACCCGGCTGAGATGCAACACCCGTGCGGTTTGGTCGGGGCTGGGTCGCCACGGGTCGGGGTTATGGTAGGCGTAGTAAGCCTCCACCCCATCAATCCCCAGGGCGCTGGCCGCCGGGACTAATTCACTGGCGGGTTTCTTGTAGCGTTCCGGGTGCGCCAACACCGCTAATCCTCCCGCTCCCTGAATGGCCGCAATCACCGCCCCCGCCGGGTAATCATCCCCCAAAGGCGTACTTCCTTGCAGATAGGGAGCCATCAGACCGTGGTTGGGGTCAAATCCATAACCCAAAATATGCACTTCCAAACCCAACAATTCACAGCTAATTTCAATCCCAGACCAGAGGGTGGGTTTATAGGGGGTGTTCAACCCCATCAAATAGCCATAGGCTTGCTCGTACCCCTGCACACTGTGGTGGTCAGTAATCGCTAAGCCCTGTAATCCATATCCCCACGCCTGCTGAATCACCTCCTCCGGCTCCAGGCGACCATCGGAATGCACCGTATGCAGATGAAAATTGTAGACATCGGGACAACTCCGGGCGTGCAGTCCAGCCAAAGCATCCTTGAGTTGTTTGACCGTTGGCCGTTGCTCGGCTAAAGTTGCCGCCATGCCCACCTCCCCGCTCGCAACGTAAAACTTTGTTAAGATTTCACCGTTTATAGCATAGCACGACCCATTGGTTAGGAATAACGTTTTTGGCGGTCTTGGGGGCGGGGTATTTTAATTACTTTACCGGAGTGATATGATTAAAAACGCTGTCAATTGATCACCTCCATGGCTGTTCCTAAGAAGAAAACCTCCAAAGCCCGCAGTAGTCGGCGCAAGGCGGTTTGGAAGCGGGAAGCTCTCTTTGAAGCCCGCAAAGCGTTATCCCTGGCCAAGTCCATCCTGACCGGGCGTTCCCGCAGTTTCTACTACCCACCGGCGGCGGAAGAGGCAGAGGACGAGACCGAAGCATAGAAATCCCGGGTGGCATCGAGAATCTGGTGCGCCAGGGTCAATTTTGGCATCAGGGGAAACTCCCGCCGTTGCCCTTGGCGATCCAGCCATAACCCCCGGTTGGTCGCACTCCCAAAGCCCGCTCCCGGCTGATCCACCGGGTTGGCGACGATGGCATCGAGGCCTTTACGCTTTAATTTTTCCCAGGCGGGGGATTCCATGTCCCCGGTTTGGGCGGCGAATCCAATGAGTAGCTGGTGTGGTTGTTTTTTTGTGCTTAACGCCTGCAAAATATCGGGCACCGGTCGCAGGGGTAAACAGTCCGGCAGATCCCCCTTGCTGAGTTTTTCTGGGTGATAGGTGCGGGGTTGCACATCCCCCACCGCCGCCGCCATCAAACACCAATCCTGCTCAGAAAATACCGTTCGTACTGCTTCATACATTTCTTGCCCACTGGTAACAGCGATTACTTGATCCAGAGGGGGAATAGGCGCATACACCGGCGAGTGAATCAACGTCACCCGTGCCCCCCGATGCCCCGCCGCCTGTGCCAGTGCCAACCCCATGGTTCCCGTGGCGGGATTGCCTAAGAAACGCACCGGGTCGAGATGTTCCCGCGTGCCGCCCGCTGTGACCAGGATTTTATAGCCAGCTAAATCCCGCCGCCCGCCGGTCAGGAGTAATGAATGCACCCAGGGATAAATCTCTGCTGGCTCTGCCATGCGCCCCGGCCCGATCGCATCACAGGCGAGTAAGCCCGACCGGGTACCCAGGCAGTGAAATTGCGGCCATGATTTGATTTTTTCGTAGTTACTTTGTACCGATATTTGTTGCCACATGGTGGTATTCATGGCGGGGGCGACCAGCACGGGGGCGGTACTGGCCAAGAGGGTATTGGTGAGCAGGTCGTCCGCTTGACCCTGGGCGATTTTGGCGAGTAAGTCCGCCGTCAGGGGAGCAACCAGGATCACGTCCGCCCATTCCCCCAGTTCGATGTGCAGGGGTCGTCCCGTCGCTTGCCAAAAATCCCGGTCCGTATAGGCGGGCTGGCGGCTCAGGGTGCTGACGGTCAGGGGGGTGATGAACCGCTCGGCCATGGGGGTCAAAATCACCCGCACCTGCTGGCCGTCCTGCACCCACCGGGAAATCAATTCGCAGACTTTGTAAGCGGCAATTCCCCCGCCGATGGCGACCAAAATCCGACCCATCAGGGGGAGGCCACCCGATAGACTGCCGCCCTGCGCCCAAACCATTCATAACGGTGATCCCGGATTTGGGCGTAACCCGCATCCCCCCAGGATTTCAGCCCGGTCATCCCCCGGTAGGCTTCCACCCAGGTCGCCATCCCCGGCACCAAGGTTGCTAGTTGTTCCACGGCGGCACTGCCCTGCCACCGCTGGTCGGGGTTGCGGGTCTCAACCAAAATCATGCCCTGGGCGCAGGTGCTGGGGGTGATGCCCCAGGTCGCTAACGCTACTTCATCCTGCATGGGTAGGTAGGCGAATAGACGGCCTTGGTCAAGGGCATAAACCGCCTGTACACCGGCACTACACAGGTTACACAGGCCATCATAAATAATGAGGTAGGGGGGCATGAAGCGGGTATGAATTTTAGGGTAAATCCTACACTTATTTTAGGGTAACGGCGGCCATGACCGATTTTGACCTGGACTTGATTGTGCGGGGGTATCGCCACGGTTTTTTTCTGATGGCGGATGAGCGCACCGGGGTGTTGGGCTGGTATCGCAGCCGGGAGCGGGCGTTGATCCCCCTGGATGAGCGGTTTCACTGCCCCCGTTCCCTGAAACGGAAATTCCGCCAGTTTAGTGTGCGGGTGAACCAGGACTTTACCGGGGTGGTGCGGGGTTGTGCCGCGCGGTCGGAAACTTGGATTTCCCAGGAATTGCAACAACTTTACGAGCAATTGCACCGGGCGGGTTATGCCCACAGTTGGGAAACCTGGCGGGACGGGGACTTGGCCGGGGGCATCCTGGGCATGGTGGTCGGGAATGCGTTTATCGGGGAATCCATGTTCCATCGGGTCACGGATGCCTCCAAAGTAGCCCTAGTGACCCTGGTGCAACACCTGCGCCAGCAGGGGTTTTGCCTGTTTGATGCCCAGTTGATGAACCCCCACTTAGCCCGCTTTGGTGCCTATGCCATCAGCGACCGGGAATACCGGCGTTTACTGGCTCAAGCGGTACGGCAACCCGACCGGGGGTTACCGCTCGTCTGACCCAACCCGCTGACCATAACAAAAGATTACACGGGGGCAGAAGGGGTGAACCGGATGTTTTACAGTAGCTAGAGAATTCTTATACTTTGGAGTGAATTATGGCGGCGGCTTTCCTCCCGACCATTTTGGTACCTCTGGTGGGTTTGGTGTTACCGGCGGTGGCGATGGCGTTTCTATTCGTTTACATCGAAAAAGACGAAATCGCCTAGCTCCCTTGTTACCATAAAAACGTTGCTGTTTTTGTGTCCCCCATGGATGCGAAGGATTTTTTTGCCCAGAGCGAGGGACAATGGCATTCCCAGCGGGTGACCCATCATCTGGCCTTCCGGCAGACCGAAATGGGTCGCTCCCTGATCTCGGTTACCTCGCTAGGTCTGGACGATCCGGGGGTGGAGCGTGTCTGTGCTTTGTATCAGTATTCCTCTGAGCAAGCGAGTGGTGCCTCGCAGGTGGCCTGGCAGGGGGTGATGGGTTGGGACAAGGAAGGTGAGCAGCAAAATGGCAGTACAGTTATGGTACTAATCCCGACGGACGAGCGTTCGGGAAAACTCCTGCGGGAGGTGGGTTATGCGGAAAAAAGCCCGGTGGCTGGGTTGTACCAGATGGATGAAACCGGTGCCATGACCCTGGTGACCGAGTACGAGAGTCTGCGTTCCCAAGAGCGGCTTTGGTTTGACGGGGAAGCCACCCGTTTGCGTACCAGCACCCTGGGGTATGGGTTTGGCGGCATGAGTATGGCCACCTTTGCCGTAGAAACTCGGGCGGAATTAACCCCTCGGGCAGAAGTGCAGGCGACACCGCCCACCATTTTGGGTTGGTAGTACCCTGGGGTTGGCCGGTCTGAAATGATTTCTGGGCATTGAGCAAAACAGGGAGAGAATTGGCGTAGCAATAATGGGCACCTCTGTATAATGCAAAAATAGCGGTCGCAGGGGTGCTCCACGCAGGGTGCCGCAGGTATTCCCCCGTCCCTGGTTCCCAGTAATAATGGCTACGCCACGCAGGTTATAGACCTTCCAGCGAGATCATTTTCTGCCGGTTCCCATAAATAGAGGTGCCCCTCAGAGTATAGCCGTTTTGATTAAATTTGAGACATTATTCGTTTTCACCCCCCTGACCCCCCTAGCCCCCCTTATTAAGGGGGGAAATGGATTGACAGTCCCCCTTGAGATGCAGGGGGTATCCGTCTCAGTTCTAATTGAAATGACTATATGTGTTTATGAATCCTGTGGAATAACCATAATCTGGAGAATGGTAATCACTTCCCGTAGGAAATTACCCCCATTTATAAGTTTTATTCTTTGCTAGAGTTAGGGTGATTTATCATGAACTTTTGAGCAAGTGCCATTTTGTCCCCATGCCTGACCCCCACATCACCGAGATAATTGAGCGTTTGGCCGCCGATTTGGGTGACCGGGTGTATATGGATATTGCCCGCTGGCACCTATACCTCAAAGATGCCCACCTGGATAAAATTCTCGCCCAACGCCTTTACGCTCAAGCAGAACAAGGCATCCTGCGGGAAGACCAAGCCCTGGGCATTTTGCGGGAAATTTTGGTGGATATTGGCGGCGGGCGCAGGCAAATTCCCCTATTGGATTTAGTGCCGGTGCAGGGGCAGTTGGCTTATATGGATGTGGTCGAGGATTTCCAGAAACGCCTGACTTGAGTTCGGAAACCCCACCTTTTAAGCAGGCAGACCATCGCCCATCATAGGAAGTACGGGGGTAAACCCACCGAAATTTGCTTTTTTAGGAGTGCAAAACATTCATGGCTAAAGTTGTCGGTATTGACCTGGGGACAACCAACTCGGTGGTGGCGGTGATGGAGGGCGGGCAACCCGTTGTCATCGCTAATGCGGAGGGATTTCGCACCACCCCTTCGATTGTGGCCTACGCCAAAAATGGCGACCGTTTGGTGGGACAGATCGCCAAACGGCAGTCGGTGATCAACCCGGATAATACGTTCTATTCGGTGAAACGGTTTATCGGTCGTCGGTACGATGAGATCACGAATGAGGCCAAACAGGTTCCCTACAAAGTCCTGCGGGATGGGAATGGCAATGTCAAGATTGATTCCCCCCAGTTGGGCAAACAGTTTGCCCCGGAGGAAATCTCTGCCAATGTACTGCGGAAATTGGCCGACGATGCCAGCAAGTACCTGGGTGAACCCGTGACCCAGGCGGTGATTACCGTTCCCGCCTACTTTAACGACTCCCAACGCCAAGCGACCAAGGATGCGGGGCGCATCGCCGGTTTGGAAGTTTTACGGATCATCAACGAACCCACGGCGGCTTCCCTGGCCTACGGGTTGGACAAAAAAGCTAACGAAACCATCCTGGTGTTTGACCTGGGGGGCGGGACATTTGACGTGTCCATCCTGGAAGTCGGAGACGGGGTGTTTGAGGTGTTGGCGACCTCCGGGGACACCCACCTGGGGGGAGATGATTTTGACAAAAAGATCGTGGACTGGATGGCACAGGATTTTCAGGGCAAGGAAGGCATTGACCTACGCAAGGACAAACAAGCCCTGCAACGCCTGACCGAAGCCGCCGAAAAGGCCAAAATCGAACTCTCCAGCGTCAGTCAAACGGACATCAACCTGCCCTTCATCACGGCGACCCAGGATGGCCCCAAGCACCTGGAAATCACCCTGACCCGGGCGAAATTTGAGGAACTATGTAGCGACCTGTTCGACCGGTGTAAGGTGCCGGTGGAGCAAGCCCTGCGGGATGCCAAGCTGGACAAAAGCAAAATTGATGAGGTGGTCATGGTGGGGGGTTCCACCCGGATTCCGGCGGTGCAACAGGTGGTGCGCCAAGTCCTGGGTAAAGAACCCAACCAGAGCGTCAACCCGGACGAGGTGGTGGCGGTGGGGGCTGCTGTGCAAGCCGGGGTACTCTCCGGGGAAGTCAAGGACATTCTCCTATTGGATGTCACCCCCCTGTCTCTGGGCGTGGAAACCCTGGGTGGGGTAATGACCAAGATGATCCCCCGCAACACCACCATTCCCACCAAAAAGAGTGAGGTCTTTTCCACAGCGGTGGACAACCAAACCAATGTGGAAATCCACGTCCTGCAAGGGGAGCGGGAACTGGCCTCCGGGAACAAGAGCCTGGGCACCTTCCGTTTGGATGGCATTCCCCCCTCACCGCGCGGTATTCCCCAGATTGAAGTCACCTTTGACATCGATGCCAACGGCATTTTGAATGTCACCGCCAAGGACAAAGCCTCCGGGAAGGTGCAGTCCATCACCATTTCCGGCTCCTCCACCCTGTCCAAGGACGACGTGGAACGGATGGTGCGGGATGCGGAAATGAACGCCGCCGCCGACAAGGAGCGCAAAGAGCAGGTGGAATTGAAAAATCAAGCCGACTCCCTCGCCTACCAAGCGGAACGGCAGGTCAAGGAGTTGGGTGACAAACTTCCCGAAGCCGACAAAACCAAGGTCGAGGGCTTGATCAAAGACCTGCGGGCCGCCCTCAGCCAGGAAAACTGGGATCAGATCAAAACTCTCACCGAGGAACTGCAACAAACCCTCTACAGCATCAACACCAACCTCTATCAACAGGCGGGGGGTACGGAAACGCCTGAACCGCCCAACACCGGGGATGGGGACGTGATTGATGCGGACTTCTCCGAAGGCAAATAACTCAACCTTTCGGCCATGAATCCAACCGCCAGGGGGGCAACCCGCTGGCTTTTTTGTGGGCGATCCAGGGGTATAACCCATCAAGGAATGATTGCTATGATTAACGGTCGAAGGCGCACAGCCCTTCTGGTTCCCGGTAATAATGTCGCAAGCGACACGCAGGCTATGGGCATTCCAGCGAGATCATTTTCTGCTGGTTCCAATAACATAGAGGTGCCTCTTTGGGAATTTTAGCACTGCTATCGAACGTGTCATGAGCTTTGCGACTGCGCCACATTTTCATAAAGTTCGCTCAGTTTCAGCTCAGCATCTATAGAAGATAAACCAATGGTTTGATGAGGCTGATCCCAAATCAGCAAGAGCCATTGATTCTCACTTTGTTTACAATACTGCTCCACATAAACTTGATCTTGATCAATCAGCAAATATTCTCTGAATGTTGTGATTTGACGGTAATCTAAAAATTTCTCACTGCGATCCCGGCTGGCCGTCGAATCCGATAAAACCTCAGCAATGAGGATCGGTTCTGTTACGGTGTCTTTTCTCCCTGCAAAAAGGGCTACTGGCTTGGATACAACCATGACATCGGGGTAGTAGTAGCACTGGGATTGGGGTATCCAAAGTCTTTGATCTGTGACAAATACCTGAAATGGCTTACCTTTGAGAGCCAAACTCAAAGTCACTGTCACAGAACGTACTAACTCATTGTGGGTGATACTACCCCCAGCCATGGTTATTACCTCCCCTTGACGATATTCGTGCTTGAGTTCTGATTCAATCTCTTGCTCCAAATACACTTGGGGCGTAAGTTTCATTTCAGTAAGAGTAGTCATAACTTCAGAGATATTTTTATAGACTATTGACCCTATCATAATAACCACGAGTTGATCCCGCTCCGACAGTAAGCCTTATCGGTCTGGAAAATTCCGGCGGAACTCCTAAAAAATTAAGCACTATCAATAAATTTTTTACAAAAGTTAACATTCGTGCTAGAGTTATGGGATAAGTTAACATTCAGGAGTTACACCATGACCACGCAACAGGAAGCCATTCGTCCCCGCAGTTACACCGTGGAAGATGGGGGACGCTTGAACAACTTTGCCATCGAACCCAAAATGTACGTGGATGAGGAGTCCCGGGTTGGCTTTACCCAGTACGCCGAGCGGCTGAACGGTCGTCTGGCGATGATCGGCTTTATTTCCCTGATTGGTTTGGAGTTGTTCACCGGCAAAGGTTTGGTCGCTCTGCTGACCAGCTTGCAGTAGGGTTAACGGGCGCCGGCCTGGATGGCTTCGTTGGCATAGCGCACCAGGCCATCCCGGTCAGCATTTTTGCCAGTGATTTGGTAAAGCACCCCGTTGTTGAGCCACTCCACCACCGCTGTGCAGTACGCCCCGCAACTATTAATAAACTGACCCCGAATTCCCCCCGCCAGCGTGACTTTTTGGTAGGTGTCCCTAGGAAATTCCGGGTTACGGGTGGAGAGTTTGCCGCCCCGTTCGCCGCTCAGGGAACCAAAGGTGCAGGCACCCGCAGTACAACCGGGAAAGGTGTATAGACCAACAGTGTAGCGATTGGAGTTAACGCTTTCAGTGGTGAAAAAGAGCTGAATGCCGCCGCCGTACAGGGGTTCTTTAGGCAGAAAAACCGGGATTTTTGTGCCCTTCAAGGTACTCATTATCTGGCGCACCTGAGCATTTCCATTCACCCAGGGGCGAAAATTGGCCGTCACATCCAACCACTGAGACACCTGTTCCGGGGTGATATTCAGGGGCGTGAACCGCAGATTTTGGGATTGATTGCCAACTTGCATGGACAAAGTTTGCTCCCGACCTTTGCCGAATTGGTCAAACATGGTACCCGCCATATCACAGGGGATACGAAATTCCCCCATCGGGATCGCCCCACCCCCCGCCCGATAGTCCCACCGCCAGCCCTGTACCTTGGGAAACTGGCGGCATAGACCCCCCGTGACGGCGAACATCTGGGCAATGTGCTGGTCATAAATTCGCAGGGGACGACCCTGGGTAGTGCTGGTTTCGCTGGCAATGAGTTGGACGGGAAACCAAGTACCGGGGGCGGGCATCCCGGATAAACGCACCGTGGGCTGAGAATTTGCAGCCAGTGGTCGCAATGCTGTTGTTGATACAAAAACCGCCAGTAGCCAACCCGCTGATTTCGACAAATTCGGCATAGGAACTCCCAAGTGGATTGAGACAGGATAAACTTTACCGCAAGAAGGGCTTAATCCCCCGCCAATTGCCACCAGCCCAGCCCCGGTCCGATGAAGCGCACCGTCACCCAAATCGTGCCCAAAATAATAATGCCCGCCCAGGTGCCCCGGGTTGTCCAGGCGATGAATTTTTGCATTAGGGCAGCCCGCTGGTTGGCGGCGGTGGGGGTGGTTTGGGCTTGGCGGCGTTTGGCTTCTCCCATAGATTGATTCGGGGCTAGGGTGCGCTAGAGGTATTATACAGTGTGAAAAAGCCTGATATTTTTTATGTCCGACCGCCAGTTTTTTTTCATTTTTGGGGGCATCTTCGCCGGGATTGGGACAATTTTTTTGGTCATTGGTTTGAGTTTTGTGCAAAATACCCGCAGCTTCTTGGCGACGGCCAGCACGACCGAGGGGGAAGTCATTGCCTTGGAGCGCAGACGCTCCGGTCAAAGTAATGGTGGCAGTTCCCATACCTACTATCCGGTGGTGAAGTTTACCGCACCCGACGGGGAACCCATCCAGTTTGAAGGTCAAGTGGGTAGCCAACCCCCGGCGTTTCGGGTGGGACAGAGGGTGGCGGTGCTGTACAACCCGGAAGAACCCCAGTCGGCCCGGATTCGCAGTTGGGGTGAGCTTTGGTTTGGGGCAACAATTTTCAGCGGCTTAGGGGGGTTATTTGTCCTGATTGGGGGGGTGGCGTTGGCGACGCAGTTGCGCCCGCAGTGAAGGACAAGACCACCAAGTTACCTCAGCCATCACACGCCCCTATCGGTTGTTTACGCCTCCGCCGTCATCCCCATAATTTCATACCCGGCATCCACGTACACAATCTGCCCCGTAATGCCGCTGGCGAGGTCACTACCCAAAAACGCCGCAGCATTGCCCACCTCCACCTGGGTGACCGAACGGCGCAGGGGAGCCACCTGCCGCACCTGCTGAATCATGTCCCGAATCCCCCCCACCGCCGAAGAAGCCAGGGTTTTAATCGGGCCGGCGGAAATGCCATTCACCCGCACGCCCTGCGCCCCCAATTCGTAAGCCAGATAGCGCACACACATCTCCAGCCCCGCCTTGGTAATCCCCGCCGTATTGTAATTCGGCACCACCCGCACCCCACCCAAATAGGATAATGTAATCACAGAAGCCGTCGGACTAAACAGGGGCTTAGCCGCCCGACACAGAGCGACCAGGGAGTAGGTACTCACGTCCAACGCTTGGGTAAATCCGGTGCGGGATATTTGGCTAAAATCCCCCTCCAGACCCTCTTTTGGTACAAATGCTAGACAATGCACTAATATATCTAACGCCCCCCATTGGTGCGCCACCGTCTGGAACAAATTACTAATTTGCTCATCTTTTTGCACATCACAGGGAAGAAACAACTCCGGCTGGAGCGGCTCGGTCAACTGGGCTACTTTTTGCTTAAAGCGGTCTTTATCATCGGGCAGATAGGTGACCCCCAGGGTTGCCCCAGCTTGATGCAGCTGTTGAGCAATACCCCAGGCAATTGAGTACTCGTTGGCAATTCCCAAAATTAACGCCTTTTTCCCCTGCAAATTCAACATGGATGTTTCGCCAAAAATGTATGAACACTGTTTCACCCTACCCCGGAACGTTCCCCAAGACAAGGGCTGGCCAATGGTTACAAGGGATACAATTTATTTTGACCAATTCCCGATAGGTTGAAATGATAGTTATTTATCTTTAGAATCGGGTGCCCCCAAGCGATGGCTGTACTGCAAGATAAACCTCTTTACACTCTTTTACAGCGTTTATCCAATGGTACATTTCCCCAGGGGGTCGAAACCTTTGAGCGGGGTAAAACCATTTTTTTCCCTGGCGATCCGGCGGAGCGGGTTTACTTTTTAATCAAAGGGGCGGTCAAACTCTCGCGGGTGTACGAATCCGGGGAAGAGATTACCGTAGCGTTACTGCGGGAAAATAGCGTTTTTGGCGTGCTTTCCTTTATTACAGGGCATCGCTCGGATCGGTTCTATCATTCCGTAGCTTTTACCACCACCCAATTGTATTCGGTGCCCATTGAACAGATTGAAACGCTCCTCAAAAGCGACCCGGAATTATCCCTACTTTTGTTGCGGGGTTTATCTTCGCGAATTTTGCAGACAGAAATGATGATTGAAACGCTGGCGCATCGGGATATGGGGGCACGTTTGGCGAGTTTTTTATTGATTTTGTGTCGGGATTTCGGGGTGCCGGGGAATGTGGGGGTCACCATTGATCTAAAACTTTCCCACCAGGCGATTGCGGAGGCGATTGGCTCGACTCGGGTGACGGTGACCCGTTTACTGGGGGATTTGCGGCAAAATGGCATGATTTCTATTACTAAGAAAAAAATTACTGTCCATGACCCGATGAACCTCAGTCAGCAATTCACCTAGGGCATCTCTAGGGATAGGAACCAGGAGCAAATTTCACCGCTGAAATACTCTGGTCATTCTCTTCCCTGCCCTGGGATGATTGACGGGTACCAACCCACCGGGATGCCCAAGTCAGCCCGTGATCCAGATTACTGGTAAAACCCATTTTGACGCACTGCGCCACCCCTATATTCAGCGCAAGATAGGAATTAGGGAAATGAATTTCCCGCCGACATCCACAGGAGAAACGAACATGATGCGTCACACTTTCGGGCTGATTTTGTTGGCCGGAAGCATATTGACCAATGGGCTGTATGCCGTCCAAGCTCAGACCACCCTCAACCCCAGAGCAGCAGAACAATTTCAACGGCAGAACCCCACACCCCTGCGGCCAAGGCCAGAACTGACTTGTGCAGACCCGATGGCACAAGGGGTGAATTATACTCTGGTGAGCCGCACAGCCCGCTTTCAAGGCCGGGTACGCATTACCGGGGTCGTTCGCAACCAAGGTACCGCTGCCTACCAATCCGGTGCTAACCAACAGATCGCCTACCTGTATGAACAAAACCCCGGTGCCCAGCCCCGCCTTGTCGCCCAGCGAGCCTTCCAAAATCTGAACCCCGGACAGGAGGTACAGGTAGTATTTGAGCGCACCTGGAACAGTTCATCTCCCAGCGAGGGAGAATTTCCACCCGCCTACATCGTGGCTATTGGTTATGACCCGGACATTCGGCTCGATGGCAATCTCAACAACGATGACTGTCGCTTGGGGAATAACCGCCTCGAACGCAGTGGCACGGAGATTAACGCCCTGTTTTAAGCCGCTCGGGGGCGGTTTGCCGGGAGTCTAGAACATCCCGCAGGCCGTCCCCTAGTAAATTAAACCCCAGTACCGCCAGGATAATCAGGAGAGCGGGCGGCCACACCAACCAAGGATGTAATAACATTATAGATACGTTAGTCGCCAGGGAAAGCATATTTCCCCAGGACGCATCGGGCTGTTCAATCCCCAATCCAATCAAACTCAGCACCGATTCCGCCACGATAAACCCCGGTACGGTTAACGTGGCCGAAATGATCACATAGGTGGTGGTTTGGGGCAAAATGTGCCGCCACAAAATGCCCAGGGGTCTGGCTCCCAACACCCGTGCCGCCTG
Source organism: uncultured Synechococcus sp. (assembly GCA_964481635.1). Classification (GTDB taxonomy): domain Bacteria; phylum Cyanobacteriota; class Cyanobacteriia; order Gloeomargaritales; family Gloeomargaritaceae; genus Gloeomargarita. The sequence continues at coordinate 42,713 of CAYZTU010000008.1, forward strand.
CACAAAACCCTGTTCTTTCACACTCAACACCTGCCCCCGAATCACCCGCGCCAACCCCGCCCAGTTGATAAACGAAGTAATCAACACAATGAGCAAAAACCGTTGACTGCTGGTCAAACCGGGGGGCAAAACGGCGGCCAAAGCCACCAGGAGATAGATGCTGGGAATGGTCATTAAAACTTCCACCAACCGCATCAGCAGGGCATCCACCCACCCCCCCGCGTAGCCCGCCACCCCCCCTAAGAAAATACCAATGGGAAAGGTGATGAGAATTCCCATCAACCCGACGGAGAGACTAATGCGGCTCCCCAACAACAAACGGCTGAACTGATCCCGCCCCTGGTCATCGGTGCCCAAAAGATTGATATGGGCTGGGGGAGCCACCCCAAACAGATGCCAGTCGCTGGGAATGCCCGGAAAGACCCGCCAATCGCTCACTTGCCAACCCCGCTCCGTCCGCTGGGGAATCGGTACGGTCAACGCTAACCAACGGTAGGAATACCCCCGGACAAACAATCGTACCGGCCTGGGCTGGGTCTGATCCACCCGCAATTCCCGGGCGCCGGTGTCCAAATTTAATGGCCCTTGGGTGGTGGGATAAACGTAGGGCCAGGGTCGCCATTCCACCGAGGTCGGCGGCAACAAGGCTCCATTTTCCTGGCTGGCGTAGGGGTCGTAGGGGGACAGGAAATCCGCCCCCAACATCCCCAGATACAACCCCAGGAGGATGATTGCTCCCCAACGGGCGAGGGTATGGTGCCACCAATTCATAAAAGAATCCTATCCGACCCTACCCCAAACACGCTACATTAAAGGGCGATCGTCTGGAGTGGACTATGCCCCGTGTACTGGTAACTGAACCCATTGACCCGGCTGGGGTTGCCATCCTTTCCCAGGTGGCACAGGTGGATCAACGTCACAATCTGACCGCCGCTGAATTGCAAGCTTGCATTGGTGCCTACGAGGGGTTGTTGGTGCGTTCCGCCACCAAAGTGACCCAGGAATTGATCACGGCGGGGCAGAACCTGAAAATCATTGGGCGGGCGGGCGTGGGGGTGGACAACATTGACGTACCGGCGGCCACCCGCCAAGGGATCGTGGTGGTCAATTCCCCCGAAGGCAATACCATCGCCGCCGCCGAGCAGACCGTGGCTCTCATGTTGGCACTTTCTCGCTACATCCCCCAGGCGAACCAGTTGGTCAAGGCGGGGGAGTGGAACCGCAAGGAATTTTTGGGGGTAGAGGTTTACAAAAAAACCCTGGGCATCGTGGGTTTGGGGAAAATCGGTTCCCACGTAGCGACGATTGCCCGGGCGATGGGGATGCGCTTGCTGGCCTACGACCCGTTTATTTCCCAGGAGCGGGCGGAACAATTGGGCTGTAGTTTGATGGAATTGGAGGTGTTGTTTCGGGAGGCGGACTACATCACCCTGCATATCCCCAAAACCCCAGACACCACGCATTTAATTAACCGGGAAAGTTTCAAAAAAATGAAACCCACCACCCGCATCATCAACTGCGCCCGGGGGGGGTTGATTGACGAAGTGGCCTTGGTGGATGCGATCAAAGCAGGACGGATCGCCGGGGCGGCCTTGGATGTGTTTGAGCAGGAACCGCCCACCCATAGCCCCCTATTATTACTGGGTAAAGAAGTCGTATTAACCCCCCACCTGGGAGCCTCCACCATCGAAGCCCAGAGCAATGTGGCGACCGATGTGGCGGAGCAAATTCGGGATGTGTTGCTGGGGCTACCCGCCCGGTCAGCGGTGAACATCCCCGGATTGAGCGCCGAGGTGTTGACCCGGTTGAAACCCTACCTGGAACTGGCGGAACTGCTGGGAAATCTGGCGGGGCAACTGGCCGGGGGGCGGGTGGAAACCCTGGGGGTACGGTTGCAGGGGGAATTGGCGAACAATGCCAGCCAGCCGGTGGTGATTGCCGCCATCAAAGGGTTGCTCGGCCCCGCTTTACAGGAACGGGTCAACTACGTCAACGCCGCCCTGGAAGCCAAGGAGCGGGGGATTCGGGTGGTGGAAACCCGAGATGAATCCATGCGGGACTACAGCGGCTCCCTGGTGATTACCGCCCAGGGCACCCAGGGGGAACACAGTGTGGCTGGTGCCTTGTTGGGCACGGGGGAATTGCGGATCACCAGCATTGACGGCTTTCCCATCAGCGTCGCCCCCACCCGCTATATGCTGATCACCCTACACCAGGATATGCCGGGAATTATCGGTAAAATTGGCTCCCTGCTGGGTAGTTTTAACGTAAACATCGCCAGTATGCAGGTGGGACGCAAATTAGTCCGGGGGGATTCGGTGATGGTACTCAGCATTGACGACCCGTTGCCCGATGGGGTGGTGAGTGAGGTGATGCAGGTGCAAGGGATTCAGGATGCCTATGTGGTGAATTTGTAATGCCAGATTGCACCTATTGCGCTTCACCAAACCATTTTTGGTAAAGGGTGGCATAGGTGCCATCCTCCCGAATTTTTAGCAAGGCCGCATTGATGGGTTCCCGGTAGGGGCTACCGTTGGGCAGAGCAATGGCATAGTTCTCTTTTTGAAAGATCGGGCCGACCAGCATCACCTGTCCCCGCCCCGCATTGGCGGCATAGTACAGCAGTACCGGCGCATCAAAAACCACCGCATCCACCCGCCCCTCCCGCAAGGCCGTGTAGGCTTCATCCATGACCTTGACCGCCAACACATTGGCTCCCTGGTTTTGGAGGTAGGTGGCTGCCGTACTGCCCATCGTCGTGGCGACCCGTTTCCCCGGCAAATCCTGCGGCCCTTGGATACCCCCCTGCAACTGTTCAACAGTCAGGGAAGTGGTCACGGTGGCGGTGAAATAGGCCACAAAAATCACACTGGTAAACATCCACACCAAGGCCACCACCCGCCCCCAGGGACTTTTGGGCATCTCATCCGCCTGAGTCGAAAGAGTCGCTGCCGCCCACCAGCAGGCTTTGAAAATGCCGGGGAAATACCCCTGTCCCTCGACAATTCCCCCCGGCTTGCGCTCCAGGAAATAAATCACGTGGGCGGGAATCAGCACCAGCAACAAAATCAGCCCCAAGAGTTGGGCTAAAGCCGGGGAGAGCAAGAGGCTGACCAACCCCAGACCACCCACATTCTGTTTGACTGGCACCATGATTGCCAAGCCAGAATCAAAAATGGGATGGGAAAAATCAAAGTTCTCCTCCCGCACCGCCGTTACGGAGATGGCCGCTATCCCCACATCTGCCCGTTGGTCTCGCAGAGATTGGAGTAAATCCTGGACATTGCTATAGGTTTGAAATTCGGTTTTGGTGCCCAACCGAGCCGCCACCTGTTGCCAGAGGTCAATACTAAACCCGGTCAATTGCTGATTGGGTTCTTGAATCACAAAAGGGGGAATAATCCGGGTGGCCACCCGGAGGGAATTGGCGGGCGGGTTAGTTTGCGCTATCCCCGGCGTTGCTACTGCCAGCACCGTCACCACAGCCAAAAACCACTGCCGCATGGGAAGCCTCACACCATGATTCAGAAATTATTGATCAGGAATTATCGTCCCATATTCTGACCCCACCTGGGGCAGTGCTAAAAATTCAGAACTAAAATTTCACTGACCCGCCCCCGTTTAGCCGCCTGGGAATTGATCATGCGGGTGGCTTGCAATTCCACCCAACGAAAGCCCTAGTAGAGTTCCCATGTGGTAAGTTTCTAGAAAATTGCGTTCGGGCAAAAGCAAAATTACCATTCTTCAAATGTTCCCCTTATTTGTCCATACTTGAAACTCTCTCATGTTAAAGACGTATAGTAGCTTGTCATCAACCTGGTCTCGGAGCCACCTTTCGGCACCCGGTTTGTAGCCGCCACCGTCCAAAAGAAGAATAGATTTGTAAGCGGAGCGCATCTTGATGTTCAGGATAGTATAGGGGTATTTTTCGTCTACTGAACCACTCGCTTCTTGCCACTTTGACTCAATAACAAGACATTCAGGCCACTTTTCAGGATGATAGAGAATGAAGTCACAGTAGAAAGGAGTTTCATAGATACTTAACCCTAAGCAAAACTGCTTGGTATAGAAGGGTTGCTCGAGGTAAGTGACAGCTTTGAACTTTGTTTTTTCAATGAATTGATAGCCCTTTTCGTCAAGCCGACCTTGAATGAATCTCTCAAGAGTTGTCCCGGTGTAATTTGCATATTCCCCTTGCTTCATTTCCATATCAATAGTTGGTTATGAGTACCTCATTAACTGCATTGCGCTTGTTCGGCTTGCAGTTCACGAAGCGGGGTGCTTGGACAATGGTGATTTTGAACACACTGCTATTGTAAAGGTCTTTGATAAAGTGCGTATCTGAGTTGGAAAGCATGACCTTGACACCATTTTTATGTAGCTTCACGGCGAATTTACTGAGCCTTACCTGATCTTGTTCAGTGAAGTCAAGTTTGGAATATTTAGTAAACGAAGTCTCATCTGTGGGATGGTACGGGGGATCAAAGTACACGAAGTCCCCCCGTTGTGGGGTGATTATGTCGAACTCGCCATAGCGTATCTCAGCATTTTTAAGTGCCTTGTGACACGCCCAGATGTTCTCCTCTTGGACGATACCGGGGTTTTTGTAACGACCTACAGGAACGTTGAACTCGCCTTTGCTGTTGACGCGGTAGAGGCCGTTATAGCCCGTCTTATTCAGATAGATGAAGCGTGCCGCAATTTCTACCGGGTCGTCCAGATAATTCTTAGCTCGTACTTTGTAATAATACTCATCAGAGTGCCTTTTGGTATGTTCTTTTAGCTTCTCGATGAGCGCAGTTGGGTCTTTCTTAATTGCTTGATAAGCAAATACGAGGTCAAGGTTTGTATCGCTCAGATGTGCCTTGGATAACCGCCCGCAACGAGCTAGCTCGAAGAACAGTGCCCCGCCGCCCACAAAGGGCTCATAGTAGTTTCCGAACGTTTCTGGTGTTTTGTGAATGAGAATGTGCATGAGGTTGCGTTTACCGCCTACCCACTTCACGAACGGCGTAGCGACACCCTGAGATGTTACCCCCTCTTGTTCCTGTTCAGCATCGATAGCGAATTCAACATCTTTCTTGTTGACCCCTGTGAGGCGTTCTAACGCTTCGTTAAAGTCCATTTTTAAAGAGATCCCCTGCTGATCGTGTTTAGCCCTAGTCATAAAATCAAGGTCTTACAGGTCAAACGGCTCACACAGATCTTTAACATTGGATTACAGGACACCTTTCGTTTTGGCTCGGAGGTTATACCTGAACATGCAGTCTTCAACGTAGCGGATTTAATGCTGATGATTTTAAACGAGGCTTTTAATTCACTTTTACCTGGAAAGTTCTGCAGAATTAGAATAGCACAAAGGGCTCGGTCATAAAAGAAAACCACTATTTATTAAATTTGTACTTACAAAAAAGACCTGAAAGCCCCATTCCCAGTTTGGTAATTCTCAGTAAATTGGAGCGTATTTTCACCTGACGATTTCAAAAAAGGTTTGGCCGCCCCAAACACCTAACCTTTCAGTTGGATGGGCATGACCAGGTAGGTCATTTTCACGTCCCCCAAGGGCGAAAAAATCACCGGTGCCGTGGCCGAATTTAACTGCATTTGCACCTGGGAGGAATGCATGGCTTTCAAGCCCTCTAGGACGTATTTCACATTAAACGCCACATCCAGGGCTTCCCCCTCAATTTCGGCGGGGATTTGCTCTTGGCCTTGCCCCAATTCCCCCCCCTCGGTGGCCAGGATGACGTTATCCAAATCCAGGGAAAATTTCACCACATTGCGACTGCCCGCCAACACTGCCAACCGCTCCAAAGCGTGGATCAAATCCTCCCGCTCCATCACCACCCGGCGGGCAAACTCCTTGGGCAACAACTGGCGATAGTTGGGGTACATCCCGTCCAACAAGCGGGTCACCAATCTTTGCTGAAACCCTTCCCCCTGGGGCAGTTGAAAATCCGCCTGGTGGGGTTCCAAGCAAAACCGCACCACCTGCCCCTCATACTTGGGCAACAACCGCTCCACCTCCCGCAAAGCCCTGGCCGGAATCGTCGCCTGCACCGGCTCCCCCACGCTAGTTAACTCGGTTTCCACAATCGCCAACCGATGCCCATCCGTGGCGGCAAATTCCAAGGTTTCCCCCCGGGTTTGCAGATGTACCCCGGTCAAAATTTGCTTGGTTTCATCGCTACTGGCGGCAAACAACACCCCCCGCAACCCCTGCAAGAACGCTTCCCGCTCCAAGGGCACCGCCGTGGCCATCACCTCGGGTAACGCCGGGAAATCCTCCCCCGGTAACCCCGAAATTTGGTAAGGCCCCGCCAGAGTATCTTTTTTTCCCTCCCGTTCTAGGCGTGCCCGCACGGTCGCTTGGGCATCACTGATTTTGAGTTCCACCACCGCATCGGGTAACCGGGAAACCAAATCCCCTAAGGTGCGGGCGGGTAGGGTAATGGTTCCCGATTCGTACACTGTTGCTTCCATGCGGCTTTGTAAACACAGGGTCTGGTCAAACCCACTCAAAACCATCTGGCCATGGGTTGCATCTGCTTCCAACAACACGTTCGCCAAAATGGGATTGGTGGGTCGATTGGCGACCGCACGACTGACCATGCTCAAATGGTTGCTCAAATCTTTTTGGGAACAGGTCACATACATACCGGCAATGTACCCCAGAGTGATGCCATCCTACCACCCCACTTTTCCAGCCGTACCTCTACTCCGGTTTCAAAGATTAAAAATTTTCTTTAGTAGATAGTAGTAGAGCCTGTGGATATGTGGATAACTTGGGAAAATTGCTTACGGCGACGGGGTTTGCCGACCCCCCTGCCTGTGGATAACCTGTGGATAACCTGTGGATAAAAACCTAAGTTATCCACAGCCCCCTTTTTTTATCCACAGCCCCCCCCGATTTATCCCCAAATAATCCACAGGTAAACGCCGACTTATCCACAGATTTTGGCTACTTATCCACAAGTTATCCACAGGTTTTTGCCCCAAAACTGTAATAATTTTTAATAATTTCATGGTGGGGTATCGCCGGTCAAAAGTCTGCCAATGTCCTAATACTATCTATATGATGTCTATCACTATTGTACAGTAAATTACCAGATAATGGCCTAAAAATTACAGAAGTTCTGGCGTGCTATCAAAGCGATCCCATCGGCAAAAGCTCAGCTCTGATGGCCAGGGTTGCCCATGAAGATAATTGCTAATCAATTCAGCGGTTATGGGTGCCAGTAAAATCCCATTCCGGTAGTGGCCGGTGGCCAGGGTGAGATTTTCCCAGGGGCTGGGTCCGAGGATGGGTAACTCGTCGGGGGTAACCGGGCGATAGCCCCACCAGGTTTCCACCAAAGGCCAGTTCTGGAGCGGCGGGTAGATGCGGATGGCACGACTCAAGAGAGAATGTAATCCCCCGGCTGTTATTCCTCCCGTAAACCCTACATCTTCGCTGGTTGCCCCCACCACCAACCGTCCATCCCGACGGGGCACTAGGTAGGCATCGCCGAAGACCACCTGGTTAAGACCCGGTGCTTGGGGGGCTTGTAGTGCCAGCATTTGACCTTTACGGGGTTGGACAGGCAGGGATAGCAGTTTCTGAGTCCAGGCTCCGGTGGTTAAAATGTAGTGTCCCGCTTGATGGGAAGCCTGATGGGTAGCGACCTGGGTAATTTTTGTTCCCATTTGTTCGATGTGTACTACGGTTTCATGGGAAAAGAAATGGACACCCAGGGATTGGGCAGCTTGGTAGAGAACGGCGTGGAGTAAGCGGTTGTCCACCTGGCCATTGTCGGGGTACCACCAGCCGCCCATGAATGCTACGCCTAACCCCGGTTGTTGTTGGTCTAATTCCGGGCGGTTGAGCCATATTCCCTGGTGGTTAGCCCCCTCTCGGCTGGTCACCGGTGCCAGAATACCGCACGGCCAGTAACCGGCTAATCGACCCGTAGATGCTTCCAAATCCCGAATCCAATCCGGGTAACGGAGTAAACTCCTCTGGCACAAATCCCGCATCGCTCCAGGGGGAAGCTGCTCGGCACCCGGGGCGAGCATCCCGGCGGCGGCGTGGGCGGCGGTACCGGGGAAACCGCCATCAACGATTCCTACCCGCCGTTGGGTTTTTGCTAATTCCACGGCAATGCTTAACCCGATCATCCCTCCCCCAATGATTAAAACATCCATGCTGACGGGTGCTGATTGACGTAGGTTCATTTATCGTAACGAAACCCGCCCAGGGAGCTATGGGGATTGGAGGCAAAAATACTGAGACCTTACCCCCACTGACAGACCACTGCGCCCAACGTCAAGCCCGCCCCAAATCCCGCCAGCACCAGGGTCTGACCCGGTTGAATCCGCCCATCCCGCACCGCTTCATCCAGCATGACCGGAATGGAAGCCGCCGACGTGTTGCCGTAATGCGCCAAATTACTGAGCATCCGAGGGGGGGGAACGCTTAATTTTTCCGCTACTGCATCCAAAATCCGTTGGTTGGCCTGATGTAGAACAAAATGATCCACCTGCTCACTGCCCCGCCCCGCCCGAAATAGGGCTTTTTCGATCACTTCCGGTACTCGTTTAACTGCAAATTTATACACCTCTTGACCGTTCATCAAAACGGGTTTGTAGGTGCCAGACTGGACGGTTAATTCATCAATTAAAGGCTGGGGATGCCCCTGATAGGTTAGGGTGAGGCAGGCATTTTGACTGCCATCATTTTGCAGAGCAAATCCCAACAGATGCTCCTCGGTGCTGGGCTGCAACACCACCGCCCCCGCCCCGTCGCCAAACAAAATGCAGGTGCGCCGGTCTTGCCAATCCACCCACCGGGACAGCACATCCGCCCCGATCACCAGGGTCGTCCCGTAGGTGCCGGTACGCAAAAACTGCGCCGCCGTGACCACCCCAAATACAAACCCGGAACAGGCCGCCGTTAGGTCGAAGGCCACCGCCCGTTTCGCCCCCAACCGTTCCTGCACCAAACTGGCGGAGCCAAACAAGTCATCCGGGGTGGAAGTCGCCAGGACAATTAACTCCACATCCAACGGCGTTAATCCTGCCGCAGCCAGGGCATTCTCCGCCGCCTGTACCGCCAAATCCGTTACCCCCTGCCCCGCTGCCACCAGGTGCCGGGTCTGAATCCCCGTGCGGGTGGTGATCCACTCGTCGTTGGTCTCCACCAACCGACTCAGTTGCTGGTTGTCCAGCACCGGGGAAAGTTCTGCTCGTCCCGTTCCCGCCCAACGTACCCCCAGCACGGCTAGCGACCGTCCCGCCGGGTCAGGGTACCCACCTGCTCCTGCAACCGTTGCACCACCCCCTGCTCCACCGCTTCCGTAGCGAGGCGGATGGCATTAAACACGGATGGGGCGTGGGAACTGCCGTGGCCAATCACGCACACCCCCGCTACCCCCAGCAGTAATGCCCCCCCGTGTTCCGCATCATCCAAACGTTGCTTCACCCGGCGCAAATTCCCCCGCAGGAGCGGCACCCCCACCCGTCCCCGCCAGCCCCGGGGCAATTCATCCCGCAACAGTTGCACAATCACCCGGCCAAACCCTTCCGCAAATTTGAGCAAGATATTCCCCACAAACCCATCACAGACCACCACATCGTAGTCCCCGGAAATCACATCCCGCCCCTCCGCATTCCCCACAAATTCAATCTGGGAATTTTGCGCCAACAACTGATATGCCCGCAGGGAAACGTCATTCCCCTTGCATTCTTCCTCGCCGATATTGAGCAAACCCACCTTCGGGGAAGCCACGCCCAACACACATTGACTATAAATCGAACCCATCAGGGCAAACTGATTCAGAAATTTGGGGCGGCAGTCCACATTTGCCCCCACATCTAGCAATAAAACCGACTTATCCGGGCGGAGGGTGGGCAAGGAGACCCCAATCGCCGGTCGGTCAATCCCCGGTAAACGTCCCAATTGCAACAAAGCCGCCGCCATGGCCGCCCCCGTATGCCCCGCCGAATAGACCGCATCCGCCTGTCCATCCCGCACCAAATTCATCGCCACCGTGATCGAGGCATCGGGTTTCCGCCGCAGGGCACTCAGGGGTTCCTCGCCCATATCAACCACATCCTGAGCCGCCACTAGGGTCAGCCGGTGTTGGTGCGCCGAGAGTAGGGGTTGCAACCGTTCGGGATTGCCCACCAGCAGAATATCCGCTTCCAATTCCGCCTGGGCTCGGAGGGCACCGGTCAGTATTTCTTCGGGAGCGTGGTCACCACCCATCGCATCCACCGCAATCCGGGGCCGTTTTACCGCCATGCCGTTATCACAAGCACATCGGTTAAGCATTTTATCAGAATTTCCGCCCCGACCACCCTCACCATACCCGCACGTGGGGTTGACCGTTCACCACTTCGCCCACCAAGACCCGCCCCGCCAGCCCCACAAACAAACCATTTTCCAACACGCCGGGAATGTTGTTGATCCGGGTTTCCAAGCTGGCTGGGTCGGGAATCTCCGTAAATTTCACATCCACCACCATGTTGCCTTGGTCGGTGATCACCGGCCCATCTTTTTTCACCGCCATGCGAATTTCCGGTTGGCCGCCCAGGTTTTCCAAGGCGCGCATCACGGGTACCACCGCCAGGGGCAACACCTCCACTGGCACAGGGAAGGTACTGCCCAACCGTTCCACCAATTTTGACCGATCCACCACCACGATAAATTCCCCGGCCAGCCCATCCACAATTTTTTCCCGGGTGTGGGCGGCTCCGCCGCCTTTGATCAAATTTTTCTGCGGGTCAACTTCGTCTGCCCCATCAATCGCCAGGTCAACTTGGGTCACCTCATCCAGGGTTGTCAAGGGAATCCCCGCTTGCCGTGCCAGCACCGTAGCCTGAAAGGAGGTGGGAATCCCCCGCACGTCCCGCAGTTCCCCCCGTTGGAGCCGCTCCCCCAAAAATTGAATCATAAACGCCGCCGTCGAACCCGTCCCCAGCCCCACCACCATACCCGACTGCACCCACTCTGCCGCCTGTTGCCCGACCGCCTGTTTCGCCTGCTTGACCAATTCCGGGGATGTCACCATCACACTAACCTCCGCCACTGTACCTAACCTACCCTAAAAATGTTCTGAAAAAAAATGTTCTGAAAATGCAACAAGGGCTTGGCTGTCCAATGGAGCCAAACCCTCAGGGTGAGATCAGCAACGTGTTTTGTGGGTGTTTCGTGCAATAGGGTGTGGTAGAACAAGCTATCCCAATTTCGCATCCGCATCCGATGGTGGCTAGGTCAATTCAGACCCATATCTAGGGCTAAACCTTGTCAGCCGACCAAGAGCTAGGAGTTTGCCCTCATCGTGCCACCGAACTCAGAACCTTTTGAAAAACCCAGCTAAACTGCTAATAAATGGTTTAAGCATGGGTTAAACACAATCTCTGATGCAAATTAGGTTGGATCTCGACAGGGGCACCAAAGTCTCAATCCAGCTTTTGGAGGTATTTCCTAGGTGCCTAATATCAAGATAAAAAATTCCTTTCCCCCTTGGCAACCCTTATTACAGGATTGTGATAACTCTTTGCAGATTGTTTGCAGATTGTGACGGCGGGGCATATTGGTTTAATTCCCGGCTCATCCCCCAATTTTGATACCCTGGAGATAGCGTTTACGGTGATCCCTGTGTTACATTGGCTGGTTTCGTTGGTGGTCATCCTGGTATTTTGGTGGGGGCATATCCAACCTGCGGATGCGCTCACCGAGGTGCGGTTATCCCATTTGCGGATGGAGGATTGTCCGGCGGCTCTGGCGGACGGAGCGGTGACCAGTGGCGGCCATACCCTCCCGGCTCGCTGTTATTGGCTGACGGGGCAGGCCGAAAATTCCACCAATAAAACGGTTTATGATGCGGATGTCTTTGGTCGGGTTTACGATGCCAACGGCGAACCCGCTCTGCCGAAACGGGGGCGGGTGGGGACGATTGAGCAGATTCCGCCGGGGGTGAGCGAGTTTCATTTGCCCTTGATGGTACCAGCGGAACAACCGGCACCCCTCCAATTGAGCCAGTTTAAGGCGATGGGGTTTAGTGCCAAGGTGCGGCGTTGATCCCCATGACCCCGCTTCAAACTTCCGGGGTATCTTGGTTTTGGTGGAGGAGATAGATTTGCCGCAGGGTGCCGTTGATAAAGCGATGACTTTCTTCGCCGCAGTAGCGTTTTGCCAGTTCCACTGCCTCATTCATCACCACCTGCACCGGGGTAGCTAAAAAGACCAGTTCCGTCGTCCCCAGGCGGAGAATGTCCCGCTCCATGTGATGCAGACGCTGGATTTGCCACCCCTTGATCCCCCGTTGCATCAGGTCGTCAATTTCTGACTGGTGGCTCTGCCAAGTGGACAGCAATTTCTGGGCAAATCCTTGCACTTCCGCCTGACCCGCCAAATAGACCCACTCCGGTAAATGGGTGGCTGCCCCCAGATGGTTAATCACGGTGCGGGTCGTTTCGATCGCTTCGTGCAGGCTGGCTGGGGCAGAGCCGGGCTGGGATTCTATTTGCTGGTACGCCCGTTTTAAGCTGCCGCTGGCCTGCTCGAGGGTGTCCTCTAATTCCTGGGTCAAAGCCCTTAAAGCCGCCAAAATCAAGTCTTCCAGGGGGACATCCGTGGCCGAGGAGACCTGACTCAACCCCAAAAGTGCCAATTCCCGTGCCACCCGCCGGGGTTGCATTAGCTCAGCTCCGATGGAGCGAAGGATTCGGGGCGGGCGGCCAAGGTTGGGTTGACAATCCCGCCGGAAACCACCAGCTTAAATGCCTCCTCCACCGTAATCGGCAAGGGGACAATATCCCGCTCCGGCACCATCGCATACCAGCCCGTGGCGGGGTTGGGCGTGGATGGGATAAAGAGACTCACCAAAGTTTCCTGGCGGGGCACGGGCAAGGACCGCTCAATCACCTCCCCCGGTGTGCCCGTGACAAACGCCACCGCCCACACATCCCGGCGGGGATATTCGACCAAGACCACCCGGCGGAACTTTTGGCTGGAATCCCGCAGGAGGGTTTCCAACAGTTGCTTGAGGGTTTTGTACACCGAACCGGCCAGGGGAATCTGTTGTAAAATTTGCTCCCCCAAATTTAACAACCAGCGACCAGCGATATTGCGCGCCATTAACCCCATCAACAAAATCCCCAACAACGGCACCGCCAACCCCACGGATAAATTCACCAAATCCTGCAAAAGCGGCGGTAAACTCAGGGGATTGAGTTGTTTGGGAATCCGGGTCAGCAATTGCACCACCCAACTGGCCGTCACCAGGGTCGCCCAGATGGTCGTCGCCAGGGGAATCACCACCAATAACCCGGCGATCAAATCATTCTTTAAATCCTGCCGCCACGTGGACATACGCTGTTCAACCCTCTCCAATGGACAATTGCCCAAGCAATCGTGTGCTTGACCTTAACATGAACCGGGTCAGTGCAACCGGGACAGCACATAATCCGTTAAATCCGCCAGGGATTGCCGTGCCGGAGACGGGGGCACATCCCCCAAAAAAGCCGCCGCTGCCTGGGCATACTCCTGCGCCATGTGCCGGGAACGCTCCAGACCCGTTCCCATCCGCACCAACGCCACCGCCTGCTCCAAATCCCCCGGCTCACTGAACTTGCGCGCCACCAATGTCCGTAAGGCCGGAGTTTCCGCCAGAGTAAACAGCACCGGGGCGGTGAGATTACCTTCTTGCAAATCCGCACCCGCCGGTTTGCCCAACGCTGCCGTGGAGGCGGTGAAATCAAAAATATCATCCACCACCTGAAATGCCAAACCCAAATACCGCCCGTACTGGTACATCTGTTCACACAAATCCTCCGGGCAATCACTCAACACCGCCGCCGCTTTGCAACTGGCCGCCATCAGGGAGGCCGTTTTCAAAAACGTTTTTTCCAAATAATCTTCAAAGGATAAATCCGGGTCAAAATGGGTTAAACTTTGGCGAATTTCCCCCTCCGCAAAATCCATAATCACCCGCGACAGGAGCTTCACCACCGTTAAATTGTCCAAATTGGCGAGGTACCAGGAAGATTGGGCGAACAAAAAATCCCCCGCCAAGATCGCCACCCGATTGCCAAAATAATGATGCACCGTGGGCACATTCCGCCGCAAATCCGCCCCGTCCACCACATCGTCATGCACCAAACTGGCCGTGTGAATCATCTCCGTGATTTCCGCTAACCGGCGATGCCGTATCGTCACCTCCCCCGCCGTCGCCCGCGCCACCAGTAAGACCAAAGCCGGTCGCAACCGTTTCCCCCCCGCCCCAAACAAATACTCGGCAGCGGCGGATAGGATCGGATGCCGCCCCCCCACCAACTGGCGTAAATGCTCGCTCAACTGCTCTAAATCAGCTTCCACGGGGGCAAAAGGGGCGGTCACAAGGGTCATAGCGGTTGAGTTACATTTTTTTACATTATGTATCCCCATTCTAAGGGATTGCACCCGGGGCAGACCACTGGGAATGGAAAATCCTGGGGTCGGGGAGGGATTTTGGCGGGGTTTCCCTAGGCCGAGGGGGGATAGACGGGCAATGGTCGGATCGCCGTTGTACTAAACCCTGCCGTGGCTGTCCCTACCATTACAAAACCGTTATGATTTTTTCAGATTTCTCCTGGTGTATGTTAAGTTTGAGGAACAAATTTAAGTGGTCGGGGTGCCGTACCCACTGTCCCTGGGGGATTCCTTGGGATACTGGGGTTACGGACTGGGGTTTTAATAAATTTTCATAATGGCCGTGAGGGGTTACGCAGGATTGGTGCTGGGAATCGGGCAGCAGTTGACTGTGCGGTTCGGGTCACAGAGCGGTGGTGGGTGAGGAACGGGTCAAGGTACAGATATGAATTTAGGGATTGGGGCAATGGTCATTCCGCTACCGATGGCGATTTTGCTGTGTGCGACGGGCTACATTGGGTTGATTTATCTTTTGTTGAGTCTGTGGGTGCGGCGGCAACGTCGGTGCCAGGGCTAGATGGGGTCTGAGGTTGCGGTCTGGGTACCCGCCACGACGGCGAATTTAGGGCCGGGGTTTGACTGTTTGGGGGTGGCTCTGGATTTTGGCAATCGGTTTCACTTCGCTCTGCGGTCTGGGGGGGTGCCCTTGATCACCCTGGGGGCAACGGTGGCCGGCGAAAATTTGGCCTACCGAGCCTTCACTCTGGTCTATGAACGGTTGGGTCAGCCCGTGCCACCCGTGACCTTGACTTTAGAATTAGACGTGCCTTTGGCGCGGGGGTTGGGCAGTTCGGCGACGGCGATTGTGGCGGGGATGCGGGCGGCGCATTATCTGCTGGGGGAACCGCTCCCGGCATCAGAGGTGCTGGCCTGGGGGGTGGCGTTGGAAGGCCATCCCGATAATGTTGTCCCGGCCTGGTGGGGCGGTTGCCGGTTGACCTGTGGCGAGCAGGTGTGTCAGGTTCCTTGGCATCCGGAAATTATCCCCGTGCTGGCCATCCCTGAATTTGAATTATCCACGGCGCAGGCGCGGGCGGTTTTGCCTGCCCAGGTGCCCTATAAAAATGCGGTGGCGAATTTAGGGGCGTTGGGCTGTTTGCTCCAGGGGTTACAGCAGGGGTCAGGGGAACTGTTACGCACGGGGTTGCAGGACCATCTCCATCAACCCTACCGGCGCAGTCTCATTCCTGGTTATGACCTAGTGGAGCAGGCGGCCTTGCAGGCGGGTGCCTACGGGATGGTGATCAGTGGGGCGGGGCCGACGTTGTTGGCGTTAACCGCTCCTGAGCAGGCGGTGGGGGTAGCGCAGGCGATGGTACGGGCGTGGCAGGGGGCGGGGGTGCAGGCCGTGGGACGGGTCGCCCAAGTGAGTGACCAGGGGGCGCAGGTAGTCGGTTAAAATCCGGGTCGCCCCTTCCCACTGCTGGCGGTACATCGTACAATAGGGGCGTAACCGGCAGTCATCATTTATCTATGGTCAAAATCAAAGGCCAACCCCGGCGTAAATTCTCCCTCTGGCCTGCTTTACTGGCGGGTTTGGGGGTGGGGGCATTGGCAGGGGTGGCCGCTGTGGTGGTGATGGCTCCTGAGCGTTTCAACATCTCATGGCCGGGGCAATCGGCGGGGACAACGAGCGAGGATTGCGAAGCGGGGGCATTAACCCAGGTAAATTTCCTGACCTGTTGGCACGCCCCAGCGACGGCGACCATGACCCAGCAACGGTGGGATGCGGTCACGTTTGCCGCCAGTTTGGGGGATGGTTTGGTGCCTTTTTTGCGCCAGTCACCCTGGCCGGAGATGGCGACGGCGGCGAAAACCGCCCGGGTGCCGGTGATGATGTACCACGATATTGTGCCGGAGAAACAGGTTTTTTTCGATGTCACTCCCCAGGAGTTTGAGGCGCATCTGCAATTGATTAAAGAACAGGGACTAACTCCGGTGAGTTTGGATGCCCTAGTGACCCACCTGCGTACCGGTTTACCCCTGCCCCCTAAACCAATTGTACTCACCTTTGATGATGGCTATGCAGGGCATTACGAGTATGTTTACCCCCTGTTAAAAAAGTACAATTACCCGGCTGCGTTTTCCATTTATACCAAAGCGGTGGGGGAGACGGCGGGGCGACCCAAGGTGACTTGGGCGCAGTTGCAAGAAATGGTCAAAGACCCGTTGGTGACGATTAATGCCCACAGCGTTACCCATCCTTTGGATTTGCGTCCCCTGGATGATGCCGCCTTGGAGCGGGAATTGGTGGAATCCAAGCAAATTTTGGAGCGGGAATTGGGTAAACCCATCCACTATTTCACTTATCCGGTGGGGCATTATGATGACCGGGTGCGGGCGGCCACCCAAAAGGCGGGTTACTTGGCGGCGTTCACCATGCGGAATGGGGAGGAGTTTTATGCGGGGCAATCCGGGGATTTGCTGACCATTGAGCGGTTTGGGCAGTCCCGTCTGCCCAATCTGATCAGCACCGTCTGGGGCGGGTCTGCCCCGGCGGCACCCTTGGCGGGCGTGGATTTTACCGCCCCGATTGGCCTACAACGCACCACGGTGGAAGGCGTGGATTTGGTGTTGGTGAATGGCGGGCGACCGATCACCTATCATGCGGATTCCCGCTATCAGGTGGAGCAATTTTTGCAAAAAGAACCCCGGGCGACGGCGGTGGTGGATGGCGGCTTTTTCTCCTTAGAATCTCTAACTTCTAATGTGATGATTGGTCCAGTGTTTGCCCAAAACACCCAGCAATTTATCCCCGGTGGCAATGGGGATAATCCCAAACTCAAGGGTCGTCCCCTGGTGGCGATCACGCCCAAAACCGTACAATTTCTCCCCTTTGACCCGCTCAAGCACAACACCCTGGCGGGGGTACAGGCGCAGGTGCCGGGGGCAACGGATTTATTCGTGGCTTCCGCTTGGTTGGTCAAGGACGGCCAACCCCGGGATTATCAAAGTTTTGGCAATTTGTTTGGGTTTGATGCCTACCGCCACCGGGCATTTTGGGGCTTAAATCAAAGCGGCCAGCCCATGATTGGCATTTCCACCAACCGGGTGGACTCGGTGAACCTAGGCAAAGCTTTGGCTCAAGCCGGGTTCCGGGAGGCCGTGATGTTGGATTCCGGGGCGAGTGCGGCTCTGGCCTACCAGGGCAAACGTTATACCGATTATGAACCCCGGCCTACCCCCCATGCGGTTTTGCTGTTGCCCCCGACTACCCCGTGAATGCCCTGGGTTTAATCGCCGGAAATAGCCGTTATCACTGGGGTTGGTTGCAAGACGGACAACTAAAACGTACCTGGCATACCCCTTGGCATAGCCCGACGACGACCTGGGTGCAAAATCATTGCCAGTGGCCGGTGCTGGTGGTGTCGCCCGTCCCTCAGCAGGTAGCCCTCTGGCAGGAGTATGACCGGGTTAAGGTCATTACCTTGTCTGATATTCCTTTAGCGGGAAGCTATGCCACGTTGGGGGTAGATCGGGCGTTGGCCGCCTGGGGAGCCAGTCAATTGTACGGTACGCCCGTGTTGGTCATTGATGCGGGCACAGCGATCACTCTAAATGCGGTGGATGCTCAGGGGGTATTTATCGGCGGGGCAATTCTACCGGGTTTAGCATTACAATGTCAGAGCTTGCACCAGGGCACGGGTGCGTTGCCTCGGGTCACTTGGCCGCTAGAGCTTCCCCCCTTATGGACAAATGATACGGTTGCCGCCATACAGAGCGGTATTGGTCATACGGTGGTGGCGGGGTTGAATTTTTATTTACACCACTGGCTGGGTAAGGTTATCCTGACCGGGGGTGATGGGGAGTGGTTGGGGCACAAATTGCAGAACAATCGACCAGACTTAATGGGACAACCCGATTTACTCCTAGAGGCTTTGGGTGTGCTAGTCTCAAGGTTTATAAAGTAATATGATTTGAGTTTTGAATAATGGTCGTAGGGGGTACCCCCCGCACTTTGTTCTATGGCTACGCCACGCAAGCTATCAGAATGTTTATCCACCAATTGGGTGAGATTGCTATATAGCTAAACACGCAAAGGTTGACCTAACCTGGGTCGCAGGGCACCGCCCCGCACTGGGTTTCCAGAATCTTGAGGCGACAACCTTACCCGACTTAGCTATACAACTACTGTTCTACAATTCAATTAGATTGCTATAGCTAAATTGGGCTAGATTGTCATCCAATAGCCTGCTTGACGTTAGCCATAAATTGTCCCATGAGATGCGACTCTCACTGCCACTCCAATGAAACCTGCTATCGTCTCAGCTTCAAAACACAGCCAGCAAATTAATTAGGACGGAAGATATTGATGTAACCGCCGGGACAGGTTGGCCACACACCATCCGTTGCTCCATTCACGGGAGGAGCTACGGAAACCCCTGAATTGGGGGCAATACTTTCGCACAACACCGCCGCATCAGTGGATTGAAAATCAATTTGCCCGTTGGGTAAAGTCACAGATAATACATCCCTCTCTACCCCCGCTGCGTACTGCCTGAGGGCGGCATCTTTGGTGATTGGGGTTAAGGTGACAAAGTTATCCTGGATGTTTTCGTGGGCACCCCCACCCCAATAATCATAGGTTTTGGTATCCGGCGGCATTCCCAGAGCCAGGTCATAGAAAGTAAAAAAACGACCGTACTCGTAACGGTAGAGTTGCTGCCCTTTGACCCAGGCGTTCAGGGTCACCTTGGCCTCGGATTGTTTGGCTTTGGCCGATTGTGCTAAAAAAGCGGGCAGAGCAATGGCCGCCAATACCCCAATAATCACCACCACGACCAGCAGCTCGACCAGCGTAAAGCCCGAATTGCCGACCCGCTGGCGGTGTTGAATACGCAAGTACCGAAGGAGGAGAAAGGTGGACATTGGTGATCCTCGGTTGACTGTGATCTCATCACTCTTGTGGTTAAATTACCCAGTCAGCTTGTAGTAGACTACAGGCTTTTCTATAGAAATTACTTATACCGTGGAATTACGGAGAAATGAGGCGGGTCGGCGGCGTGGACAAAAAGGTTGGCCGTGGGTTGCTGGGAACGCATCACTCAACCCTGGGGCGGGACTTGGCGAGAGCGCCAACCCCGTCGCACCAACCAAACGACCAAACCCGGCACCAGGAGATAGGGACTAAATACCAGCAACCACAGGGTCAACTGCACCAAACCCACGGTCAAATTCCCCAGGGTGGCGGTGGCCTGTTTCCATGTCTCCCCCAGACGCTCCCCTAACCCAGATGCCGGGGCTTCGACGGTCGGTGTTGTTAAATTTAAGCGAATGCGGGAATAACGTACCCGGTTTTGCAAATTCACCCGCTGGGCATCCAGTTGTTCGATTTGTTCCCGCACTTGGCTCAATTCCTGGGTGACTTTGAGCACATCCCCCACGGAACCGGCCCGCGCCATGATTTTCAGGAGCAATTCCTCTGATTTACGCAAGTTCCGTAACCTTGCCCCCACATCCACCAGTTGACTACTCACGTCCTCGGCAGCAATTTGACGGCTTTCCAGCGTACCCAATTGCACCAATGAGGCCAAAACCTGATCGAGTTGTGCCGCCGGAACCTGCAATTCCAGAGTTAACCGACGCACCTCCCCCGTCGCCCCACTGTCCTCCAACCCCAGCACTTCCCCACCCGCTTGGCGTGCCCAACTGACCGCCTGCTGGCTACTGGTTTCGGCATCGGTGACCTGCAGGGATAGGGCGGCGGTTTTGGCGAGTTGGGGCGCATTGGCAGAGGGCTGGGCTAAATCCACCGATTTTGCTAAGTTGGCGGGTGCGGAGGCAGCGACCTCCGCAGATGGTGCTCCCAGGGTAGCGGTTGGTTCAACCTCCGATTTGAGCGTTGCACACCCGGTTAAAAGGGTTAAAACCAAGGGCAACCAGAGGCGTTTCATCGTCCCGAATCCGTGATTTTATTCAGGTCATGGTTGTTGCCGATCACCCACATCATCATGCCTGCTTCCAAAGGGGCAGTGGGGTTGGGGTTGATCTCAAAATGGGTACCCTGCCGTCCGAGCGCAATCACACTGATGCCGTATTCATTGCGTAACTTCAAATCCACAATACTTTTACCCACGAATGCTTCTGGCACCCGCACCTCCACAATGCTATTTTCCGGGTCAAGCTCCAACCGTTCAATAATATTAGGACGCACTAGGGAACGAGCCAACTGTTCCCCCATTTGTCGTTCCGGGTACACCACCTTGGTAGCACCCACTTTTTCTAAGAGGCGGCCATGAATATCCGTCGACGCTTTGGCGATAATATTGATGACATTCCCCTCCTTCAAATTTAGGGTTGTGACCACACTTTCTTGAATGTAGTTGCCAATCGCCACAATCACGGTTTCAAACTCAAACAACCCCGCATCTTTCAAAGCTCCTGGGTCAGTGGTGTCCAGTTGCACAGCATGGTCTACAAAATCCTCATCCGAAACACAGGCCACCAACCCGTCATCTCTGTCCGCCCCCAGCACCTCACAGCCCATGCCTTTCAAGGTACGGCAGACCGAGCGGCCAAACCGCCCCAGACCAATGACTGCAAATTGATGACTTTGTTGGCGGCGGCGGTTCCAAAACGCTTGCATGCACTGCCTCAGAAATCTCCCTTTACCCTACCAAAAAAGTTTCTTGCGGGTAATGGGTACGCAGAGGACGGGGTTCCCGGAACAAGGCTGCCATGAGTAACAATACCCCCACCCGCCCAGCGTACATGGTGAGAATAATCAATAATTTCCCCGACAGAGTTAAACCACCGGTAATTCCAGTGGATAGCCCAACGGTACCAAAGGCGGAAACCACCTCAAAAAATAATTGCAGAAATGTGAATCCCTGTTCCGTTTCCGTGATCGACATCAAAGTGAGAATCAGTAAAACCAATGCCATTGAGCCAATCAGCACTCCAATCGCTTTATAAATCAGGGTTGGTGGGATTTCCCGTTCATAGATAATCACCTCCTCATGCCCCCGCAAAATTGCCCGAGTCGCCCGCAACAAAACCCGCAACGTGGTGGTTTTGATGCCCCCCCCCGTGCCGCCCGGACTGGCACCAATAAACATCAAAACAATCGTAAAAAATAAACCCGTTGCCGTCATTTTCCCAATATCAATCGTATTAAAGCCCGCCGTCCGGGGAGTCACGGACTGAAACCAAGCCGCCAACCATCGCTCCCCCCAATTCATCCCGCCGATGGTGGCTGGATTATTCGCCTCAATCAACCAAAATGCCACCGTCCCCACCAGCAGTAGGGCTAATGTTGTACTTACAGCAACCTTAGTATTTAAGCTAAAGGCAAAACGCTCCCGATACTTAGCGGTAGCCCATAAATAAGCCTCCAAAAGCACTTGATAACCAATCCCCCCCCAGATAATCAACCCCGTCACCGTCAGGACTAAAAGGGGTGACTTGGCGTAATTGATTAAACTGTTGGAGAACAAACTAAACCCCGCATTATTAAACGAATTAATACTGTGAAAAATACTCTGCCATAGCCCAGCCCAAAACCCAAATTCAGGCGCAAAAACCGGCATCAATGCCAGCACCCCCAACGTTTCCACAATGGCCGTGGCCATCAAAATCGAACGCAAAAGACCCTTGATGCCGCCCATGCCGGTCTGGTCTAAAGCCTGTTGTACCGCCAATTTATCCTTCAAACGAAACCGCCGCCCCAGCAACAGCATCAGCAAGGTCATCGAGGTCATGTAACCCAACCCACCAATCTGCACCAATAGCACCAGAATCAACTGCCCCCAAAAAGAGTAATATGTACCAACATCCACTACGGACAATCCGGTGACGCATACGGCAGAGGTTGCGGTGAATAGTGCGGTAACGAAGGGACTCCAGCCCGGTGCCTGGGTCGAAAACGGGAACCACAACAGCAGGGCACCTACCGTGATTACTGCCACAAAACCAAGACAAATCGTGCGGGCTGGGGTCATAATGGGGTACTAGGGTGGCTTCCTAACCCTTCATACATGAACATCTTGTCTGCGCTTGGCTTGATTTTTGTTCTGACCCTGGTCAATGGCCTGTTTGCCATGTCAGAACTGGCGATCATCTCCGCCCGGAAAGTCCGTCTCCAGCAACAGGCTAACGAGGGCGATGCCGGTGCCCAAAGGGTTTTGGACTTAGCCAGCAACCCCACCCGGATGCTCTCGACCATCCAAATTGTGATTACCCTCATCGGTATCCTGATTGGGGCATTTGGGGAGGCCACCCTGGGGAACAGTTTAGAGCTTAGTTTAACCCAAATTCCTGGCCTAGCAACCTATGCGCCCGTCCTGGCGACTTTGGTGGTGGCCATGGGCAGTACCTACCTTGCGCTGGTGGTGGGAGAACTGGTACCCAAGCAGATGGGTTTGAGCTACCCGGAACCCATCGCCATTTTCATGGCCGCCCCCCTGGATTGGTTGTCCCGGCTGATGGCTCCCCTGGTGACCATCCTCAGTATTTCGGCGCAAGCCCTCCTCACCCTGATGGGCATCCGCCCGATACAAGAACCGCAGGTATCGGAGGAAGAAATTAAAATTTTGATTCAACAGGGCACGGAAGCCGGTACGTTTGCCGAATCGGAGCAGGACTTGGTAGAGCGGGTCTTTCGTTTGGGGGATCAACGGATCAGTGCCCTGATGACCCCCCGCCCCGACATTATTTGGCTCGATTTGGAAGACCCGCCCAATAAAAACCAACAGGAAATTTGTGATAGTAGTTATTCCCGCTTCCCAGTCTGTCAAGGGGACTTAGACCATGTGATCGGGATTGTTTCCGCCCAAGACCTGCTCGCCCAGGCCATCCGCAATGAACCCTTTGACCTGACCCACCCGTTGAGTCCCCCCCTCTACGTCCCGGAAAATACCCACGCCCTCAAGGTGCTGGAACTATTGCGCCAGTCCGGTTCCCCCATGGCACTGGTGGTGGACGAATACGGCGTAATTCAGGGCTTGGTCACCTTTAAGGATATTTTAGAAGCACTTATCGGCGATATTCCCTCGGTGGATGATGAGGATGAACCGGGAGCCATCCAACGAGAAGACGGCTCCTGGTTGGTGGACGGCCTGCTGGGGATTGACAAATTTCAAGAATTATTTCCTATTGCCGAATTGCCCGACAATCGCTCTTATCACACCTTGGCGGGGCTAATCATTGATCACTTGGGGCATATCCCCCATGTAGCCGAGCAATTTGAATGGGCAGGGCTGGGCTTTGAAATTGTGGATATGGACGGCAATCGGGTGGATAAGGTGCTGATTATCTGCCCCCAAATGTCCAAATAGGGTGCTATCATACTTAAGCACTGCGGGCGTAATTCAGTGGTAGAATGTCAGCTTCCCAAGCTGAACGTCAGGGGTTCGAGTCCCCTCGTCCGCTTCTGTAGAGTCTCACATTACCGGTCTCAAATTTAGGACACTTCTATTTATTGGAACCAGCAGAAAGTCATCTTGCCAGAATGCCCATAGCCTGGGTGGCGTAGCCATTGTTACCGGGAACCATACACCGCAGGTGCTTCTGGGACGGGGGAATACCTGCGGTACACTGCGTGGAGTGCCCCTGCGACCGCTTATTTTGTTGGCTTACGTGGCATAGCCTATTAATAGAGGTTCCCTATCGTTTCTTTCACCCATCCTGATTACTAAGAACCAACAAGATAGTCCCTTCCCAGGCTAAAATTAGGCCACCGCATCCGCCGGAGGTAAGCCACCCCCGACCCCTCACCCAGGCGGGGGGAGCTAAGCCCAAGGTGCGGTTTTGCCCCGTGACCCTTAAACGCCCCCATTTTGACTGGGAACATAAAAGGATATGCGAAATAAAACGCTCACCATATTTGGCCTGATGTGCCTCATCCTAGGGGGCAGTCCGGCTCAGGCAGATTCCCCAATTACTTCAACACCAATTGCGGATGTGTACTTAGATATTGCATTGGTAAAAAAGGCTCGGGCAACGGGAATCTTAACCCTAGAAATGGCGCAATTTTTATCTAATAATCAATATCCAATTGACCAAAAAGCAGCGCTAATCAATGCCCTTTCCTGGCGGGTGGAAGGGAAACAAAATGCCCAAATTTACGAAAAATTTTTGCGCTCTCGTTATGGAGAAATCAATCTGAAAAAATTAACGCCCCACGAGGTATTTGCACTCGCTTATTTGACCGTAATGGATGATTATTTCCAGCCAGAGCGGGCGATGCCTCTGTTTGATCAAGCGTTACTCCGCAACCGCAACAGCCTCACCGTGGGTTTGATTCGCATTCTTAACCGGGCGCAAATAGTTATGACCCAACCAGGAGAATGGTGCCGGGTGTGGCGTTTAGCGGAGGGCACCAACCGGAATCGCACATTGAAAACGGATTTGCGCCCCGCCGCCCGCAAAATCATCCTGGATTACATGGTTTTGTACCGGGATAGTTGTCCCCGTAACCCTTGATCTGCCCCAGATCGTGTAATCTGATGCCAGGTCGTTTGTTTGCGAATCCCCATGCCCCGCCGCCAAGATATAAAAAAAATTCTCCTGATTGGTTCCGGCCCGATTGTCATTGGCCAAGCCTGCGAGTTTGACTATTCCGGCACCCAAGCCTGCAAAGCGCTACGGGAAGAGGGTTATACGGTGGTATTGGTCAATTCTAATCCCGCCACGATTATGACTGACCCGGAATTGGCCGACCGCACCTACATCGAGCCGTTGACGGTGGAAACCCTGAGTCAAATCATTGCCCAGGAACGTCCCCAGGCTCTCCTGCCGACGATGGGCGGACAAACGGCGTTGAATTTGGCAGTACGCTTAGCCAAATCAGGAATTTTAGCTCAATACAATGTGGAGTTAATCGGGGCAAAATTAGCCGCCATCGAAAAGGCAGAAGACCGCAAGTTATTCAAAGAAGCCATGGAAAAAATCGGGGTGGGCGTGTGTCCTTCTGGGTTGGCAGAAACCTGGGATGAAGCCCAACACATTGCCCAACACATCGGTTCCTACCCCCTGATTATCCGACCGGCTTTTACCTTGGGGGGTAGTGGCGGCGGCATTGCCTACAATCAGGAAGAGTTTGAACAAATTGCCCGTTCTGGGTTGGAAGCCAGTCCCGTTTCGCAAATTTTGATTGAGCAATCTTTGCTGGGTTGGAAAGAATTTGAACTGGAGGTCATGCGGGATTTAGCTGATAATGTGGTAATTATTTGTTCCATTGAAAATCTTGACCCGATGGGTGTGCATACGGGGGATTCGATTACCGTCGCTCCCGCTCAAACCCTAACCGATAAAGAGTATCAACGGCTACGGGATGATGCCATTCGGATTATTCGAGAAATCGGGGTAGAAACGGGGGGGTCAAATATTCAGTTTGCCATCAATCCTGTGGATGGTGCTGTCGTGGTAATTGAAATGAATCCGCGCGTGTCCCGTAGTTCTGCCCTAGCCTCCAAAGCCACCGGGTTTCCCATTGCCAAATTTGCCGCCAAACTAGCCGTCGGTTATACCCTGCCAGAGCTGACCAATGATATTACCGAAAAAACCCCGGCTTGTTTTGAACCGAGCATTGATTATGTGGTTACCAAAATCCCCCGCTTTACCTTTGAAAAGTTTCCGGGAGCCACCCCCTACTTAACGACACAAATGAAATCCGTTGGGGAGGCGATGGCTATTGGACGTACCTTCCAGGAGTCCTTTCAAAAAGCCATTCGTTCTTTGGAAACCGGGCGGGCGGGTTGGGGTTGTGACCGTTCGGAAGTGTTGCCTACGTTAGAGCAAGTCCGGGCTAATTTACGCACCCCCAACCCTGAGCGGATTTTCCACTTACGCCATGCTTTATCGTTGGGAATTAGCATTGATGAATTATACGAATTAACCGCAATTGACCCGTGGTTTCTCCGAGAATTAGCGGACTTATTACGGGTAGAGTGTTATATGAAAATTACGGCCTTTGAAAAGATTAGTGTTGAGGATTGGTACTTGATTAAACAGAAAGGATTTAGTGACCGACAAATTGCCTTTGCCACCCGAAAAACCGAAGCGGAAATCCGTATCCACCGGCAACAATTGGGGATAATTCCCGTTTATAAAACAGTGGATACTTGTGCGGCTGAATTTGAAGCTGATACTCCTTATCACTATTCCACCTACGAACAGGAAAGTGAAATTCGCCCTACGGACAAACCCAAGGTGGTGATTTTAGGCGGGGGTCCCAATCGCATTGGCCAAGGCATTGAGTTTGATTACTGTTGTTGCCATGCGGCCTTTGCGCTGAGAGAATGCGGCTATGAAACAATCATGATCAACTCCAATCCAGAGACAGTTTCCACGGACTACGATACCAGCGACCGTTTATATTTTGAACCCCTTACATTAGAGGATATTTTGCATATCTTAGAAGCCGAAAAACCCATCGGTATCATCGTTCAATTTGGTGGACAAACACCATTAAAACTAGCCTTGCCTCTTTACCATATTCTCAACAGTCAAGAGCATCTCCCTACGCAAATTTGGGGAACATCACCGATTTCCATTGATATTGCGGAAGACCGGGAAAAGTTTGAACAAATTTTGCGAGAATTGGATATCAAACAACCCCCAAATGGCATTGCCCGGGATGAACAAGAAGCCCTCAGCATTGCCCGGAGAATTGGTTATCCCGTGGTGGTACGTCCCAGTTATGTTTTGGGCGGGCGGGCAATGGAAATTGTTTATTCCGATACGGATTTGGAACGTTATATTAAAACCGCCGTGCAAATTGAACCAGAGCACCCCATTCTGGTGGATAAATTTCTGGAAAATGCCATTGAAGTGGATGTGGATGCCCTGCGGGATCAATCGGGCACCATTATTATCGGGGGCATTTTAGAACATATTGAACAGGCCGGTATTCATTCGGGAGATTCAGCCTGTGTATTACCAACCTACTCTTTGCCCGACACAATTTTAGACCAAATTCGGACTTGGACAAACGCCCTTGCCGAACGCTTGGAAGTCATTGGATTAATGAACGTGCAATTTGCGATTCAAGGGGAGCAGGTTTATATTTTAGAAGCAAATCCGCGGGCTTCCCGAACCGTACCTTTTATTGCTAAAGCAACGGGAGTTCCGTTGGCAAAACTAGCCGCTCGAGTCATGGCCGGAGAACGATTGTTGGATATGGGAATGACCCAAGCCGTTATTCCCACTTATTATTCGGTAAAAGAGGTCGTCCTACCCTTTGAAAAATTCCCCGGTACGGACACGATTTTGGGACCAGAAATGCGCTCCACCGGTGAAGTCATGGGGATTGCTACTGAATTTGGTCGGGCATTTGCCAAATCGCAAATTTCTGCCGGTCAAAACCTGCCGCTCGCCGGGCGAGTTTTTGCTTCATTCAATAACCGGGATAAGCAAATGGCCGTGCCGATTATTCAAGAATTGATTGAGCTAGGGTTTCAGATTGTTGCCACCCAGGGAACTCGCCAGATTTTGCTGGAATGTGGGTTAACGGTTGAGAAAATATTAAAGCTCCACGAGGGTCGTCCCCATGTGATTGATTGGATTAAAAATGACCAAATTCAACTGATCCTCAACACCCCTTCCGGTGAGGATGCCCAAGCCGATGGCCAACTGATCCGCCGCACGGCTTTAGCCTACAAAATTCCCTTGGTAACAACCATTGCGGGTGCCCGGGCGACGGTAGCAGCGATCCGGGCATTACAAGCGGGTATATCTGCCCCAAAAACCATCCAAGACTACTACCAATTACTCCAGCAGTAGGGTGTGGCGAACCATTCAGAAATCAATTTGTTTTTTCAGGAGCTACAACGTTGCGGTATTACTTTGGGGTTAGAGCGGATTCAACAGCTCTTAGATCACCTAGGACAACCGCAAAATCAAGTACCTGTGATTCATGTTACCGGTACAAATGGAAAGGGTTCTGTCTGTGCATATTTAGCTAGTATTTTAACTGCCTGCGGCTATCGGACAGGACTCTACACTTCACCCCATTTAATTCACTATCAAGAGCGGATTCAAATTGATGGCCAACCCATTAAAATCACTGATTGGTGGCGAATCTTAGGCCATATTAAACAAATTATTGAAATCCACAATATTCCCGTTACTGAATTTGAAGTGATTACCGCTTTAATGTGGGTTTATTTTACTGAACAAAAAGTAGATATTGCGGTCATTGAAGTCGGTCTGGGAGGCCGATTAGATGCGACAAATGTTGTGCATAATCCTTTGGTTACTGTGATCACCTCCATCGGGCTGGACCATCAGGAACGTTTAGGTTCTCATTTAACTGATATTGCTCGGGAAAAAGCGGGTATTCTCAAGCCCGACCGTCCCCTAGTACGCGGGGTGATTTCCCCATCGGCTGCCCACGTTATTGATGAACAAGCCCATCGCCTCAATTGCCCGGTGACGATTGTCGAAATGCCCATTAATTTTGCAGACCAATTACTTCATTTTCAAGGGCATGATTATGCCATTCCATTAGCAGGAGAGCATCAATTTTTGAATGCGAGAATTGCCTTAGAAGTGATGACCCAACTGAGGCAACAAGGATGGTATTTACCGGTCTCTCAAGTACAAACGGGTATCGCCAGCACCCAATGGCCGGGACGTTTGCAATGGGTGAATTGGCAAGACAAAAATATATTGCTGGATGGGGCGCATAATCCCCAGGCCGCCCAAGTTTTACGTCAGTATATTGACCAGAAAAATCTCAAACCTGTCCATTGGATGGTGGGTTTGTTGCGAAGTAAAGATGCAGGGGAAATTCTGAGAATCCTTTTAGAGGTCAACGACCGGGTTAGCTTTGTTCCTATTCCCGGTCATAAATACCATGAACCAGCCTATCTTGATCAGTTGGCTCAACACATTTGTCCAGGAATTGTGAGCGATACGCATACAAGTATTGCTCAAGCTTGTGCCACTGTTTTTGACCATGATATACCAGTCATTTGCGGTTCCTTATATTTAGTTGGACAAGTTCTTAAATTAGTCTAGCTAAACAGGCAAAGGTTAACCTAACTTGGGTCACCGCGCACCGCCCCGCAGGGTTCTTGCAGACCGCTGCCATTTTTATGAATCCCATGAGATTGCGATGGCGGTTTTATTGTTGCGCCCGCCGTTGCCCATACATCACCCGCAGGATGGTCGCCGGGTCAATCCACCCGCCGTCGTACTTCAGCCCCCAATGCAGATGCGGCCCCGTGGTACGCCCCGTCATGCCCACCCGTCCCACCCGGGCACCCGTTGCCACCCACTGCCCCTCCCGAATCACCAAACCACTACCGGGGTCGTCTAAATAATTCACCCCTTTCACCGGCACCGCCCGTCCCCGCAAATGGCAATAAACATGATGCCATTGACCGGAAGCGATGATTAACGTGGTACCGCACCGCCCGTCCTGGCTCACCTCTACCACCTGCCCCACCCACCAGTTGCGGATGTAACTACCCTCCGGGGCGGCAATATCCAATCCGTAGTGAAATCCATCCCCCCGCGGGCCAAAGGGTGAGGTGTAACTAACGAACTGCTCCACCGGAAAGGAAGCCTGATGCCAACCCCCGGTTGCCACCTTTTGGGGCTGGCTCGACCCCGCCCAACCCACCACCCCCGCTGTCACCAGCAGGCCAATCACGCCACGCCACCGCATAAAAACCCACCCTGATTTTTCCAGGGCACCCCTAAATGGTTGGCACCGACAAAAAATTATCACCCACAAAAGTAATACCGCTACAATTCCAGAGCGTTAGGACGGGGCAACACCCCACGACCCCTAGCCCTCCATTGGTGGGAGCCTCGCTCAGAACTATAGCGCAGGTTAAGGCCAGAATTCAATGGGAGAGATGAATTTAGGCCGTCACCAATTCTGGACGACGGGAATGGCGAATCCCCGCAATCGCCGTGCGGTAATCCGGGGCTTTGAACACCGCCGAACCCGCCACAATCGCATTGGCACCCGCTTCCAGGACTTGCCAAGTATTATTGGCTTTCAAGCCCCCGTCCACCTCAATCCAAGGGTCAAGCCCCCGTTCATTACACATCTGCCGCAGTTGGCGCACCTTGGGCACCACCTGGGGGATAAAGCCCTGGCCGCCAAACCCCGGATTGACGCTCATAATCAACACCAAATCCACCACATCCAAGACATAGGTAAGCAAATCCAAGGAACTGGCCGGGTTCAAGACCACCCCCGCCTGTTTACCCAGTTCTTTAATTTGGTTGAGGGTGCGGTGCAGGTGAATCGTGGCACTGCTTTCGGCGTGAACCGAGATAATATCCGCACCCGCCTTGGCAAAATCCGCCACATACCGCTCCGGTTCCACAATCATCAAATGCACATCCAGGGGCTTGGCCGTCACCGGACGCAGGGCTTCCACAATCAATGGCCCGATGGTGATATTAGGGACAAACCGCCCGTCCATCACATCCACATGAATCCAGTCCGCTCCGGCGGCATCCACCGCCTGCACCTCCGCCCCCAAGCGACTGAAATCCGCCGATAGGATAGACGGCGCAATTACCACGGATTTTCCTGCCATACCCTCTGCCCCAATGGTTACCCCTCCAGTGTAATGAAAGATAGAGCAAATCTAAAGTTTTTCCCTGCCCCTATCCCCTGGGGATCAGGGGATTCCCCATCCATTTCGGCGTTGGCTGGCCTCAGGTGGAGGGGTGACCGGGAGAAAAATTTTGTGCCGCTCCCTGGTCGAAATTCTGAGAATAGTGCTAAATATGTTAATTAATACCGACTGGCTCACCTGTGGGTGCGAAGGCATGGTTCATTCCCCCGCCCATCCCGATCATTTGACCGTCACCGACGACCTGGAACAATTACTGGTCATGATCCCGCCCCCGATTCGCCAGCCCCTGGAGCAACACCCCCAACGCCAGCAGATTATCGAAATTGTTTTAGACCTGGGGCGGCAACCGGAAGCTCGCTTTCCCACATCCACGGAGTACCTGCACCCCGACCCGGTGACCCGTGCGGATTTGGACTACGCCATCGCCCAGGTGGGGGAATTTAGCGGCGACAACCGGGCGGGGATTGAACGCACCCTGCACCGGATCAGCGGCATTCGCAACCGGCAAGGGAAAATCATTGGCCTGACCTGCCGGGTGGGGCGGGCGGTGTTTGGCACCGTGAGTTTGATCCGGGACTTGGTGGAAACCGGCCAGTCCATCCTGCTCCTGGGGCGACCGGGGGTGGGCAAAACCACCGCCCTGCGGGAAATCGCCCGGGTGTTGGCGGATGACCTGGGCAAACGGGTGGTGATTATTGACACCTCCAACGAAATTGCCGGGGATGGGGATATTCCGCACCCGGCGATTGGTCGTGCCCGCCGCATGCAGGTCGCCCGCCCGGAACTGCAACATCAGGTGATGATCGAGGCGGTGGAAAACCACATGCCAGAGGCCATTATTATTGACGAAATTGGCACGGAATTGGAAGCCCTCGCCGCCCGCACCATCGCCGAACGGGGGGTGCAGTTGATCGGCACCGCCCACGGCAATCAGATTGAAAACCTGATGAAAAACCCCACCCTCGCCGATTTGATTGGGGGGATTCAGGCCGTTACCTTAGGGGATGACGAAGCCCGCCGCCGGGGTACCCAAAAAACCGTCTTGGAGCGCAAAGCCCCCCCTACGTTTACCATCGCCGTGGAGATGCAGGAACGGTATCGCTGGGTGGTGCATGAACAGGTGGCCGACACGGTGGATAACCTGCTCCGGGGACGCAAAGGGGTGATCCAGACTCGCACCCTCGGTGAAGGGGGACAGGTACTCACCACCCACGAACTGCCCACCCCGGAACCCCAACCGCAACCCCCCACCCAACTGCGGCGCTGGCGGCGAGCCGGACGGATGGTGGCGTTACCCGAAACCTCCGAAGCGGGGGAAGAATTTGCCCAATTGCTCGACCATGCCATCAACGAAGACCCCCTGCCCTTTGAGGGGTATTTGCAACGGGAGGGGGACGACCCGGTGCATCTTTATCCCTACGGTGTCAGTTTGGAACTATTGAACCAGGTCGTGATGGCCTTGGATTTACCAATTATTTTGGTGCGGGACATCCACCAGGCGGATGTGCTGCTGACCCCCCGGGTGCAGGCGCGGCAAAACCCCAAGGTGCGCCAGATGGCAAAGTCCCGCCAAATTCCGGTTTACACGGTCAAAGGCAATACCCTACCCCACATTACCCGGGCACTGCGGCGTTTACTGCGTTTGGATGATGGGGAGCCGGGGGAGGACTGGCCGCTACTTACCCAGGGACGGGAGGAGGACGAGGTGGAAGCCCTGGAGGAAGCCCGCCTCGCCGTCGAGCAGATCGTCATTCCCACCGGTCAGCCCGTGGAGCTTTTGCCCCGCCCCCCCGCCATTCGGAAAATGCAACACGAACTGGTGGAGCATTACCGCCTACGTTCCGATAGTTTTGGGGAAGAACCCAACCGCCGGTTGCGAATTTTCCCGGCCTGAATCGGGTATGATATGACCTGATAACCATTGGGGACGCTCATGGCCGACTCGGAATCCCGGCAACGGCAAATTCAAGAACACCTGCGCCGCACCACCGATATTAATTTTCAGCGCACGGCCAGTGACCAAGATGCCCGCAAGCAAAAGGTGTTTGAGCATATTCGGCGTAGCTTAGGTTAGGGCGATGGCCGAAGCACTGATTGTCCTGGTCACGGTGGGGGAGCGGAGCGAAGCGGATAATATCGCCCAGGCTTTAGTCGGGGAAAAATTGGCCGCCTGCGTGGGGATCATGCCCATTGAGTCCGTGTACCTGTGGGAGGGGGAATGGGAAAACCAGGTGGAATTTCAACTGGTGATCAAGACGGTGAAAAGTCGGTATCCCCAAGTGGAAGCGAAGATTTTGGAACACCATACCTACGAAGTCCCGGAAATTCTGGGTCTGCCCGTGGTGACTGCTTCCGAACGGTACTTAAACTGGGTTATGCAACAAACGAGTTAACCAAGGTTTTATGAAATTCAGATTAAAAATTGGATTGGGCTGTGTTCTGGCTTTGGGTTTAACTGGTTGTGGGTTGGTGGATACCATCCGTAGCACCCTCCGCCCCCAGGAGCAAACCCCCGTAGCCACCACCGCTTTTGTGCCCACCGGGGAAGAGGTGATTCCGCCTCAATTTAGCTTTGTGGGGGAGTTTGATGCGTCGGGGCTGGCTCCCGCCTCCGTTCCTGACCCGGAAAACCAAGACCGAACGGTGTGGGGATTTATCAACACCCAGGGGCAAATGGTGATTCCGCCCCAATTTCATTGCGAATACGGCGAGGGAGACCTTCCCTGCGGTCCTTTTATTGACGGCGTTGCCCGGGTCGTGCGGGAGCGCAAAACCGGAGACAAACCGGAAGATATGACCTATGAGTTTGGGTTTGTCAACCCCACCGGCACCTACATCGTATCGCCCCAGTTCCTTTATGCGATGGATTTTAGTGATGGACTGGCGGCGGTGACTGTAGGCAAAGACTTTTCAGTGGCCAAGGTGGGCTACATCAATCCCCAGGGGGAAATGGTGGTTCAACCCCAATTTCTCTCGGCGGGTAGCTTCCAAAACGGCTATGCTCCGGCGTGCCAAGGCCCGGATTATGAACGGGCGAAATGCGGAGTCATTGATAAGATGGGCAAATTTGTGGTGCCACCCAAGTACGACTGGATTGACCTGAATGGCTATCAAAATGGCCTACTCAAGGTCATGCTCAACGAAAAGTGGGGTTATATCCGCTGAAATCCCCCTATACATTTCTATTTTGTACTGCTAAACTAATAAATAAAGTGGTATTTGTGTGGGGAGTGAGCCGGTATGCAAAGTATCAAATTGGCAACCATGGTGGCCGTGGGGGTGATGGGTCTGGTTCTGACTGCCCCAGGGTATGCCCAGACGGAGCGTTCGATTGAGTATCAGTTAGCCCTTTTGGGGAATGAACAACCGACCCAAGCGGTGGCCTCCGCCAGTTCCATTTCCCGGTTTCGCACGGTGCTGGATGAGTTGTCCCTTAATTACCGCCAATCGCGGGAAGAAATGGGCTATAGCACCATCGCCATGTGGAAAAAGTTGCAGGAACAAAAGGTTGCTGCGAGTTTGGTGGAGATGCTCGATGGCATGAATTTGGTCGCCAGTGGCGAAGCGGGCAAACAGGATTTTATGCGGAATATGACCCTGTACTATGCGCTCCGTAGCCGGGGGATGTCCCACAAACAAACCCTGCGGCAGATGTTACTCCTCACCGCTACGAAGCCATAGGAGATTTGCTGGCGGGTAATTTGTGCCACTTTCCTTCCACCCGGTGACCGCCCCAAGAAGACCCCTGGGTACCCACCACCCCCAATCCCGTCAATCAGCTTTGATTAGCCCGATTCGTCTATCTGCCCTGCGACCTGACCATATCAGGTCAACCCCTGCGTCCATGGCTACCCCTTCGTTTTACTTGTCAACTCATAGTCATTATGAGTATGATTTAGATCAGCGATGAATATGCGAGGTGCAAGATGCAGATCATGGAATTGCCCCTAGCCCAGATTCGGCGGCCTTTGCCCCGGTACACCGACCCGGAGAAGGTTAAGCGGTTGATGGCTTCCATTGCCGCTATTGGCCAACAGGAACCGATTGAGGTTTTGGAGGTAAACGGCCAATACTACGGGTTTTCCGGGTGCCATCGTTACGAGGCGATGCAACGGCTGGAGCGTCCTACGATTCGCTGTCGGGTGCGGCGGGCGACCCCGGAGGTGTTGCGGCTCCATCTGGCCTGATACCATCGAGAGACACGTCCGCAGGTGTTTGTCGGAACTGTTGTTTATTTAGGAGTACCCAAACGATGCCTACCCAAGTGAAGCCCACCCTGTATCCGACCCGGTTGGATTTGGCCGCCGAGGTGCGGGTGCAGGTGATCGAGATTTTGAACCAAGCCCTGGCGAATACTTTTGACCTGTACAGCCAGACCAAGCAAGCCCATTGGAATGTGAAAGGGACGAATTTCTATGCCCTGCATGAGTTGTTTGATGCTATGGCGGGAGAAATCCTGGCCTACGTGGATGACTTGGCCGAGCGGGTGACGGCCTTGGCGGGGGTCGCCCTCGGTACGCTACGGTCAGCGGCGCAGGCATCCCAGCTACCGGAATATCCCCTGGATGCCGTTACGGGTAAAGACCATCTGATTGCCCTGGCCGACCGCTATGCCCAGTACGCCAAGCTCGTGCGGCAGGCCATTGACCAGACCGATGCACTGGGGGATGCGGACACGGCGGATTTGTTCACCGGTATTTCTCGCACGGCGGACAAACGGTTGTGGTTTTTGGAATCCCATTTGCACGCTTAGGTTGAGCCGAGAACGGGTTATCCCAAGGTGGGTAGCCCGTTTTTGGGGTGGTGGTAAGGTTATATAAGGAATCACTGGTTGGGGAATGCAGACCACCATGACACGATTGATCGGCTGGGTATTGGTTCTCATCCTGGCTTGGGGCGGGTGCAGCCAAGCAGCGTGGGCGGGGTTGCAGGATGACCGCTTTGATGGCAATATCTTCGCCCTGTATGCGGGGAATGGTTCCCTAGTGCCGCCCCGGGTCACGCTCAAGGAGGCCTTAGTCACACCCGCACGTCCGGCCATGCTGGTGTACTACTTGGATGATAGCCGGGATTGTAAGGTTTTTGCCAGTACAGTATCCCAGGTGCAACGCTTCTATGGTCGAGCCATTGATATTATTCCCATTACTGTAGATAGTCTTTTGCCGGTGGACAATCCTGACCCAACCAACCCCATTACTTACTATCGGGGACGGGTACCCCAAGTGGTACTATTAGGGGGAAAAGACGAGGAAAATCATATTCTTTTGGATGAAATCGGGCAAGTGTCCTTAAATCATTTGGATGAGGTTTTAGCCAATTGGTTTGGGATCACCCCCCGGCAACCCGTGCCCGTTGCACCCCGACAGTTTAATGAAGTGAATGTGGAATTGGCTCCATCGTAAGATCAATTGGGAAATCAATATGCGGACGGAGGTAAAACCATGAACTTTATCCGTACTTGGGCGATTAGTAAGCACGTCTTTTTAGAACTTCTGCGGGAACGATTGCTCTACTTGGCGGGCTTGTACGCCCTTGGTTTGGTGGCGGGGGGAGCCTTGATCACCGAGGTGGCGGCAGCGACCGAGAATAAAATCATCACCGATTTTGGTCTGGCTATGATGCTGATCTTCGGGTTAGTGATTGTGATTTTTACCACCCCGAATTTATTGGCGAGAGAGGTGGAAAAACGGACGATTTTTATTGTGATTGCCAAACCCATTAGCCGCTTAGAATTGGTGGCGGGAAAACATTTGGGTTTGTTGGGAGCTTTAGCCCTCCTATTGCTGGTGATGTCCGGGCTGTATGTGGGTTATTTAGCCATTCTCAAGATTGCCTACCCACTGGTACCGGTTTTACTTGCCATTGGTTTCATGTTGATTGAGTTCGCTTTGTTAACGGCGGCGGCTTTACTTTTCAGTATTTTCACGAGTCCCTTGATTGCCATTTTTTTGACCCTAGCCACCTTTTTTATTGGTCACTTGAGTTCAGATGTAGTCACCTTGGGGCGGGTGATTCGTAATCCCCAGTTGTTAGCCTTACTCAAGGGTTTTTTCCTGGTGGTGCCTGATTTATCCCGTTTAGACCTGAAAAATATCGCTGTTTATGGTTTATTACCCGATGCGGGAGTGTTGATTGCTAGTGCTACCTATGGCATCTTATACACGATATTTCTATTGGCATTAACCGTGTTTATTTTTGCTCGTCGGGAGTTTTAGTGCGTCCGATAGTGGTAATTTGAATGAGTCATTTTTAATCCATGAACATTTTACATATCAATCAATCAGATTTAGCCGGGGGAGGAGCCATTGCTGCCTACCGTTTACATCAAGGGTTAATTCAACAGGGTTTGTCCTCCCGGCTTTTGGTCGGTCAGGTGACCCGATCCGACCCTTGGGTGGCACCCACGCCTATCAATCCTTTTCGCAAGAAATTACAGACCCTAGCGGATGTCTTGGGCTTAAATTATGTTACCCAGTGGGGTACGGGAGCGATTGCAAAACATCGGTTTTATCAGGAAGCGGATATTTTGAATTTTCATAATCTACATGGGGGGTATTTCAACTATTTATTTCTGCCCCAATTGACTCGCCATAAAGCGGCTGTTTATACCCTGCATGATATGTGGAGTTTTACGGGGCACTGTAGCTATAGTTTTGACTGTATTCGTTGGCAAAACGGCTGTGGTCAATGTCCCCATCCAGACACCTATCCCGCCATTAAAAAAGATGCGACTGCGATAGAATGGAAGCTGAAAAACTGGGTCTATCAGCAGACTAAATTAACGATTGTCACGCCGAGTCAATGGTTGATGAATCAGGTTCAAGCAAGTATGTTAAATCACTTGGATATTTATCATATTCCCAATGGAATTGACTTAGAAATTTACCGTCCTCTGGAGCAGGAATTTTGTCGTTACTTTCTGGGAATTAGTCACAAAAAATATGTCTTACTCACTTCCTCAATTAATTTTCACGACCCTAGAAAAGGTAGTGATTTACTCATTCAAACTATGAATTTATTGCCTGAACGTCTGAGAAAAGAGACGATTTTACTGACGATGGGCACCGCAGGAAATGTGCTAGAAAAAGCAGTGGATATGGAAGTTTATCCTCTGGGTTATATTCAATTGGCTCAACTGAAAGCCGGGATTTTTGCCGCCGCCGACTTGTTTATTCTACCGACCCGGGCGGATAATTTACCTCTAGTTCTTCAAGAGGCGATGGCCTGCGGTACGCCTTTAGTTTCTTTTGCGGTAGGGGGAGTGCCAGAATTGGTACGACCGGGCATTACTGGCCTGTTAGCTGCACCGGCAAATGCTCAGGATTTAGCGCATAAAATTGAACAATTACTGATAGATGGGGAAACTCGGCAAAAAATGTCCCAAAACTGTCGAGAAATTGCCCTCCAAGAGTACGATCTGGTACAACAAGCCCGACGGTATGGAGAACTTTATCAGCAGCTGTAAAATTCACTTTCTTCGCAAGCACGATAAGATAGAAATGAATTAGCGATATAATCAGTGTGACCCATGACTCAAGTTCCCAAACCCAGTAAACTGCCCCAGTTGGATGAACCCAAATTGGGATTTAATTTGTACAGCGAACGTCTGAACGGACGAGCCGCTATGGTGGGCTTTGTGGTAGCCATTATGATTGAACTGGTTACCGGCAAGGGCGTGCTGACTTGGTTGGGCTTGATCCATTAAGCTAGAATCTGAAAACACTAACCTTGGGCTTGTCCATGTCCCTATCCCGGCGCATCCGTTCCTATTACAGCCGTTACCCGGTGGTCAGTGTGGTGGTGACGGCGGGGGTGATTGATATGGTGATTGGGGGAACGACCCCGGCCTGGTCGCTCTTCTGGCTGGGATTGATGGTGACAACCGGGACACTCACATGGCGGTGGCTGGCATCACACCGGGAAATGCCCCCCATGCCCGAACCTCCCCGGCGTTACTTGACCAGTGAATCGAGTGCCAGTTCCCTGCCCATGTTGCGGATGGATCGTCGGCAAAACCCATGACCGAAGCCCAGGCCACCGCTGCAGAAATTCAACAGGCGGTCGAAAAGCGGCGGAATTTTGCCATCATTTCCCACCCGGATGCCGGGAAAACCACCCTCACGGAGAAACTATTGCTCTACGGGGGTGCCATTCAAGAAGCGGGGGCGGTGCGGTCGCGCCGAAACCAACGTCATGCCACGTCCGACTGGATGGAATTGGAAAAACAACGGGGGATTTCCATTACGTCGACCGTATTACTATTTGAGTACGATGGCTTTACCATAAATTTGCTGGATACGCCGGGTCACCAAGACTTTAGCGAGGACACCTATCGCACCTTGGCGGCGGCGGACAATGCGGTGATGTTGATTGATGTCGCCAAGGGTTTAGAACCCCAGACCCGCAAGTTATTTGAGGTGTGTCGTCTGCGGCGGTTGCCGATTTTTACCTTTGTGAATAAATTAGACCGACCGGGGCGACCGGCCTTGGAACTCCTGGATGAAATTGAGCAGGAATTGGGGTTAACGCCCTGTGCGATCAATTGGCCGATTGGCATGGGCGACCAATTTCAGGGGGTGTATGACCGGCAGGCGCAGCAAATTCATCTGTTTCAGCGGGGGGAACGGGGGCGTAAATCCGTGGGAGAAACGGTGATTGACCAGGGTGATCCGCAAGTAGAAGCATACTTAGACCAATATCTCTATCACCAACTCAAAGATGACCTGGAATTACTCGATGGGGTGGCACCAAAATTTGATCTCAATGCCCTACATCGGGGGAAAATGACACCGGTATTTTTTGGCAGTGCCATGACCAATTTTGGGGTGGAATTATTCCTGCGTTATTTCCTAGAATTTGCTGCGCCACCGGGGGGGCATCCCAGCAACCAGGGGATGATTCCGCCGGATTACCCAGAATTTAGTGGGTTTGTGTTTAAGCTACAGGCAAATATGGACCCGAAACATCGGGACCGGGTGGCGTTTATTCGGGTGTGTTCCGGGAAATTTATCAAAGATATGACGGTACAGCATCCCCGCACGGGTAAAACCATCCGATTGAGCCGTCCCCAAAAACTATTTGCCCAGGAGCGGGAGTCGGTCGAGGTCGCCTACCCCGGAGATGTGATTGGGTTGAATAATCCGGGGATGTTTGCCATCGGGGATACGATTTCCACCGGGGGCAAATTTCGGTTTCCGGGGATTCCTAGCTTCTCGCCGGAGCTATTTGCCTACTTAAAAAATCCCAACCCTTCTAAGTCCAAATCTTTTCAGAAAGGGGTGACCGAACTCACCGAAGAAGGGGCAGTCCAAATCCTTTATTCCACGGATGCCAGCCGCCGTGACCCCATTATCGCCGCCGTGGGACAACTCCAGTTTGAGGTGGTGCAATTTCGGTTGCAAAGTGAGTACGGGGCTGAAAGCCTCTTGGAACCCCTGCCCTACAGTTTGGCTCGTTGGGTGGTGGAGGGTTGGCCTGCCCTAGAACGGGTGGGGCGATTGTTTAATACGGTAGTCGTTCAAGATGGCCAAGAACGACCCGTTTTATTATTCAAAAATACCTGGAATTTGCATCAGGTGCAGGAAGACCATCCCGATTTGGCATTGAGTCCCGTGTCCCCGCTGGATTAGGGGATATGAGGTTGACTAGCGGGATTGGGTCACCCGCACAAACCGTGAATCGCTAATCCGGGGCTGACCATTCTGCCAAATGACCGTGTAACTGCGTTCCTCCTCCTGGGTCTGACCGTTGGGATAAACATAGGTATTCCGCCCTAAAAATTGCCACTGGGAACCGGTGCGCTCCGTCAGGCGCAAATCCTGCACCGTCACCCGCTCAAACTGGGCAAAAAAAGCCGGGTCAAATTGGCTCTGCATGGCCGCGGTGTGGGCGAGACGGGCTTGCGTCCAATCCTTAGCCGAGAGGGCTTGGTACAAATTCTCAATCAGGGCGATGGCTTCCTGCTCCTGGGTGAGCTTTGCCGGTACCACAGCCCTACCCCCGCCCACGGGTTGCGGGGTCGGTTCCTGCAATGTGGGTGTGCCCACCCTTGCCCTCTGTCCGACCGGGGTTTGCCGTCCTTGCCAAAACAGCAAACCCGCTACCCCCAGAGCGACCAGCCCCCCCACCAAACCGCCCACCAAGGCCAGGGACCAACCCCTATCCATCCCCACCCCGCACCAGGGGGGGCACCTGCTGATGCCAGACTGTGCTTTGTTCGTAGGCATGGGCAATTTGCAGGATCGCCGTTTCGTGCAGCACATTGCCGATCACCTGTAACCCGATGGGCAAACCGTTATGTGTAAACCCACAGGGCACACTCAGGGCGGGCAAACCGGCCAAATTCACCGGGATGGTCATCAAATCCGTCAGGTACATCCTCAAGGGGTCATTATCCCGACTGCCAATGGGAAACGCAGGCAGGGGGGCGGTGGGAGAAAGTAGTGCCTGCACCTGGATAAATGCCTGGTCAAAATCCCGCCGGATCAACGTCCGTACCTTCTGTGCCTGGAGATAGTAGGCATCGTAGTACCCCTGGGAAAGGGTGTAGGTGCCCAGCATAATCCGCCGTTTCACCTCCCGGCCAAAGCCCTGCCCCCGGGTTTGGGCGTACATCCCGACCAAATCCGCCGCCGGTGTCCGCAACCCATAGCGCACCCCATCGTAGCGGGCGAGATTGGCCGAAGCCTCCGCCGGTGCCAGGATATAGTAGGCGGCTAGGCCGGTGGCAAAGGTGGGACAGGAGATGGGAATAATTTTTGCTCCCAACGTTTCCAGGTGCGCCACCGCCGCATCAAACGCCTGCGCCACCTCCGGGTCTAAGCCCTCCCCCAGGGTTTCCTGGATCACCCCCAAGGTCAGCCCCGCCAGAGGTTGGGTCGCCGGTAAAGCCGCCAACGCCCCCAGGTAGTCCGGCACGGGGGTGGCAATACTGGTGCTGTCCTTGGGGTCATGCCCCGCTATCGCCCCTAAAACAATCGCCGCATCCGCCACCGTAGTTGCGAAAGGGCCGACCTGATCCAGAGAAGAAGCGTAGGCCACCAAACCGTAACGGGACACCCGCCCGTAGGTGGGTTTCAAGCCCACCACCCCACAAAACGAAGCCGGCAACCGAATCGACCCCCCCGTGTCAGAACCCAAAGCCGCCACACATTCCCGTGCCGCCACCACCGCCCCCGACCCCCCGGACGAACCCCCCGGCACCCGGCTAGTATCCCAGGGATTGCCGGTGATTTGGTAGGCGGAATGCTCCGTCGAACTACCCATGGCAAATTCATCCAGGTTGGTCTTGCCCAGGATAATGGCTCCCGCCTGCGTCAACCGCTCCACCACCGTGGCATCGTAGGGGGGCTGATAACCGGCCAATACCCGGGACGCACAGGTGGTCGGGATGCCCTGGGTGCAGAGATTATCCTTAATAGCAATAGGAATTCCCATGAGCCATCCCATGTCCTCCCCCTGGGTACGGCGGCGATCCAGGGCTTGGGCTTGGGCGAGAGCCTGTTCCCCCGTCACCGTTAGATACCCCCGCACCTGGGGTTCCCGCTGGCGGATGCGTTCGAGGTACTGTTCGACCAAAGCCACGCTGGACACCTCACCCCGGCGCAGTTGTTGTTGCAATTCTTGAATGACGGACATGGGAACACCCGACTGATAGCGAAGCGTGGCGAAGCCATACCGGTATGACTTTACCATAACCCTGACGGTGACTCCCCCGGCGGCGGCCATTTGCCAAACCCGATTTGTATCGCCTAAGGTAAGAACTATATTTTTGTGTGCCGGGAGTGAAATCTATGCTTTTGGGGAGTCCTGCCCATCGGGAATTGCTCTGTCGCAGTCTGTTGGAGACGCACCAAACCTACGACCCCACCACCTTCGTCTGGCCAGAACTGGATGGGGAAACCCTGAACTTTCTGCGGAGCATTCCCTTTTGGCAGGAAGCCCTGGCGACGGAAAAACGGGCGGGGGTGATGGCACAGGCGTTTGCCGACCAAATTGACGACCCCTTGGTGCAGGAAGCCGTGGCTCTACAAGCTCAGGAGGAAGCCCGTCATGGACGTTTGCTGGCCTGTTTGGTGCAACAATATGACATTCCGGTGAACCTCGACCCGGAGTTTACCATCCCCCAAAATTTGCACCAGGCATTTGTGGATTTTGGGTTTAGTGAATGTTTGGATTCGTTTTTTGCCTTTGGATTTTTCCGCATTGCCCACCGGTCGGGGTTTTTCCCGGAAGCCCTGTTTACGCTCTTTGACCCGATTATCCACGAAGAAGCCCGCCATATTGTCTTTTTTGTGAATTGGCTGGCCTACGCCCAGGTGCATCGGGGTTGGGGCTTGCCGCTCTACCGGGGGGTAAATACCCTGTGGAACTACGGCAAAGCCCTGAGCCATCTGGTGGGTTCATTCCAGGGGGCGGACACGGCGGGGACTGGGTTTACGGCGGCGGGAGCCTTGGTGTTTGCCCCAGATTTGACCCTGCGGAGTTTTTTGAGTACCTGTCTCCAGGAAAATACCCACCGGATACAGTCCTTTGACCCGGATTTACTGCAACCCCGCCTCCTCCCCCGGCTGTCCCAAACCCTTCTGCGGGTGCTGCAATGGTTTCCCCCCAAGCAGGCGCAGATTTCCCCCGCTTGACCCTGCTGGCTCCCCAGGGGGCGGAATATCAGGCGGTGCGGCGGGGCGCAGACCCCCGTTGGCCGGTGGTCGCCATTCCCCTGGGAAGCCGTGCCTTACCCCGGTGGTGGGCGGTGCATGGGCAAAAAATCGGGGAGTCCGGCGGGATTCTACTGGGCTTGTGCGGGGGGTTGCAACCGGAATGGGGGGTCGGGACGGGGGTAATTTGTGGACAGTGTACTGATAAACTGACCGGCAACACTCGCTCCTGCGACCCGGAGATTACCCAATGGTTGAGGGAGCGGTTAAATCTACCAATAGTTAAGGTCTTAACCGTCCCCCAGGTGGTGACCCAGCCCCAGGAAAAACAAAAGCTCGGACAGAAATTTGGCTGTGCGGTGGTGGATATGGAGGGCTATGCGCTCCTGGAATACCTACCCCGGTTGGGCATGGTGCGGGTGGTCAGCGATGAGGTACACCAATCCCTGCCCGATTTAGGGGCGGCGGTGGATCAGATCAGTGGGCAATTGCAACCCCTACCCCTGGTCTGGGCGATGCTTCAGCAACCGGGGGCGGCCATACAATTGGTCAGAAGCAGCTTAACTGCCTTGGGACGGTTAACCGCCCTCGCCCAACGGCTGACGGCCAATTCTGAAAAAAACTACAATGGAATTAATTCTACGGATGTATCTGGGATATAAACGTAGGCAATACCCTATCAATCGTGGGAATTCTATGAGCGACATACAAGCCCAAATTCAAGCTGAACGGGATGCCGCCCGGGCAGTCTGTGACATCAAAGGCGATGGCTCCGCCGAATGTGCCGTAGCCTGGGACACAGTGGAAGAACTACAAGCCGCCGCCGCCCACCAACGGGAGACAGAAAAACCCAAAAGCTCCCTGGAGCAATATTGTGATGCCAACCCGGATGCCGCCGAATGCCGGGTGTACGACGACTAACCCCTAGCTCGTGAACCAGCCCCTACGGGTCGTGCAGATCACGGATACGCACCTGTTTGCCGACCCCCATCAGGTTTTGCTAGGCTGTCCCACCGGGTTGACCCTAGCGGCGGTAGTCGCCCAGGTAGCCAAGTATCAGCCAGACTTGATTCTCTTGACCGGGGACTTATCTCAGGACGAAACCCCCGCCTCCTATCAGCGTTTGCTGGCCTGCCTCCAACCCTTGACCTGTCCCATTCATTGGACGGGGGGCAACCACGACCACCCGGAATCCTTAACGCAGGTATTGACTACGGGGGGATTGCGCCCGGAAAAAAGTTTTGTACAGGGGGGATGGTGCTTTATCTTGTTGCATTCCCCCGTGCCAGGAGCAGTGGGCGGATGCC
This sequence comes from uncultured Synechococcus sp., assembly GCA_964481635.1. Taxonomy (GTDB): domain Bacteria; phylum Cyanobacteriota; class Cyanobacteriia; order Gloeomargaritales; family Gloeomargaritaceae; genus Gloeomargarita. Next base: position 87,675 of record CAYZTU010000008.1, read on the forward strand.
TCCATGAGGCGGAAATGACCCACCTGAGCGAGATACTCCACCGCCAGACCGAACCCACCCTGGTCGCCCTGCACCATCCCCTGTTCCCGGTGGGTTCTCCCTGGTTGGATGACAGTGCCTTGGCCAATCCCGAGCGTTTGTGGCAGCTACTCGATGCCCATCCCCAGGTGAAACTCGTCTTGTGTGGTCATGTGCATCAGGAACAGCAATGGCACCGACAGGGCGTGACCTATTTCAGCACCCCATCTACCTGTATCCAATTTGCCCCCCAAGCCCCAAAATTTACACTGGATACCGCCTATCCCGGCTTCCGTTGGTTGGAACTAGATCACCAAGGCAATTTTCGCAGTGGCGTGACCCGAGTCCCCTACGAATTGGCCGTAGATTTACAGGCAACGGGTTATTAAGGGACGGGGATCATTTTTTCCACCTACGGGCGGGGTGTGATAATCTAAAAAAGGTGCTGGTCTTTCGGACGATAATGCGCCAAAAGATCGCAAGGATTTGTCACAATTTTTTTGCCCAATCCTGCCTATCAACCAACCATTCACGATGTCCCCCAATTGTTTGCCGAATTTAGGAGGTGTTGCATGACCGTGCGGATTTATGTGGGTAATTTGCCCGAGGACGTGGACAAACAGGAATTGGATACCCTGTTCCGGGACGGGCAGGAGATTCAATCCTTGAAGCTGATCACCAACCGCAAAACCAACAAATGCCGGGGTTTTGGCTTTGTGACGGTGAAAACGGAAGAAGAGGCGGATGCGTTGGTCAGCCGGTTTAATGGGCTGGCGTTCCGGGAGCAAACCTTGAAGGTGGAAAAAGCCCTCCCCCGCACTAAGGATACCCCGGAGACGGAAGAAGCCCCCACCCTGGGTGAACCGGTGGCCAAACCCGTGAAGGTGACGACCCCGGTGGAACGCCCCACCCCCCGGCGAGATGCCCCCAACCGCAACAGCCAACGGCAACAAAACCGGCGCAAACCCCCATCCCAGCCAACGGCGGCTCCGGCGGCACCACACACCTCTGAAGCCACGGAACCCGACCCCCGCTGGGCTGATGCCCTGCGGCAATTGAAAGAACGCTTGGCGATGCAGACCACTGGCTCCTGAAAAAATCACAAAAAAATCCCGTTAAGATAGAGGGATAGCCCTTGGGCTGGATTGTCTCACCGGCACCTTACTTTTATGAAAGCGACGACCCAGGTTTGTTTTCGTTCGGCACTGATTGATTGCCAATTGATTACCCGTGACCGGGGGCGACGATTGGGGGTGGTCAGCCAAGTCTGGTGTGATGTGGATGCTTGGCAAGTGGTGGCTTTGGATATTAAGGATTCCCTGGTGAATAATTATTTGCCGGGGGAACCCAGTCATTCGGTGCGGCTCCAGCACGTGCGGCAGATCGGGGATGTGGTGCTGGTGGAGGATGACCGGGTACTGGAAGAACTAGACCCATTGGCCTACACCCGGCTCGTGGGGAGTGAGGTGGTCACGGAAACCGGCGAATTTTTGGGCAAGGTGCGGGATTTTGAATTTGCGGTGGCTGAGGGGCGGATTTCCCATTTGGTGATTGACTCCCTGGGGGTGCCCCGGATTCCTTCCCGGTTTCTCAGTACCTACGAATTGTCCGTGGATGAGGTGGTCAGCGTCGGGGCAGATAAGCTGATCGTGTTTGAGGGAGCCGAAGAACGCTTGAATCAACTCAGCAAGGGTTGGCTGGAGGCAGTGGGGATTGGCAAACCCCCCTGGGAACGGGAGGATGACCCGAATTATCTCCCCACCCCGGTGAGTTACGAGAATCGCCTGGGGAGCGGCAGTCCCACCAGTAGCGAGCGGCGTAAGGTACGCCAGGAGGAGGATTGGGATGAACCGGAAATCCCCGCCCCCCGTCCCGCCCGCAAAACCACCCGCCGGGTGGAATCCGCCTACGTGGAGCCTTTGGAATCTGCGCCTTTAGAGGTGGATTTGGAAACCGATGCCTGGGCGGAAGCGGAACCCTACCAGCCGCCGGTGAATTTACCCCAACGTCAGTACGAGGAGGAGTCGAATTAGTTGGCGACCCCTTTTTGGAAGTACCATGCCCTAGGCAATGATTACCTGGTGCTTGACCCGGAGCGGCTTGATTTTGCGCTCCAGCCTTTAGCCGTCCAACGTTTGTGCCACCGGCATTTTGGGGTGGGTAGCGATGGGATTTTATTGGGGTCATTGCCCGCACCCGATGCGGATTTTGGTTTACGCATCTTCAACCCGGATGGCTCCGAAGCAGAAAAAAGTGGCAATGGCCTGCGGATTTTCGCCCGCTATCTCTGGGATGAAGGCAAAGTTGGCACCCAGCCCTTTTACGTCCAAACCCTGGGGGGCAAGGTGCGGGCGCAGGTACAGCAGTCCGGTCAGCGGGTGCAGGTGGAGATGGGGCGGGTGTCGTTTCAGAGCGGGTTGATCCCCGTGACGGGAGCCGAGCGGGAGGTACTCCAGGAACCCATCGAGGTGCGGGGGAAAACGTTTACGTTCTCGGCGGCCACCATCGGCAACCCCCACTGTGTCATCCTGGTGCCGGAGACGACCCCGGTGCTGGCGCAGACCTACGGCTCGGATTTGGAAACCCATCCCTTGTTTCCCCAGCGGACGAATGTGCAGTTTGTGCAGGTGGTTTCTCCCCAACGTCTGCGGTTAGAAATTTGGGAACGGGGGGCGGGTTATACCCTGGCCTCCGGGAGCAGTAGCAGTGCCGCCGCCGCCGTGGTGCATCGGTTGGGGTTGTGTGAAGCGGCGGTCACGGTAGAAATGTCGGGGGGGGAATTGGAGATTCTCATTGCCCCGGATTTTGCCATCACCATGACCGGGCCGGTGACCGGGGTGGCGCAGGGAACCTTGGCATCGGATATTTTTGGGGTGTGAACCGAGCCTCCATGTCGCTAGAAATTCACCAGCTTTTACCTGACGACATTGACCACATGAACGCCTTGCTGGGGGTTTTTGGCGAGGCGTTTGGTGATCCGAAAACCTATGGTGAGAACCGCCCCAGTGCCGATTATTGGCGGCGTTTACTCGCTGGGGATGCTTTCATTGCGCTGGTAGCGTTGCAACAGAACGAGGTTGTCGGCGGTATTGCTGCCTACGAGCTAAGGAAGTTTGAGCAAGCGCACAGCGAAATCTACCTATACGATCTGGCTATTTTGTCCGAATACCGGCGGCAAGGGATAGCGACCGCCTTAATTGCATATTTGAAAACGGTAGCGAAAGTTCGCGGGGCTGATGTGATATTCGTTCAGGCGGATATCAGTATTGAAGACGAACCCGCCATTGCCCTGTACACCAAACTGGGAACCCGGAAAGAAGTCTTACACTTTGACATTCACGTTGAAGCGGGGAATAAAACTGCCTAATAAATCACTGCAAATTTACTGTAGAGTTTAGCATTACTCAGTGGCGATAATGTGCAGGTCAACCTTGGGGTGGAGGCGCATCAACCGCTGCACAATCGAGCCTTGCCAAAACAGTTGCCACCGAGAACGGCGGGTTTCTCCTAAAACGATCTGGGTAATATGATGGGTCGCCACCATTTGGGCAATGGCCTGGGCAATATCATCCCCTTCCATGCGGATAAATTCCCCCTCAAATTCCTGGGTGAGGCGTTGACAGGTTTCAATATGCAGGGCTTCCGGGCGGGATAAAAATTGCTGGGGATGCGAGACAAACAAAACAAATAAACGCCCTTTCATTTGACCAGCAATTCGTGCCCCCCGGCGCAGGAGTTGGATGGATTCGGGATGGGTGGAAATACAGACCAATACCCGCTCATGGATGGCACAATAATTGTGGGGGCTGGATTCCCTGCCCTCTTCTTCCACATTGTCCGCCACCTCCCGCAGAGCCAATTCCCGCAGGGCAATCAGGTTACGGCGTTGAAAAAAATTCTGTAGGGCTTGGTCAATCTTGACAGGGGCATAAATTTTACCCTCCTGGAGCCGTTCCTGTAAGGTTTCTGGGGTCACATCCACCAATACCACTTCGTCGGCTTCTTCTAATAACCGATCCGGGACCCGTTCCCGCACCACAATGCCCGAAATTCTATGCACCAGGTCATTCAAACTTTCCAAATGTTGAATGTTCAAGGTGGAATAAACGTCAATTCCGGTCTGGAGGATGAGTTCCACATCTTGATAGCGTTTTTCCCGTGCGGAGCCGGGGATATTGGTATGCGCTAATTCATCCACCAAAACCAGTTGGGGACGGCGGGCAATAATCGCATCCGTATCCATTTCGGTTAAATTGCATCCTTGCCAAATCATGGTTTTTAAGGGTACTTTTTCCAAGCCCACTGCTTTTTGCGCCGTGTCTTCTCGCCCGTGGGTTTCTAATAGACCAATTACCACATCCAACCCCTCTTTTCTGAGTTGTTGCGCCTCCTCCAACATCCGATAGGTTTTGCCGACCCCAGGTGCCATGCCGATAAAAATTTTATGCTTGCCGGTGGTGGGAACTAGGGAGGACATGGATGTATCTACCCAGGATAATTCGTGGGAGTCAATCATAAGTGATGATTATTTAGAACGCTGGTCTAAGTCCAAGTTCAAGGTCAGGACATTCACCCCCGGTTCACCAAAAATACCCAGAAAACGAGACTCCGTATGCTGAGCGATCAGGGTTGCTAAAACAGCAGAACTCAAGCCCCGGACTTTGGCAATTCTGGGGATTTGGGCCTGAGCCGCTGCCACGCTGATATGGGGGTCGAGACTGGAACCGGAGGTATAAACCAAATCCGCTGTGGGGGTTATGCCTGCGGCTTTTAATCGTTGAATTTCTGCCTCAATGCGTTGGGGTAAATCGGGATTACTTGGGGCTAAATTACTCGCTCCCGAAATACCCGTCGGTGCCGCCGCTTCCCCTTCGCTGTAATTGGTGGTGCTGGGGCGACCCCAAAAATAGCGGTCACTCTTGAAGGTTTGCCCAATCAGAGCGGAACCCACCACCTGCCCCTGGGTATTGGTAATTAAACTACCGTTGGCTTGGTAGGGAAATGCCCCTTGCCCAATGCCTAAAATGAGCAGGGGATAAAGCACCGCCGTTAATAACCACAGGACTACCGTACTCCGCACACTGGTCACTACATCTCGCATCATGTTCCCATTCTCCCCATTAAAAACGTTCAGGATAAATAATCACCATCAGCAGGTAAATTGCCAAGCCCAAAACCACGATTCCCAACCCGCCCAAGGCATAGGCCGTATCCCGACCGATGGTACCGTTATTAGCGGCATAAACGAGGGGGGCAAGGGAGATTCAGCACCGAAGTCAACAGAATGATGCGAGGCAGAAAACGCAGAGTAATGTTCATGATTTTCGACTCACAAAAAGGGAATTAAAACGCTGAAATACCGAGGTCAATCAACTTAATCGCCACAAACGGAGCCAGCACCCCGCCCCCCCCGTAGAGCAAAATGTTCCGTTGGAGGAGTTGGTTGGCCGTCAGGGGACGAAATTTCACCCCCCGCAACGCCAAGGGAATCAGAGCCGGAATAATTAAAGCGTTGTAAATCAGGGCCGACAGCACGGCGGACTGGGGACTATCTAAGCCCATGATATTCAACGCCCCAATCCCCACGCTGGCAAACATGGCCGGGATAATGGCGAAATACTTGGCAACATCATTCGCCAGGGAAAAAGTGGTCAGTGCCCCGCGGGTAATCAGCAATTGTTTGCCAATCGTGACCAAATCAATCAGCTTCGTGGGGTCGGAATCCAAGTCCACCATGTTGGCCGCCTCCTTGGCCGCCTGCGTCCCGGAATTCATCGCCAGCCCCACATTCGCCTGCGCCAGAGCCGGGGCATCGTTGGTGCCGTCCCCGGTCATCGCCACCAGTTTTCCCTGCGCCTGCTCCGCTTGAATCACCCGAATTTTGTCCTCCGGCGTGGCCTCAGCAATAAAATCATCCACCCCCGCTTCCTGGGCAATCACCGAGGCGGTAATCCGGTTATCCCCGGTGAGCATGACCGTTCGCACCCCCATCCGCCGCAGTTGGTCAAACCGCTCTTGAATGCCGGGTTTCACGATGTCCTTGAGATACACCACCCCGTAAATTTCCTGGTTTTGGCAAACCGCCAAGGGTGTACCCCCCAACCGAGAAACCCCCTCATAGGCACTATCCAAACCCTCTGGCACCTGCCCGCCTCGGGAACGCACAAACCCCCGAATCGCCTCCACCGCCCCTTTCCGCACCTCGCCCCCATCGGGTAAATTCGTCCCACTCATGCGGGTACGGGCGGAAAACTCCACCCCCTCAGCGGTTTGGGGGTCAAAATCCAGGGTCGCGCCCAGTTTTTCCGCCAGACGCACAATGGATTTGCCCTCCGGCGTGGTGTCAAAAATACTGGCAGTTAGGGCAATGGCCGCCACCCGTTCCACCGTATGCCCTGCCACCGGGATAAATTCCTCCGCCAAGCGGTTCCCCAGGGTAATGGTGCCGGTTTTATCCAAAACCAAAGTATTGATGTCCCCACAGGCTTCCACCGCCCGCCCCGACGTCGCCACCACATTAAACTGCGCCACCCGGTCCATGCCCGCAATCCCAATCGCACTCAATAGCCCGCCGATGGTCGTGGGAATCAAGGCCACCAGCAGGGCAATCAACAGGGTAATACTCACCGGGCTGTGGAGATAGGCACCCAAGGGGGGCAGGGTCGCCACCACCATTAAAAATACCAGGGTCAGTACGGCCAATAGCACCGTCAAGGCAATCTCATTGGGGGTTTTGGTGCGTTCCGCCCCCTCCACTAAGGCAATCATCCGGTCAATAAACCCCTCGCCTGGGTTCGCCGTCACTCGTATCAACAAGCTATCCGAAATCACTCGGGTGCCCCCCGTCACCGAACTCGCCACATCCGAGCCGGGTTCCTTCAGCACCGGCGCCGATTCCCCCGTAATCGCCGACTCATCCACCGAGGCCACGCCCTCCAAAACCTCCCCATCCACCGGGATCATCTCCCCGGCGGTGACCCGAATCCGGTCGCCCGTGCGGAGGCGGCTGGAACTTACCTCTTCCGCCGAACCATCGGAGCGTAGTCTCTGGGCATAGGTTTCCGTCTGGGTCGCCCGCAGGGCATCCGCTTGGGCTTTGCCCCGTCCTTCCGCCACCGCTTCCGCAAAATTGGCAAACAACACGGTGAACAACAAAATGAGCATCACCACCCCGTTCAACCCCGCCGAGGTAGTGGTCTGTCCAAAAAGGTTAGGATTCACCGTCAACAGAGCGGTAATCAAAGTCCCCACCCACACCACAAACATGACCGGATTTTTAACCGCAATGCGGGGGTCAAGTTTATAAAATGCCTCAACCACAGCCCGTTGATACAGTTGGGAAAGGTCAGCCTTGGGGGTGTGCCGCCGTTGTTGCCGGGGGCCACCGGGTTGTCGCCTTCTGGTCATTATCCTTACCTCCTCCGGTTAACCTAAGTTGAACGCTTCTGCCATCGGTCCGAGAACCAAAACCGGGAAAAAAGTTAAGGCTCCCAAAATCACAATCGCCCCCGCCGTCACCCCCATAAATAAAGGGGTATCGGTACGCAATGTGCCAATGGTCTCCGGCACCGGCTGTTTGTGTGCCATGCCATCAGCTAACAAAATCAAAGCCATCATCGGTACATAACGCCCTAATAATAGGGACACACTGGCACTTAGATTCCACCAGAGGGTATTGTCCCCCAAACCTTCCAAGCCAGAGCCATTATTGGCCGCCGCCGAAGCATATTCATAGACCACCTGGGAAATGCCATGAAAACCGGGATTACTGATACCAGAAAGGGTGGCCGGAAATGCCAGGGTAATCGCCGCAGGAATCAAAATAGCGATGGGATGCACCAGTAAAATTAAACTCGCCAAAACCATCTCCCGTTTTTCAATTTTGCGTCCCAAAAATTCCGGGGTACGTCCCACCATCAACCCCGTCAAAAACACCGTCAAAATCAGAAAAATAAACAAATAGGCTGTCCCCGTCCCCTGTCCGCCCCAGATGATTTGCAAGAACATATTGGTCAAGGTCACAAACCCTCCGGGGGGCATAAGAGAATCGTGCATCCCATTCACCGCACCCGTCATGGTTCCCGTAGTGGAAACTGCCCAGAGTGCCGTCATTGCCCAGCCAAATCGTACTTCCTTGCCTTCCAAATTGGGTTGGGATTCGCCTAACATTTGATTCACGAGGGGATTCCCTTGAAATTCTCCCATAGCCGTGATGATAATTAACAGAATATAGAGGATAAACACCATACCAAAAATCAACCACCCCTGCTTGGGATTACCCGCCATGATACCGTAGGTGATGATCATTCCCGCCGGAATCACCATCATGATCACCGTTTCCAACAAATTAGTAAAATTATTGGGATTTTCCAAGGGATGGGCAGAATTAATCCCAAAAAACCCACCCCCGTTTTCTCCCAATTGTTTAATGATTTCAAAATGTGCTACCGGCCCCCTGGCGATCCATTGGGTTGCCCCTTCCAGGGTGGTGGCTTGGGCAGGAGCGGCCAAGGTTTCCGGCACACCGGCAATGAGTAATGCTATTGCCCCAACCACGGAAATGGGTAGTAAAATGCGAGTGATAGATAGCACCAAATCCTGATAAAAATTACCCAGAGATTGACCGGTCAAACCCCGGATAAAAGCAATTGCTACAGCAATACCCGTCGCCGCCGAAGTAAACATCAAAAAACCCAACGCTCCGACCTGGCTAAAGTAGGAAAGGGTGTTCTCTCCCGAATAATGTTGCTGATTGGTATTGGTGACAAAAGAGATGGCCGTGTGTAGCGCTAAATGCCAACTGGGGGCGGCTAAACCGGTGGGATTCAAAGGGAGTGAACCCTGGGTCATCAAGATACCAAAAACCAAAATCCCCATGACCAAATTACTCACTAAAACCGCCCGCATGTATTGCCCACCCGTCATGGGTCGCCCACTTTTCAGACCAGAACCCCAAAAAATCAATCGCTCCACCGGCTCAGCCACCCGGTCAAACCAAGTTGGCTGATGTAAAAATATCCGTGCTATGTACCGTCCTAACAGCGGTGCCGTTAGCAGTAAAATCAACAAAGTCAGCACAATTTGTAAGCACATTGACAACATAAAACCCCTCAAAAGAATCGCAAGACAAGCATCAATACTAATGACAACTCCTACAACTTGGTAGCCCAGGGACGATTAACACTCTCAGTTTGCCGGAATGAGTCACAAAAAACAAGGTATAGAAATCTGTTTATGACCAGTTGTCGTATGTCTATCTAAACCATAAAATAGCATCCGTTTAGTCGGGCTATATCTCCAGATATAGCTTCAGTTTAGGTTAATCCCACTTAGAATAATTACCAACCGCACACTTTGCAATTATGCGTACCTGGACATCCACTCATTGGCTTTTGTTCATCATATTTATTACCGTTATCACCTTGGAATACAGTACCCCACCTCCCTATGTATTTGGGTATTTGTACATTGGAGCCGTGCTATTGGCCAGTGCAAAACTCGGTCAAAATGCCATGCGATGGGTAACAGGAATGGCAATTGGACTCACCGTATTAAACCTATGGATACCTGGCAGAGAGCCGATTACTTCTGTGACGTTTGCCAACCGGACGATTGCCATCCTAGCTTTGCTGACCACCGCCTGGTTGAGTGACCGTTTACGGGAATATACGGTTACTGTCACCCAACAAAAAATACAAATCGCTAATCAAAACCAGTTAGCAAAAGTGCGAGAAGATTTTATGTCAACGCTTACCCACGACTTGAAAACGCCTCTATTGGGAGCGATTGAGACCCTCAAGGCATTGGCATCCCAACAATTAGGAACCATTAATGCTGCACAAAAACGGGCGATAGATATTATGATTCACAGCCATCAAACCACCCTAAAACTAGTTGAAATGTTAATGGATATTTATCGGAATGATGTGGAGGGGTTACGACTGGATAAACAACCCGTTGATCTATTAAAAATTGCGGAAGAAGCCATACTTCAACTTACTGGTTTGGCTACATCTCGCCAGGTAAATTTATATCTCAAACAAGGCGATTCGGATTTTCGTCAAACCTATCCCATCAATGCCGATTTTTTACAACTACAACGGGTGTTTAACAATTTGATTGCCAATGCGATTAATCATTCCTTGCGGGGGGGGTAAAGTCGAAGTTTTAATTAGCATAAAACAGGATGATTACCATGTGCAAATTCTGGATGAGGGGCAAGGCATCCACGCCCACGAAGTCCCCCATCTATTTGAGCGATTTTATCAAGGACACAGCGACCGCCAAGCCAAGGGAACGGGATTGGGGCTTTATCTCAGTCGGCAAATTATCACCGCTCACGGGGGTAAAATATGGGCAGAACCCCGTTCTCCCCGAGGTGCTGTGTTTGCCTTTTCCTTGCCACGATATTCCTAAACGGGATGCCTGTGAAGCCAATTCGTATACTACTGGTGGAAGATGATGAACTATTTCGTCTGGGTTTGGTGACCCGTTTAAGTCAAGAACCTGACCTAGAGATCACCGCCGAAGCGGAAGATGGGGAAATTGCGCTGAATTTTATCAAGCAACAGGTTTTTGATGTGGTGATTTTAGATGTGGGACTACCTCGGATGGGTGGCGTGGAAACCTGCCGTCAAATTAAACAAAATCAACCCCATTTACCTGTGTTAATTCTCACATCTCATCAGCAACCGGCCTTGATTCATCGTTTGTTGGAAGCCCAAGCCCAGGGGTACTGCGTTAAGGGAATTGCTGCCGAAATGTTAGTCCTCGCCATTCGTTCTTTAGCCGCAGGGGCAACCTGGTGGGATGCGATTTCTTCTCAGGAAATTCAGGCGGCTTTTCAACCCGTTACGAGGGAATCTTGCCCCCATAATTTTGAGATAACGTTGACGAAGCGTGAGCAGGAAATTTTATCCTTAATTGCTGGTGGTAAAAACAACCAAGAAATTGCCAATATCCTTTATATTGCACCTGGAACGGTGCGGGTTCATGTCCATGCTATTCTCCACAAATTAGATGTACGAGACCGCACGCAAGCTGCTATTTTTGCGCTACAAAAGGGACTTATTCGGGTGGAATGATTTTCTGAAAATTCACAATAGCTTCCCCAGGGCTAGATGTTCCTAACAAGACCAGCAAAGTTGCTATAGTAGAGCCGGACGAGCTTAGGTTCCCCATGCAATTTCCTGATATTGGTCGTCTGTGGCAAACCGTGACCTATTTTGAAGCGGTACCCTTCATTAATTGTATTCAACACACTTTTGGTCTAAATTCTCCCCCAGCGAACGTGATGCCCCAAGGTGCAATTGTGTTTGATTTTAGCCAACCCGCCAGCGTCAACCTCTGGGGTGCCCTGGATGATGTGGTGATGGGGGGCATGAGCCGCAGTGGGTTGGTCGCTGACCCGTCCGGTGCCCGCTTTGAGGGCATGGTGACCACGGAAAATAACGGTGGTTTCGCCTCCATCCGCACCCGTAATTTGACCCCACCCTTGGACTTGTCCGGGACAACCGGCTTGGCATTGCGGGTCAGGGGGGATGGCAAACGCTACAAGTTATTACTGAGAGACAGCCATAGCTGGGACAGTCTCGCCTACGGTGCCCAATTTGACACCCAACCCGCCACCTGGATCACGGTCAAAATCCCTTTTGCTACTCTGGTGCCCGTCTTTCGCGCCAAAAGCGTCCCCACCGCCCCACCCATTGACCTAAAACAGGTGGTTTCTTTGCAACTCATGCTGAGTAAATTTGCCTACGACGGCCAACTCAATCCCACCTTCCAACCGGGGGACTTCCGATTACAAATTTCTACCATTGGCACCTACACGGAGTCCTAATCCCCTACACTGTGGGAAGTTGGAGGGGCGAGGCGATGGATTTAGACCCGATTACGGCGGCCAGTTTTGCCATCATTGACCGGGAAATTGGCAGTCATCCCTGGGGCTGGACAGCGGCGGAATATGCGGTCATCCGGCGAGTCATTCATGCGACGGCGGACTTTGAATTTAAGTATCTTCTGCGATTTAGTCCCGAAGTCATTAGTTTGGGCATCCAGGCGTTGCAACAGGAAGCTCCCGTAATAACGGATGTCGGGCTGGTGGCGCAGGGGATCAAAAACCATCTGGCCTTACGGTTAAACAATCCCCTGGTGAATGCCCTGGACTTAGCTCCCCTAGAACCGGGGGCGGAAACCCGCTCAGCGATGGGCATGGCGCAGGCTTTACAGCAATATCCCGGCGCAATTATCGTCATTGGCAATGCGCCCACCGCCTTACTCAAACTCTGCGAACTCTATCCCACCGTGACCCCCGCCCTCGTGATCGCCGCCCCGGTGGGTTTTGTGAATGTGGTGGAAGCCAAAGCCCAACTCGCCCAGACCCCCATTCCCCAGATTGTGGTGCAGGGACGCAAAGGCGGTTCCCCCGCCGCCGCCGCCATGACTAACGCCCTGATTGACCTGGCTACTTCAGAACCGCCCCACCAAATTGCGAGCCGTGCGGATTAATTCCCCCTTGTCCACCGGCTTGGTCAAGTAGGCCGCTGCCCCCTGCTTCATCCCCCAAAATTTATCAATATCGCCCTGTTTGCTTGAGCAAATCACGATGGGAATATCGCTGGTTTCCGGTTGTTTTTTCACCTGACGGCAAAACTCAAAACCACTTTCCCCCGGCAGAACCACATCCAGCACGATCAAGTCCGGTTTCTGCTTCCCCAAATACTGGCGGGCTTCCTCGGCACTGACCACCCGATTCACCAAAAAGCCCTCTCCCTGTAGGTAACCCGCCAGCAAAGCCGCTTCCGGTTGCATATCCTCGACAAGCAGTACAGTCGCCATAGGAGTTCCAGCCAGGATAAAAAAGATGAATTTTTCTTCAATATACTACACATTGGCCACAAAACATTGACCACAAAAACCGGAGCGAACCGCCGCCCCGGTCGTGGTCAACCCCCGAGAACCTAGGATTTCAGCACATCCTGGGGGGCGGACGTAGCCTGTAAGGACTGCTCCAGATTTTGGATGTGGCGGGACTGCGCCTTACCACTCAACCATTGCCCCAGCAGTTGATCCAGGGATACCCATCCCGCCCCATTCACCGTGAAAAAGAGGAAACAGGCCGCATACAAGCTCGACAGTTCCAGGTAGGGAATGCTAAACCCCGCCACCTTGATGTGATGCCAAATCGCTACCGCCATCGTTGCGAATAACCCCAAAGCCGCCAGCCGACTGCCCAACCCCAGGATGAGCAGGATAGAACCCGCAATTTCCGTGAAGGCCGCCGCATAGCTAAAAAAGATGGGAAACGGCAACCCCAGTACCTCCACATAGGCTTCCGCAAACCCGGGAATATCCGCCAGCTTGTCAAAGCCATTGTGGATCATCACCACCCCCGCCACCATTCGTAATATCAGCCAGGCCGCCTGTTGCCCCACCCAGGGGGTACGGTCAGAGCGCAACAGCCGAGCCGTCCAAACCATCAAACCAGTCATGGATGTACTCCTTAGATGAAAAAAGATTAAGAGAAATACTAAGCACTATTAATAAATGTAACACATTTATGAGAAGAGGTGGGGTGGAGTCTGGTAAATGCTTAGCTTGAGCGAAATTTGGGGGCAGAGCATATTAGAAAAGTTACAGTTTACAAAAATTAGATTTTTTGCTAAAATTGGCAAAAAAATTTAATGCAAGAATTTCCCCCTACACCATGACCACCTCAAAGGTTGATATACCCGCTGGGGTTTTGCACCAGGAACGGGTAGCGGCATTGTTAAAATTGAGTAAACAAATCAGCAATAAAATTCAAAAATTAAAAACAGCAAGCGAAGAATTGAACCTCAAGGATTATACAAATTTATCAAATAATTTAGAGCCGGAAATAGAAACGCTGTTACATTTATGGCGTGCGTTCACCGAAGCAAGCCATGCGTTTAGAGTAGAAGCCCAAGAATTGCTGAAAAGTCCTGAGTACCCGATGCAATTGGTTGCGGCTCTTCAGTTCCAGAACATTCCCTTTTCAGGTGATTTCCCCAACTACGACATTCCACCCTTCAAACTGTTGATTAAAATGGAGCAGTCCCTGGCGAAATTAAATATGGGGCGAAAAAGTCAACAAACCTACAGTCTATCCCCAAAAATCCTTGCTGATTGGATTGCTGAGAATTACAAGGCGTTGGTGAACAGGACGTTTAATCACGACCGATTTTGCAAAGAATTGCTGAGTGTTTACCCCTATCTTAGCCATGGGAGTTGGGGTGTACCCGTGCCGATTCAAGAGGTTTACGCCCTCCTCACTCTCAAAACAGAGGTGAAGCAGGACTATCCTGAATCCCATTTTATTTTTGATTTGAGTCGGTTGTTAGAACAGTATGAAATTAAAGATAACCTGCATACTTTTGAATTTAGTCCCCACAAACAAGCTAAGCGAAATTATGTGGTCGTCAATCAATATAAAAAAGAGCGATCCATCGGTAATATGACCATTTTTAAGAAGGAGGAGTGATCACCCTATGTTTAATTTTATTCCCGATTAAAATACTACTAACCAATGACGCAGGGAACATTTATGTTACTCAACCAAGACGACCTGTACCTACTCAGCAAGGGACAACCCCCCCAAAGCGATGACCTATTGGAAGTGATGACGCTGGGGAGAAGAGCATGGATTGATTATCTGGATGACCATTATCTAAAACACTTTATTGCCCAAGGGGGTGGCAAAGTTAAATTACTCATTGGCGGCCAAGGTAGCGGCAAAACCCATCTTCTGCGAGTTATTCTCAGCGATGCCAAAAAATTGGATTATCAAACGGTTTATCTATCTGCCCGTGATTGTCGTTTGTATGATTTGGTGAACCTTTACCAAGAAATTGCCAAACAAGTGGTCAATGAAGGATTCGTAGGCGGTCTGTGTCGGCGAGTGGCTCAAGCAATTTCCAGTACAACGGACTACGATGGTTCGGGGGTATTTGCACCCAAAATTTACGACCAATACCCCGGCGCAAATTTAGCCAATGAACAGATCAGAAAAGTTGCCGGAGAAATGATCAAACACACGGATTTGAGTTCATCTTTTAAGGCGTTTGCCTACCAAATTATTCTGAATCGGATGATCAACCATTCCCCAGTCAATATCGAACGGGCGTGTAGTTGGTTGATGGGACAAACCATTCAACGAGCCGACCGGGAAGCACTTTCGCTGTTTGAAAAATTGACAAAGGCGAATGCGAGAGATTGGTTAAATTCTTTGATTTTGCTGTGTAAACTTGCTGGCAAAAAGGGCTTAGTCATTGCCATTGATGATTTAGAAGTCATCACCGAAAAGGGAGAGAATGGCAGATATTTATACAGCCAAAAGCAGGTGGATGATATTTGTGAACTCGTCCGTCAACTCATTGATGATACTGAAGTCCTCAGTAATTGTTTATTTCTGCTAAGTGGTCGCAAAAATGTTATAGAAGATCATCGTCGGAGTTTTCGCTCCTATGATGCTCTCTGGATTCGATTGCAAACCGGATTGGCGGATTATGAACGTTTTAATCCTCTGGCTGATTTGGTAGATGTAGATAAGCATTTAGCATCCCAAGGCAAAACATTTCTGAGTGATATATTTAAGCAAATACAAAATTTAATCCGGGGTGCCAAATTAGAAACGATTCAGCCCCCGGTGAATTATCGAGATTCAGCCAGTGAGCTGCAACAAATGGTGATTGATGCGGTCTGTAATCGGAGAGCTTCAAAATGAATCGAGATACCGCAATGCAAATCATTGAGTCCTTGCGAGCGGGGATTCCCACCAGAGCCACCACCCGCCATTTGACCAGCACCCGTAATCGTCTCCATGAGCAATTTGAGCAGGATTTATCGCAGTTAATCAAGAAGGAATCCATTCCCAAAGGGCGGTTAATCTGGGGGCAATACGGCCAGGGAAAAACCCATGAATTGACCTGCTTAGAACACATGGCCTTAGAGCAGGGATTTGCGGTGAGTCGCATTACCCTCAATCGCCAATTATCAGGACAAAGATTAGACCATCTTTATAGTAAACTGGCAACTTCGATTCGCACCCCTGAATCCAATTTATTGGGTATCCGTCACTTCTTAGACAAGAAAAATTCTGCGGATTTATTTGATACCCCCATTCAAGATGTGGGTAGATACTGCCATTCCCTTTTACCCATCATTCTGGAAACCTATTACCGTGCCTCAGCCGAAGAACAAGAACTGCTGTATGGAGTTTTGATTGGTGCCCAAATACCGATGGCAGAAATCAAGAGAATTTACAAACGGTCAGTGGGTATCACTTTTCCCCGATTCACTGGTTCTTTTGTGCGAAGCAAACACAGCAAAGCTTATTTTGAAATGATGGTGGATATGCTTAACTGGTGTGGCTATCACGGCTGGGTTATTTTGATTGATGAAATTGAATTGATTGCCCGTCTGGCTAAGTTAGGTAGAATGCAAGCCTATCACCATCTTTACTGGCTACTGAATTGGTCGGGTGAGCAAACATTTCCGATTTATATGGTGGGCGGTGTGGCGCAATCTTTGATGGATTTATGGTGCAATCCGCAAGGACGCAATCAACCCCCGGATGCAACGCTTATCCCCGAATTGGCTAAGGCACGAAACAATGGTTACTCAGACCTGGAAATGACCACATTTTTTAAGAATGCTCAGGATCAAAACCTTTGTCCTTTTATTGAACGGATTGGCCGCAGTCAGTTGCAAGCATTATTAGCTGAGATTACCAAAATCCATGGAATAAGTTACAATTGGCAACCGGAAATCAACGTTGACAGCGTGATTGATGCTATTGGCAATAGTCCGCTGCGTACCCACATTCGGGGGTTATTAGAAACCTTGGATATGGCATACTTGGGTGATAAAGAATTTGTGCCCCAAATCGCTTCCCTGACGGAATTAAGCACCGAAGAAGATGAATCCTATTTTGCCGCAGAAGACGTATAATTTTCTTGGTTTCTGGTTTGATACCACCCATGCAACTGATTGGCTACCTCCACACTGCGCTCACCGTTCAGGATTTAGTGCGCTCCCAAAGCTTTTACGGGGAGATTTTGGGCTTAAATTTAGTGCATCGCCCCCGCAATTTTCCCGGGTGCTGGTATGAAATTCAGGGCATCCAAATTCACCTGATTCAGCAACCCCACCCGCCCATACCTTTGGCTGATCCCACACAATGGGGACGCAATTCCCACCTCGCCTTTGCCGTGACCGATTTAACCCAGGCCGAACAGGAATTATCAGCGGCGGGATACCCGGTGCAAAAAAGTAGTTCTGGCCGGGCTGCCCTGTTTACTCAAGACCCGGACGGCCATATCATCGAACTCAGCCAGTGGGAACCTTAATCCCAGCATTTCGCTCTGTTGAGGGGGAGAATATCCCCATCCCACCCCACGGCACGGTAAAATGTGGCAAGCTAAGATTAGGGATAGTTCGCTGGTCGTTTTCTGCCGTACATTATGCTGACTCTTGATACCCCGGTTCACGCTCCCGAGCCAGAGTTGCCCATTACCTTTCCCCGGCGGCAGACCCGCCCCGTACCCGTGGGCAATGTCACCATTGGCGGCGAGCATCCGGTGGTCGTTCAGTCCATGATCAACGAGGACACCCTGGATGTGGCGGGGTCAGTAAAAGCGATTGAACGGTTGCATCGGATTGGCTGTGAAATTGTGCGGGTGACGGTGCCGAGTTTGGCGCACGCCCACGCCCTCGCAGATATTCGCCAGCAATTAAAACAAAATTATCTGGATGTGCCCCTGGTGGCGGATGTACATCACAACGGCATGAAAATTGCCCTGGAAGTGGCGAAACACGTCCATAAGGTACGCATCAATCCGGGACTATATGTATTTGAGAAACCCCAGGATGACCGCACGGAATATACCCAAGCGGAGTTTGATGAAATCGCCGAAAAAATCCAAGGGACTTTAGCCCCCTTAGTGATTTCTTTGCGAGAACAGGGCAAAGCCATGCGGATTGGGGTGAACCACGGTTCCCTATCCGAACGGATGCTGTTTACCTACGGGGATACTCCCGAAGGCATGGTGGAATCGGCTTTGGAATTTATCCGGATTTGTGAGTCCTTGGATTTTCGCAATATCGTCATCTCTCTGAAAGCGTCCCGGGTGTCGGTGATGTTGGCGGCCAATCGCTTGATGGTTAAGCGCATGGACGAATTGGGGATGAACTATCCTTTGCACTTGGGGGTCACGGAAGCCGGGGACGGGGAATATGGCCGGATTAAATCCACCGCCGGGATTGGTACCCTGTTGGCGGAGGGGATCGGGGATACGATCCGGGTATCTTTGACTGAAGCCCCGGAAAAAGAAATTCCCGTCTGTTACAGTATTTTGCAGGCGTTGGGTCTGCGGCGGACGATGGTGGAGTACGTGGCCTGCCCCTCCTGTGGCCGCACGTTGTTCAACTTAGAGGAAGTCCTGCACAAAGTCCGCTCGGCCACCAGTCACCTGACGGGATTGAATATCGCCGTGATGGGTTGTATCGTCAACGGGCCGGGGGAAATGGCCGACGCGGATTACGGTTATGTGGGCAAAACGCCCGGCATGATTTCCCTCTACCGGGGGCGGGAGGAAATTAAAAAAGTACCGGAGCAGGATGGGGTAGCGGAGTTGATCAACCTGATCAAAGCGGATGGCTGTTGGGTGGAACCACAAGCACAAGGGGGCAATTCATGATGCAGCGAAAATGGCCGTTGGAACTGGCACGGGGGGTAGCGATTGGGGCAACGATTACGGCGGCGGCGGGACTGCTGGCCACCGGGGCGGGCAAACAAAGCTGGGCGGGGCTGAAGGAAAGTCCCAAGCAGATGGTGGATGAGGTTTGGCAAATCATCTACCGGGATTACGTGGATGCCTCCTTCAATAAAAATGACTGGCGGCAGGTACGCCAACAGTATCTCAGCCGGGAATACAGTACCAAAGAGGAAGCCTACAAGGCGATCCGGGAGATGCTGGAGAAGCTGGGCGACCCCTACACCCGGTTTATGGACCCCCAGCAGTTTGCCAATTTGCGGGTGGACACCTCTGGGGAATTGACTGGGGTGGGGATTCAACTAGCGCAGGAGGAGAAAACCGACCGTCTGGTGGTGATTGCCCCGATTGAGGACACCCCGGCAGCCCGGGCGGGGATTTTGGCGCAGGATTATATCGTTTCCATTGACGGGAAAAACACCAAGGGCATGGACATCAACGAGGCGGTGTCCCTGATTCGGGGTCGCCCCGGTACGTCCGTACGGCTGGTGATTGAGCGGGGAAAGCAAACCCTGGACTTTAACCTGAAGCGGGAGCGGATCGAACTCCATGCGGTGCGCCAGGAGGTCAAGGAAACCCCGACCGGCAAGGTGGGTTACATTCGCATGACCCAATTCAACGGCAATGCCTCGCAAGACGTACGTGAAGCGATTCGCAAGCTGGAAGCCCAGGGGGTGACGGGCTATATCCTCGACCTGCGCTCCAATCCGGGGGGCTTGCTCCAGGCCAGCATTGACATTGCCCGCATGTGGATGGACAAGGGAACCATCGTTTCCACGGTGACCCGGGTGGGGGAAGCGGAGCGGTACGAAGCCTCCCGGCGGCCTTTGACCAACCTACCCCTGGTGATCCTGGTGGATGGGGGTTCCGCCAGTGCCAGCGAGATTTTGGCGGGAGCCTTGCAGGACAATGGCCGTGCCACCCTGGTAGGAACGAAAACCTTTGGTAAGGGTTTAGTGCAATCGGTGCGGGAATTAGAGGATGGTTCCGGGGTAGCGGTGACCATCGCCAAGTACCTGACCCCCAGCGGCAAGGATATTAACAAAGAGGGGATTGTCCCGGATGTGGAAATCAACCTCACCGATGAGCAACGGGAGAAAATCATCAAAGACCGAGCCATTGGCACCCCGGCTGACCCGCAGTTTGCCCGGGCGGTGGATGTGCTGACGGATTTGGTACGCAAAAACGCCAACCCCACCGTGAAACAAGGTTCAGCCAAGTAGTTGATGCCGATGTCCCACGGAATAATTTTGGGGTGGTTGCTGGGGTTTGCCCTGGTACATAGCGGCTTGGCGGCTCTCCGTCCCCGGGGGGAAAAACTCCTAGGGGTACGGGGCTACCGGGTGCTGTTTGCCAGTGCCAGTTTGTTGGTGGTTGTTCCCCTGTTGGGTTATTTCGTGAAACACCGCTACGATGGAGTGCAATTGTGGCAGGTGCAGGATGTGCCCGGGGTGCGGGAACTGGTTTGGGGAGTAACGGTCATTTCGTTTGCCTTTCTCTTCCCCGCCACGTTTAATTTGGGGGAAATTAGTGCGATCCAAAAACCGCAAATCCATCTCTATTCCCAGGGCATTATCCGCATCTGTCGGCATCCGCAAATGGTGGGGCAAATTCTCTGGTGCATCGCCCATACCCTCTGGATTGGTAGTTCATTTATGGTGGTGACCTCTCTAGGGTTGATCGCCCATCATTTATTTGGCGTATGGCATGGGGACAGGCGTTGGGCCAATCGTTATCCTGAGGCGTTTCCAGAGTTAAAGGCGAATACGTCTATTGTTCCCTTTAAGGCGATTTGGGAAGGGAAACAAACGCTGGTGTTATCGGAATTTCTACGTCCGGCTTATGCTGGAGTAGCGGTGTTTGTGGCCGCCGTTTATTGGTTGCACCCGCAGATGTTACTTTGGGCGCAAAATATCCCTTGGTGAAGCGGGGGGTAAAGCCTATATCCCTTGTATAATCCTGTCTATTTTTGTCCTTAAATAAGCCTTGATTTGATCAAGTTGTTGAATTTTTTCATTGACCTGCTCAATTTTGTCTTGCATGATTTGCATCTTTTCCGCTTGGGAAAGCGTACCATCCTGCCACGCATCAATTCCCTGCTTAATCTCACTCAGGGTAAAGCCCAAGGATTTCGCTTGTGTAATCAGAACGAGGCGTTCGACGGTAGCATGATCATATTTTTTATAGCCATTTTCAATATTCCGTTGCACGGGGGCAACCAGGCCAACTTTTTCGTAAAAGCGAATTGTATCCCTGGAAAGACCTGTTTTCTCAGCTAACTCACCAATCCGCATTATTTTCTTATCCGATCACCAATAACACTTGACAATGGAGTATACTCCAGGGTTTATCGTTTGTAAAGCAAGTTGAAATTTCGGCTGGAGGTATTATGACGCTACGGATGTGGATATTGATTGGTCTGACAACTGCGATTGTGGGCAGTAGTAGTATGGTGGTTACAGCCCGTCCAAATCAGCGTTCAATGCAAGTTGTTGAAGTTGCAATCCAAAAGTTTGAACAGATGGATATGCAGGGATTTGAAAAAATTTTGGCACCCAATGCCCGTTTTGATAACGTGTTTGCTTTACCAAATACACCAGGAACTTTTCAAGGACGAGGGGCAATTATTGCCAACCTTAGGGAAATTTCCCGCCGATTTGAGCGAATCGAGTTTACGGATGAACGTCTGTATCCCGTTCAAGATGGGCGGACGGTGATTGTTGAGGCTCGTGGTAACTTCGCTTTGCGAGGGACAGGCATCCCCTATCGCAACACTTATGTTTTCGTATTTGAAGTTGATCAGGAACAAATTACAGCAATCCGGGAGTATAACAATCCATTAACGGTTGCTGAGACCTTTAATATTCCCCTTTGTTCGCCGCCAAAAAGTCCGATGCAATAGTTATAAAAATGGTCTGAATCAATCGATCATTTCATGATTGCAGCAGATTACAAGGAGGATAACCGTGATTAGATTGGCTCGTTCTTTCGCATTTTTGATTGGCAGTCTAACGCTAGTATGGCAAGCGTGGGAAGTGAGTCAGGGTAGATTATTCAATCAGTTTTTGGTGGCGGATATTATTCTTGGCATCCTTTTGATGGTTGCTGCTGGCTTACCCAATCGTTTTAATTCAGTCCTTACCATGTTGATTGCCTACGCCTATTCCTGTGGAGTTTTTATGGTTGCAACTACCGGTGGGTTACTGTTGTCAACGTATGATTTTGGTGCTTTCACAACTACCTTAGGACTGATTCCATGTAGTGTCTTTACCATCTTGTTGAGCCATTGGTTGATACAAAAAGCTTCTAAAACCACCTAAATCTTCATGCGATTGGTTGCACAGTACGGTGCGGAGTTCAGGGCAGGGTTTTGAATTGATTACCAGGACTTACGCTGAATGGTCTAAGTGATCTAACGGTGAAGTGCAGCGGCGGCAGATAACCTTGAACTCAGCACCAGCAGCTTCGCCCTTCCGCTGCCACGCAGTGTTAGGCTGCCCTGCCTGAAATTGCGTCAAAATCATTTTGTCTGTTCTCCTTCAGGAAGAATAACTCCCCATCTAAGGTATAGCTAAACACGCAAAGGTTGACATGACTAATATAGGTCGCAGGGCACCGCCCCGCACTTGGTTCTCGATAATCCTGGCATTTCAGCGAGATGATTTTCTGCCGGTTCCCGATGTGCCTAAAACCGGATTCACCGTAGCGTTGATCCTAAACCCCAGACAACTACTTCCCTACCCGCCAAAGCTTAATCGTATTATCTCGACTGCCACTGGCGAGCCACTGTTGGTCTGGGCTAAACGCTAGGGACGTGATCCCCTTTTCATGGCCGTCCAACGTCATTAACAGGGCATAGGACTGCCCATCCCACACCCGAATGCTCCCCTCCCAGCCCCCGGTGACCAGGTAACGACCGTTGGGGCTGTAGGTTACCGCCCGCACCCCCTCCCGGTGCCCGGTCAGGGTGGTGATGGGGTCGCCGTTGTGCAGGTGCCACACATGGGCGGTGGTGTCCTCACTCCCCGCCACAATTACCCGCCCGTCCGGGCTGATAGCCACCACGTTAAAGCCACTGCCGCTAAAACTGGAGGAACCGATAATGTTCCGCAGGGGGTCGCCCCCGTCCGTGAGCCACACCTTGAGCGAATTGTCCCAACTGCCACTGACCAACAACCGACCATCCGGGGTAAAGGCGACACTACGGACATGGCTGGCGTGGGCACTCAGGGTAGTTAATAACGCCCCGTTATCCACCTGCCAAAGTTTAATCGTTTTATCCTCACTGGCACTGGCCAAAACCACCCCATCGGGACGCATAGCCAAAGCATCAATGGTGCCCCCGTGTTTATTAAAAAGATTACCGAGGGTACGCAAGGGCTTATCCCCTGGTAGTTGCCAGATTTTCACCACCCGTTCTTCGCCCGCCGCCGCCAAAAACCGCCCATCGGGGCTGAGTGCTAAGGCGTGTAAAGCCGTCGGGTTGTTACTCCCCCAACTCAACTGGCGGGGATAGCTCAGGGAACTCAACCCCCAACACAGCACCATGCCATCCCGACTACAGCTAAATAGATAGCGGGCATCGGGGCTGAAACACACCGCCTTCACCCACTTACTATGGCCGGCGAGGGTATGGGCACAAGGCCAGGTTGGGTCTTTTTGAACCGTGGTGACCTGAGGGGGCGGGGTGCGGGTGCCAATCCGAGGCGGGGGGTTTTGGGTCAAACGACCGCTATCCGTATTTAACCGTCCTGAAGGAGGATTGGTGCCCGGTTTCGTCGGGGGATTAGTGCCACCCATCGCAGTTGCGCCGCCGCCCACCCGTCCTAACCCCGGTAGAGGATTCAAAGGCGTACTCAACCCCCCCCCCGGCACGCCCAAACGCCCCAAACTACTGACGGGGCGGGCGGGTTGCTCCAAACTCTGGAGGGCACTCAAGGCCAAGGCCGCCGAACCGAACCGTTGTCCTGGTAACCGTTGCAAGAGTTTATCGAGTAACTGCATCAACCCTTCGCTCAGGGGTTGTTTGAGGGCTTGTCGCCAGAGCCAGACGTTTTCCCGGATATTGAATAACTTGGCGGGAGAAATGCCCGTCAATAAATAAATGCACGTGGCTCCCAAACTATACAAATCACTGGCAAAAACCGCCTTGCCCATCATCTGTTCCGGGGCGGCAAAACCACTACTACCAATGGCCGTTCCGGTTTTGAATAATCCCGATTCCCGCACAAATTTCACCGCCCCAAAATCCACCAGGAATAGTTTTTGATCGGATTTTTGACGGATGATATTTTTGGGCTTGACATCCCGGTGGATAACATTTTCCTGGTGGATGTAGTCTAAAACCGGTAATAAATCCCCCAGCAGTTGGCGAATTTTGGCCTCATCAAAGGCTCCCTTACGCAACAGTTCGTCAGATAAATCCTGCCCGTCAATGAACTTCTGCACCAGATAGGACTTGCCATCCAGGATGAAATAGGCCAGCAGGTCGGGGATATGGGGGTGGTTGCCCAGGCGATCCAATTGCACCGCCTCCTGCTCAAAGAGGTCAATCGCCTTCCGCATCGCCTCGTCAGATTGGATCACCTGGGGCTGGAATAGTTTAATGACACAGGGGGGGCGGGAGGGAATGCTCTCATCCACCGCCTGAAACGTGCGGCCAAAATTCCCTTGACCAATGGGTTTCACCGCCCGATAACGCCCTTTCAACACCAAAAGACTGCCGCAAGCCCGACAGTTCAGTTCCGTAGGGGAATTTTCGGGGGCGGGACAATCGGAGTTCAGGCAGTAACTCATGGGGGTTCCGTAGGGGTTCACCCGGTCACTCTTATCATAACCCCTTTTTTTCGGTGCGCTCAGCCATTGACCAACCCCAACCGCCACCGCACCGAAAGTTACCGGATTTCTCATGAATTATCCCTAGCCCGTCGCCGGGGTCTGTGGCATGATGGGGGTAGCGATTACCGGGGGCTAGGGTCGTGTTTGAACTGCGTGGCTACGATTATTTACTGGTGTTTTTGTTGGTCTGTTCCGTGGTGCCCATTGCCGCTTTGAGTCTGTCGGCTCTCCTGCGACCCAAAGGCACGGGGGCAGAACGGCGCACCAGCTACGAATCGGGGATGGAACCCCAGGGGGAAGCCTGGGTGCAGTTTAATATCCGCTACTATATGTTCGCCCTGGTATTTGTGGTGTTTGACGTGGAAACCGTGTTCCTCTATCCCTGGGCGGTGGCCTTTCACCAGTTGGGCTTGTTGGCCTTTGTGGAGGCTCTAATATTTATTGCTATCCTGGTAATTGCCCTGGTCTATGCGTGGCGCAAAGGAGCTTTGGAATGGTCATGAACCCCACATTCGGCGAAGCGAAGGTGCTGAACCCGATCGAGCGTCCCCAGGTGACCCAAGACCTGGCAAATAATGTGATTTTAACCACCTTGAATGACCTGTATGACTGGGCAAGACTCTCCAGCCTCTGGCCGTTGTTGTATGGCACCAGTTGCTGTTTTATCGAGTTTGCGGCCTTGATCGGTTCTCGCTTTGATTTTGACCGGTTTGGCCTGATTCCTCGCTCCAGCCCCCGGCAGGCGGATTTGATCATCACGGCGGGGACGGTGACGATGAAAATGGCTCCGGCGTTGGTACGTTTGTATGAACAAATGCCTGACCCCAAGTATGTGATCGCCATGGGTGCCTGCACGATTACGGGCGGGATGTTTAGCACGGACTCCTACACGGTGGTGCGGGGGGTGGACAAGGTGATTCCGGTAGATGTGTACTTACCCGGTTGTCCCCCGAAACCGGAGGCGATTATTGATGCGATTATTAAACTGCGGAAAAAAATTGCCCAGGAGGATGTGCGTGAGCGCAGTCTCTACGAGCAATCCCATCGCTATTTCACGGTGAAGCATGACCTGAAAGTAGTGCCGCCAATTTTGACCGGGGAATATCTGCAAAGTCCGTCCCGGCAGGCTCCGCCCCAGGAGTTGGCGCAGGCGATGGGTCTGCCCGTGGCTGCTTTGGAGGCGCAAACCGAGGAGGTGCGCGGTGGCTGAAACGACGGAATTGGCTCCGGTGGAGGTCGGCCTGGTTTCCCAGTGGTTGACGGGGCAGGGGTTTGACCACACGTCCCTGGGACGGGATCACCAGGGGGTGGAAATTTTACAAGTAGAGCGGGAAGTCCTACTACCCATTGCTACGGCCTTGTACGGGTACGGGTTCAACTACCTGCGGTGTCAGGGGGGGTATGATGCGGGGCCGGGGCAGGATTTGGTAAGTTTTTATTACCTGCTCAAGCTGGCGGACAATGCGGAGCATCCAGAAGAAGTATGCGTGAAAGTGTTTTTGCCCCGCCATGACCCCAAGGTGCCTTCCCTATACTGGATTTGGCGCACGGCGGACTGGCAGGAACGGGAAACCTACGATTTTTATGGCATTGAATACGTGGGGCATCCCCATCTGAAGCGGATTCTCTTGCCGGAGGACTGGGTGGGCTGGCCGATGCGGAAAGATTACGTCACCCCGGATTTTTACGAATTGCAGGATGCCTACTGACCTGCCTATTACCTACGAAGCGTTTTGGCAGGATGAACGCCTGACCTGTGCGGTGGAGGCGACTTTGGGGGTGATTGCAGGGCGGTGGAAGGTACTGATTCTGCGGGAACTTTTGCCAGGGGCGCAACGTTTTAACCAACTGCAGCGGGCATTAGTGGGGGTCAGTAGCAAGGTACTGGCCGAGCAACTGCGGCAAATGGAGCAGGATGGGATTATCCAGCGGCAGGAATTTGCGGAATTGCCCCTGCGAGTTGAATATGGGCTTACACCCCTGGGTCGGCAACTGCATCCGGTACTGCACCTGATGCACCAGTGGGGCAATGCATACCTCAGCCGTTACCCGGAGCAAGTGCAGGTATGGGAATCTACCAGTAATGATTAAGCAATCCATATATTTGGACGCAGGGCTGGCGGCGTTTGGCTAAAATTGTGGTCATGGGTATGGGTGCATCGCCAACATCCACTTGATAAACACACACTTTGAGGATTCCATCATGGTACATCGGTCTTGTTTAGCCTTAGCGATTGCCCTAAGTATTGGGGGAGCTTGGTTACCCGAAGTGGCCTCAGCCCAACGGCGGCGGGGGGTTGTGGTGAATACGGATGAAGGAGCCGCCGGGCGGGTGGTGACTCCTACGGGTCGGGGTACGGTGATCCAAAATGAGGACGGAGCCGCTGGGCGGGTCGTGACTCCAACCCAAAAATGCACGGCTGGGGTGAATACCGCCGAAGGTAATGCGGGAGCCTTCTGTCGCCCCAATCGCCATCCCGGTGCGGCTGCCGTGATCAACGACAACAACCAACCGGATACGGCGGTGGTGGTCACCTTGCCCCCCAACTATCAAACCGTGGTCGTGGCAGGGGTGACTTACTACACGGTGAATGGGGTGTACTACGTTTACGACCCCGGTCGCCAGGGTTATGTGGTGGTGGCCGCACCCCAGTAATGCTCTGTCTGGTTGATGTCAGCTACCATCCTCCGGCCACACCCCGACCGATTCTCAATCAGGTCAGTTTTGCCGTTCCGCCCCAATCCTTGACGTTAATTGTCGGGGTGAGTGGGGCGGGCAAAACCACCTTATTAGAGTTAATTGCCGGTTTGGCCATACCGACCCAAGGGCAGATATTGTGGCGGGAGCAGGCATTAGAGGCCACGGATTTGCAGGAATTGGCCGGGTTGGTGTTTCAGTTTCCCGAACGGCATTTTTGTGGTCTCACGTTGCTGGAGGAATTGCGGCTCGGTCATCCTGAACTCACCCTGGAGCAGGTACAGCAGGTCTTGGCTACGGTGCATTTGGGTGATGTGCCCCTGCACCAGCCCCCTCACCACCTGAGCGGCGGCCAACAACGGCGGTTAGCCCTAGCTGTGCAGTTGATTCGTCAGCCCTATTTGCTATTGCTCGATGAACCCCTGGCCGGGTTGGATTGGTCTATGCGGCGGCAGGTGATGCAGTTGCTTCAGGAATTGAAACAGACCTGGGCGTTATTGGTGGTCAGCCACGACACCCGCGAATTGACGGCGATGGCGGATCAGGTGTGGTCGCTTGCGGGGGGAAGTTTGAGGGAATGAAACGGCTAAAAGTGTTAATAATTATCATCCACATCTAGTTCAGTAACCGCCACTGAGAGCTTGACTAAAAACTGATTAAAAACCCGTACATCTGCACTAAATTCCTGAAATATCTCCGGCAGTTGAGAGGCCAAATCTCCCATCTTGGTAAAGTCTAAATTCATCGCATATAGCTATTTCAAACAAGCTTGAGACATTTAGTGATTAACAAAACCGGGAACAATCTAAGCACCAATAACATATGCAACCTAGGCATTGCTCTGGATACGTTAATAAGTGTCTCATTTTTATCCAAAATGACTATAGGAATCACATCTGAATTGTAAGAATAATTTTTGTACACATATAATAAGAGGTCGCAGGGGCAGAGTGTCCGGCAGACAGGCTACGCCAGCACGCAGTGCGCCGTAGGCGTTGCCCCCGTTAGAGAAGCACCTGCGGTGTATGGTTCTATGGCTACGCCACGCAAGCTAATGTCCT
>CAYZTU010000009.1:0-103235 GCA_964481635.1 uncultured Synechococcus sp.
AGCTTGCTCTTTTTTGATTCTGATACCCCGTCCGCTTGCGGCGGGGTAGTTCATTGCTGGGTAGAGATTTTTGACAAGAGTATCTGGAGATGCCAGCAAGCGGTGCCGGTGAGCAAGTGGTACGCCCAGTGCCATGCCGGTCAATTCACCCTAGGCAAAGCCAAATTGCATTAAACACAGGTCGTCCGGCCAACCTTCCGGGGGGCGGGGGATTTTCCCTATCAGAGTTTGGGGGTCTGTGCCGCTCGCCAGCACCTGCGCCAACGCCTCCCGCCCCCACAGTTCCCCCGTTGCCCCCACGGGAATTTCGTAGGCACCATCGCTAAACAAATACAACCGCCCCCCCACCGGCACAACCTGCTGATGCTCCTCGTAGGTCGCCTCCGGGAACATCCCCACCGCCAAACCCCGCCCCGGCAAAGCTTGCACCTGCTGATCATGCCACAACACCGCCGCCGGATGCCCCGCACTCGCATAGGTTAAACAGCGACTACGCCGGTCATAGACCCCATACCAGGCCGTAAAGTATTTGTCCTTATGTTGTTCCATCGGGAAAAATCGGTTCAACAATGCCAGCACCGCCGCCGGTTGGGTCATATCCGCCACCGAACCGGAGCGCAATAAATTCAACACCGAAATGGACAACAACGCCGCCCCCACCCCATGCCCCGCCACATCAATCACATAAAACACAAACCGATGCTCATCCAGGTCAAAATAATCAAACGAATCCCCTCCCAACTCCGTCGAGGGCACAAACACCCACGCAGTCGTAATCTCCCCCATCAGCCGTGGGGCGGGTAATAAGGACCGCACATACCCTTCCGCCTCCTTTAGTTCATCCTCAAGGCGTTGTTTTTGGTCGTGCAAATCCTGGTTCAACTGATACAGACGCAACCCCGCCCGCACCCGTGCCTGCAATTCACTGGTATCAATGGGTTTAACCAAAAAATCATCCGCCCCGCTGTCTAAACCATGCACCCGATCCGCCACCTGATCCCGCGAGGTGAGTAGGATAAAAAATGTAGTCGCCAAAGTCGGGGTCTGGCGCAACCGTTGACACACCTCCAACCCCGTCAACCCCGGCATCATCCAATCGCAAATCACCAGAGCCGGATGCAATTCCTGCGCCAACTGCCAGCCCTGCGCCCCATCGGCGGCCACCGCCACCTCATGCCCCTGGAGCTTGAGATTGCGTTGCAACACCAAGCGCATGGTCGGGTCATCATCAATCACCAGGACTTTTGCCATACAATCAAAGATAACCAAATTTCGCCCAAATCTTGCCACGCCCTCTGGGAACACCTGTGAATTCTGCTCTGCGTGCCAGCCGTATTGTTGTCAACTCTGATTTAGCCGCCTTGACCCAGGTACTTGATTGGTTCGCCCAGTTCAACGACCCCCCCTTGACCTATGAATTATGGTGGTTTTGCCAGTTGGTCTTAGATGAAGGGTTTACCAATGCGGTGCGCCACGCCCATCGGGATTTGCCCACCACCACTCCTATCACCATAGAAGTCCAGGTTTTTGCCGATAGCATTGAAATGCGGATTTGGGATCAAGGACCCGGTTTTGACCTCAACCGCAAGTTAAATGAACTCGCACAAAGCCCCCAAGACCCGGAACCAGAAGGGGGGATGGGGCTGGTATTTTTGCAAAAATTTGCCGATGTCGTGGACTACCAACGCCATCAGGAGCAAAACTGTTTATTTTTGTGCAAAAATCTCACCGCCGTTGCCACGGCCTAGCTCTGTTGGTGAAATAATTGCAGGAAATGATTGAAAACATCCAGCGATTCCTTACCCCCGATGAGTGCCAATTCTCCCCAGCCTGATCAAAACCGCATCCAGAGGGAACTCCGTGTAGGTCGCCCCTTTTCCCTCGCCGATGTGATTGCCCAGGAAGGGGCAACCTTTCTCCAGGGAGAATCCCCCGTACCCCCACTGATTCAGGCCAGAACCGCCATTAATTTTTTTATTAAAAATCATTTAGTAGATTCTGCCGGAGCCTTAAAAGCAATCTTACAACGATGGGTCAATGGGGATGAAACGCACATCAGTAAACATTTGGATGCCCCCTTAAACGCTCTAGTTGAACTATTAGAAACTATCATCAATAATCCATCCCTCTTAACCGAATTGGTGCGGGAGGCGGATTGTGAATGGGGTCGCATTTACGGGCAGAAACCCTATTTTCAAAAACCCGGCCAACCTCCCCATCCCGATGACCCCTACACTGATACACTGGTGCATGGGCAATTGGTACAATTACTCGGCGCAATTAATGCTGAGAAAAGTGATTAATTCTATACTTTCCAAACATGGTTGGGGTCAGCCAGAGTAGCTTGCACCTGGTCTAGATTGGCTAAATCTTTGAAGGGGCTGGCTTGGGCAACCTGTACCATATTGTCTAAGAGCAAAGCTAATTGCGCCAATATAGGGTTAGGCGGCTTGTCACTCATGTTTGCCACAACGCCGATCCAGCCGCTCGATCTGCTCCCAGGGATTTGTTCTGCTGTTAGCACTTATGAGTAAAATTGCTCGTACTCGTCATGATCACCGATCCAAAACCACGTTACTGTATTACCTTCCCAAACTCCCAGAGCACGATGGCTGCGTGTCACTCGCACAGACCAAATGCCCTCCTCGCTGTTGATGCACTTGAAATGCAACGATGGATGAAATGGGTTCTCAGCCCACAGTCGGTATGCTTTTCGCACCCCCGCCTTGACTGAACCGCTCAATTCTTGATACCTCGACCAAAAAGAGGGTAGCGTTGCAGACTTCATAGTTGCTCATAGTCCATCGGCAATGATTGCCCCATTGCAATGTCTTGTTTTGCTTTCCGGGCGGCTGCAACTAGATTACCCTGTGTCTTTTGGAATAAGGCATCCCAGCGTTTTTCATCTTCTAAATCCGCAATGAAGTCTCGGATGTGTTCTACAATTTTTTCCTGCAATTCATCAGGCAAGGATTCGACCATCTTCAGGAGCGTGGCAATAGTAGCAGAAGACATAGATTTCTCACAGAAAATAGATTGCTACTTCTATTTTAGGACTCGGATTCACCAGCAGTGTTGACTCGCAACTCGGCTGGCTCAAAACCTACCAAAACCCTCGGATGAAGCAGTAAAACGTCCAAGGTAACCCGGCCAACCTCGCCATCCCGATGACCCCTACACTGATACACTGGTGCGGGGGCAATGGGTGCAATTGCTCGGCGCAATTGATGCTGAGCAAGGGAATTAATGCTATATTTCCCAAACATGGTTCGGGTCAGCAAGAGCGGCTTGTACTTGAGCTAGATTAGCTAAATCTTTGAAGGGGCTGGATTGGGCAACCTGTACCATATTGTCTAAGAGCAAGGCCAACTGCTGGTTATCCCCCTGTGCCATCGCTTGATCAATGCGAATAAATGCTTCCTGAAAATAAACTTTACGTTCATCAAAAGCTCTCTCTAAATAGGTGATCAAGGCTGAGCGAAGGGTTTCAATTTGGGCTAAATTGGTCTGCTCCCAGGCTTGAATTTTTTGGCGTTTTGTTTGTTCTTGCTCGGCAATTTTGAGATATTCAGTATAGGCGGAAACCACATTGCTCACGCATTGGGCAGGAGCCATGACCAGGGTCAAACTATCAACTTTACCTAAGGGATTCATATTCATGGGATTTTTCTGCATAAATAACCTAAATGGATTGGTATTTGATTGTGAGTTGAGCGGAGATGGGGTTGAGATTTCCCTGGGTATCAAGGACGGGGGTGCGTAGTATTTCTGCCATGGCTTTAATAATTAGAAGAAGCGATTGAATCAAATGACCATCTTCTGCAAGATTAAATTCATTCTTGTCTAAGTGAGACTCAATTTCATTCATTAGTTTTATGGTTTTGCGATTGAGGTTCTTTAGTAGATTTTTGAGTTCATCAATTCGACCTTTGACCTGCTCAAAATAATCTACTAATGCTTGCAATTTATCAATCTCCACATTCACTTGAGCGGTAAATTTTTTGGCTTCCGTAAGGGCTTTTTCTCCTTGACCGGCGAGGACAAACCCACCGATGAGCAGAGCCGGTGCCACGGTTATCCCACCCAAAACCGCCGCCCCAAGCGCCATGCCCCCACCCCCGGCGGCCAAAGAACCACCCCCCAAAGCGGCTAAGGTCGCATTCCAAGCAGCCGCACCACTCAAACTACTGATGGCTGTTCCCGTACTGGCCGCTCCAAATAATCCCACCAGGCCGATGGTTCCTTGACTGGCGGCAAAAGCGGCTCCGGCAGCCGATGCTCCCCCGATGAGAATGTTACTTGCTTTAATGTCAATTCCGAAATCTCGCTTGATTTCCTGGATGACGACTTCTGTCCCAACTAACTGTTGCATTTCTCGAACTGCAACTTTTTGGCGAATTTTTTGCATTAGTAGTACCCAGCGTTTTAAGGTTCCGGTTTTAACTTGGATTTGGTATTGTCCATAGTCTTGAGCCAAGCGATTGACGAGGACGGCGGTGGCACTGGTGACTAAGCGTTTATTTTCATAGCGTTTCTTGGCATCATCAATTTGACCCTGGGCACTGGCTATATCAACTGCGCCTTTGATCCCAAATCCTACACCCGTAGCACCCCCCGCCGCTGCGAGAGCTAATAACACCAAAGGTAGGACGAAAATCATGAAAAGTTCTTTGAGAAAAAAGAAAAAAAGCTAGGATAAATTCATTTTTAATCCTGGCGATACCTAATGCCAATTTATTATACCGTCCCTAATTCGTCAAGATGAAATGGGGTGGGGTTTCATGCCCTAAAATTAAGGGAGACTAATTAAAAATTGGTGAGATTCATGTCACTCCCATGGCTACGCCACGCAAGCTAATGTCCTATGGCTATACGCTTCGCTACCCCCACGCAAGCTAATGTCTTTTAGACACGCAGGCTATCGTCCCTACATAGCGGCGGTCATTATTCCGACGGGGATTGGGGCAAGCGTTGGCGGCTACGCCGGGGATGCCCTGCCTGTGGTGCGGGCGATGGCGCAGGTGGTGGATGGTTTGATCACCCATCCCAACGTATTGAATGGGGCGATGTTGTCCTGGCCGTTGGAGCGGGTGTGGTATGTGGAAGGTTATGCGCTGGATCAGTTTGCCGCCGGGGATTGGGGGCTACAGCCAGTGCATCAAAATCGGCTGGGGGTGGTACTGGATCAGGGGCTGGAACCGGATTTGCGCCTGCGGCATCTCCAGGTGATCCAGGCGGCACAGGCTACCCTGGGGTTAGATATTGCCGGTGATGGGTTGACAGACCAACCCCTCGGCGTTGGCTTGCAAACCGCAGATTCCGGGGCAACCTGGGGGACGGTGGCGCATCCCGATAGCTTGTTACGGGCGGTGGCACAATTAAAAGAACAGCATCAGGTGACGGCGGTGGCGGTGGTGGCTCGGTTCCCGGATCAGTGGGATGAAGCGGTGATGAACTACCGGCAGGGGCAGGGGGTTGACCCCTTGGCGGGGGCGGAGGCGGTGATTAGCCATTTGGTGGTGCAAACGTTTCAGATTCCCTGTGCCCATGCGCCCGCCCTGCAACCTCTACCCCTAGACCCCAGCGTGGCGGCTCCGGCGGCGGCGGAGGAGTTGGGTTATACGTTTCTGCCCTCGGTGCTGGTGGGGCTGAGTCGGGCACCGGGGTACGTGAATCAACGGGTATTGGGGGGGGTGTGGACGGAGCAGGTGGATGCGGTGGTGGTGCCGGGAACGGCCTGTGGGGGCAGAGCCGTGATTCACTGGGCAGCGCAGGGCAAATTAATTATTGCAGTACAAGATAATACCTCTCGCATGGAAGTACCCCCGGAAGCGTTGGGGATAGCAGCCGTAAAGGTCGGTTCCTATCTGGAGGCGGTGGGGGTGTTGGCAGCCCACAAGGCGGGGGTGGATTGGCGGTGGTGTGGGCGGGGGGGACGAGGATGACCCCGACTCCGGGTTTGAGCCGCACGGAAGTTTTGGTGGCAATGGGTTTGACGGCGGTGGGCTTGTTGTTGGTGTCTCGGGTGTGGCAATTTTTTGACCCGCTGGCGCAATTTACCCTGGTGTGGCGGGGGAGCGATGTGCTGTGGGGCATTGTCCTGGGGCTGGGAATTACGGCCTTGAGCCGGTTGGTGTACTGGCTATGGCCGAGTTACCGGGATTGTACGAATTACTATTTAGAACTGGTGTTAACCCCCTTGGTTTGGCCGGATTTGCTCTGGTTGGGACTCCTGCCGGGATTGAGCGAGGAGTTGTTGTTCCGGGGGGTAATTTTGGCGGCCTTGGCTCCCCCGTGGGTGGGCTTGATTGTCAGTAGTGTGTGCTTTGGCGTACTGCACATGGGCAGTTGGGAGCAGTGGCCCTACGGGGTGTGGGCGACCTGGATTGGCTTGATTTTGGGGGTGGCGGTGTTGGCGAGTGGCAATCTCCTGGTGGCAATGGTGGCACATGGTTTAACGAACTGGATTTCAGCGGGGTTGTGGAAATGGCAAAATCATCCATAAGGGTTATTTATGCTTTTTTTTGGAGCTTTAACTCAACACCACTCGCCCCGTGAGTCGTTCAAGGCGTTGGTTTAGTTCTTTTTGCAACTGCGGGTAATCGCCTAATTCTGGGTGCTTTTGCATTAACTCTTCGGCGGATTGGCGGGCGATTTCTAAAATTTCCTGGTCTTCAATCAAACTGGCTAAAGCCAGGTCGGGTAAACCCGCTTGCCGGGTGCCTAAAATTTCGCCGGGTCCCCGCAACCGTAAGTCCATTTCCGCAATGAAAAATCCATCTTGAGATTGGGTTAAAACATTCAGTCTCTGCTGGGTATCTTCCCCCTTCCCCTGAGTGACGAGCAAACAATAGGATTGGTAGGAACCCCGCCCCACCCGCCCCCGCAGTTGATGGAGTTGGGCTAAGCCAAACCGCTCCGCATTTTCAATCATCATCACTGTGGCATTGGGCACATCCACCCCCACCTCCACCACCGTTGTCGAGACTAAAATTTGGGTTTCCCCATCCCGAAATGCTCGTAGGGCTGAATCTTTTTCCACCGCTGTTTGCCGCCCGTGGAGTAAGCCTAAACGACAATTTTTGAAGGTCATTTCCTGAAGTTTTTGATATTCAGCGACGGCGGCTTTGGCCTCTAACTTTTCCGATTCCTCAATCAAGGGTAAAATAATATAAGCCTGCCGACCCTGGACGATTTCTCGACGGATGAGATCGTAGGCAAAATGTCGTTGACTACCGGGAATTACTGTGGTCTGAATCACCTGTCTGCCGGGGGGTAATTCATCAATTTGACTCACATCTAAATCCCCATGAATTGTTAAGGCTAATGTGCGGGGAATGGGGGTAGCGGTCATAGTTAATACATGGGGTTCCATCCCCTTTTGTTGCAAAAGTGAGCGTTGTCCTACCCCGAAGCGATGCTGTTCATCAATGACCACCAAGCCCAAATGCTGGAAATTCACATCCTCTTGAATCAGGGCATGGGTACCCACCACCAGAGGCACTTCTCCGGTGGATAATTGCGCTAAAATCTGCCGCCGTTGACTCGCTTTCGTTGAACCCGTGAGTAATTCCACCGGAATATGCAAAGGCGTGAGCCAGTGGAGCAATTTTTGATAATGCTGTTCCGCCAGCACTTCGGTAGGAGCCATCAAGGCTGCCTGATACCCCGCCTCAATCGCCGCCAACATAGCCATCACCGCCACCACGGTTTTCCCTGAACCCACATCCCCCTGTACCAGCCGTTGCATCGGCTGAGATTTTTGCAAATCCTGAAGAATTTCCTGCACCACCCGCTCCTGGGCACCCGTGAGGGTGAAAGGTAATTGCGCCCGGAATTTTTGCAAAAGTTGCCCCTCAGTCAGTACCATCGGACTCGTATGTTTACGGTTTTGGTAGCGACGTTGCAAAAAACTCAACTGCAAATAAAACAATTCATCAAAGACCAAACGGGTGCGGGCACGTTTTAATTCGTCACTATAACGGGGTGCATGAATCCCCTGATAGGCAGTTCCTAAATCTACTAAATCCTGTTGCTTTTTTAAGGCTTTCGGCAAGGGGTCAGGCCAGGATTTCACCAGGGGTAAAACTCCATGAATCGCTTGGCGTACCCAACTGGGTTTCAGTTCATTTCTGAGGGCGTAAACGGGAATAATTTTACCCCCGGATTCTGATTCTTCATCAATGATTTGAATTACCGGTTCATGCAAGGTTTTACTAAATTTAGTTGCTTTGACTAACCCAGAAATTGCCACTAAAGCCCCGGTTGCATAGTTCTTTCGCTGTTGCTCTTGCCATCCCTTATGGGCATAGCGTTTACCCATGAAATAGCGGTTAATTTTCATGCGTCCTGAGCGATCCGCTACCCACCATTCGGCAATGGTTAACTGAGGATTTTTGGGGCTGGTAAAACAGCGAAAACTGCGAATGTTAACAATAATCGTCACCGTGGTGCCGGGTTCCAAATCTTTGATCAGTAATCGTTGGGAATAGTCCACATAACTGCGGGGATAGTAACGCAGGACATCTCCCAGGGTGTTTAATCCCAATTGGTGTAAATATCTTTTGTGATGAGCTTTAAGAATATCTAACGCACTAATTAGAGTCGCTTCCGTAGGTGGCGGCGGCGGGGTTTCCTGTACCCGGGGGGAAGGTGCGGCGGGGGTGCGAACGTGGGGGATAAGGGCGGCGATGCGCTGTACTAAAGCTTCCCGTTGGTCATGCGTCAAATGGGGGTAGTGGCGCACGTCGGCGAGGAGTACCTCCCACTGGTTAATCGCTGGTTTGGGCAACCAGTCCAGGGGGACATGGCGCATCTGTTCCAGGAGAAATTCGGAAAACAAACAACGCTCCCCCTGTAGGTTGGGATAACCCTCATCCCGTTCCCACGCCAACGCCTTGCCCAGTCGTACTGCATCCCATGTCATAGTTCCAGTTTAGCCACCAAAGGCGGGCGACACAGGCTAATATCAGAAGGAAGTAAGCCATTGGGACGTTGATCTATGGATTTGTTCGGCACAAACTTCCTTTCCAATAACCTGATGCTCCCCATCCTGGATTTTTTCTACGGGGTGGTACCGAGCTATGGGCTGGCGATTGTCGCCCTCACCTTGGTCGTGCGGGCGGCTTTGGCTCCCGTCAGTGCCGGACAAATTCGTAATATGCGCCAGATGAAGGTGGCTCAACCGGCCATGCAAAAGCGGGTCAAGGAAATTCAAGAACGCTACAAAAATGACCCGGCCAAGCAACAGGAAGAAATGTCTAAAGTCTATCAGGAATTTGGTAATCCCCTAGCCGGTTGTTTACCCTTAGTCTTGCAGTTACCCATTCTCTTTGCCCTGTTTGCGACCCTCCGGGGTTCGCCCTTTGCAGATGTTTCTTACCCGGTGGAGTTGGAAATAGTCCCCCGGGATCAGGTAGTACAATCCCAACCGGTTAATGCCCAATCCCACAATATCTATGTGCAACCGGGCTTGCATTATGCCATTAGTGCGGTGAGTACGGCGGGCAATAAACTTAACGTGGATGCCGAAACCCTTTTAGATTTTCGTGCCCCGGATGGGCGTAGTTTAGAAAGCATTGTCCAAGAAGTGAATAACCCTAATGTCACCCCCCATTGGACGGTCAAAAATGGGGCTGATTTAGTGGAATTAACCACAGAAAATGGCCAAACTAAACTCAAAGCCCTGAATCCGGGTAAAGTTTCCCTTACTGGCCTTGTCCCTGGTTTGGCATCCAATGAGGGATTTTTATTCATCTCCGCCCTAGGACGGGTGGGTGCCATGGATAGCAACGGCATGATCCACTGGGATACGGTGATTTTGGTGCTGATTTTTGCCGCCAGCACCTACGCCAGTCAGATGATTACCAACCAGGGGGATACTTCTAAAAATCCCCAACAGGATCAGGTGAATAAATCGCTACCTTTAGTTTTTGCGGTGATGTTTTTATTCTTCCCCTTGCCCGCTGGGGTGTTGATGTACATGGTGATTGCCAACATTTTCCAAACGGCGCAAACCTATTTTTTGTCACGGGAACCCCTGCCGGAAAATCTGCAAAAAATCCTGGATGCCCAACAGAAAACCCTGACCACCCCAGCGGAAACCCTGCCCTTTGAACCGAATCGTCCTAAGAAAAAGGCTTAATTTTCTGAACCTAAGGGGTCAACAGCGATTGATACAAATCCCGGTGTTGTTGCACCACCACCGGCAAGCTAAACGCCTGTTCGACTTTTTGGCGGGCACGCTCCCCTAATTCTGCCCCTTGGCGCAAAACCCACCCAATCCCTTGAGCGAGACTTTGGGGGTCAAACGGTTGGGCAAGATAACCATTTACCTGGTGATCAACAATGTCCTGCACACCCGTCTCAGCAAAAGCCACCACCGGGGTGCCACAGGCCATCGCTTCCGTGGCAACTTGCCCAAACGCTTCCTGGCGCGAAGGCACCACCATGACATCAGCAGCACTGTAGGCTAAAGCCAGAGCCACATCATCGGTCAGAGAACCCAGGCAATACACGGGTAATCCTTCTAATCCGGGTGCTTGCTGTTGACCAAAAATCACCCAGAGAATTTCCGCTTGGGACTTGAATAACTGAGCGGTTTCACACAGTAAATCCCAGCCCTTATGGGGTTCTTTGAGTAAACTCACCCCACCTGCCAAGATAATTTTTTTTTCTTGAGGAAGTTGTAAAATTTCACGGCCAATCGGCTTGGGAATCACTTGGTAACGGTGAGTATCTAAGCCATTGGGAATAATTTTTATATCACAATGCCCCAATAAAGGACTGCGTTTAATGTGGCTGGCCAACCAGGAACTGGGGGTAATAATCGTGGGTTGAAAATGATGCCAAGCATTTTTTTTACGTTGCCAAACCCGGTGGGATAGGTCATTTTTTTTGGGGCTATTTAGCTGTGGACATTGGCCGCATTGTCTGGTGAATAAATCACACCCTTGGGTGTAGTGACATCCCCCAGTGATTGCCCACATATCCTGTAGTGTCCAGACCACAGGTTTCTGGGTAATTCTAGGTAATACTTCCGGGATTAAAAGCCGATTGATCCAATGAATATGCAAAATATCAAAGTTAAAGTTTCTAATTTTTTTAGAAACGAAATTAGGCAGCCAATGGGTAGAAAATGCCCTGGGGTGATTGGGGTAAAAACTTAACGGCCATTGGTCAGCGATGGCTCGTAAACGTCTCACAATTCGAGGTTCTGAATAAACATGAATTGTGGGGTCTTGACTATTTTTCTGTAGCACTAATTGCTGAGAATTGACCCCTGATGTTAGCAAGCCTCGGTGTAGGCGATAACTGGCTCGTGCCGCTCCCCCGGATATGTCATAGGTATTCAGATGTAAAACATTCATGATTTGGGCAGGCGATATTGACTCACGATTTTTTTAGCAAATTCCGGCACATGACTGGCTAATTTATGTGGGTAATTACGTTGAACATAAAGGTAATTGCGGGTGAAATGGGAATCAATGGAAAAGCGAGCATATTCTAATCCTTTGGGACCAAATTTTTCAATTACCACTCCCATCAAACGCGCTGCCCACATGGGTAACGTCACCCCTTGGTCGTAGGCGGGAATACTTTGCTGTACCGCCTGATGTCGTTGTCCTTGGCTCGTCACCGGTTGAGTTTCTAACTCATCCCACACCAAGTCCAACATCTCTTTTCCCTGTTCATTTCGCACCACTAACCACTGCCAACCGAAGGGCGCACCCATGTACCCTACGACTAAATCCGCCAAGCCATTCACATAGTCAAAGCAACTCAAACAGGACGGGGCAAAAATATCTTTTAATTCCCGTGTATTCAACCCAAAAAAAGGCACTTTTTCAATAGAACCATCCACATGTTTGAAATGCACCTGATAGTCCTGCATAAATTCATAATGGACAACCGTTTCCGGGGAACGACTCGTGGTTTCTAAGAATTTTTGCAACCCGGCGCGGTTCACATTATCCACACAGGGCGTACCCAAAACGTAAAGTTTTTCTAAACCCAAATGCTTTTCCACCGCCCGTAATGCCTGAATTTGGCACCCCACCCCAATCACCAACAACCGCCGCAACCCAGAGCGTTCAATTTCATCCAATACATTCAAATTGGGAGACAAGGTGGGTTTATTCACCCGGGCGGCCAAAATTTCTGCCGGAGTGCGGGCTAAAACAATGTGCGGTTGAAACCGATCCTGCGGCGTATTTTGCACACAAACCACCCCTTCGACCCAACCGGCGTTCAGCATTTTGGTGGCAATCGTTGTCACAATACCAGTCCATTGGGCACCCGGAATGGGTTGTTTTTTGCGTGCCGCCACCATCATTTGATGTACCCCAAAATAACATTCATCCTCCTGTTGAATATCCCGTTCA
This sequence comes from uncultured Synechococcus sp., assembly GCA_964481635.1. Lineage (GTDB taxonomy): Bacteria > Cyanobacteriota > Cyanobacteriia > Gloeomargaritales > Gloeomargaritaceae > Gloeomargarita. The sequence continues at coordinate 12,384 of CAYZTU010000009.1, forward strand.
CGTCCATGTGTTTGAGTTTCTAATACGTCAAACTGTTGATGCAAAAAAGCACAGGCTTCTTTCACATAATGAATATATGATGTATCGCATAATCCACATTCGCTGCATAATTGTTTTGCCGGTCGGGGACTGCCAGGTTTGAGGGGACGAGCTTGGTGATGAGCCGCCATAGGGCACAGGAATAAAACTACCTCCCATACTGTAGTGGCAAAGTGGTCGCAGTGCCAGGGAGTTTTACGGAACTTTGCTATAATCATATTGGTGTGTAATTACATTTCGCTGACCTCACTGGGAAACCAACTCATTATTATTGAGGTCACTGGCTATGAAATGGGCACAATTCTTCGGAACAATGGGTATTAGCTCAATGGTGGGATTATTGCACCCAGGTGTGAGTTGGGCAGGGGGGTTCACCCAGCCCCAGGGGGCGGCCTTTGTGAGCAATACCTTTCGGACTTTAGAAAGTCGTACTTTTGAAAAGTTGGAGATTGAAGCCTACGCAGAATACGGGCTGAAGGATAATTTTACATTGATTTTCAAAGTGCCTTACCAATGGATTAGTGATGATCAGTTTAATCCGCAGTTAAACAACAGTGGTTTTTTTGACGCTGAAATCGGCATTCGCTGGCGATTTACCCAAGACCCTTTGCTCGCCGCCTCTTTACAAGTTACGCCCATTATTCCGCTGGGTTATGACCCAAACGCTCCTTTACCTCTATCTCGGGGTGGGGTGGGTTTGGATGTCCGAGTACCCATTAGTCGTTCATTTCCGGTCGGAAATCGTTGGGGATATTGGACGGTGGAAGTGGGTTACCGCCCCTATTTTGGTGACCGTTCCGATGAGTTTCGCACCTTTGCGGAAGTAGCAATTCCTGTTACCGACCGACTCGATATGGCAGCACAAATTGATAGTATTATTGGTACCCAAGACCCGGAGGCAAATTTCACTAAAGTGGTGGGTCAATTTCGTATTAAAGCCAGTGATTTAGTCCGGGTAGTACCGGGAGCCTATAAGCAAATTGACGGCCCTGGCTATGGGTTTGAAATGAGTTTATGGTTCACGTTTGGCGGGGCTGTAGCAACGGGTAAATAATAATGGTTATGCCTATCTCACGGCGAACTGTGTTATCGGGGACGGTTTCCCTGGCACTAACATTAAATTTATCCCAAAAATCACTGGCAAAACTGCCCCGCTTATATGGGATTAATGCCTATTATTTGCTTGTAGAAAGTTACCGCAAGGTACAACAGCAACCAGAACGAGCTGCGAACGATGTGGTGATGGATTATTTAACTCAGGATTTGCGCTTACCCGAATTGCGCCGTCGTAGTCAAATCAATGCCATCCGTTTTTGGGCATTTAATGATTATCCCGTATCAGCACCGGGCGTGCCAGAAGGGAGTTTTGATGCGGCGCTTTGGCTCGAGCCTAACCGGGTTGTCCAACCAGTTTTGAATATCTTAAATATTTTAGTTCAAGGGTTAAGTGAATTGGATTTTTATTTAATTCCCACCCTGGGGAATTACTGGTTATCCTACGGGGGAATTTTACGTTATTTAGAATGGGTGGATGCCGTTCCTAAAGGTACTTGGTTAAATGCTTTTACCACCCTACGAGATCAGGATAAGTATCTCAAATATGGGGCGGATTTTTATCTCAATCCTCGCGTAGAAAAGCTATTTCAAAATCATACGGGACGTGTCTTAGGTGTTTTAAGTAAGTATCCCAAAATCATTGGTATTGATATTCTGAACGAGCCAAGGGGTAAGGGAATTTATGCTCAGAATAACCGCCCCGTTGAATCCAATACTTATATGCAAAAAATTGTCGCTGATTGGTTGCAAAGACAAGCTGTTTTTATTCAGAAAAATATACCCAGTTCTGTTTGGATTAGCACTGGCGAAGAAGGCTGGTTAGCTCAGAGTCCAAAACTATCATTAAACTATCTAAAATCTGACCCACAAATCCATGAAGGAGTTGATTTAAGCACCAATATGACCGGTTCAAATTTAACAATGGGAACCATTCATATGTACACCCATCCTGCGGCTGAATTACAGAAAGCCAGTTTGTCAGGTTTACCCTTTACCGACCGCCGGGGCTGGGATTTTTTGCTCCGTTCAGACCGGCCAGGTACCTGGCAAAATTATAAAAATTTAGGAGATGAATGGCTGCGATCCCGGGCTTTGGCGATGGGTAAAAAACCGTGGTATTTAGGTGAATTGGGCTGGTGTCGCCCCCGTAGTGATACAGATAAACGCCCTTTATCTAATAGTGAATTGCAGAATGACCGCATAACTTTATATCGTCACTGGGCGGATTTAGCGTTTTCATTGGGGGCACAGGGAGTATTTCTGTGGTTACTCGATGGCCAACAGCACCAGGATGAATTTTATGGTATGAACCGATCACAAATTGAACAGATATTTCCTGCTTAAAATTAGATTCATAACCGTTGAAATAATTGATAAAAAGTATTATTGACAATTACTTCAAAACCGTTAAATAAACTACTATCATTTAATTGTTGATTGAGGATGCTCCGGTTGCGGCGACGGTTGCTTATGTTAGCATTAGGGAATGCTTCAGGAATGCTATTAGAATTCAAAACCTTGTCAGGCATGGGTTGAATTCCTAATTCTTTCCGGACTAGGATATAATCAACTACTTCTTCCGGTTGACTCAAAGCAACACTGAACTCGTACTGGTGGGGCAGAATGAATATATCAGAACTCTGCAATAAGTAAATAAAATTGAAATTAACCGCATCATCCAACAAAACTTTTTGTCCTGGCCGCAATTTTTGAAATAATACATGACTGATTTCTTGCTGGTCTAATTGCCTTTGTCGCCAACGAAATACGGTTCCAATTTTCGGAAAACTTTGGCTGGTAATCTGTTGCCAAACCAGACTTTCTCCCGGAGTAAAGCGGTTGAGATTTAACCCGTTTCCTATCAGAATGCCATTGAAAATTAAACTAATAACCATAAGCCAAAGGAATTTGGGTTGTGAAAATTGGAGCAAAGTAACGGGAATTAAAATGGAAAACGCTCCAAATATGGCAACTTGGGGTAAAAAATTATCTTGCCAAAACAGAAAAATTAACATAAGAGCGGGTACAGACATTAACAAAATTCTGGCGACTATAAAGTTCCTGATTTGATAAAAAACCAAAACACATAGCAGGTAATAAACCGGCAGGATTTGTCCCATCCAAACGAAACTTGCTCCTAGGGCTTGTAATCCCGGTGCTGGTTGCAGTAAAAATTCCATACTCGGCCAACGCAATCCATTACCGGAAACGTACAGGAAATAGAACGGATCGCTACTAATCAGCCAGTTGACATACAAGAAACCGGCAATACTCACAATACTCATAAATCCAGTTACCAAGATCATTGTAAATTTGAGTTGTATATGACTACTTTGGATGCAAAACCAACTCAAAACCATAAAGACTGGCAGCAGAAACCAAAGCTCATAACGCAATAAAACCAACGGAGCAAGGGTTAAACCGAGTAATACCAAATTGACACTTAAGGGATACTTTTGATCACGGGGATTGATCAAGTGCCAGTAGAGCAGGATACTGAGTCCCATAAATAAACTGATAGCCGTCCATGTGGGACTTGTTAATAACATAATCAGAAACGCTGGGTTAACCAGAAGTAGTGTTAAAATCACTGCCCGCCACCACCACTGGCATGGCAACTGACTGACCAACCAGATCATAAAAACAACTAAACCTGTACCCAGTAAAACTTGGGTGGAGATCGGCGAACTCACTAACATGGTTAAGTAAACAAGAAAGGGGGGGAAAGCGAACCCAATCGCACTCAAACGGGGGTCAGGGCCTTGGGCACCAATAATAGCTTTCGCTCCAATAAACTGAAATTCTAGGCTCAGTAAATTCTGGGTATCTAAAAATATTAAAATTCCTGCCAACGTTACACTCACGAAGGTGCCAATCCAAAAATTACGCCAGAAGGCAGAAAAAGAATTCATAATTAAAAGCTATGTCAAACCCGATTAATTTATCTTGTATTGTACGAGAAAAATCTCCAAAAATCTAGGGTTTATACTCTCTCTAAATCAAACCAAAAACTACTACCAACCCCTACTTCGCTGAGGAGATGAATATCCGTATGATGCTTTTGCAGAATATTTTGGACAATGGATAGACCCAATCCGGTTCCTTCCAAGGTATGAACCCGATTTTCGACCCGAAAAAAACGCCCAAAAATTGCATCCTGATGCTCCGGTGGAATGCCAATCCCGGTATCACTCACCTCCACCCGTACTCGTCCCTCCCAGGGATAAGCCGACAGAGTTACATAGCCACCAGCAGGAGTAAATTTGAGTGCATTCCCCACTAAGTTTGCCAGAACCTGAAGCAGTAAATCGTAATGCCCCAGAACATCGGGCAAGTCCGCTTCTAAAACCGCTGACAAATGAATTTCTTTGTCCTTAGCCGTGAGGCGATGGGCACGGAGTGTTTGGTCAATTACTGCACCTAGAGAAGTGGGGGTTAAGGGATAGGGTTTGCCGGATTCCAAACGGGAAATATCCAAAACATCATTTACCAAGCGGGTCAAACGGTCGGTTTCCCGGTTGGCGGTTTCCAGAAAATCCAGTTTTTGCTCCTCATTCAAGCTATGACCATACTCGTAAAGGGTTTCAATGAAAGATTTGATATTAAATAATGGCGTGCGTAACTCATGGGAAACATTACTAATAAAATGGCTTTTGGCTTCATTTAATTCCATTTCCCGGGTAACATCTTGGACAGTGATTGCAATTCCCTGTAATTGGTTTCGCACATGGTCAAAAACGGTGGTTAATAATACTTTGACAGTGCATTTGTAAGGGGATTGAATGTTAATACAAAACTCCGATGGCTCTCCATTCGCTTCCCCACATTCTGTTAAATCTACTAAGGGTTGCGCCAAGGTTGTCGCTACGGGTTCAGGTAAAGCAGCAAAGACGACCTGCCCCAAAACATTGTGCCCCGACCAGCCAAAAATTTTCTCGGCGGTGGGATTGACTAACACAATTTTCAATTCCCGATCCAAAAGAATTGCCCCATCGGCGATGGTGGACATTAGGGTATCAAGCTTTGCTTTTTGGGTGGTCAACTCTTCAATATTCTGTTCTTCATAGTGTGCCAGCCGCTCTGCCATTTCATTAAAACTGATAATCAATTCCCCAAATTCACCCCCAAAAGGTAAATCAATGCGTTGACGAAAATCCCCGGAAGTGATGTTTTTAACCCCCACCAGCAATTCCCGAATCGGTCGGGTAATTGTTACGGCATTGAATACCCCTCCTAAAATCACCAGAATCCAGATAGAAATAAAGACTGCCAACGTAATATTTCGGGTCAATAATGATGCACTAAGGACGGTAGGATTTGGATTGATACCCAAGGCTAAAATTCCCAAATATTTTTCATCTTGGAGAAGGGGAACAAATACGTCTGCAATCAAGCCATCCGGGGTTAAATGCTGACGCACAAACGGTTGATCCGGCTCGGCTACCTCCGGCAGTTGAATGCGCCGCCGCAGGGTCAGGGAGTTTTGGACTTCCACGGCGGAAAACGGAATGCCAAAATAGATTTCTCCCTGGGTGTCGGCGTATAAAAGATAGCGAATACTGGCGGTGCTGTTGTAAAACTTCTCTGACAATCGTGCTAATTCGGTACGATTATCCTGAGCAACTAAGGGAGCCACATTGGCCGCCAACAATAGTCCCAAATCTCGTCCGAAACGGGTGTCATTCATGCGGGCATCCTGTTGAATACTATTCACCGCCCAAAAAGTGAGTAAACTCATCAACAGGGAGACAACCAACGTCGCCGCCGCCATCAGCCGGGTTTGCAGGGTGAAATCCGACCACCAGCGCACAATCAGGGCAATTAATTGCTGTAACAATGTCGTAGCAATAACATATCAATTTTACATAGTACGTTACAAAATCCTTTTCTGAGTATAGTTTCTCCGACCCCAAACCAGCCAACCCTTTGTCATAATGGGGTTTAGCGTTATAGGGACATCCATGCTTTCGCCCCAGACCCTGACCCAATTGATTCAGACCCATCTCCCTGATGCCCGGGTGGAATTGCAGGATTTGACCGGTGGGGGCGACCATTGGCAGGCGGTGATTATCTCACCTACCTTCGCCGGTAAAAATCAAATACAACGTCATCAGATGGTGTACCAAGCCCTCCAAGTCGTATTACAAAGTAATGAACTTCATGCCCTGACAATGAAAACGCTCACCCCACAGGAATGTGAGCAAGCCATCCCTGGCAAATCTTAGTAAACTTTTAGTAGCTGTCCCCAACCCGCCTATCGGGAAATCGGTCAATCCAACGGTTTTGTGGTAACGGCTTTGAACGCAGCACTAAAACTTCTTAACCGTCTGCTACATTTGAATTGTTAGGATTCACGCTTCCATTTTGCTCTAATTCTTCGGCTCTCTGATGGATTGATTCATCAACTTCTTTCCTTAATTCGGCGTGCTGGAGAACACCTCTATTTATTGCAACCGACAGGAAATTACCTCGCTGGGATGCCCGTATTACCGGGAACCAAAGACGGAGGTTGCGCCCCTGCGACCGCTATTTTTGGATTAATAGCAGTGCCCAAGAAGTTCCCATTAGCAAATCACTCATTATTAAACCCAAAAAATACTTCCCGCCTGCGGGGGTACTGCGCCAAATACCGGCGAAATTTCGGCCAATCAAAACTGCGGGGGTCAGAGCGGGAACCGGAGGTATCCACCGCCTTGTGGGTCGTAATCCGCTCCCAGGGCACACAGGTCTTGGCAATCACCCAAGCGAGGGATTGGTACTGCACATCCGTATAACCGCTGTGTACTAACGGATTAACCGGCGGGGTGGGTTGGGGTGTTGGGGTTATTTTGGGGGCAGTTGCGCCAGGGCTAGGACTGGGGGTCGGGGTTGCTTCGGGGGCAACGGGAGGCCGGTAGTAGCCATCCACTGGCGATTCAAAGGAAATGTGATAAGCAAAATTGTTCACCGAAAACACGCCCTTGGGATTGGTCTTCACCGCCTGCCCCTGGAATGCCGAAGGAGCCGCCCCAAACGCCCGAAACTCTGGCGGTACGATGGACACGACCGTGCCGTCCCGGCGAATCAGGACATGGTAACTCACCTGGCGGTCATCCCGACCCGTGTGGTCTTTTTGAAACATACCAATCGCCACGTCCGCCGACCCCGCCGTTTCGTGCAGGACAATCAGCGGGGGGTACTCGGCGGGTTGCCCCCACACGTCCAAGCGGTGGCGCAGACCGTAGTTGCTGGCATGGGCGGGGGCAAATTCTTGGGGCGGCTGATACTGCGGCCAGGATTGTGCTGGCGACAACCCGGACGGACATAGCCCAGGGCCAGCCGGGAGGGGGGATAATTGGCTTACCAGGACAACTGCCGGTGATTTCGGCCACCAGCCCACCACTTGGGTTGCCCCCAAACACAGCAGAACCAAAAGGATTCCACCCAGCCAACGCCATCCCCGTGCCATCGAGACACCTCACACGCTTAGCCTTTTTTATAACATTTTGTAGCGTTTACTCCGGCTGTAACCCGCTTCTCCTAAAATAACGGATGTTCATCTGGGGGAATGTCCTATGTCCGCACTGCTCAATAACTGGGAACTGCTGGTGCAGTTGGTCTTGATTGCTTTGGTGGTGCTGGCCGGACCGGCGGTGATTTTCCTACTGGTGGCACGCAACGGCAACCTCTGAAAACCAGGATTCCGGGGCTGATTCCGGTTGCTCCGGGCGGGTGACTATCTCCACAATCTTTTGCCGTGCCGTGGGCTGAAACAGGGCTTCCACGCACACTTGGGCGACCCGTTGCCGGGGAATCCGTCCCTCAAATAAGCTATCCGCACCCTGGATGACCAACCCACCGGGAATATCTTGGTTCAACAACCCCCCAGGCCGGACGATGGTATAATTCAAACCGCTATTTTGTAAATACAATTCCCCTTGCTTTTTCCAGTACAAAATAAACCAAAACAAATTCAAGGGGTGGAAAAATTGGGACACGCACAGGGAGGAGACCAGCACGAAATGCTCAATTCCCTGGGTTTTGGCCGCATTCACCAGATTTTGGGTACCACAGCAGTCCACCGCCCAAGGCTCCCCCACATTCCAGGAGGGACGGGCACCCGTAGCACACACCAGCACGGTGCTACCTGCGAGTGCCTCGCCCAAGCCCTGGGGTGCGGTCACATCCAGGGACACCAGTGCCGCTTGCGGGGGTAAAACCTCCCGTCCCCGCTCTAAATCCCGCACCCCAGCCCGTACGGGAATGCCCCGTTGCACCAAGTCCTGGACGATTCTCCGCCCTGTTTCCCCGGTTGCTCCGGCCACAAAAGCTTGCATGGGTTTTTGCCCTGGTCGCTAAAAAACTTTACTTAATTTAACGTTTAATTGAACCTCTCGCCCATCGCACCCCCATCGCACCAGGGTTCAAAAATTCCGGCTGAGGCCATCGCGCATAATCCGGGCTTCCTCCGGGGTGGGGGCGGCAACGACGATAAACACCAGGGTGGATTTGCTCCCCCCGAAACAGGCGATACTGACGCTGACCCGGTTGGTTTCCCCATCAATGTGAATGTCCTGAATCCGCACATTATCCAAACCCTGCTGGCGGAGGATTTGCTGGGAGCGGCGGACGCACTCCTCCTCGGTGAATTCCAAAACCCCGTTCCAGGTGAAAATGACCGGCGGTTGTGCCTGGGCTGAACCCATCCATCCCAGGGTAAAGACGCAGACCAGCGGCAGTAGCTTCAGCACAGGCATACCTCGTCACGGCAGGAATACGCTTGATTAAATCAGTCTCTTGGGGACAAAGGCAATCGGGCACCCTGGGAGCAGGCACCCCGTCTGGGTAAGTGGTAGCCGGGAGCGTAGCCGGAGAAAATGAATCCTGTTATACTTTTGACGGGGTTAGCCCACTAATCTACGGAATTTTTTAAGATGCTGTTGCTTTGGCTACGGACGACCGGGGCGGTCATCATCGCCGGACTAACCCTGGGGGCGGGTGTGGCAGGGGCGACCGAACTGCGCGTGGGTATCCAACAGGGCGCAAAAACAGTGCGGGTGGGGGTGGCGGGTGCCGCCCTGGTCACGGATGGGGCGGGTCGTTCCCTGGGGACGTTGCCGCCGATGTTGGGATTTGCCGCCCAGGTGCAGGGGGGGCAGGTCACGCTCCACACCTTCCGGGGGCGGGATGTGTGGGTGCGTCCGGCGGACGGCAACTTTGTATTTATCGGCGATGATTGGTACCGGGGGCGGTTGCGCTTGGTGGCGCGGGCGGATGGCTTACTGGCGGTTAACCATGTCCCCCTGGAGGAGTATCTGTACAGCGTCGTGGGTTCGGAAATGTACCCCTACTGGCCTTTGGAAGCCCTAAAAGCCCAGGCGGTGGCCGCCCGTTCCTTCGTCCTGTTTCGGATGCGCCGCCCCGCCGACCCGGATTTTGATGTGGGGCGCACGGTCACCTGGCAAGCCTACAAGGGCTATAGCCGGGAATCCGATAGTACCCGGTCAGCCGTGGCCGCCACCACCGGCCAAGTCGTCGCCCATCGGGGGCAAATCATCGAAGCCGTGTATCATGCGGCCTCCGGGGGGCACACCGAAAATGTGGAGGATATTTGGTCGGCACCCCGTCCCTACCTGCGGGGGGTACCGGATTTTGACCAGGAAGCCCCAGTGTACAGTTGGCAAAAAACCTTTACCCAGGCGGAACTCAGCCGTTTACTGCCCGGTGTGGGGCAGGTGACGGGACTCACCCCGGTGCGAACCACGCCCCAGGGGCGGGTCGTGCAGATGCGGGTTACCGGCACGGCGGGGAACAAAACCTTCACCGGCCCGGAGTTGCGCCGCTTGCTCGATCTTCGCAGTACCCTGTTTCAGGTTGCCCCCACCCGGGGTGACATTGCCATCACCAACCTGGTGAATCAATCCAACGGGGGTTTTGCCTTTCAGGGGCGGGGGTTTGGGCATGGCCTGGGGATGAGCCAGTGGGGTGCTTTCGGTTTGGCGCAGCGGGGCTACAACTACCAGCAAATTTTGCAGTATTACTACCAGGGCACCGAAATCAGTCCAACACGTTAGGCGCAAATAGGGGCAGTTCCTCCTGGGGATAACCCGCCTGATTTTGCAATCCCAAGGTAATCTGGGAATGCTGTTCAATGCGGTGCATAATCTCCCGCGCCCGATTGATCACCACCGGGGGCAAACCCGCCAACCGTCCGGCCTCAATCCCATAGGAGCGGTCAGCTCCCCCCGGTTGCACCTGATGTAAAAACACAATTTCATCCGCCAATTCCTGCACCACCACCTGATAATTAGCCACATTTTTGAGGGTGTTTGCTAATTCATTCAGTTCGTGATAGTGGGTGGCAAAAATTCCCCGACATCGCAGATAAAAGGCCAAGTATTCGGCCACCGACCAGGCAATGGCTAAGCCATCAAACGTGGCCGTCCCCCGCCCAATTTCATCCAAAAGTACCAGGGAACGGTCGGTCGCATGGTGCAAAATGTTAGCCGTTTCACACATTTCCACCATGAATGTCGATTGCCCGGTTGCCAGGTCATCCACCGCCCCCACCCGGGTAAAAATCCGGTCACAGATGCTAATTTTTGCCTTGACTGCCGGGACAAAACTACCAATTTGCGCTAATAGTTGCCCTAACCCCACTTGGCGGAGATAACAACTTTTGCCACTGGCATTTGGCCCGGTTAAAATCATCAAATCCGTGCCCACCCCCAGGTGCGTATCATTGGGGACAAAACACCCGGCGGGTAATAATTGCTCCACCACCGGATGCCGCCCCTGTTGAATGTGCAATTCCCGCCCAGAGAGAATTTCCGGTCGCTGGTAGTTGTACATCACCGCCACGTCCGCCCACCCCGCCAAGACATCCACAGCAGCCACTTTTTGCGCCAGGGGACGGATGAGTTTTTCCTGCAAAGATACGGCTTGGCGAAGCTGCAAAAACAGCTCATATTCCCGTTGATTGATTTCTGCCTGGAGGGTAAGAATTCTAATTTCTCGCTCCTTCAATTCCGGGGTAATATAGCGCTCTTCATTCGTTAACGTCTGCTTGCGAATATAATCCTCAGGAGCCTGTTCACTTTTGGCGCGAGTAATGCTGATATAGTAGCCAAAAGTTTTATTAAAGCCGACTTTGAGGGTGGCAATACCCGTGCGAATTTTCTCCGTAATTTCTAATTGGGCAATCCAGTTTTGATCCTCAGTAAGGGTTTGTTTCAAACGGTCAAGTTCTTCATCCACCCCCGGTCGCATGATGCCTCCTTCGGTCAAGGTAACGGGGGGGGTTGCCACGAACGCCTGTCGCACCCGCTCCCCCAATGCTTCTAATTCTGGGGGCACCGTTTGTAAATTTTGTAAGTATATTGAACTGGTATTATCTAACACTTGCGCCAACCGTCCAACGGCCAATAAAGAATCCGCCAACGCCAGTAAATCCCGGGCATTGGCTGTCCCCGCCTGCACCCGCCCCAGTAGCCGTTCCAGGTCATAAATGTGCTTAATATGCTCCCGCACCCGTTGGCGTAATCCCCCCTGTTTGACCAGTTCGGCCACCGTATCCAAGCGGGCATTAATTTTCTGTACATCTAGCAGCGGTTGTAATAACCATCGCCGCAACAACCGTGCCCCCATTCCCGTCAGCGTCCGGTCAATTGCCCAGAGTAAGGAACCGTGAAATGCCCCCTCCCGCACCGTTTGCGTCAGTTCCAGATTGCGGCGAGTTTGCTGGTCTAGCCGCATATACTCACTGACAAAGTAGGTATGAGGTAATTGCAATCCCGTTTGATAATGCCCTTGATTATTAGCTAAATATCCCAACAATCCCCCGGCGGCTTGGACGGCAAGCGGTAATGGGTCACAACCGAGACCTTCCAGGGATTTGAGGCCGTAGGTTGTCAACAGGGTTTGGCGGGCATTGGCTCCCTGAAAGAGACGATAGGGCTGTAATGTATAAGTAAATTGTATAGGCAAACCAGCGGGAATTTTACCGGCACTTTCCCCCGGTCGCCATAAACCGACTAAATCGGGGGTTTCCACCGGCAGGATAATTTCTGCGGGTTGAATGCGTAATAACTCCTGGGTTAATACTTCCATTCCCTGGGCTTGGGTCAAGCGAAATTCACCCGTAGATATATCCCCATGCGCCAATCCCCAATGTTCGCCATTCAGCACTAAAGCGCACAAAAAGTTATTTTCTCTAGCGGGTAGTAGGGCTTCTTCAAGTAATGTTCCTGGTGTAAAAACTCGAGTCACTTCTCGCCGCACCATTCGTCGCTCCCGCTCGGCAATGGTGGCATCTTCAGTTTGGTCACAAATCGCCACCGCATAGCCTTTTTTTAGCAGTTGATTGGCGTAGCGTTCCAAGGCGTGTTGTGGCACACCGGCCATCGGTACTTTGCCAATTTCTTTGCCGCCATGTTTACTGGTTAAGTATAGTTCTAATTCCCTGCTAACCGTAATTGCATCCTGGAAAAAGGTTTCATAAAAATCACCAACTCGATATAATAATAGTGCATGGCTATATTCATCTTTGACTTGACAATAATGGCGCAACATATCTACCAATTGTTCTCGATTAACTTGATGGTAATCACTGTTCTCTAACATGGATGAGACCCCACTATTTTCTAATAAGGACACCTCTATTTATTGCAATCAGGAGAAAGTCATCTTGCTGGAATACCGATATTATCGAGAACCAGAGACGGGGGCAACGCCTTGCGACCGCTTATTTTGTTAGCTTACGTGGCGTAGCCTATTAATAGAGGTTCCCATAATTATAACGGATGTAAACCCCAATCATTTGCCAATACAGAATTTACTAAAGATGCGATCCAGGACACTTTCGGTAATTTCCACGCCAGTGATGCTCCCCAAGGCTTGAATTGCGGCTCGTAGATCAATCGTCCAGAAATCAATCGGTAATTGCTGGGCGATGGTGATTTGCAGATTTTGTAATGCTTTTTGTGCTTCTAATAGGGCAGTTTGCTGGCGCTGATTGATGGTATAGGTCAAATTAGTTTGTTGTACTTTTCCCTGTAATATTTGTGCTAGTAGCGCCGATTCTAATTGGTCAATCCCTGTATAATTGACGGCTGATGTATAGATCACTGGGGATGTTATCCCAGGAAGTTCTATTATTCTTTTAGTCAAGTCGGTTTTATTGACAATCGTGATTACTTTATTTTTATCTAACTCTTGATAAAGCATTTCATCTTCATTGATCCACCCGGTTAGGGCATCAATTACCAATAAAATTATGTCGGCATTTTGCATGGCCTGACGGGAGCGATGAATCCCCATTTGTTCCACGGGGTCATCCGTGGGTCGAATCCCCGCCGTATCTAAAATTTCCACCGGTATGCCCTGCACCACCAAATAAGCATCCACTACATCGCGAGTAGTGCCAGGTAAATCGGTCACAATCGCCCGTTCCGTCTGACTCCAGGCATTTAATAAACTGGATTTGCCCACGTTGGGACGACCGACAATAGCAACTTTGATTCCCCGGCGCAACAATTCACCCCGGTCAGCGGTCGCTAATAGCTGATTTACCTGTTCTATTACCAGAATAATTTGCTTTTGAAGATGGTCATTATTTAAGGGAGCTAAGTCCTCATCAAAATCAATGCGAGCTTCTAATTCCGCCAATAAATCCAAACATTGACTGCGTAATTCCTCAATATGTTTCCTGAGTTTACCTTGGAGACCCGCCAGGGCATTTTCTGCGGATGTGGCGGATTTTGCCCCCACTAAATCGGCTATCGCTTCCGCCTGGGTCAAATCCAATCGCCCATTCAACACAGCACGCAGGGTAAACTCCCCCGGACGGGCTAAACGTGCCCCATTTTGAATACATAAATGCAACACTTTTTGCACCGTCATCATCCCCCCATGGCAGTGAAATTCCACCACATCTTCACGGGTATAGGAACGGGGGGCAAGCATCAGCAAGAGTAATGCTTCATCAATGATTTGATTATTGGGCGTGCGGATAAAACCATATACAATCCGATGACTTTCCCAGACTTGTTGACCTGGGGCATGAAAGATGGTTTGGGCAATTTTCAGGCTGGCAACTCCTGATAAACGCACAATGGCAACACTCCCCTGCTCCGGGGCAACCGCTGTAGCAATGGCCGCAATTGTATCCCCTAAATCCAGCATCAATGGGTACGAAAAATGAGCTGCTCTCGGTGAATATGAATCAGGTGAATTTCGGGAGAAGCCAGGGTCTGAAACAAAAATAATACATGATCCGGGTGCAGTGATTGACCATCATTACTCCAAGCCCCTTGGTAGCTAATTTCCACTTGATTATCCGAGGATTGAATGAATTGTAAACTCTCTAGTTTTTCTCGCAAATTAATTCGTTTGGGTTTACCGCTTTTGGTTTTTCCTTCCCACCACAACTCTGGGGTACGGATAATTTGATTTACCCAAGTTTGCCAAGGGATGTTAATATCAGCGGAGTTTAATCCCAAGGTTAATCGGTATTGCGTGGCCGTAAGCAGTTGGGTACTGGATGGATCATTGAGGGGAACTTCTCCAATTTCATATAGGGGAATATCTTGGGGTAATTGGGCTTTTAATTTCTCCAAAAAGTCCTGGGGATGCAAATTTTGATGCAATTCAAAGTCAATGATTTCACCCGCACTGGTCGCCCCCAAAGGTAACGCACTCGCAGGCATCAACCGTGCTCCGGGATGAAACCCCTCGCTGTAGGAAATGGGCAGATTGGCTCGCCGAATGGCTCGGTCAAACAAACGGACTAAATCCAAGTGACTTAACAGTGCCATATCCCCTTGTTTGCCAAATTTTACCCGCAACCTTTGCACCCGCTGGGTAGGAATTTTGGCCGTAATTTTCTGGCTCGGTAATGGGGGAGGTGGTACCACGATATTATGCCCCAAATCAACCCCACACACCCCACAATGAGAGCATCCATCAAAGGAGCAATCCGGTACCGTTGCCGCTACTAATGCCCGCTCTAAATCATCCACCAACCATTGTTTGTCAATCCCCGTATCCATGTGATCCCAAGGTAAGTTTTGGTTGAGTAAATGCTCCCGATTTACCCATTCAAACCTTTGCCCCTGTTCAATCGTGCGATATTTCCACGTCAAATCCGATTCGTGAATTGCCTGCGACCACGCCGCATAAGCCCGCTCCAAGGATTCCCACCAGGCATCCATCCCTGCCCCCAATTCCCAAGCCCGCCGAATAACATTTCCTAAGGAGCGATCCCCCCGTCCCAAAAAATCCTCCATCGCTGAAATACGCACATCGGTAAAATTGGCTTTTAAGTTACGAATAAACTTAAACTCTTGTTTCAGCAATTCCTGTTTATGGACAAATTCAGATGTCGCCACAGAATGCCATTGAAACGGCGTATGAGGCTTAGGCGTGAAATTAGAAATCGTGACATTAAAACCGAGGGTTTTCCGACCAGCTCCTCGACATTCCCGCTGCAACCATTTGAGCGTTTCGGCAATACCTACCACATCCACATCGGTTTCCCCAGGTAAGCCGATCATAAAATACAATTTCACCCGATCCCAGCCCTGCTCCCAAGCGGTTTTTACCCCCCGTAATAATTCCTCATTGGTTAATCCCTTGTTGATAATATCCCGGAGGCGTTGGGTGCCCGCTTCCGGCGCAAACGTTAACCCCCCTTTGCGGGTACCGCCAATGATTTCGGCAATATGTTCATCAAAGCGATCCACCCGTTGACTGGGCAGGGATAAACTTACCGGTTGGTCGTGCAATTTTTGCTTAATTTCTAATCCCACCGCCGGTAGAGCTAAATAGTCTGAACAGCTTAACGAAAGCAAGGAAAATTCATTAAATCCCGTCGCTCGCATCCCCTGTTCTAGGGTTTGCATCACCGTTTCGGGAGCCACATCCCGGGCGGGGCGGGTCAGCATTCCCGGCTGACAAAAACGACACCCCCGGGTGCATCCCCTACGAATTTCTACAGTTAATCGGTCATGGACGGTTTCCACATAGGGAACTAATCCAATTCCGTAGGCGGGGATGGGGGTAGCCACCCGTCGTAGGATTTGGGGGGGGACATCACTTCGCACAGGTATGACTCCACCATCGGGTTGCGGAGCATAAAATTCTGGTACATAAACCCCGGGAATTTGCGCTAGATCAAGTAATAATTCCGTGCGGGATAAACCCGCCATTTTACCCTCTTGAACAATCAAACCTATTTCTGGTAGTAATTCTTCCCCATCCCCCAGGGCAAAAAAATCAAAAAATTCCGCATAGGGTTCGGGATTGCCCGTGGCCGTTGGCCCCCCGGCAAAAATGAGCGGGTAATGCCCGGGTTGCCGTTCCTTCGCTGTCAACGGTATCCCCGCTAAATCCAGCATTTCCAGGATATTGGTGGCACCCAGTTCATAGCTTAAACTCAAGCCAATGAGGTCAAATTCCGGCAAACTTCGGCGGGACTCTACCGCAAATAAGGGGGTCTGGGTCGTTCTCAGTTTGGCGGCCAAATCCGGTGCCGGTAAATAGGCTCGGTCACAGAGTTGACCCGGTTGAGCGTTAATAATGTTATAGAGAATAATATGCCCTAAATTCGATGCTCCCACCTCGTACAATTCGGGGTAACTCAACACCCAACGCACCTGCGCCGCCCCCCAGGGTTTGTGGATTGCGCCCAGTTCTTGCCCCAGATAACGAGCGGGTTTATTAATATCTGAATTGAGTAAGGATGCGACGGAAACACTCATTGGTTATGCCTTCCTAAAAAATCTGGTTCATCCCCAAAAGTTCTTTATCCTTGGTGGTCAATTTGCGTAAAATGAGAGATTAGGGTGTATCCAAAATTTAGCATAACCTGAGCAACCCCGGGCCTATGGCGAACTACGAGGATGTGAACCACCGATTGGCACGGCTGGCCGTGAGTCGTCAACGGTCTTGGGAAGCGGTACGGGAAGCGCAGACGTTTGTCCGAACGGGGATTGCCAACTTTGAAAACCGTCCAACCCGCTGGGCTAAGCCCACCCCGCCGGAACCGCCCGTAGCCCCCACCCCCAGTCCTCCCTCCTGGCCTGAGCGGATTCCTACCCGGCTTTGGAACACCCTGCCCATCCTCATTGGCACGGTTCTGGGCTTGTTGTTGGCGGACTGGTTGGGAGCCTGGTAGGTGGAAGCCTTAATCGTACCAGAGCATTGGCCGGACTACCGGGGAGAACCCCTGCGGTTGGGCATTTTAGCCTCAGGCAATGGCAGCAACTTTACAGCAGTTGTCCAGGCGATTACTGCCCAAAAATTACCGGCCACCATCACCGGTGTAGTCTATAACAATCCGGGGGCGGGAGTACAACAACGGGCCAACGATGCGGGGGTGCCCAGTGTCTTGATCAACCATCGCCATTACCCCAGCCGAGAAGCATTTGATAATGATATTGTTATGACCTTCAACCAATGGGGAGCCGAGTGGTTGATTATGGCGGGCTGGATGCGGCAGGCGACTGAGGTGTTACTCCAACCCTTTGGCACCCGGGTGTTGAACATCCATCCCAGCTTACTGCCAGCATTTCCGGGGATTAAGGCGGTGGAGCAGGCATTACAGGCGGGGGTAAAAATTACCGGCTGTACGGTGCATCGGGTGGTATTGGCGGTGGATCGTGGCCCGATTATTGCCCAGGCCGCCGTGCCGGTATTACCTGAGGATACGGTGGCGACGCTCCACGCCCGGATTCAGGTGCAGGAACACCGGCTCTATCCCCAGGCAATTCTCTGGGCAGCGGTGGGAAATTTCCCGAGGGACGTTTATACTGAGGGGTGGTAGCCCTTGCCCCCTTGAGGTTAAGCCCATGACGATGATCGAAACCCGCACCGACCCGATGGTGATTAATTTCGGGCCTCATCACCCTTCCATGCACGGGGTTTTGCGCCTGATGGTCACCTTGGATGGGGAAAATGTGATTGACTGCGAGCCAGTTTTGGGTTACCTGCACCGTTCCATGGAAAAAATTGCCGAAAATCGGACGGTGGTGCAGTACCTCCCCTATGTGACCCGGTGGGACTACTTGGCGACCATGTTCACCGAAGCGATCACGGTGAATGCCCCGGAAAAATTGGCGGATGTGCCCGTGCCCAAACGGGCGAGCTACATCCGGGTGATCATGCTGGAATTGAGCCGGATTGCTTCTCATTTGCTGTGGTTGGGGCCGTTTTTGGCGGATGTGGGGGCACAAACCCCGTTCTTCTACATCTTCCGGGAGCGGGAAATGGTCTATGACCTATTTGAGGCCGCCACCGGGATGCGGATGATGCACAACTATTTCCGGGTGGGGGGGGTGGCCGCCGACCTGCCCTACGGTTGGGTGGATAAATGCGAGGATTTTTGCAATTATTTCCTGCCCAAGGTGGATGAGTATGAGCGGTTGATTACGGATAATCCCATTTTCCGCCGCCGGGTGCAGGGGGTGGGGACGTTATCCCGCGAAGATGCCATCAATTGGGGGATGTCGGGGCCGATGTTGCGGGCTTCCGGGGTGAAATGGGATTTGCGGAGGGTGGATCATTACGAGTGTTACGACGATTTTGACTGGGAAGTGCAGTGGGCAACGGACGGGGATTGTTTCGCCCGTTATGTGGTGCGCCTGGGTGAGATGCGCGAGTCCACCAAAATTATCCAGCAAGCCTTGCAGGGGTTGCCGGGTGGCTCCTACGAAAACCTAGAAGCCAAGCGGATTAGCAGTGGCCCCAAATCGGAGTGGGGTGGGTTTGATTATCAATTTATTAGTAAGAAATCCTCGCCCACGTTCAAAATTCCCAAGGGGGAACATTACGTGCGGGTAGAGGCTCCCAAGGGGGAACTGGGCGTGTATATCCTGGGGGATGATAGCGTGTTCCCTTGGCGGTGGAAAATCCGTCCCCCCGGGTTTATCAATTTGCAGGTGTTGCCCCAGTTGGTGCGGGGGATGAAGGTGGCGGATATTATGGCGATTTTGGGCAGTATTGACGTGATCATGGGTGAGGTGGATCGCTAATGGAAACGGGAATTGATTTGCAGCAGTCGTTTGTACAGGTGCTCGAAGGGGTGGGGGTCACGCCGGGGGTCGCCCATGCCCTGTGGTTGCCGTTGCCGATGGTGTCGGTGCTGACCTTTGCGACGCTCTGGGCGTTGGTGGCCACTTGGCTAGAACGCAAGGTGTCGGCGGCGGTACAGCAACGGATTGGACCGGAATACGCTGGGCCGTTGGGGATGCTCATCCCGATTGCGGATGTGCTGAAATTGTTGGTTAAAGAAAACGTGCGCCCTGCGAAAGCGGATGGGTGGTTATTCTCCCTGGGGCCTGTGGTGGTGGTGATGGCGGTGTTGCTGGCCTACATTATTGTGCCTTTTGGTCACAACATTGTCATTACCGATTTGGGGGTGGGGATTTTCCTGTGGATTGCGATTTCGAGCATTGCGCCGATTGGTTTGCTGATGGCGGGCTACGGTTCTAACAATAAGTATTCCCTGCTGGGCGGGTTGCGGGCGGCGGCGCAGTCTATCAGCTACGAGGTCCCCTTGGCCTTGGCGGTGCTGGCGGTGGCGATGATGTCGAATAGCCTCAGCACGATTGACATTGTGGATCAGCAGACGGGCTATGGGATTCTGGGCTGGAATGTGTGGCGGCAACCGGTGGGTTTTTTGATTTTTTGGATTGCGGCCTTGGCGGAATGCGAGCGGTTGCCTTTTGACCTACCGGAGGCGGAGGAAGAGTTGGTGGCCGGTTATCAGACCGAATATACGGCGGTGAATTTCATGCTGTTTTACGCCGGTTCCTACCTAAATTTGGTCTTGTCCTGCCTGTTGGTGGCGGTGCTGTACCTGGGCGGTTGGGAATCGCCGGTGTCGGTGGATGCCCTGGCGGGTTGGCTGAATTTGAGTCTGGATAACCCCCTGGTGCAGGTGATTGCCGGGATGTTGGGGATTACCATGACCTTGCTCAAAGCCTATTTCATGCTGTTTTTAGCGATTTTGTTGCGCTGGACGGTGCCCCGGGTGCGGATTGACCAGTTACTGGACTTGGGCTGGAAGTTTTTGTTGCCGGTCGCTCTGGCGAATTTGTTGCTTACGGCGGCGTTAAAACTTACCTTTCCCGCTGTGTTTGGGGGATAAACGGGGGAGTTACTCCCCCAGCCGTTCTTGTATCCAGATACGCAGGGACTGCAATTCGCCTTTCAGTTGGGCAACTTGAGCTTCCAATGCCTGTACCCGTGCCTCCACATCCGCACTCACCGGGGTAGGGACGGGGGCAACCTGTTGGCGTTTAAGCCGTTCACCGGCAAAACGGGTCGCCAGACGGATGGCTTCAAATAATTCGGCTTTTTCAAAGGGTTTAGAAACAAAGGCAAAATAATCAAAGGGTTCGGGGATTTTTTCCACCACTTCCTCTTTCCGCCCGGACATCATCACCAGGGCGATGGTGTGTAGGTGGGCATCTTGCTGAATCTCTTGAAAAATGTCCCACCCCCCTTTTTTGGGGAGGATAAAATCCAACAAAATTAAATTGGGCTGATGTTGCCGGATCATCTTGCTTCCCTCCACCCCATCCCGGGCTTCCAGCAGTTCCAACCCTTCCTGGGGCATCATATCCTTGACCCGCATCCGAATTACCCGGCTGTCATCAATTACCAAAACTTTCCTGGTCATAACGCCCTACGGTTTGGCATTCACTTCCGATTTAACCACATTATTTGCGGGGCGGTAACCCTGACACCCCTTTTTCCCAAAAATAGCTAGAGAAATTCAACCCGACCAGCACCGCTCCATAGCCGCCGCTAAAGCCGCCCGTTTCAGACACGCCGGGTCGGTGGTATCTGCCAGGTAGGGAAATTGCGCCAAAACGGGTACCCCGGTCAAACGTTGGATCAGTCCTACCGGTGCCCAATCCTGCCGTTGCTCCGGGGTGAGGGGTTGCCGTTCATTCAACACCAACCCCCGCAGCGGCACCCCCACCTGGCGGGCAAGTGCCACCTGTGCCACCGCCTGCCCAATCGCCCCCAAGCGCACGGGGATCACCACAATGGTGGGTAACCGCCACTGGGCACACACATCCGCCCCTGTCCACTCCCAGGTCACCGGCGAACCCAGCCCCCCCGCCCCCTCAATCAATACCAGGGGAAACCGTTGCCGCAGTTGGGTTAAATTTTGCCACGCCACGGCCAGGTCAACCGACCGTCCCTCCCGCTCGGCGGCCAGGGGGGGAGCGAGGGGAGCCGCAAAATACAAAGGATTTAGTTCCGTAGGGGTTTGGGTTAGGGGCAGCACCCGTTGGTAATACTCCCGGTCACCCGCCCCCGCCTGCACCAATTTCATCACCCCCACGTTGCCCAACACGAAGGTCAGAGCCGCCGTGACCACGGTTTTGCCCGCATCCGTATCACTGGCACCGATGAACAGGCACTGACCCAAGGGGGAAGTCGTCATTTATGATAAGCAGTAGTGTTGCAGTAACCATTATGAAAGGATTTGCGATTGGGGCGTTGGGGAGTCTTAGCCTGATGGCGGCGGCGATGATGCCCCTGTTTGCCCAACCCAGCCCGCCCCCCAACCGGGGTGGCCCCTTGACCATCACCTCGGATACCCAGGAGGGCAACGCCCGCTCCGGGATTTTTATCGCCCGGGGCAATGTCCGCATGGTCTATCCCAGCCGCCAAGTGGATGCGGTGGCAGAACTGGCGGAATACGATACTCGCCGTCGCATCATCACCCTGCGGGGGAATGTTTTTGTCCAGCAGGAAAACAATACCCTACGGGCGGATGTGGTGGTTTACACGATTGATACGGGCAAAATCGAAGCCCTGCCTGTCCCCCAAAAGCAGGTGCAGTCGGTGTATGTGATCAAGGAAAACCCCGAAAAACCCGCTCCCCAAATCAGCCCTGCCCCCGCTCCTGGTTCCACCATTCCCTGACCCCTTGCCGGTGGGGACGATTAATTCCTAAAGTGGAACAGGTGGGTTTGTTTGGCTGTACTAACGAGGTTTTGGCATATGGCTTTAGTCGCACAGGTAATTTTGCAGGCGGACGAGGAATTGCGTTACCCCACCAGCGGGGAATTGCAGTCCATTCGGGATTTTCTGGCTACCGGTGAACAACGGATTCGCATCGCCAGCACCCTGGCAGAGAACGAGAAAAAGATTATTAACAAGGCGGTACAACAACTCTGGCAGTTGCACCCGGACTACATTCTCCCCGGCGGCAATGCCTACGGCCAGCGGCAACGAGCCTTGTGTCTGCGGGATTATGGCTGGTATTTGCGGTTGATCTCCTACGGAGTCGTGGCCGGGGATAAAGACCCCATTGAGAGCATTGGCCTGGTGGGGGTGCGGGAAATGTACAACTCCCTGGGGGTGCCGGTGGTGGGCATGGCGGATGCCATTCGCTGTCTGAAAACCGCTTCCTTGGCCTTGTTGGATGTGGCGGATGCGGATGCGGCCAGCGATTACTTTGACTACGTGATCCAGGCTATGTCCTAGGGGTCTTGTCGGGTGGGGGGTCAGCCGGTTACAGTACTTGTACGGTTGATGTAAAGCAAAGTGACCAGGGTGTGATGGGGAAAAAACGGCTGGTAACCAAACCAGGGTTGCGCTCGTTTTGGGCAGCATTGGTGCTGGGCGTGGGCATTGGCTGTTGGCCGTTATTGCAACTCCAGTTCCTCACCCGCTGGCTCTCCCCGCCCCTGGTGATGCGGGGTGGTGACCCCTACGTGCGGGCGTTGATGCGGACAATTGCGGTCAGTGAAGCCCATGGTGCCGGTGCCTACAGCCGCATTTACGGAGGTGGGCATATCCACAATTTGACCCGGCATCCTGACCAGTGTGTGCGGATTCGTCCCGGTTGGTGTTCGACGGCGGCGGGACGGTACCAACTGCTTTCCACCACCTGGTACGAGAAAGCCCAACGCTACCATCCCCAGGGGCAGGGGTTTAATTTTGCGCCGGAATTTCAAGACCAGGTGGTTTACCACTGGCTGAGCGACCCCACCGCCTGGAATATGGATGTGGCGGCCACCCTGCGCCGGGGGGAAGTGGCGTTGGTTTTGCGGGAATTATCCCCCACCTGGACGAGTTTGGGTTATGGGGTCGAGTCGAATCGGTTGACACCCCTGTTACCTTGGATTTATCGGCAGGTTTTGCGGGAAGAGTTGGCGCAGGCATCATGGCGATAACCCCTTTGGCTCCGAGTCTTCAAGAATGTTTTGCCGTCCGCTTGGGGGACAAGGTGCGTTTGGCACTGCCAGCGGGTTTGGTGCAGGAGGTGGCACAAATTTCCCTGGGAGATGTGTGTCCCCTACCGGGGGTGCCCGCCGCCCTGTTGGGGGTAGTCAACCGCACCGGCCAATTGTGCTGGGTGCTGGACTTGGGGGCGTTTCTCGGCCTCCCTGGGGCAACCCTAGGCGAACACCTGCCCCTGACGACGGTGGTGGTCACGATTGGCAACCGCCGGTTGGCTTTGGTGGTGACGGCCTTGGAAGGGATGTTTACGGCGGATCACCCCCGGGTTACCCCCCTGCCCCAGCAGTTGCAACTCCGGTATCGGGAATTATTTCAGGGGTTGGTCTATCGTCAGGGGGAAGCCTTAGCGCTGTTGTTGCCAGCGGTGGTGCTGGCACGGTTGGCGTAAACGGCATTGTCACTATCGCTATTCTTGTTAGCTTGCTCGGCGTAGCCTACTAATGGATTTTCCCTAAAGTTATCCCTAATTCTATGGGATTGCTTGGGTTTTTGTGAATCCTTATGGGGCGAGTAGCAGGGCTAAAGTCTGGCTATGACGGGGTTAATGGGACTTTATGAAACCCTATGAATTGTGAAAGTCAAGGCGGCACCCAGATTCGAACTGGGGGATAAAGGTTTTGCAGACCTCTGCCTTACCACTTGGCTATGCCGCCACCCATTCGGATATATTAGCATGATGGCCTTTGCTCCCGATTGCGCCCATGACTGGTTTGTTTATCTCGCTAGAAGGCATTGAAGGTGCGGGCAAAACGACCCAGACCCAGTTACTGGCAGCTTGGTTGAGTCAACAGGGTCATGCGGTTTTGATCACCCACGAACCGGGCGGTACAGCGTTAGGACAATCCCTGCGAACCTTACTCCTCCAGCATACCCTGCCCCAACGCACGGAACTCCTGCTCTATGCGGCGGATCGGGCTACCCATGTGCAGGAGGTTCTCAAACCCGCATTACAAAATCAGCAAATTATTCTCTGCGACCGCTACACGGATTCCACGGTGGCCTACCAGGGCTACGGGCGGGGGTTGGATTTAACTCTGATTCAGCAAATCAACGCCATTGCCACCGAGGGATTAACCCCGGATGTGACCCTGTGGCTGGATGTGCCGGTCGCCGTGGGGTTAGCCCGTGCCCAAGGGCGGGGAATCCTTGACCAGATGGAGCGGCAATCCCTCACTTTCCATCAGCAAGTACGCCAGGGGTATGAGGATTTGGCAAGGCAATATCCCGAACGGCTCGTCCGCATTGATGGGGAATTGCCCCCGGAGCAGGTCTTTACCCAGATTTGTGGGGTGATTGCGACTCATTTGACCCATGCCAGCGAATGCCGATGAATAGGTCATAAATAAATCCTAAGAAGCTTTTTGGTTCAAATAAACCCAGGGTTTGGGGCGAACCGTGGGCTGTTAATGTCGGTTGCATTAGGTGGTAAACCCGTTGGTAATGGTACCAGGGAATCGAAGGCCACAGATGATGGATGAGGTGATAGTTTTGGCCGAGAATTAACCCATTCAAAATGGGGCTGGGATAGACCCGGGCGTTCGTCCAGCGACCCTGTTCCCGGAACGGGCGATGGGGTAAATAATCAAAAAATAAACCCAATGCCAAACCCACCACCAACGCCGGGGAAAACCAAAAATTCATCAGATAACCCAGGAATCCAAAGTGACAGGCCGACCAAATAATTCCCGCCACCATCAAACGACTGATCGCCCACTCCCACAACTCGTATTTTTGCCACAACCGACGCTGGAAAAAGTAAATTTCATGGTAGAAAAACCGAGCGGCAATCAACCATAAGGGTCCCCCCGTAGAAACGAAATGATCCGGGTCATTGGCCGGGTCATTCACATGGGCGTGATGCTGAATATGCACCCGGGTAAACACCGGGAAGGTAAACCCCAACATGAGGGCACTGATATGCCCCAGAGCCGCATTGAACCAGCGATTGCGGTGGGCAGCTTGGTGGGACGCATCGTGGATGACCGTCCCCGCCAGATGCAAAGCCAGCACATTAAATCCGAAGCAAACCGGGTTCCACCAACCCCAGCACCAATACCCCAGGGTGGAAGTCACCAATAACCCCAGGGATAAGGCAAATATCCCGACCGTCGGATTGACCAGGGTTGGGGGTGCAATCAAAAATTCCTTGGGCGGTAGGCGCAACGTCGGGGTCGCAACCATCAATGTCAACTCCTCCAATACAACGGGGCAACCACAACCCTATTGTTCACTATACGACAGAATGAGAAGCATAATAAAGTTTTGTTAATTTACTCCCTCACCCGTGGCTCAAGCGTGCCAGGGTCTGGAATTTATCCCAGGCGATGCCACTGGCGAGAATGTCCTGGGCTAAGGTTATTCCCGCCCCGATGTGTTCTACCCGCTCGGCGATCCACAGCGCCAAAGCACCATTGAGGGCGACCACATCCCGTTGCGCCGGAGTGCCCCGCCCCTGGAGGACATTTTGTAAAATCAGGGCATTGGCCGCCACATCCCCCCCGGCCAAAGCGGTTAAAGGCGCAGGGGTCAACCCCCAATCCGCAGGGTTGAGGGTGATGGCCATGGGTGATTCGCCCAACTTGATGTGAACACAATCGGTTTGCCCCCCCAAGCCTGCCTCGTCCAATCCCTCCCGGCCATGCAGGACAATCGCCCGTTGTCTCCCCAAACTTTGCAACGCTACCGCCATAACCGGGACTAATTCCGGCTGATACACGCCCAAGACTTGATACCGGGGTTGGAAGGGGTTAACCAGCGGCCCAATCAGGTTAAACACGGTGCGAATTTTCAAGGTTTGACGCAGGGGTACGACCGCCTTCATCGCCGGGTGCCAGCCTGGGGCAAACAGAAAGGTAATGCCCACTTCCTTCAGCGCCGCCACCGCCTGCTCCACCCCAGTCTGCAAGCGCAATCCTAAGGCTTCTAACACATCCGCCGAACCCACCCGACTTGAAGCGGAGCGATTGCCGTGTTTGGCGACCGCTACCCCCGCCGCCGCCGCCACGAAGGCTACCGCCGTAGAGATATTAAATGTCCCCGCCCCATCCCCGCCGGTGCCACAGGTATCCAAACAGGGGGGCAAATCCTGCATATCGGGTAAAACCGCCTGGGATTGCACCACCTGCGCCATCGCCGCCAATTCCGCCGCCGTCACCCCTTTGGCTTGTAGAGCCACCAAAATGCCGCCCGCCAACGCCGGGGGCAGTTCCTCCCCTAACCACGCCTGCATTAACTGTTCCGACTGAGCGGGGGTCAGGGCTTCCCGGTTGAGTAGTTGCTGGAGCAAAGCGGTTCCCATGTCAAGCTCCCTTCAAGCGTAAATGGTGCCATCGTCCGGGGGCACATCCTGCCACCGCCCCGCCCCGACCGCTTGCAGGGCGTGTCTCAGGTCAATATCCCCCGTGTACAGGGCTTTGCCCACGATCACCCCCGTCAAGCCCAGGGGTTCCAACGCCAGTAGCGTCAACAAATCCGTCATGGAACCCACCCCCCCGGAAGCCACCACCGGTACGGGCACTTGGCTCAATAAGTCCCGCAGACCCGCCATGTCCGGCCCAGTGAGGGTGCCATCCCGCTCAATATCCGTGTAAATCAACCCCGCCACCCCCCAACGCACCCAATTCTGCACCAGGTCACCCACGGGAATCCCGGTAGTTTCCTGCCAACCCGCCACCGCCACCTGCCCCGCCCGGGCATCCACGCTCACCCAGATTTGGCCGGGGAATTGGTCACACCATTGGCGCAGTAAATCTGGCTGTTTCACCGCCACCGTCCCCACGATCACCCGGTCTACCCCCAGTTGTACCAGCGCCGCAATCGTTTCCGGCTGGCGAATCCCGCCCCCCACCTGTACCGGAATGCCCAAATCTTGCACCATTTGGCGGATAATCTCCAGGTGCTGGGGTACACCGGTCTTGGCACCGTCCAAATCCACAATATGCAAACGGGTCGCCCCGTGATTGACCCAGGCGCAGGCCATCTGCACCGGGTCGTCACTGAAAATTTCCGACCGGGCATAATCCCCTTGGACGAGGCGGACGCAGTGTCCATCTAACAAATCAATCGCAGGAATCACATCCATAAGCAGTATCAAATGATTAAGTGTAATCACTACTAAAAATAATTATATCATTTAATAAAAAACCTCCATTCAAAGAATTTTTTTAATGTTTGAAAATGAACATCATCACCCCACCATCTGCGTCAATTTCGAGCGATACTCCTCAATGGTCAAAACCTGCCAACCGCCCCCCCCTGTGAGTTCCAAAACCTTCTGATGATAATCCACCAAAGTCGGGCGGTGCCCCACGCTCAAATACACCACCTGGGTACTTTGCAACTGCTGATAAAGATGCCGTTCGTTGGTCACATCCAAAGCACTGGTCGCCTCATCCAAAATGGCATAGCGAGGCTGGGACAAAAAGACCCGGGCAAAGGCCAAACGTTGCTGTTCCCCCAGGGACAAAACCATTGACCAATCCAGAATTTCATCCCAATTAAACCGGTCAGTCAGGTAGGGTAAATTCACCCGCTCCAACACCTGATGTAGTTGGTCATCGGTGATACTGGCATCGTTTTTGGGATAAAGCAATTGCTCCCGCAAGGTGCCTAGTAACATATAGGGACGCTGGGGCAAAAACAGCATTTCACTAATCTCAGGACGAACAATAATGCCACCACCATTCGTCCACAGCCCCGCCACTGCCCGCAGAATCGAACTTTTTCCTGCCCCACTCGCACCAACGATTAACAATCGCTCATCCGGGGATAAATTCAGTGTTAAATCCCGCACCAGTTCCTGCTCGGAATTGGGGGTGAATAAGGTCATTTTTTGGATGCTCAACTGCTGGGCTGATTGGATTTGAATTTGCTGGTCTGGGTGGGTTGCGGATACACCCGGCCGGGATAATACCTCCTCAAAGGCACCCAAACGGTTCACCCCGGCGGCAAAACTGGAAATCTGTTGAATCTGATTGGTCACCAAAGACAACGCCCCCAATACTTGACTAAATGCCACATAGGCTTGCGTGATCGTTCCCAAATCCGTTTGTCCCGAAAAGTAAAGGGGGGCGACAATCAGGTAGGGAACCACCCGGGTGAAGTAGTTATAACCGTACTGAAATAGATCAATCAAAGCCTGCCAAATAATCAGTAGATTAAAGTTGCCGATAACTTGGCCGAAACGGCGACCAACCTGCCGTAATTCTTGATTTTCGCCCCGATAAAAGGCAATGGATTCCGCATTGTCTCGCACATGGACAAGACCATAGCGAAAGTCCGCTTCTAAACGTAACTGATCGTAGTTAATTTTGATCAAGCGGCGGCCTGCCAATACGGCAATCACCGTACCTAAGGTGGCGTAAACCAACAGACCATAGGTGAGGGGTTTGGAGATGGTATAAAGGATGGCTGTAAAGGAAATTAAAGTCAATACCGTATCCAAAACGTCTAACAAAAATGATAAAGTTACGGAAGTAAAGGAACGAATATCCTCCGTAATCCGTTGGTCGGGATTATCAATTTCCGTGTGGGAGGAATTGGAGTCAAGTTCATAATAAGACCGGTTGCCGAAATAATCACTCAAAAAATTCTGAGTCAACCATTTGCGCCAATACAAACCGAGTTTTAAGCGAGTAAAGCGGTAGCCGACCAGGATGGGAATGGCGGTGATAATTAACCCCCCGTATAGGGTGAGGTTGAGCCAGAAGGTTGATTGGTCTTTTTCTCCCAAGGCCGTATCAATAAATCGAAAGATATAACTCAGGGAAACGTTGGCTCCATTCACCGCAAAGGAAAGAAATAAGAGTAAGCCCAACAAACTCCATTGTTTCCAGCGGGGCGCAACTGCCCGACGCGTTAAACCAAAACATAGGCTGCTAAAAATTAACCCGCCCACCGCCCAAAATACCGCCGGTGAAGCCACCAATCCCCTCACTTGTTTGACCAACCCGCCCGCATACTGATTAACAAATTTGGGAGCCAAGGCTTCACCGAGTAAGGTTCCCCCCACCACGACAAAAAAAGCCAGACACACGACCGCAACCAATAACACCACAATCAGAGCCGCAAAAACCCAGAAATTCAAGCGATTTTCCTGGGGATAAAAATAGGGTTGGGCAATTTTGATAAACCGTCGCCATAACCGGCGGTCAAAATTAAATTGGGGTGTTGTCGTTGCACCACTGGTCACGGCAGTTCATCCACGCAGACGAAGGGAATCCCGTTGAGTATAGCGTAAAATAAGGTATCCCCAGACTTCCTATCCCCCCAAATCGAGCCGTATCCTTGGTTAAGATAAGGTAAAGTATCCCCCGCTTGACCCGCACCTATGAGCTACTGCCTCAATCCCGACTGCCCCCGGCCTGGGCAAAATGCCCCTGAGGCTTTGATTTGTCAAGCCTGTGGTAGCCATATCGTATTACAAAATCGCTACCGCCCCCTCCGTCCCTTGGGGCAAGGGGGATTTGGGCGCACATTTTTGGCGGTAGATGAGGACAAGCCCTCCAAACCCAAATGTGTGGTCAAGCAATTTTTGCCTATGGAAATGGATGCCCAGTCCTACGCCAAGGCTTCGGAGTTGTTCCAGCGGGAGGCGGTGCGGCTGGATGAACTGGGGCACCATGAGCAAATTCCCAAACTTTATGCCTATTTTGAGCAGGAACGCCGTCAGTACATTATCCAGGAATACATTGAGGGGAATAATCTCGCCCGGGAACTGCAACTCCAGGGGGCGTTTGAGGAAGCCAAAGCCCTCAAATTGCTTAAGGATTTGGTGCCCGTGTTGGAGTTTGTGCATCATCACAAAGTCATTCATCGGGATGTGAAGCCGGAAAACCTGATCCGCAGTGCGGTCAATGGCAAGCTGTACCTGGTGGACTTTGGAGCGGCCAAGTTTGCCCCCAGTACCTCCATGTCCAATCTGCGTACCATTATCAGCAGTGCGGGGTTTACCGCCCCGGAGCAGATGGTGGGTAAGGCGGAATTTGTCAGTGACTTGTACAGTTTGGGGGTAACCTGTGTGCATCTGATGACCGGTCGCCCGCCCTTGGAACTCTACGATATGTCCCAGGATGGCTGGGTGTGGCAAGACTACGTGGCGCAACCGGTGAGCGAGGGGTTGGCGCAGATTTTGCAACGGCTGTTGGAGCGGGCGACCCGGAAACGTTACCAGTCGGCGGCGGAGGTGCGCCAGGATTTGGAAGCACTTCAACCGGGCAGTCGCTTGGGCACCCCGGCGGGCAACCGTCCGCAGCCAACCCAAGCCCCCAAATTGGTCTTAAATTTCCCGCAACGCTCCGGGGGCAGTACCAGCAAAAGCCAAGTAGCGGCTCCGACCTGGGAGTGCGTGTGTACCCTGGGTCCCTACAGCAACTGGGTGACGGCGGTCGCCAGCGTGGCAGGGGTGGGGGTAGGGACGGTGATTGCCGCCGCTGGCAAGGATGGGATTTTGCGCCTGTGGCAGTTGAGTGGTCAGGAGCATTTGACCGTGACGACCCTCTGGTCCCATACCTACACGGCACCGATCATGGCCTTGCAATTCACTCCCGATAGTCAGTACATTGTCGGCGGGTGTGAAGACCGCACCGTGCGTCTGTGGGATGTGAGCAAAGGGAAAATCACCCAGACCTTGGGGGGGATGTTTGCCAAACACAGTAGCCCCATTTGTGTCCTGGCCGTCAGCCCCAATGGTCGCTTGGTGGCCAGCGGTAGCGAAGACAAAACCATCCGCATTTGGGAACTGGCCAGCGGTAAATGTCTCTGTACCCTCACCGGCCACAGCAGTCATGTGCGGGCGTTGAGTTTTACCCCGGATGGATTTCTCCTGGTCAGTGGCGGCTGGGACAATACCCTGGTGATTTGGGAAGCGGGTAATGGCCGTTCCCTGCGTACCATTGCCGAGCCTTTTCGCTTCGGCGACAATGGCTTCAATGCGGTGGTGGTCAGCCCCGATAGCCAATGGATCGCCAGCGGCAATGAAAACCGGCTGATTCACCTGTGGGATTTCAACAAGGGCGAGCGGATGCATTCCTTCCCGGAACAAAAAACCGCCGTCACGACGCTCGCCTTTTCCCCCCGGGGCAACATTTTGGTCAGCGGCGGCCAGGATGGTTTGATCCAGACCTGGGATATGGTACTCCGCCAGCAACGGGATACGCTCAAGGGTCACAACAAACAGGTGACTGGTTTGACCTTCACTCCCGATGGGCAATTCCTCCTCTCCGGTAGCCGAGACAATTCGGTGCGGATTTGGCGGCAACCATGATCCCCAAAATTTTAGAGCGGGCGAGCCAAGGAGTGGAAATCACCCCGGATGACGCTTACTTATTACTAACAGAACCCTATCCGCAGGCGTGGTTGCAAGCAGCCGCCGATGACCTACGCCGGACGCTGGTGGGGGAACCGGTGAGCTATGTGGTCAACCGGAATATCAATTTCACCAATATCTGTGAACAGCATTGCGGGTTTTGTGCCTTTCGGCGGGATGCCCAGCAACCGGAGAGCTATTGGTTAACCGGTGAGCAGGTGGTGGCGAAGGTTCAGGACGCTACGCATCGGGGTGCCACCGAAATTTGCCTACAAGGGGGCTTGCATCCCGAAGCCCAACGCCAAGGCCGTACCTTAAATTATTATTTGCATCTGGTCAACACGATCAAGGCCACCGCACCCGCCATCCATCTACACGCTTTTTCCCCCCAGGAAGTCCAATTCATCAGCCGCCAGGATGGGATAAGTATTGCTGATGTACTCAAAGAATTGCAAACAACGGGGGTGGACTCCCTGCCCGGTACGGCTGCCGAAGTGCTGGACGACCGGGTGCGCCGGGTCATTTGCCCAGAGAAAATTGCTACCGCCACCTGGCTGGGGATTGTCACCCAGGCACACCAGATGGGAATTCCCACCACCAGTACCATGCTCTGCGGCCATGTGGAAACCCCGGCGCAGCAAATTCGGCATTTACACCACCTGCGGGAATTGCAAAAACAGACCGGCGGCCTCACCGAATTTATCCTGCTCCCGTTCGTGGGGGCGCAGGCTCCGGCGCGGCTCCGGCGCAGGGTGGGGCGGGAGCAACCGGATTTGGCGGCCACGTTGAAATTAACGGCGGTGGCACGCTTATTTTTCGGGCGCTGGGTCAAACATCACCAGCCCAGTTGGGTGAAATTGGGGCTGGCGGGAGCGTTGCAAGCCTTGCAATGGGGTTGTGATGACATTGGCGGTACATTGATGGAAGAGCATATTACCACAATGGCGGGAGCAACAGGGGGTACGGCCAAAACCGTACAGGAGCTTCAGTCTGCCATTGGTACCCTTGGTCGTCCCCATTGGCAACGCACCACCTTGTACCAGCCTTGTCAGAACGCTCCAGAACTGGTAGCGTATGCCTAGTGGGTGAGTGAATGAACGGATGGTGTTTTCGGGAGAATATCTGCCTGACCCGCACTCCAGAGCTTGGGTAGAGGTAAGTTCGGCAGCTTTAGCACACAATACCCGGGCAATCCGCAATTATTTGGGGGAGCAAACCGAGTTGCTGGCGGTGATCAAGGCTGATGCCTACGGTCATGGAGCGGTGGCCGTGGCAGAGGTGGTCTTGGCGCATGGGGCGACTTGGTTGGGGGTAGCCACCTTGGGAGAGGCGATCCAACTGCGGCGGGCGGGGATTGGGGCACCAATTTTATTGCTGGGGGGGGTGGATACGCCAGAGCAGGTGCAGGCTCTCTTGTATTGGCAGGTAGAGCCGACCCTGGCGACCTGGGAACAACTGCGGCTATTTACCCAGGTAGCCCAAACTGCGGCGCAATCCCTACCCGTCCATCTGGATGTGGATACGGGGATGTCCCGGTTGGGGGTGCCTTGGGATGAGGCAATACCGCTGGCCGAAGCAGTCCAAAATTCCCCCGGCTTGTGCTTAGCCAGTATCTATTCCCATTTAGCCACCGCCGATGACCCCGTCCCTCAATTCGTACATATCCAACAACAACGCTTTCGCCAAGTGCTACAGGGACTGCAACATTTAGGCATTCCCGCCCCCAAGATTCATCTCGCCAACTCTGCGGGTATGCTTTTGGATAAACACCTGCATTACGACATGGTGCGGGTGGGTTTAGCGTTGTATGGTTATGCACCGGCGGTTCACCTGGAGGGAATTTTACCGTTGCAACCGGTGCTCCAGGTGCGTGCCCGGATTACCCAAATCAAAGACCTCGCCCCGGGGACAGGCGTTAGTTACGGGCATCGTTATGTTGCCAAACGACCCATGCGGTTGGCGACGGTGGGGATCGGCTACGCCGACGGGGTGCCGCGGGGGTTATCGAACCGGATGACCGCCCTGGTGGCGGGACAACGGGTGCCGCAGGTGGGGACGATCACCATGGATCAACTGATGTTGGATATGACGGGCGTTGACCAGGTACGGGTGGGGCAGGTGGTGACCCTCATCGGTCAAGAAGGCGGCCACCACATCACGGCGCAGGATTGGGCGCATGACCTCGATACCATCACCTGGGAAATTTTGTGTGGGTTTAAGCATCGTTTGCCCCGGGTGTTGAGCGAATCCAAAGTCCGGGTCGGGGTCATCCCTTAGCTCCTGATCACCCACTCTCATTCCTGGGAGGCGGGGCATCGGTCACAGGAATTTGGATATTCCTCATGTCACAGACGGTGAGGAATCCTGCCCAGTTTCAAGCCTGGGTGTATTTCCAGATTAGCTGGATAATTTCTAAACTAATCAGCAGAATCAACAGGCGATAAACCCAGATTTTTGCCCAAGGCTTCATGGCAAATTTTGCCCCCAGCCACCCCCCGAATAGGCTACCCACGGTGAGCAACATCCCCGCTGTCCAATCAATTTCGGCTTGGAACCAAAAAATCCCAATGGCCGTTACCGAGGTGATCAAAAGCAGGACTGATTTAATGGCATTGGCAACCAATAAATCGTAGCCTACCATCATGACTAAAGCCAAAAGCATATAGGTTGCGGAATCCAGGACGATAAAGCCTGTCCAGATTCCAATCAGAAAAAAAACGAGAATTTGCCGGCTGTTCAAGGGTTGAATTGTTCCTGTTGGATTTCTCAGGATTTGTTTTGAGCGAGTTAATATCAAAATGAAAGCTAAAATCACAGCAAAAATAACCACTAAATGAATCTGATTACTACTCAAAATGGAAGCAATACCCGCACCGACAGCGGCACCGATAGTCGTTGGTAAAGCGATACGCAGGGCATGGGACCAGGGAATGGTTCCCGAGCGGTGAAAGGTCAACATACTGGTTAAAGAGCCAGCTAAAACACTCAAACGGTTGGTGCCATTGGCCACGCTGGGAGGAATACCCAGAAAAACCAGTAAGGGTAAGGTGATCGCTGACCCACTACTTGCCAATGTGTTCACAAACCCGGCTAATCCACCCCCAAGCACCACAGCGAGACTTTCTTCCCATCTCATAAGGCACCTTCTGTCGCTCAGGTCAAGGGTAACAACGCCCGTTTGGGGCCATGGATCGGGTCTTCCACAATAATCGTTTGTTCCCGTCCCGCCCCCAGGGAAATAATCGCAATCGGCACTTCCATAATGCTGGCGAGAAAGTGCAAATAAGCCAAGGCTGCCGGGGGTAATTCTTCTAAGGAACGGCAATGGCTGGTGGGGGATTGCCAGCCGGGGAGGGTTTCATAGACGGGCTGACAGCGGGCAAACTGGCGGGCACTGTTGGGGAAATTGCGGGTGCGTTGACCATCAATTTCATAGGCGACACAGACTTTAATTTCCGGCAACTCATCCAACACATCCAGTTTGGTAATCGCCAGACAATCCATGCCGTTGATCCGCACCGCATAGCGACCAATCACCGCATCAAACCAGCCACAACGCCGCTTGCGCCCGGTGGTCGTGCCAAATTCCGCCCCCCGTTCACAGAGATGTTCTCCCTCTGCGCCGGATAATTCCGTGGGAAAAGGCCCCTCTCCCACCCGGGTGGTATAAGCTTTGGCCACCCCGATCACCCGGTCAATCATGGTCGGCCCAATCCCCGCCCCCACGCAGGCACCCCCCGCCACCGGGTTGGAGGAGGTGACGTAGGGATAGGTGCCGTGATCCAAATCCAACAGCGTCCCCTGCGCCCCCTCAAACAGGATATTGCGCCGCTTTTGTACCGCTTCCCACAGCACCAGTGTACTGTCCACGATATGGGGCTTTAAGCGTTGGGCGTACTCCAGATATTGGCTAATAATTTCTTGAGCGTCCAAGGGCGGGCGGTTATAGAGTTTTTCTAACACGGCATTTTTCTGGGCAATCGTCCAGGTGAGTTGCTCTTGCAGTCCCTGCGGGTCGAGCAAATCCTGGACCCGAATCCCGGTGCGGTCGGATTTATCCGCATAGGTCGGGCCAATTCCCCGCCCGGTGGTGCCAAGGCGATGCCGACCCCGGTATTCCTCCTCCGCCTGGTCAATCAAGCGATGGTAGGGCATCGTCACATGGGCGGTTTGGGAAATCCAGAGATGGGTGGTGGGAACCCCCAGTCGCTCCAGTTGATCCATCTCTTCTAGCAGAATTTGCGGGTCAATCACCGTGCCACTGCCGATAATGCACTGGGTATCCGGGTAGAGAATCCCGGAGGGAATCAGGTGCAGTTTGAACGTCCGCCCCGCCACCACCACCGTATGCCCCGCATTCACGCCCCCCTGGTAGCGCACCACCACGTCCGCCGAGGCACTCAGCAGGTCGGTAATTTTCCCTTTCCCTTCATCGCCCCACTGGGCACCAATCACAATAACGTTGGCCAAGGTCGAAATTAATCAAGAAACCACAAGCGTCTGATTCTAACATAAGGGTTTCACCGGATCAAGAAGCTCAAGAATTGCCCTTACCCGCCAAGTCCTTGAGGTTAAACAAAAACGGCACCCCGGTGGTGCTGCCCCCGCCCATGACCAGCACCTGGGGCATCTGGGCACCCCCGGATTTCCAGGCTTCGATGGCTTCTTTTTGCAAAACCAATTCCCCCCCTTGCGCCCGCAGGGTTTCCGCCAGCAACCGTTGGGATTCCGCTTTCCCCTTGGCGCGATTGATCTCCGCTTGGGCTTCCTGTTCCGCCTCCTGTGCCACGTACACCGCCCGTTGCGCCTGCTGTTCGGCGATTTGCTTTTCCTCCACCGCCCGGGCAAATTCCGTGGAGAAATTCAAATCCACCACGCTGGTATCGAGGACGATGATGCCGTATTTTTCCAAACGGCTTTGCAGGGCACTGTCAAAGTCATTTTTGAGCAATTCCCGCTGGGTGATGGACTCTTCAGCAGTACGGCGAGCAGCGGCCACCTTGAAGGATTCCTGGGTTTGGGGGGCGATGATTTTGGTCACGATATTGGCCAGAGAACCCTGGCTACGGCGAATTTCCACCACCCGGATGGGGTCGAGTCGGAAGTTGATGGCAAACCGCCCCGTCAAGTCTTGCAAATCCTTGGTGGCACTTTGCGCCGGTACTTCAAATTTTTGTACCGTGACATCATACACATCCACCTGGGAAATCAAAGGGGGCTTGAGGTGTAACCCCTCCAGGAGTACCCCATCCTGGGATTTACCAAGAATACTCAGCACCCCCGCTTCCCCTGGATTGATGATCACATAGGCACTCAGACCCAGAAACAAAACCAGGGCGAGAATGACACCACTGAATAGGTTGGATACATTTGGGGTTTTCACGGGGTAATCCCTCCGCAGATGACGCTCCTATTATTCCCCACCGGGAGTAATTGAGGCAACCAAAACCGGGGGAGTGTACTGCATTTTAGCGGTTGGTTGGGTTTAAGAAACAATGGTTTTGAACTGAGATGGCAGTGGATTGAGAAGCAAAAATTTTGGGCTAGGATTATAAAAATTTCTGTCATTAAATAGATGAGAACCTCTATCTATTGGAACCAGCAAAAATTCCCCCGCTGGCATAGGGATATGACCAAGAACCAGGATAGCTGTAGTGAAGTAGCCCAAGATGGTAGATGATTCTCTAAGATTAAGAAAAAGTTAAAGAAAATTAAGGATATTGCCAATGAGGGTAAACAATCGGCTAACATTACATGATTGCTTTTTTTTCGGATACTTTAGTGAAAATTCTTTCCTCCCTGCGTCATCTGGTTTGGTTTCCCCTCAAGGCATTAGCAGTATTATTTGTTTGCCAGGTGCCCGGGTTGGCTCTGCCCCAGGGCGGTCAAGTCACCCAAGGTTCAGCTACGATTCAGCAAGTGAATGATACGAAACTGAACATTAACCAATCCACCGATAGAGCGGTCATCAACTGGAGTAGCTTTAGCATTGCGCCCCAGGAGTGGGTGAATTTCCAACAACCCAGCAGTACATCAGCCACGCTTAACCGGGTCACGGGTAGCACCCCATCGAGTATTGCAGGTAGATTAACCGCCAATGGGCAAGTATTTTTAGTGAATCCCAATGGGATAGCGTTTCTACCCACAGCACGGGTGGATGTGGCGGGCTTAGTCGCTAGTACGTTGAATATCCAAGATACTGATTTCATGCAGGGCATTCTCCGCTTTGAACAAATGCCAGGGAAACCCCCTGCGAGTGTGGTGAATCAAGGTTTAATTACGGTGAAAGAAGCTGGGTTTGCCGCCTTGGTTGCTCCCGCTGTACAAAATAGTGGCATCATTTCCGCTCGTTTAGGTAAGGTCGTTCTCGCATCGGGAACCACGGTGAGTTTAGATTTCTATGGAGATGGTTTATTAAGTGTCACGGTTGACCCGAATTTAGCGGGACAAATCACCGATATTTATGGGCATAAATTAAATTCTTTGATTGACAATCAAGGCAATATCACGGCACCGGGGGGGATAGTTACTTTAACCGCTCAGGCGGCTGGTCAAATTGTGGATAACGTGATTAACACCGGGGGAATTATTGAAGCGAAATATGCGGAAAATCGCAATGGCGTAATTGTTCTATCCGGTGGGCAAAAGGGTACAGTAGCAGTGAATGGAACATTAGATGTATCGGGAGTTGTATCAGGAGAACAGGGCGGTAAAGTTACCATTACGGGGGAAAAGATAGCGTTAAACGGGAATGCGCTTATAGATGCTTCGGGTGACCAAGGCGGTGGGATTGTCAATATCGGGGGTAGTTTGCAAGGGAAAGGAACGCTCCAGAATGCGATAGAAACGACGGTTGCCAAGGATGTCCAAATCAAAGCAGATGCAATCACCTCTGGTAATGGCGGGGAAGTAATTGTTTGGGCGGATGGCACAACGAAATTTGAGGGTTTTGTGAGTGCCAAGGGTGGCATTATCGCTGGCGATGGCGGGTTTATAGAAATTTCTGGCAAAGAAACTTTAGACTTGGGTACAAACTGGGCAAATCAGATTCAATTATCTGCCCCCAATGGTCAATTTGGCACCCTACTGCTTGACCCCAATGACATCACGATTGTGCCAGGTGCTGTAGGGACGATCAGTACTAGCCCTACGAATACAAATACTTTAGGCGCACCTGATATTGCTGCGTTTTTAGGGAGTGGCAATCTGGAGATCATTACATCGGGCACAGGTGGGGTGGGCACGATTACGATTAACTCAGGTGTCAATATTACCTGGTCAAAGGCCACAACATTAACGCTGACGGCAGACCGTAACATTCTGATGAACGCTGGGGCAAAGATAGAAAACACCAACCCTAGTACCACATTTAATGCGATTGTTTTTAATGCCAACACCGCAGGTACAACCTCAGGGACTTTTAGGGCGATTGAACTACTGGATAGCAAATTAATTTCTAATGGCGGTAACATCAAACTCACGGGCATTAGTGGAAATACAGGTACTGGTAACACTGGCATCGTTATGAGTGGTGCTGATGCGATCGTTCAAAGTCAAAATGGCTCAATCTCTCTCATTGGAACTGGGGCAAGCACCGGAGGCATTGGCTCAGGTAATCGAGGTATTAGCCAAGAATCTGGCGCAAAAGTAATCACAACTGGAGGTAGCATCACGATCGATGGCACGGGTGCTGAGGCGGGCATCTATTTTGCAGATACCAACTCGAAAATTTCAACGACATCGGGGGCGATTAGCTTAACGGGCAAGGGGGGTTTTGGAATCTATCAACAGAATACAGCCGCAGTCACTAGCACTTCTGGCAATATCACCTACACAGGGACGGGAACTACTGCACCCGGCATTGTGGCAATTGGAACAACTACACCCATTGGTGGCAATACCTCAGGCAATATCATTCTCAACGCTGATACCATGCAGTTGAATGATGCCACCATTCAAGGCACTGGCACACTGACGATTCAACCCATCACCCCCAGCACCACCATTGGACTTGGCACAGGGAGCGGCACACTTCAGCTAAATAATACTGAACTCGGCACTATTCAAGATGGCTTTAAGTCTATTACCATCGGGCGGACAAATGGTAGTGGGGCAATTACATTCGGTGGATATACCTTTAGTGATAACTTGATCCTGCAAAACCCCAACGGTGGCGGCATTGCTATTAACGGGGCTTTGAGTGTGGGCACAAATAATCTCACGCTCAAAAGTGGCGGAGCAGTTACTCAAGCCGAAGCAATTACGGCGAATGGCTTAGAACTATTGGGCAGTGGTGCATACACCCTCAACAATGCCAACAATGACATCAGCATCTTGGCAGGTAATACCACCAATAACATCAATTACCTTGACAAAAATAGCTTAAGTGTAGCCTTTGTAAACTCCACTACTGGGATAAACACCACTGGCAATATCACAGTCACGAGTGGCGACACCCTAACGGTAGAGGCAGGCATTGATGGCATTACGAGTACCGCAGGCATCACGACCCTCACAGCCACCAATGATATTCTTTTGGGTACAGCTTCTAATTTTGGTGATACCAGAGGACAAAAGCTGGTACTCTCAGCAGGGCAAAACATCATTATTGACAATCAAAGTTTTGTCCGATCAAGCGGTAGTGGCGGGATCGATCTATTTGCAGGGGGTGACTTCAAGATTTCTAGTGCAATTGCAGGTGACTCGCGTTTGGAAAGCAATGGTGGCGGCGCACCTATTAACATCAAAGTTGGCGGTACATTCACGCTAAATACTGGCACTACTAATGGCATAGGCGCAAACGCAGGCAATATCACCATCACAGCTGACCAGATGGAACTTATTTCGGGAACGATCGGAAGCTCTGGATTATTACTTCTTCAGCCTTTGAATACTACAACCACCATTGGCATTGGCACGGGTGCAGTGGGAACGCTGAGTCTGGATACAAGTGAAATTGGTCGTCTAGTAAATGGCTTTAGCTCGATTACCATTGGACGGACAGATGGCACGGGCAACATCGACATTCGTACTGCTCAGTTCAGAGATAATGTAATCATTCGTACTCCTGCTGGTACAGGTACGATCGACCTCAAGGGAGACTTATCTACAGGCAGTGGTGCCCAAAGCGGCAGCATCACCCTGCTATCAGGTGAGAGCATCATCGGCACAAATACAGGCAGTATCACCACTCAAGGCAAGGCTGTTCTCCTTCATTCAGACTTTGATGCCACTAACGGCGGAGCGATCAAACTCACAGGTACAAATATCACCAGCAACGGCGGCAACATTACTTTAGGGGGTGGACTTAATCCTTTCAATAATCCTGCTATAGGGACTAGCACCCTAGTCCGTGGCATTGAGTTGAACGGTGCAATTTTCAGTGCAGGTGCAGGAAATGTCAGCCTCAGAGGTACAGGATTTAATACAGGAAGTAATAACTACGGCATTAGTGTTAACGGGGGCAATATAACGACCACCAATGGCAATATTCTCTTGACTGGGACAGGAGGAACCTCTGATGGCTCTCTCAATTTTGGAATATTCGTTCAAAATGGGGCTAATATTTCAAGTACAGGCACAGGAAACCTTACCTTAATAGGTACTGGCGGAGGGAGCGGATCATCACTAGCTAATAATGGCATTCAACTTGGCGATTCACATCTCAGCACTGGTTCGGGGGCCATTTTATTAGACGGAACAGGCGGAATTGGTGGTCAAAGCCATGGAATTAGACAAATCAATGGTTCTAGTGTAACTTCCAGTTCGGGAGATATTACTTATGTTGGGCGCTTTATAAATCCGGATTCACAGGGGATTCTTGTTCAATTCGACAACTCTGGCGTAAACAATATCATTGGCAATACTTCCGGGACAGTTACCCTTACGGCAAATAGGATCAATCTGGTGGGTGATCTTGAGATAAAACCAGGTTCCGCCACTAGTAATTTAATTATTCAACCTCTCAATGTGAACACATCAATTGCAATTGGTGATGGTTCGGGGGGTGGCAACCTAAATCTTGATAGTACTGCCCTTGGCTTCATCAATGATGGCTTTAATTTAATTACCATTGGTCGGGCTGATGGCACCGGGACAATTAATATTGGTGCTGCCACGTTTAAGGATAATGTCTTAATTCAAACCCCACAAGGAGCGGGCACAATTAACGTCAATGGTCTTCTGGCATCTCTGGATAGTAATATTACGCTTAACGCTGCTCAAGATATTAAGTTTAACTCTTTATCTGGGATTGTTTCAGGAACAGGCAATATTACCCTAGATGCTGGTCGAGATATTTCTTTTAACGCAATTTCAGGCATTATAGACGGCACCGGCGATATTTTGCTCGATGCTGGGCGGAATATTGCGTTTAATAACTTCAGTGGGGGCTTTGACTGGAAGGGGAATATTGCCATCATTGCCGGTCAAGATATTAGCTTTACGGATGCCATTTTAGGAACAACAGAAAATATTAGTTTGTCTGCTGGGGGTAATGCAACCCAAACCGGAAATAGCACCCTACTTGCGACAGGTCTCGAGCTTTTAGGGGCAGGCTCTTACACCCTGACCAATGCCAGTAATAACATCACGACATTAGCTGCTAATACCACGAATGCCCTCAGCTACGCCGATATTAATGGATTTGATATTGGTGTGGTCAATGCTACCCATGGTATTACAACTAATAATAATGTCACCTTTAATGCAGGTGGTACTGTTACTCAATCTCAAACAATAATCGGTAATGGTATAGAACTATTAGGCACAGGGGCATATACCCTCACCAATCCCAACAACGACATCAACATCTTGGCGGGGAATACCACCAACAACATCAAATTTACCGATACCAACGGGTTTGATATTGGCACCGTGAATGGCACTGATGGTGTCAATGTTGGCGCAAATAACCTAACTCTTAAAGCTGGGGATACCGTTACGCAAACAACAGCAATTACGGCTAATGGCTTAGCTTTATTGGGCAGTGGTAGCTTTGATTTACAGAATACGGGAAATACCATCACAACCATTGCCGCTGACACCACCAATGATATTAGCTTTGTGAATAGTCAAACCTTAACTGTAGGTACGGTTAATCCCACGGGAATCACTACTACTGGCGATGTATTTTTACAAGCCCTGACTGGGGATTTAGTTTTAGAAGCGGTGAATGGGCAAATTTCGGCGCAAAATATTACCCTTGTTGCTGAAAACGATTTCATCAACAAGGTGGGTGCGGGTGCCTTGAATGCAGGTGGGATTTTCCTGGTCTATGCCACTAGCCCTGAACCCACGGGAAATTTCCAAGGCTTCTCGGTCCTGAAAGGTTCTCAGCAATTTAATACCACCTATCCTGACCCTGCATTATTCAAAGGTAATGGCTTTTTGTATAAATCTTTAGCACCCATTATTCCTGTATTACCGAGTAGTTCAGTATTCACAGAACCCGTTACGTTTGTGCTTAATTTCAATGACCGGCAGTGGCGGGACTTATCAGATTTAGGAGATACGACCCTGTTCCCCTCCTCAAGCCTATTATGTGCGAATGTCCCCGTAAACCAATCCTCGGATTCTTCCACACTCAATGACCCCATTATCGTCAGAAATGA
Organism: uncultured Synechococcus sp.; assembly: GCA_964481635.1. GTDB lineage: Bacteria > Cyanobacteriota > Cyanobacteriia > Gloeomargaritales > Gloeomargaritaceae > Gloeomargarita. Next base: position 55,641 of record CAYZTU010000009.1, read on the forward strand.
AAATCTGCCGGATATCCGCACTCGATGGCAAACCGGTGAACTTCCCCAATGTTCATCACCTGATGATTAAACTTTGGTTTCATTTCAATCAGAGCCAATTCTATAAGCAGGCTATCGCCATTCCAGCGCAAGGTTTCAAAGTTCCTTTGATGAAGGGGAATTGGGGGGATCAGTCTCAGCCCTAATTCAAGATGACTATAGCAATCTCAAGTGAGAGTAGAACAAGGTGAATAGTTGTGTATCTTAGGAAAATCAAATTTCTGATGGCTCAAGCAAAACTGAAATAGCCATTTAACAATCGAAAAAGATTTTAGGCGGTGCCAAAAGTTTCTCAAGAAGTTTTTACCTTGTAGCCATACATCTTCAACCGATTTTTGTTCAGGAGAATTTGGCGCAAATAAAATACAAGTTAATTGCCATTCACTCTGTTCTTTTCCCTGATTCATTAACGCTAGAAATTCTTTTACTTCCTGAGACTTATGATAGGCCGCTCCATCCCAAATTAACACAATTTTTTTGCCAGGAAACTTACCTTGTAGATGTTTTATAAAATCTATCGTACTCGCTCCATTCACCACATCATATTTTCGGAGAATAAATTCTTTTATTTGATAATTTAAAGCCCCAAAATAAGTTTGTCTACTCCTTTGATTCAACATGGAAATTTCTATTCGCATATCTGAGCGTCCCCACACATATCCGCAAATGTCGCCCCAGCATAAGTGACACTCATCTGAAAATAGGACAATTAACCGTCCAGAAGTAATCTCAGCCTGATTAACTCTAACAAATTCTTGAATTTCTTCTAGTTTTTTTTACCAATTCCGGCTCAGATTTTGGATTTATCTTCTGCGATCTTTTCCAGGTAATCCCAGCTTCTGAAAATAAATTGTAATAACTTTGTTTCGATTGGTAAACAACATCATAATTTATATCTAGATGAGTCACTAAATCATCCAAATTCCAATGATTTTTATTGTGTAACCAAGCAATGACTTCTGACCGTTCGACAGACTCTAAATAGCTTTTACGGCCACTATAATCTAGTTTCAAACCCGCAATACCCTGTTCATAAAACTGTTGTTTCCAGCGAGTGACAAATGACTTATTAACTACCAAAAACTCGGCAGTCTCCGCATAAGGTCTTTCGTCAATAGCCATTCTGACTGCTAAAGCTCGTTTCAGTTCTCTAGCATCCGGGTTACTGCGTATAAATTCTACTAACAGAGAAACCATTTCCTCTTTTGTACATATCAGCATTATCCTCTCCTTGATTTATTCTTTCATCATCTTTGCTGATTATTATAACCGATCTCCTCGTTCTGTTCCTAAAAAGGATTGCTATATCTGATTGCCGAACAAAGATTCTGATAGCTTGCGTGTCCGTAGGACATTAGCTTGCGTGGCGTAGCCATAGAACCAAGGCGGGGGCGGTGCCCCTGCGACCGCTGTTCTAAATTCATTTAGGATTGCTATACAATTCATCACCAATACTGGGTCAGGTCATAGCCTAATTGCGCCATCATCTCCCGGAACAAGGGCAAACTCAACCCAATGACATTGCTGTGACAACCGGTGATCCGTTCGACCCAAATCCCGCCTCTGCCCTCGAGGGCAAAAGCTCCCGCACATTGCAAGGGTTCGTCTGTACGGACATAAGCTTGCATCTGCACCGGGGTAAGATGGGCAAAAAATACCTGGGTGGTGGCGACTCGGGTGAGGGTTTCCCCAGTGGTGAGGTCAATGAGGGTGTGGCCGGTGTGCAGTTGTCCCTGCTTGCCGCTTAATTTTGCTAACTGGTCCAACGCCGCAGCGGCATGGTGGGGTTTCCCATAGACCACCCCCCCCAACTCAAATAGGGAATCGCAACCCAGGACTACGCCAGGGGGGCGAAACCGGCTGGCTACCTGGGTCGCTTTGGCCTGAGCTAGGGCAGCCACGAGGGTCGCTGGGTTGGGTTGAGCGATTTGACTTTCATCCAGACCGCTGGGACAAACCAGGGGTTCCAGACCAATTTGGCGCAGGAGTTGCAACCGTGCCGGGGAAGCGGAGGCCAAAATCAAGCGTGGGGGTTCAAGCATCCAGGACTTGGGCGAGCAGGGTGGGTAACCGGCGGTAGAGTTTGCCCGTACTGCGCTCTAGGGGTGCCAACGCCACCATCGCCGTACATACCGGTTCCGCCCGCCGGGTCAACTCATAATCCCAGACCAACCGCACCCCCTGCCGGGGACGGGGGCGAGCTTTAACCAAAATTTCTTCCCCCAAAAAAATGGGTTTGTGGTAACGGATGGACAAATCTACCACGGGCAAATCGCAACCGGCGGCCACCAAATCACTAAAATTCAAGCCCCGCCCCTGTAACCAAGCCACCCGTGCCTGCTCCAACCAGTGAATATAGCTCCCATGCCACACCACCCCAGCGTAGTCCGTGTCCTGGGGATAGACCTGCACCGGGTAAACAAACCAGGTTGCGCTCATGTGCCCCCGACTGGCTGGGATGGGAGGTAAGACGTGTTGGGGGTCTTGGGACGATACTGATCCAACACCATACTCACCAACCCCCAAGTCGCCGCCGCCGCTGCCACGATTAAAATCAAGGCCAAAATGATCATCACCCCCGAATTGCTCCCGCCCCGTTTGGTGCCCACCATGGCGGGCGTGGCCGTCGTGGGTGCATTGATCTGGGTGGCATTGGGGTCGCCGGTCGTCATCAGCGTCACCGTAATCCGGTGGCTCCCCAGGCGGATCACGTCATGGTTCTGTAATACCCGGCTGGTTTGGTGTAGGTTTTCCCCGTTCAACCCTGTCCCGTTCGCACTGCGATCCGTCAAAATCACCTGGCCGCCGCTACTGCTGATCAGGGCGTGGTAGCGGGAAATTTGCTTATCGGGCAACACCACCCGGTTGACGGTTTTCCCACCCAAGCGGTTGGGCATTTGCTCGTATTCCCGGCCAAAGGCCACCGGTGGAGCGTAATGATGCTGGGCGGCTGCCCCGGTGGCCGGGTCATTCCAACTCAATTGCACATAAATAGCTTCATCCATGGCGGCTCACCCCCCAACGTCTCCCATGATAAACCCTAGAGCAGGGGCTTCAAATCCCGCAACACCTCCAGCGCCGTCTGGTAACGCTCCGTGTAGAAATAAGCCACCATCTTGTCCAAAATATCCGCCAACGCCCGACTCACCTGCACCCGCTCCCGCCAAATGGGTAACCCCGTATCCTGGTCTAAATCCAAATCCCGGGGCGGCATCCCCGTCAAACATTGAATTCCAATCATCCCCACTGCATAAATATCACTATTCAACTGGGGTCGTCCCCCCATCTGCTCACTGGGGGCATACCCCCGAGTACCCACCGCCACCGTATAATCCGCCTCGGTGCCCTCGGATTTGGGTCGCATTTGCTTCACCGCCCCAAAATCAATCAAAACCAACCGCTGATCCTTCTCCCGACGAATAATGTTGGCCGGTTTCAAATCCCGGTGAATCACCTTGTGTTCATGCACAAAGGCCAACACCTCCAAAATCCCCCGCAAAAAGCTCACCGTATAGGACTCATCCCGCTTTTGCCCCGCGACCAACTCCTTGTCCAAGGGTGTCCCCTGGATAAACTCCTGCACCAGGTAAAACTCTTGCGTTTCCTCAAAATAGGCCAACAACTGGGGAATCTGCCGGTGCCGCCCCAGGATTTCCAAAATCTCCGCTTCCGTATTAAACAACCGGCGGGCCAACTGCATAAACTGGCTATCCGACCGTCCCGGTTTTAACTGCTTGACCACGCAGGTCGGTCGCCCCGGTCGTTGGGTGTCCTGGGCTAAATAAGTCCGGCCAAACCCCCCTTCCCCCAACACTTTGGCCACTTGATAACGATTGGCCAGCAACCCATCCTCCCGGCGGGCAGGTTGCGCCGGACGTACCCCCAAATTACCCGCCATCGTCGCCTGGGTGGATTCCAGCAAATTCTGCAAAATCGTAATCTGTTGCTCCTGTTGCGCCGCCTTGGCCGCCACCAAACGGTGCTGACGGTCGGTTTCATAGGCGATGTAGGCCACCACCCCCATGCCGGTACCCACCACCCCCACCACCGGCGGCACCAGGGGAATCCAGCCCCCCAAGGCAAACATCACTACGCTGGCACCCACCGCCAGTACCACCGCCCCGGCCAACCCCAGCCCCAAGTTCAGGGGATGGCGTAACCGCCAGGCAATCACTCCCCCCACCCAACACCAGAGAAAAACCCACAGGATTTCTAACCCCTCACCCCAGTACCAAATTTGCGTGCGGCCATCGAGGGCACTGCTCAGGATTTGGCTGGCGATCTGGCCGTGGATCACCACCCCCGCCATCTTTTGATCTTCTTTCAACCCAGCACTGTAGGGGGTATAAAAATCATCTTTGGCACTGGCCGCCGTCACCCCCACCAGTACCAACCGGTCTTGCACCAGGCGGGGCGGCACCTGTTGCGCCAACACCTCCCCTAGGGTGACCTGCTCCACCGCCCGCCGTGCCCCCCGGTAATTCAACAACACCTGATACCCCCGGTCATCCACTCCTTGGTAGGGGCCGGATTGGGCGGTCAACCGGGGAAACACCCCCCGCCCCAGCACGATCGTGCCATCGGCTGTTTGCTGGGGTTGAATCCCCTCCGGTTGCAAAAACCGCAGAGCCATTTGCACCCCCAGGGCATTTGGGGTCGGGCAGGGAGACTGGGGGTCAACCTGTCCTCCCAACAACGCCCTGCGTACCGTGCCCCCGGAGTCCACCACCATATCCGCAAACCCCACCCGAGTCGGTGCCGCCGCCGTGGGAATCGCCGGTGGGGGTTTGATGCCGGGACTATTGGCGTCCCCCAATTTACACACCGTAACCACCCGTTCTTCCTTGGCCAACAGGTCATTCAACTCCCGACTGCCCGGTTCCTGGGGAATATCCCGATAAAAATCCACCCCAATTGCCCGGGGGTTGGCGGCCAACAACAACCGCAGGGCTTGGGCTAAGGTTTTATCCCGCAGCGGCCACTGCCCCAATTTTTGAATATCCGCCTCGGTCACCTCCACCACCAACACCCGTTGATCCAGGGGTTCATCCGGTCGCCAGCGGATCATTTGGTCGTACACTGCCAATTCCACCGCCTGCAAGCCCCCGACGGCACGCACTCCGCTGATGACGATGCCCATGACCAACCCACCCAACAGGGCAGGCCAGCCCAACCACAGGCCAATCTTTTGGACGGGCGGCCATGCCTGAAGACGGTGCCAGGGGGAAGCCATTGCGGTTCGTTGTGCCTCTGATGCCGTAGGAAATACCAACAACGGCGGTTGACGGAACCGACCGTTGCTGAAAAGTTTACCATAGGGCTACCGGGGAATGGTTCCCCATCCGGGTCAGAGCTTAGTCCCCCGCAGTACCAGAATGAGCCGGTCTGGGCGTGAGTCCCAATTGCGCCAATAATTCCTGATCCTGTTGATAGCTGGGGCAAGGGGTCGTCCGGGTGAGCATCTGCCCATCGTCGCTGGAAAAAATCGAATTCACGCCGACCAAAAAACACAACGCCTGTTCCGTGGCACTCAATTGCGTACGGCCAGCGGCCAGCCGCAGGTCACTCTTGGGCATGAGGATGCGGGCGGTGGCCAACACCCGTAGCACCTCCCAAAACGGCACCGGTGCTTGCGCCGCCAAGGGCGTTCCCGCCACCCGGGAAAGGATATTGATGGGGACAGAGTCCGGGTGGGGGTGCAGGTTCGCCAGGGTGGTCAACAGTTCCACCCGGTCGCTGGGGGTTTCCCCCAGTCCCAAAATGCCGCCACTACAGACCGTCATCGCCGTTTGCCGCACCTGCGCCAGGGTGTCGAGGCGGTCATCATAGCGGCGGGTGGTGATCACCTGGGGGTAATATCGGCGGGAGGTGTCCAGGTTGTGGTTGTAGGCGTACAAACCCGCTTCGCTCAGCCGTTCGGCCTGGGTCTGGGAGAGCATTCCCAGGGTGCAACAGACTTCCAAGCCGAGGGCGGTGACCTGCCGAATCATGTCCAGTACCTGGTCAAAGGCTTTCCCGGGGGGGGCTGTGCGCCAAGCGGCACCCAAACAAACCCGACTCACCCCCTGAGCCTTAGCTCGCTGGGCAATCGCCAAAACTTCATCCACCGTCAGGAGGGGTGCGGGGGCAATCCCGGTATCGTAGTGGGCGGATTGGGCGCAATAACCGCAGTCTTCGGGACAACCCCCGGTTTTGATCGAAACCAGGCGACACACCTGAACTTCCGGCTGGGGATGGTACTGGCGATGGACGCTGGCGGCCTGGTGGACTAAATCCAGTAAGGGTTGCTCATAAATGGCCTGCACTTGCGCCACTTGCCAATCCCACCGACAGCCCCCCACCTGTGTGCCCATAGATAACGGCATGAATCACTGCCTGGAAAACACTGGTTACCACTTTGCCTGGAAATGGACGCTAACGCAACCAATCCGTCAGGGGATAGAGGGCCTCCATCACCTCCCCGGTGGTGCGATACCGGTGCATCCAGTCCCGCCGCACCATTTTGGCCAAGATGGCAGCAAAAGGGGCACTCACCCAGCGGGGTTGCCATTGCCATTCTCCCGTTTCTCCGTCCACGGTGAGCAGTTGGGGGGCATTCCCGGTCAGGGCTTGGATGGCGACCATCCCCAGGGCGTACAGGTCACTGCCCCACACCGGTTGCCCCAAACATTGCTCCAGGGGGGCGTAGCCCTGGGTGCCCACCGCCACCGTGCGTGCCGCCGTGGTGCTTTGACCGATGGTTTTCACCGCCCCAAAATCAATCAAGACCAGTTGTTTATCCTCCCGGCGGCGGATGATATTGGTGGGTTTAATATCCCGGTGAATCACCCCCTGCCCATGTACAAATTCCAAAATTTTGAGCAATTCCCACAGTATCTGCACCACCTCCTGCTCCGGCAAAGCCTGCCCCGGCATGAGTTTCTCGTGGAGCAAATCCCCCTGGATATACTCCTGCACCAGATAAAATTGCTCCTCTTGCTCGAAATAGGCCAATAAGCGGGGGATTTGGGGATGTTGCCCCAACTTTTCCAAGGTTTCCGCTTCCGAGCGAAACAACCGGCGGGCAATCGCCAGATGATGGGCATCCCCATGGCTGGGGCGCAGTTGCTTGACCACACATTGGGGATGGCCGGGGCGTTGGACATCCAGCGCCAAGAGGGTTTGGCAAAAGCCCCCCACCCCGAGCGGATAGAGAATTTGGTACCGTCCCCCCAGGAGCTGGTGAAATTTGGGCGGGGGCGGGGGTGGCAAGCCTGCGGAACGACTCGGAGCCTGCTGACTGGTTGCGGGTGTCGGCGGGGGCATCTCCGCACCCCGATAGCGCACCCCTGGTTGGGATGGGGGCAAGTGGGGTGCCTGATTCGATACCGGGGGCACTTCCACGCCCCGATAGCGAATTCCCGCCCCGGAAACGTTGGGTCTTCCCGGCTCAGGGGTTCCGCCGGCCACCGGCACACCCCGATACCGCCGCACCACCGCCGGGGGGTCTGTCTTGGGCTGGGGGATGGTGGGGTTCAGGTTGGGATGGGATTCCTGCTTGTGGGTGGTGGGGGCGGGCGTATCTACGTTCAGTTCTGGCAAGGCCACCAACACCGGCACCAGTCGGGCTTTATCCAAATCCGCTACCCCCAACCAGGCCAACACCTGCCGTAAATTGGCCGCCACGGAGCGGGTCAGCTGCTCCCGGTCAAACCCCGGCAGTAGCCCCAATACGCCCCACCGTTGCACCTGAATTTGGTCAGCCTCGCTCACCTGCCGTCGGCGGGAATCAATTAACCCCATGGGAATGTGGGCACAATGGTCGTGCCACCATTCGCAACAGACGGATAAGTCCACTCCCGTCATCGCCACATCCAGTAACCATAAGCGGGGTGCGTCCGACCAGGACTGCCGCCATTCCCCCTCGGCTTGCCACCGTACCGTCACATTTTGGGAAGCCAACGCTTTCTGCCAAACCGTGGCCTGCCAGGGACAAACCTGCGTTAACCAAACAGGCGCATCATCTGCCATGAGGAACCACAATGGGATTTGATCAAATGACCCACAATTTTGCGGATATTTTTACCATAATCGGAAACTGTTTGTAAAAACCGCTACAAAATATACCGTTTCCCTCAACCGATGGGCAAACGGGTGGGACGTTTCACCCGTGCCACTTCCACAAATTCCACGGTCTCGCCGCCACTGTTGCGCATCAGGTAGCGCAGGGGACGCTCCTGCACAATTTTGCAGGGGAGGGCACGCATCTGTCCCCGTAGGAGTAACCAATCCAAACAATCCCGGTCAAAACAGACCAACCGCACCCACCCCTGCTCGGCGGGGCGGGCACCCCCAATCAGGTGCAATTGGGTATTTTTACGCAGTTGGTACCAAAAACCCCCAGGCGGCACCCCCCCCGGTCGTTGGGTGGTAATGAGGGGGTCGGTCAACCCCAATGCCTGTTCATAATTGTAGTAATAATGTAAGGGCACTTCCGCCCGTTCTAATCCCAAATCCTCCTCGTAGAGCCAGCGAGCAACTTCCAGGTCGGAAGCCATCACCGTGTAAATTTTGGGGGCACCCCGCAAAAACAGCCACAGGGCAGTTCCGTAGCCGACGAGCAACAGCACCATCACCCCTTGGGGCGACAGGAGACTGTCGGGCAACCATTCCCAGGCCAAAACCATCAGGGTGAGGGGGTAGGGCTGGGCAGGGTGGGATTCTCCAGGGTCAGGGTCACTTCCTTGACTTCCCCCGGGTCGCCCAGGGGTTGGGGGGAACCATCATTCACCCGCACCCGCACTTCCCCCGCATTCCCGGCGGCCAGCACCAGGGATTTTTGTGCTGTCCAACTCTCGGTCGCCCCCGGGTTCAAAATGCCCTCAAACACCACCTGCCCATCCACCACCACCTGCAACCAGGATTGACCCGTCAATTCGACTTGTACCCGCAAGGCGGTAGGAGCGGGCGTAACCGGTGGATTCGGGGGACTGACCTGCGGCGATGGGGAAACCGCCACCGGGGGCGATGGGGTGGCCGGGGTCGGGGCAGTGGCGGCGGGGCTGGGTTCCGGTGGGACAGAACTGGACGGGCGCAGGACGTAGGAGAGCACCGCAATCGCTCCCAAAATTAAGCCAAAGTAAGTGAGGTAGAGATGGAAAGGGCGCAAGGGGGTACCCGACTGGCTCCGCACCGTGGGCGGTTTGGTCAGTGGGGGAGCCAGGTCTAACTCGCTCAAATCCAACTCTCCGAGTTGTAACAGCGTGGCGTACTGCCGCAAAAATCCCTGCACATAAATCGGTTCCGGTAATTCCTGCACCTGTCCTGCTTCCAACGCCCGCAGTAACCGGGTTTGAATCCGGGTGCGAGCGGACACATCCTCCAAGGACATCTGCCGTTCCTCCCGTACCCGCTGCAGGTACTGCCCAATTTCTCGTAAACGCTCCACCTGGGTGGTGTTGTAGGCACTCACGGGCATATCCCCATTACCGTCAACCGCATGACTCCGCCATGGCGCAAAGTGTTGCTTTCGATATCCCCCAGTCTAGATGATATGGGAGCGCACCGCTTGACAAAACGCCTGCTCCGCCAGATTGAGCGGGCGGAGGTGCCCCACGGGTAAAGCCCCGAGTTGGATCGCCCCAATCCCCTGCCGATGCAACCGCAACACCGGATAGCCCAATTGCTCCGCCACCCGGCGAATCTGGCGGTTGCGCCCCTCCCGTAATTGGATTTCCAGGAGAGTCCCGTGGGCGGTTTTCTGCAAAATTCGCACCTGCGCCGGGAGCGTCCGTTGTCCCGCCAGGTTTACCCCCTGCCGCCACTGGGTTAGGACAAGAGCGGGGGGCTGTCCCTGCACCCAAACCCGGTAGGTTTTCCACACCGGATGGCGGGGATGGGTCAAGGCCAGGGTCAGTTCCCCATCATTGGTCAGAAGCAAAGCCCCACTGCTGTCGCAATCCAAGCGACCGACGGGATGGAGGGGGGGCAGACCCGGGGGCAAAAAATCCCGCACGGTGGGTCGTCCCTGGGGGTCAGCACAGGTACTGACCACCCCCAGGGGTTTGTGGAGCAGGTAGTACAGGCGTGCCGGAGCGGGGGGTAGGGGCTGCCCCCGGACGGTGATGACATCCACCTGGGGGTCACATTTTTGCCCCAACTGCGCTGGCCGGCCATTCACCCGCACCTGTCCGGCTCGGATCAAATCCTCCGCTTGGCGGCGGGCGGCGACCCCCCGGTGCGCCAAAATTTTCTGCAACCGTTCCATGGTCATTTGGCCGTGGTGGTTTCGCCGTTGACCCTTATTCTGTGGCCAAATCCGCCAGGATGTCCGTGGCGTGGGTTTCGGTTTTGACGCTGGTATAAACCCGCTTGATCTGCCCCTGGGGGTCAATCACATAGGTCACCCGTTGGCTGTAGCCCCCCCCATCCACGTCATAAGCTTTGCTGATCGCACCGTCCGTATCCACCAGCAGGGGAAAGGGCAGATTGTACTTCTGGGTAAAGGCTTGGTGGGCGGCCTGGTTGTCCCGACTCACCCCCAAAACCACCACATTTTTTTCCTCATAAACCGGGTAATGATCCCGAAACCCACAGGCTTCCTTCGTACATCCCGGGGTGTCATCCTTCGGGTAAAAGTACAAAACCACCGTCCTACCCGCTAAATCCGCCAAGGCAACGGAGCGGCCTTGGGTATCAATCGTCTGAAATGCCGGGGCAACCGTGCCGGGACGCAAAGCCATCACCAACCTCACTAAATCAGCCAGAGCTATTGTAGCCGGTCGGGGGCAGTCCCCTGGTTGATCCGCTGAAAATGGCAATGGCATTGGGCTTTACCGGAATTGGGTTCCCCTGGACAATGATTACAATTTCTGATGTGCGGGCGAAAGTTAAAATAACTTTAAAGATGCTAATCACCTAAATGTACGACTTTTGTCCTACGGATTTTCCGCTAAATGTGGTGCTGGTACAGCCGCAAATCCCCCCCAATACGGGGAATATCGCCCGCACCTGTGCCGCTACCCGCACGCCATTGCACCTGATTGGCCCCCTGGGATTTGAATTGAGTGACCGCTATTTGAAACGGGCGGGCTTAGATTACTGGCCCCATGTGATCTGGCGCACTTACACCAATTGGCAGGGATTCGTCAGTAGTAATACCCAGCACCCAAGCCGCTGGTTGGCCTTCAGTCCCCGGGGGCAAACCGGCCTGTGGGACTTTCGATTTCAACCGGGGGATTGGCTATTTTTTGGCAGTGAAACTGGGGGTTTGCCGGACTTTTGCCTGACGACTTGTCATACACAACTGCGGATTCCGATGGCGGAAGCGAAGGTGCGGAGTTTGAACCTATCCGTGAGTGTAGCGGTGGCTTTGTTTGAAGCCCAGCGGCAGATAGCACAGTGAGTGACCAATGGTATGTTTTTTGGAATACATATAAGTTTTAATTAATTATTTTTTAGGATAAGGACGGTGACATCGCCCTTATCAGCCATAACGATTTATCATCTGGGGTTTACGCTCCCCCGGGTTGACCGGCTAAATACTGGACTAGAGCGATTTTGGTTTGGTTCCAAGTTCGCCAAGCGTGGTTGAGGGGTGGTTCGGGTGTTGGGTAGAGCCGGCACACGGGAAGCCCTAGGTGGATTCGCTCCTTGTGTTTTGTGTTTTCCTCACACCCGTTTATCAGGAGGTGACCCTTGCAGCAGCATAATTTCGCCAGCTTTGACTGGCAGCCCCTACAGGCATCCCAGCGGTTACCCGAGCCGGTGACTAAGGATTTTTCCCGTGCTACATCGATCCATCCCGTGATGACCGGATTGGCGGCGGTCGGTGCCCTAGCCAGCGTGGGGCAGGGGGTAGCGATGGCCAACCCAGTGGTTACCCCGGAGATGCCCGCTTCTCGCCAGGGAGGGGTGATGGCCGCCGTGCCCGATGCCCTGATGGTGGAACACCGGGTGCGGGCGGGGGAAACTCTGTGGCAGTTGTCCCATTTGTATCAAGTGACGGTCGAAGAGATAGCTCAACAAAATGGCTTGCGCCCCGAGCAGGTGTTGGTGGTGGGGCAGGTCTTGAAAATTCCCCCCCGCTCCCCGGAAGCCGTCCCGAATCGGGTTGAAAATCTGCTAGCACGGGTGCGGCAACAGGCTTTGGTGCGTGAAGGCCGTTTACCGGCGGATGCGGCAGCGATGATGAATGCTCCCAGCTTGGTCGAGCATGGGGCGCAGGAAGTGTCCCCCAAAAAAGCGGGGCAGTATCAGGTACAGCCCGGAGACACCTTAACCGCCATTGCCCGTCGGTTCCGGGTATCCCTAGAACAACTCGTGCGCCTCAACCGTTTGTCCAATCCCGATGTATTGCAGGTGGGACAGACTCTGCGGGTGCCGGGGATGACAAATAGCAATCCCGCCAGCGCCACAGCGCAGCGCCCCGTGCCTCAAGTTTTGGCACGCCTCACCGCTCCCCGTTTGGCCGCAGTGAAATCCCCGCTCCCCAAGCCCCAGAGTCTGCGGGCACCCGGGATTGAGTTGCCCCAGGGGGTACCGCCGGTGAATCCCCTGCTGGGGACGGATGCCCTGGGAGAATTGGGGGCGGCTCCCCCGGTAAACACGGATCAATTGCGCCGTAACCCCGGTATCCAGAACTTGGCGGCCATTCTGCCCAGCGTCTTCCCCCCGGCCTTAAACGAGGGCACCCCCAGTAATGACAACATCCAGGCATTGAGCCTGCCGCCCATGGGGGAAGCGGAGACCTTTTTACCCAAAGACCCCACCTTCTTCAAAGGCTATGTGTGGCCGGCGCGGGGGGTGATGACCTCCGGTTTTGGCCCCCGCTGGGGACGGATGCACCAGGGAATTGATATTGCCGCTCCGGTCGGTACCCCCGTGGTGGCTTCGGCGGCGGGAACCGTGGTTTTTGCGGGCTGGAATTCCGGCGGCTACGGCAACCTGGTGAAAATTTGGCACGACAACGGCAGTGTCACCTACTACGCCCACAACAATCGCTTGCTGGTGCGGGAAAATCAGCAGGTGGAGCAGGGGCAATTGATTGCGGAAATGGGCAGTACCGGCTTTAGCACCGGGCCGCACGTCCATTTTGAAATCCGCAAACGGGATCGGGGGCCGGTGAATCCCATGGCGTTCCTGTCGGGGCAACGCTAGTCCTAACCCCTTAGCGATGTGAGGTGAAGTGAGGTCATGGGTTGTCCCATGACCTGTTTTTTCCTGGAGTTGGGGGGGGTGGCTATTCCTGGCAAAATTCGCCAAAACGCCTAGAATTGATAAGTATTTGTAACATCAATTTGTAACCTCAGTTGATTCCCACGCTGCCCCAGGAGGTACGATACCGGTGACCATTTCTCCCCCTTGGCGGGCTTGGGTACAACGGCGGTTATTTCTGGGCTGGGAGCCGACCCCGGAATTGCTGGGCATTTTGCTGGTGTATTTTGTGCAGGGGGTGATTGGCCTCGCCCGTCTGGCGGTGAGTTTTTTCCTCAAGGATGAATTGGGGTTGTCCCCAGCGACGGTGGCGGCTCTGACGGGGATTGCGGCTCTGCCCTGGATGGTGAAACCCCTGTTGGGTTTGCTGGCGGATGGGTTTCCCCTGTGGGGTTACCGCCGGCGTTCCTATCTGATTGGGTCGGGGGTGCTGGGGGCGTTGGCCTGGGGGCTGTTGGCGATGTGGGTGCAACGACCCTGGCAGGCGGTGGCGGCGATTACTTTGGCTTCTTTGGCGACGGCGATGGGGGATGTGATCGCCGATTCCTTGGTGGTAGAGCGGGTGCGGGGGGCAAACCAGAGCAGTACGGGTTCCCTCCAGTCCCTGTGTTGGGGCACGAGTGCGGTGGGCGGCTTGGTGACGGCCTACTTCAGCGGGGCGTTACTCGAACATTTGGGGACTCGGGCGGTGTTTGCGATTACGGCGTTGTTCCCGGTGCTGGTGAGTGGGGGGGCGTTTTGGGTGCAGGAAATCCCGGTGACGGCGAAACACGGGGGGCAAGCGGCGGTGGTGACCCAGGTGCAACAGGTATGGCAGGCCATGAACCAGCGGGCAATTTTACTGCCAACGGTATTTTTGTTTCTCTGGCAGGCGACCCCGACCTCGGATACGGCCTTTTTCTTTTTTGTGACCAATGAATTGGGGTTTCCCCCGGAATTTCTCGGGCGGGTGCGCCTGGTGACCAGTGTGGCGGCCTTGGTGGGGGTGTGGGTGTTCCAACGCTATCTGCGGGAGGTAGCGATTCGCCGGATGTTGCTCTGGACAACGGTGCTTTCCAGTGGGTTGGGGCTAACCAGTTTACTCCTGGTGACCCACACCAATCGCCTGTTGGGGATTCCCGACCGCTGGTTCAGTTTGGGGGACAGTGCGATTTTGACGGTGATGGGGGAGTTGGCGTTTATGCCGGTGCTGGTGTTGGCCGCCCGCCTCTGCCCGCCGGGGATTGAGGCGACCCTGTTTGCCCTGTTGATGTCGGTGTTGAATTTGGCCGGGGGGGTGGCGCACGAGTTGGGGGCGTTGCTCACCCATTTGCTGGGCATTACGGAAACCCAGTTTGACCGTCTGTGGTTACTGGTAACGATTACCAATTTGACTACGCTTTTGCCCCTGCCTTTGTTACATTGGTTGCCGGAGCATACGCCGAGTAGCGAATCCCAGCCACCCCTGCCCCCGGCGGTGGTGCCCGATGCGGTAGTCTTGGGGGAATTGGCTCCGGGTTTACATTTCGAGGCGGTGGAAGTGGAGTCTTGAAACTTAAAATACCTGTTCCACTTCGGCGATTTCGGGGATAAATTCCCGCAGACGGCGTTCGATCCCCATCCGCAGGGTCATGGTCGAACTGGGGCAGGAACCGCAGGCTCCCTGTAACCGCAGGCGCACCACCGGACCGTCAATTTCCACGAGTTCCACGTTGCCCCCGTCCGCCATCAGGTAGGGGCGCATTTCGTCCAGGACTTTCTCTACATTGTCAGTCGTTAAGGCGAGGGTTTCCACCATTGACGTTCTCCGCAAATAGACCGAGGTGAAAGGGGCAATCTTCCCAGCCAATCAGGCTATCATGGGACATGGGTATGGGTTGATTTACCCATTTCCCAGTGTAACGTGAAACTTCCGGTTGGGGGAAAAGGTGAGTGATATAGCGATGGCTCAGTTGATGGCAACCGATGGGGTAATCGCCGACTTGATTGCCCAGGAATTGCAACGGCAACGGGAACATTTGGAACTTATTGCCAGCGAAAACTTTGCCTCACCCGCCGTGATGTGCGCCCAGGGTTCGGTCTTGACCAACAAGTATGCCGAGGGGCTGCCGGGGAAACGGTACTACGGGGGCTGTGGTGTAGTTGATGCCATCGAGCAATTGGCGATTGACCGAGCCAAGCGATTATTCCAGGCACAACACGCCAATGTCCAACCCCACTCCGGGGCGCAGGCGAATCAGGCGGTGTTTCTCGCCCTGCTCCAGCCGGGGGATAGGATTCTGAGTATGGATTTGAGCCACGGCGGGCATCTCACCCACGGGTCGCCGGTGAATTTATCGGGGCTGTGGTTCCGGGCGGTGCATTACGGGGTGGATGCCCAAACCCAGCAATTGGACTACGACCGGATTCGGGATTTGGCCTTGGAGTACCGTCCCAAGTTGATCATCTGTGGGTACTCCGCCTATCCCCGCCGGATTGATTTTGCCCGCTTCCGCACCATTGCTGATGAGGTGGGAGCGTATTTGCTGGCGGATATGGCGCATATTGCCGGGTTGGTGGCTGCCGGTGCCCATCCCAGCCCCCTGCCCCATTGCCATGTGGTGACGACCACCACCCACAAAACCCTGCGGGGGCCGCGGGGGGGGTTGATTTTAACGAATGACCCGGAACTGGGGAAAAAGCTGGATAAGGCGGTGTTTCCGGGGTTGCAGGGGGGGCCGTTGGAACATGTAATTGCCGCCAAGGCGGTGGCGTTTGGGGAAGCCCTGCGCCCGGATTTTCAGACCTACATCCAGCAGGTGATTCGCAATGCCCAGACCTTAGCCCAGGCGTTGCAGGAGCGGGGTTTTGCCATTATCAGCGGCGGCACGGAGAATCATCTGGTGCTGGTGGATGTGCGGCCAGCGGGGTTGACGGGGAAAGCTGCCGATGCCCTGTTGGGGGAAATCAATGTCACGGTGAACAAAAATACGATTCCCTTTGACCCCCAATCCCCGTTTGTCACCAGTGGCATTCGCTTGGGGACACCGGCGATGACCACCCGGGGGTTTCGGGAGGGGGAGTTTAGCCAGGTGGCGGACATTATTGCCCAGCGGCTCTACCACCCGGCGGATGGGTCGGGGCGGGAGCGGGTGGCCGAGTTGTGCGGCCAGTTTCCCCTGTACAGCCATCTGCCTGAGCGGGAGCCGGTGCCGGTTTAAGCTGATGCCGTTCCATCTGCTGGCCTTTTTACTCGCCGCTGGGGTGGTGCTGTGGACGACCCCGCTGGTGAAATCGTGGGGTTTACAGGGGGGGCGGGTGGATGTGCCGGATGAGCGCAAAATTCACCAGCAACCGATTGTCCGCATTGGCGGGGTGTCTATTTTTGCCGGTTATCTGGTGGCGTTGCTGGTGGTCTGGTGGGCGGGGGGTTTTGTGGATGCCCAGGGGGCGCACTTGAAGGCGGAAGCGGATGCCCAGATTTGGGCGACGACCCTGGGGGGGATGTGCTTTTTTTTGATTGGCTTGGCGGATGATTTCTTCTCCCTGTCCCCTTGGTCACGGTTGGCGATGCAGATGGGGGTGGCGGCGGCGGTGTGGGTCGCCGGGGTGAGCATTGATTTTATTACCATACCGGGCGTAGGACTGGTGTCTTTGGGGGCGTTGAGTCTGCCCTTAACCCTGATTTGGCTGGTGGGGATGACCAATGCCATCAATATGGTGGACGGGGTAGATGGTCTGGCGGCTGGCGTGTCGGGGATTGCCGCCGTGGTGCTACTCATTGTCAGCCAATTCATGGGACAACCGGCGGCGGCTTTGGTAGCGGCGGCCTTGGCGGGGGCGTGTTTGGGTTTTTTGCGCTACAACTTTAACCCAGCGCAGATATTTATGGGGGATGGGGGTGCCTACTTCATGGGGTTTACCCTGGCGGCCATTGGTACGATTGGCATGGTGAAGCGGGTGACGACGGTGGCGGTAGTTTTGCCCTACATTATTTTGGCGGTACCATTGCTGGACATGACCCTGGTGGTGGTTGACCGGCTCCGGCGGGGGAAATCGCCTTTTTTCCCGGATAAACGTCACTTGCACCACCGGCTACTGCAAGCGGGGCTTTCCCAACGGGGGACGGTGGCGGTGATCTACACCCTGACTTTGTGGGCGGGGAGTGTGGCCTTGGTGCTGGCGCGGTTTCCGGGTGCCCCGGTGTATGCGGCCATTGCCACTCTGTTGTTGGGGTTTGTGGGCTGGGGGGTCTGGCAACGGATGGGGGGGCGGGGTTCCTGATGGTGGGGTTTGGGCTGATTGGCACGGGGTATGCGGCCACCCGCAGGGCAGAATTTCTGGCGCAGGAACCCCGGGGGCGATTGGTGGCGGTGGCGGGGCATACCTGGGAAAAAGTTCAGCAATTGACCAGCACTTATCCGGCGGTGGCTTGCACCGATTGGCAGGGGGTGATTGAACACCCGGAGGTGGATGTGGTGATCATTGCCACGGTGAATGCCCTGCACGGGGAAATCGCCACCGAAGCATTACAGGCAGGCAAAGGGGTACTGGTGGAATATCCTCTCTCTTTAGATTATGCTCAGGCTAGGTATCTGGTGAATTTCGCCCAGCAACGGGGGTTGTTTCTGCATATTGAACATATCGAATTGCTCAGCCCCATTCATCAGGTATTACGAGAGTTTTTACCCCAATTAGGACAGGTTCACACCGGGCGTTCGGTGAATTTGGTCGCCCAATCTCCGGCACCCCAAAAATGGACGTATCACCCGGACTTATTTGGTTTTCCATTTATAGCGGGACTGGCACGGGTGAGTCGTTTATTGGATTTATTAGGTACGGTAGAAAAAGTATTTTGCGGGTATCAAATGCAGGGATTAAACAACGGCTATTACCGCAGTTGCCATGGGAGTGCCCAATTGTTTTTTACCCAGGGAACCCTGGTCGAACTCACCTACGGCAAAGGGGAACACATCTGGGAAAACCAACGGTATTTTAGCTTGCATGGTACCCAGGGCGGCATAATTTTCAACGGCGACCAGGGAGAATGGCTGACCCCCAACCAGAAGCAACCCCTCCCCCTCGCCAGTCGCCAGGGATTGTTCCATCAAGATATGGAGAATGTACTTAATCATCTAACCCAGGGGATTCCCCTTTACACTACTGCCGCAAACAGCCTGGAAGCCCTGCGGGTGGCTACGGCGTTGCGGGTGTCGGCTCAGTCGGGGCAGCCGGTAACGCTGACGGGATGGGAGCCGTCTCCGGCGATGTAGGCGAGGTCACCGGGGCGGGAGCCGGAGTATTGAGCGTACTGCCGGGGAGCCAGCCTGCGGATAGTACAACCGTCGTACTCATAAACACCACTGCCAAACTCCAGGTCACCCGGTTGAGGGTGGTTTCCGCACTGCGGGTACTGCTGAATAATTGCGCCTGGCCGCCGATGGCCGCAATGCCATCCCCCTTGGGACTGTGCAGTAAAATCAAAATCACCAACGCCACTGCACTAAACAGCCAAATCGCTTCCACCAGGGTGACAATACTCATAGGGCAGACGGGTAAAAAACGCAATCTATATCTTAACCGAACCGCAATCCCCTTGGGTTGGGGAGGTGTTACCCTGGCGGTGCCTCATCACCCCCATTGCCTTAACCATTCCTTAATATTAACCATGAAATTTCACCGAACGATGCTCCCAAGTATCCCAGCCAATCTTTAGATTTTCTTTGCCCTGCGCCCCCCGGCGAGACCCAAAACCTGTGTTAGCGTGGCGGTGGATGCACCCATCTGCCCCCATTGCAACCATGAAACCCCTGATTCATCACACCAAAATTGTCGCCACCATCGGTCCGGCCAGCCATTCCCCCGAGGTGATGCGGCAGATGTTGCAGGCGGGGATGAACGTGGCGCGGTTGAATTTTTCCCACGGTCAGTACACAGACCACGCCCACTGTATTGCCAACCTGCGGGCGGCGGCGCAGGAATTGGATTTACCCCTGATGCTATTGCAGGATTTGCAAGGTCCCAAAATCCGAGTGGGGACGTTACCTGCGGCGGGGCTGACGCTTACCGCAGGGACGGATTTGACCCTGGTGCCCTTGGGTGAGGAGAACGGCCAACCCCACACCGTCGGCATTGACTACCCCCACGTGGCGGCAGAGGCCACCCCCGGTACGCCGGTGCTGTTGGATGATGGGTTGCTGGAGTTGCGGGTGGAACAGGTGCAGGGCAACCAGGTGCGATGCACGGTTGTCAAAGGGGGGGCATTAAAAAGTCATAAGGGGGTGAATTTCCCCACCCTGAATCTACGGCTCCCGGCCATGACCGATAAGGATCAACGGGATTTGGAATTTGGCCTCACCCAGGGAGTGGACTTGATTTCGCTGAGTTTTGTGCGGCGACCGGAAGATGTCCAGGAATTGAAACACCTGCTCCACCAGCGGGGGGCACAGCTACCCGTATTAGCCAAAATTGAAAAACCCCAGGCGGTGGCAAACCTAGAGGCCATTATCGCCGAGTGTGATGCGGTGATGGTGGCACGGGGGGATTTGGGGGTGGAAATGAGTCCCGAAAAAGTCCCGCTGATCCAAAAACGGATTATTCATCTGTGCAATCAACGGGGGATTCCCGTCATTACCGCCACCCAAATGCTCGACAGCATGATCTACAATCCCCGTCCCACCCGGGCGGAAGCCAGCGATGTGGCCAATGCGATCATGGATGGCACGGATGCGGTCATGCTGTCCGGAGAATCGGCGGTGGGACAATATCCGGTGGCGGCGGTGCAAATGCTGGCTCGGATTGCCGCCGAGGTGGAACCGGCGGTGAAATTCACCAACTACCCGGCCAACCGTAGCGATGATGTGGATGCGGTGGTGGAAGCTCTCCACGCCATTGACGATACATTGGATTTACAATGTATTGTTGTGTTTACGGATTCAGGCTATACGGCAAGGCTAGTGGCGGCGGAGCGTCCCCACACCCCGATTGTGGCCTACACCCCCCATCAACATATTTACAACCGCTTGAGTTTGTACTGGGGTGTGCGTCCGGTGATCACCCGCTGGTTCACGGATAACGTCCTGGATGTGTTGCGGGAAATGGAAATGGATTTATTACAACGGCAGTATGTTGCCCCTGGGGATAAGGTTTTGGTGATCACTGGGATTCCGTTTGGGCAGGCCAAGACCACGAATTTCTTGAAAATTCACACCATTGGTGAGGGTTAACAATTGCATTGGTAATGATGAAAAGTGGTCGCCGGGCAGTGTTTCTCCCATTTCCCCTTACCTTGAGGTGGTAAGCTCAGTGATTTTGCTGGTTCACATCAATTGAGGTATCCTGATGAATACTAGAATTGCATTTATAGCCATTTGTCTCCTTTATTTCATGCTATGGATGCCCTTGGGTCAGTACGACTTCCTGATCCACAATTGGATGAAAATTGGTATCTATATCGTCCCATTTTTACTCTTGCAGTTTTTCACATCCCGACCAGAAAACGCAACCCTGGCTTTTGGGGATACCAAGCTTATCTCATTACTTCTACTGGTCGCCTATCTGATGCACCAATATGAAGAGCATTGGGTTGATCTATATGGCAATTATTATTCATTTTTCACGACAACCAATGAGTTATTCAAAAACATATTAGCTGTTGATAATGATAATATCTTGTTATTAACAAAAGAAGCAATTTTTGTCATCAATACTTCTTTGGTATGGTTAGTTGGCACCATTGCTATCTGGAGGAGTCCCAATCATCTTTTTCCCACGTTGGCGATGGCAGGGCTAACGTTTGTGAATGCAGTCACACATATGATCGGCGGGCTGGTTACTCAATCATACAACCCAGGGCTACTGACAGCAGTGATCGTATTTATTCCCTTGACATTAAGCTATTTCACAATCATACTTAAAACCGCAAAATTGGCAAAAATTCAGATTGTTGTAGCATTAGTATGGGCATTTTTGGCGCATATCATTATGGTCGGTGGTCTACTTGCGGCCAATTGGCTGGCACTTTTCCCGGAGTATGTTTACTTTATACTACTGATCCTGTGGTCAGTCGTGCCGGGATTTCTCTTTCGGAATTCTGAGAAGTTATAGGGTTGACAATGGGTGAGCGGATTTCCCAGAATGGGATCAGGTTTACAAATTAAGATAACGATAAAACACTTACTCCTAAGGGAGTCAAAAAATGGTAGAACCAATTGCAAAATCCCTGATATTAGAAGAATTTCTCGAATTGCCAGAGACCAAACCCGCCAGCGAGTATATTGATGGATTGATCCTCCAAAAACCAATGCCACAGGGAGCGCACAGCGCAATCCAAACTGAATTAGCATCTGCAATTAATCTGGTTATAAAACCCCAGCGTATTGCCCGAGCTTTTACAGAATTACGCTGTTCTTTTGGCGGGTTCTCAATCGTACCTGATATTTCCATCTATTTGTGGGATCGCATTCCGCGCCAGCCCAAGGGTGAGATTGCAAATGTTTTTGCCATCGCTCCAGACTGGACAATCGAAATTCTTTCACCGAGTCAAAGCCAAACTAAAGTTACCAAAAATATTCTGCACTGTCTGAAGTATGGGACTCAAATGGGATGGCTGATTGATCCGGATGAACAATCGGTATTTATTTATCTACCCGATCAACCGATAGCCATTTATGATCAACCAGGGGCGCAACTGCCAGTGCCACCCTTTGCCCAAGATTTTAATCTGAACGTTAAAGCGCTATGTGACTGGTTGATGCCGTGAGCGGTATGTTCTAAAGGAAAACTTCAAAATAAGTGGTTACAGGGGCGCAAGCCTCCGGATTCTCCAGCATAGAGACATTTCAGCAAAATGATTTTCTGCTGGTTCTTATCAATAGAGGTGTCATAAAAAAATAGAAGGCGTTGCTGAGTCTCTGGATGCATATCAACGGCTGAAAGTTTTGCAAACTCGCCCACCGTTTACCAGAAAGAAACCACGATTCAGCAACGCCGCCGTGGCGGATCAAACCAGAGTTACACCCGATTAGACCCGATTACACATCGTAGGGGGCTTGCCCCGAGAATTTAACTTTAGACGGGTCGGGGTTTTCGCCAATCCGCCGGTCTTTTTTACCCACGTAGGGACGACCCGCATTCACTTTCTCGGAATACACCCCATCGGCGGGATGGATAAATTGGATTTCCCCGCTGGGATAGACCCGGTAAATTTTGTAATCGGTTTTGAATTTCGTCCGCAGTTGGGTACCCAGAGCCAGACATTGCTCCTTACGCGCCAAGTAGAGCAGGTTATCCCCCTCCCGCATGGTGGCGGCACCACCGGTGGGCATCTCAAACACCTGTTCTTTCTTGCTCGTCCAGGTAATGGCGTATTTTTCCTCAACCTCAGCTTTGCGGAGCAGGCCGCCCGTACTGCCACCAAAAATGGGGGCGGGAGTTTCCAGATTTAGGGTCATAGGGACTTAACCATGAATAACTGGTTGGCAGTCTATCATTGCCCCGGGAGTGACGGGTGAACCTGTGAAAAAGCTTTACACTCGCTGGCAGGCCAACCGTTCCGCCACCACGTCCACCCGAATGGTATCGCCCTCCTGGAACAAACCTTTGAGCAATTCCCGGGCAATCAGGGTTTCCAGATGGCGCTGAATCGCCCGTTTCAAAGGCCGTGCCCCATACACCGGGTCGTAGCCTACCTCGGCCAGAAAATCCACCGCAGTTTCGGTGAGTTCCAAGGTGATTTTTTGCTCCTGCAAGCGTTTTTGTAACCGTTGCACTTGCAGCGTGACAATTTGGCGCAGTTGGGCTTTGGTCAAACTTTGGAAAATAATCGTTTCATCAATCCGGTTGAGAAATTCGGGGCGGAAGTTTTCCCGCAACACATCCAACATCCGTTTGCGTAATTCCTCATCCTTTTCCGGTTGCCCCGCCAGATCGAGAATATATTGGGAACCCAAATTACTGGTCATAATAATCACCGTATTTTTGAAGTCCACGGTGCGGCCTTGGGAATCGGTCAAACGCCCATCATCCAGGATTTGCAACATGATATTAAATACATCCTCGTGGGCTTTTTCAATTTCATCAAACAGGATGACCGCATAGGGGCGACGGCGAATTGCCTCGGTGAGTTGCCCCCCTTCTTCGTAGCCAATGTACCCCGGTGGTGCGCCAATCAAACGGGCAACCGTATGCCGTTCCATATATTCGGACATATCAATCCGCACCAGGGCAGTTTCGCTATCAAATAAATACTCGGCGAGGGCTTTGGCGAGTTCCGTTTTACCCACCCCCGTTGGCCCCAGGAAAATAAAACTGGCAATGGGGCGATTGGGGTCGGAAAGCCCCGCCCGAGAACGCTGGATCGCCTCGGCCACGACGGTAACGGCGGCTTCTTGACCAATCACTCGCCGGTGCAATTCATCTTCTAAATGTAATAGGCGTTCTTTTTCGGAAGCGACTAATTTCGCCACCGGAATCCCCGTCCATTTGGCAATAATTTCGGCAATATCGGCCTCGATCACTTCTTCACGGAGCAAATTCACACCCGAGGTTTGCAGTTCCTGGAATTTTTGCTCGGTGGCTTGCAATTTTTTTTCCAATTCCGACCGTTTACCGTACTTTAAGCTGGCGGCTCGGTTCAAATCGTATTCCCGCTCCGCCTGTTGAATTTCCACATCAATTTGATCCAGGGATTCTTTGATGGCTTTACGCTGGTCGAGAATCTCCTTTTCCGCTTGCCACTGGGCATTAAATTCCTGTTGCTTTTCCTTCAGTTCTGCCAACTCTCGCTCTAATTTATTTAACCGCTCTTTGGAGGAGATATTTTCCTCTTTTTGCAGGGATAGACGCTCCATTTCCAACTGGAGGATTTTGCGGTCAATCTCGTCTAATTCCTCCGGCTTAGAAGTCGTCTCCATTTTTAATTTGGCAGCGGCTTCATCCACCAAATCAATCGCCTTATCCGGTAGAAATCGGTCGCTGATATAACGATTGGATAAGGTGGCGGCGGCGATTAAGGCCGAGTCGGAAATTTTCACATTATGGTGGGTTTCATAGCGGTCTTTCAACCCCCGCAAAATCGAGATGGTATCTTCCACATTGGGTTCGTGGACATAGACCTGCTGAAACCGGCGTTCTAAGGCCGCATCTTTCTCAATATATTTACGATATTCGTCTAAAGTTGTGGCACCAATACATCGCAATTCCCCCCGGGCGAGCATGGGTTTGAGTAGGTTTCCCGCATCCATCGCTCCTTCCGTGGCACCGGCTCCCACCACCGTATGAATTTCATCAATAAACAGGATGATTTGCCCCTCGGAATTAGTCACTTCTTTGAGTACGGATTTCAAGCGATCCTCAAATTCACCCCGGTATTTTGCCCCGGCGATCAATGCGCCCATATCCAAACTAATTACCTGGCGATTTTGCAGCGATTCCGGCACATCCCCACTGATCACCCGGCGGGCTAACCCTTCGACAATGGCGGTTTTACCCACCCCCGGTTCCCCAATCAACACCGGATTATTTTTCGTGCGGCGGGAGAGAATTTGGATCATGCGGCGAATTTCATCATCCCGACCGATTACTGGGTCAAGTTTCCCTTCACTCGCTTGGCGGGTCAAATCTCGGCCATACTTTTTGAGGGCTTCGTAGTTGGCTTCAGCGTTGCGACTTTTCACGGTTTGATTTCCTCGAATTTGTTGGATGATTTCCTTGAGTTTCTGATCCCCACTTACCCCAAAGTCCTGAAGCAACTTTTTGCCACAGCGGTCATCGTGAGCATAGCCCAAAAGCAAATGCTCAACAGCAATAAAATCATCCTTTAACTGTTGGCGATATTGATCGGCTCGGTCGAGAAGTTTATCCAAACTATTGCCGATATAAACCTGCCCATCCCCGCCCGTAATTTTGGGGTTGCGCCGCACCACCTCTTCCACCTTATCCCGCAATTGATTGGGGTTGATATTCAGCCGTTGTAAAATGCTATTGGTCAAACCTTCTGCCTTTAATAAGGCCAGGAGTAAATGTTCCGATTCAATTTGCTGTTGTTGCTGTTGTTTGGTTAATTCCACCGCCTGAACAATGGCACTCCAAGCACTTTCGGTAAATTTATTGGGGTCGTTGGGTTGCATGGGAAATTACCAGGGCTAAGTGATTATTTTAGGAATTATTTACCAGTATAGAACTGGGATGTGGCTGGCTCAGTACGGTCGTCCGCATTTTTTTAGAGTAATCCCCGCAACGGCGCAGAGAACTTACTCTCGCTGAATGAAAATCCGTGAGGTTGGGGTAACTGTCAAAGTATATTGCTCTAATTTACGCTCAGTTTTTGCCCCAATTCCTGAAGTTGTTGTTCGTACTGGTCTTGGGTAATGGCGCCGCTCTGGAGTTGCTGGTGCAGTTCGGTGATTTTAGTAGCGTGGGCTTGTTGTTGCTGGTTAATGAGGGCTTGATTTTTTTTGTACTGCTGTTCACCCTCTTGACGGGCTTGCTTGAAAGCGGCTTGCAGGGATTGGGCATCCAGTTTCCCACCGGAGGCGTAGTACTGGTTGGCGACTTTGCCAAACCCCCAGGTGGAGGCATAGGACAGGGAGGCTCCCACCACACTGCCCCAGCCGGGGATGAATTTCACCGCATTACTGATAGCGATGCGAAACAGGGAAACGCCCATGCCCCCCACCATGCCATCCCGCAGGAGTTCCGCATCCTCTCGTTTGGTGGCATAGCCCCAGTAGCGGCCAATTTCCTCAATCATTTTCAACTGAAAGGTCAAAACGGCAATATCCACCACCAGAGCCACCCCGGGGATGGGAAACGCCCCCAGCACCGCCGTAAAAATGGCGTAGTTTTGGATCACCTGCTCTACCTGTTGTTCCCGTTGGGCGGGGTCGCTAATCGGGGCGATGGTGGCGGGCAATAAAGTACTGCGGGTGTCATTCATCAACCGTTGTAGGAGGTCGGTTTTTTCGTTGGAGACGGCGAAGGCACTCTTGATTCGAGCCAGGACTTCCCGTTCTTCCACGGAGCGGTTGCGGTCGGCACAGGCTAAAGCTAAGGCAGCGGCATACACCTGTTCGCGGGCGGTGGGGGTGGTAATCTGCGCCAGTTCCGTCTCCAGGTCAATGTCTTGACGCACCAAGTCCAGCAGGGACACCTCCGGGGGCAAGGCCAGGGTTTCGCAGGTTTCCAGGAGAATTTCCTCTTCCTCCGCCCGAAAGATGCCGTCGGCCCGCGCCATGAAGATTAAAACTTTGATACTGGCAAGAGCTTCCTGGGGCGTTAAAGACATAGATACCTGCCAGCAGAGAATTACTTTTATTTTAGAGGGGGTGGGGGGTGGCTCCGGTTTCGGCTACACTTTCTTTACAATTAAGTTAATATCCCTAGATTTTGCCCATTTATGCAAAATACTTCCCCAGTGCTGACCGTACCCTTGACCCTCACCCCGGACTATCGGGTGGCGGTGGGCTTGGCGGGTATGGGTTTAGCGGTAGGGTTTTGGTCTTGGCCGACCGGGTTGGCTTTAGGGACAATGGCGGCTTTTTTGGGCTGGCAGACGAACGCACTGCGGTTGACCTTTACGGACACAGCGGTGGTCTTGACCCGGAACGACCAACCCCTCCGGGAATTTCCCTACCAGGACTGGCAGGATTGGTACCTCTTTTGGCCGGGGCTGCCGGTGATTTTATTTTTTCGGGAGGTTCACAGTATCCATTTTGTCCCGGTATTGTTTGACCCGGCGGCTCTGAGCCGTTATCTCGCCCACTACTGCCCCCCCACGGAAGTGCATTGATGGAACCCTCGGATGTGACGGCTCTGGAAGCACAAATCCAACACCTGCGGGCGGAGATTGGGCGATTACAGGCGGAAAAAGCCGACTGGCAAACCCAAGTCCAGCAGGCGCAAACCCAGTTGCAACAGGTTGTGCCCGGTGTGGTGCGAGAGTTGGAAGAGCGCAAGCAAAAACTGCAAGTGGGCATTGAGCAGTTGGAGCGGCGGCAGGAACGCATCCAAAAGGAAATGCGCTCGACGTTTGCCGGTAGTTCCCAGGATATTGCGGTGCGGGTGCAGGGGTTTAAGGATTATCTGCGGGGGGCACTCCAGGATTTGGTGGCCAGTGTGGAGGAATTGCCCCTGCTACCCACGCCCGCCAGTGCGCCGGTGCTGGAGCCAGAACCCGCTCCTGTCCCCCCCGCCAAGGCTGCCCCCCTGAAATTGGCCGCCGAAACCTACGCTGACCAGGTGGATGTGATTGAGGAATGTTTGGAGCAGTATCGTACCCAGCCGGATTATTACGGCCCCGCTTGGCAACTGCGTCGCACCTTCGAGCCGGTGCATGAGGAACGGGTACGCCGGTGGTTTTTAGCCCAGGGGGGGCGGGGTGCCCTGCGGAGCCTGGGTAGCCGCTTGCAGAATATTTTGGTGACTGCTGCCATCATTTCTATCCTCCGGCAACTGTATGACATTGACCTGCGGGTGCTGGTGCTGGCCAACAGCCCGGAACGCCTAGGGGAGTGGCGAAGAGGGCTTCAGGATTGTTTAGGAATTAGCCGGGGCGACTTTGGAGCGGAGGGGGGGATTTTATTGTTTGAGGCCGCCGAAGCCCTAGCCCAAAAAGCGGATCGTTTGGAGCGGGAGGATTTGGTGCCTCTGATTGTCATGGACGAGGGGGATGGTAGTGTGCCGGTGGGTTTGTTGCAGTTTCCCCTCTGGTTGACCTTCGCCCCTGACCCCAAAAAGATGCGGCAACGGCTGGCGGAAGAGGATGAATTTGATTTCAAATTGTTTTAGAAATGGGCTGGGTGCGTTGCCCAAAAATCCGCCATTGGACTCAACCCTGGTTCTCGTGGCGGGTGAGTTTCACCACATAAAACCCATGCACCAGGAGTCCCAAACCCCACAGCCCGGTCACCCAAGGTAAGCGGTGAAAGGCTCCGTTCAACTCATGAATAAACCATAATCCCGAATTGGTGGCGGCAAAAAAAGCGATATGCACAGCAAAATTAATCCGGTCTGCCAACCGGCGGTAGGCAGGGTCATTGGGGTCGGGTTGCCGAGGCCAACGGGGCGGCATCAGGACACCACACGGGACACAGCGTGTAAAGGGGGAAACTTGGGTAGGTCAACGCTGGGGGGCGGTTCCCGCCCGGTAATGTTCTGGGTCAAGGCACCGTAGCGTTGCAATTCCCCCTGGAGGCGGCGATTTTCCTCCTGTAAGCGGCTGAGTTGCTCTTTCACCGGGGCGAGACGGGCGTTGAAACGACGGCGGTACACCTCCGGCAAGTCCCGCAGGATGGTTTCTAAATTTTGATTGCGCTCCCGTGCCGACACCAGGGAGCCATGCACCTGCACCAGTTCCTGTTCCCGCTGCTGTAAAAAGTGTTGATGCTGTTGCAACTCCGCTTGCAGGGTCTGTACCTGGGTTTGCAGAGCCACAACTGTCCCCGCATCCACCTGCCGCTCCTGATGCAGACGCTGAAACAATTCCGCCGAGAGCTGGTTGACGAGGTGACTGTACTGGTGAATCTGCACCTTCAACCGCTTCAACTCCTGAGCCTGGGCACTCAGGGCGTACTCTAAAACCTGTTGCCGCCCCCGCTCAGGCACCAAACGCTGGAACAACTCCTGGGAAAGCTGGCGGACTAATTGGCTACGCTGGTCAAGCTGTTGCCGCAGGGTAGCGACATTCTCCTGTAGGGGACTGGCATGCACGGGGATAGACTCCTCACCAAAATCCAACTGACCTGGCTCCAGTCTAACACCGGGGCAGGGCGTTTGTCATGCAATTCAATCCAGCAATGTTAGGCCATTTTACTGCCAATGTTCACTCGGGAGTGGCAACTGCCGCCGGTTCTGCCCCCGGTACGGGTTCGGGGGGGGCTTGGGCGATGGTTAGATAACGAATCACGTCCTCACTCAAGCGCATCGCTCGCTCAAAGGTCGCCACCGTCGTGCTGGTGCCGTAGTAGTTCAACTGGATGTAGATACCATCGGAAAATTTTTGGATCGGGTAGGCCAACCGCCGCCGCCCCCGGTTGAGTACTTGAATCTCCTCGCCGCCCAGGTCGCTCAAGGCGGTCTTGAACTTCTCAATCGCCTGCTGGGTCAACTCGTCCCCCAAATCCGGGCGCAGGATGTACATGGTTTCGTAAAAGGGTTTTTGGGCGACGGTCATAGGGGGTGGAATGGCTCCTGCACGAACGAAACGATTTACAATCATAGCAAATAATTTCTAGGTGGCGCATGAAATCCTGGGTGCGGGTGCGGGAGGGGGAACGGGTGGTGTACGGGGAATCGGGGGCGGATCAGAGCGTCCAGGTCTGGACGGGGGCACCCTGGTGGGGGGGGATGGCGACGGCGGAAACTTTAACCCCAGGAAGTTACCAACTCTTGGCACCCACCCAGCCGAGTAAAATCGTGGCCGCTGGCCGCAACTACATTGACCATGCCGCCGAGATGAAGGCGACGGTGCCGGTGGAGCCGGTGATTTTTCTCAAACCCCCGACCACAGTACTGGCTCCGGGGGGGGAGATTTACTACCCAGCCCAGTCCCGCCGGGTGGACTACGAGGGGGAATTGGCGGTGGTGATTGGGCAAACCGCACGGTATGTGACCCCGGAACAGGCGGTGGCGGCGATTTGGGGTTACACGATTGCCAATGATGTGACGGCGCGGGATTTGCAAAAACGGGATGAACAATGGACACGCAGTAAGGGGTTTGATACGTTTTGTCCCCTAGGACCGGCGATTGTGCGGGAGTTGTCCCCCCAGGCTGAAATTACCACCTGGCTTAACGGGGAGCGCAGGCAGGTGGCCTTACTGCAGGAGATGGTGTTCAAACCGCCGGTGTTGGTGAGTTACATCAGCCAGGTGATGACGCTTCTGCCGGGGGATGTGGTGCTGACGGGCACCCCGGCGGGGATTGGCCCGATGCAACCGGGGGATGAAGTGGAGGTGCGGGTCACGGGGATCGGTCGGTTAGTCAATCGGGTGCAGGGTTAACCATATCGTAGCGGTTGCCCAGGGCAAGGCGAGCCTGTTCCCGGTCGTCGAAATGAATTTTGGTCGTGCCTAAAATTTGATAATCCTCGTGGCCTTTGCCCGCAATCATCACCCCATCGCCGGGTTGCGCCATCTGAATCGCTTGGTGAATCGCTGCCGCCCGGTCGGGTAAGGTGATGTGCGCCCCGGGAATCCCGGCCACAATATCCTGGATAATCCGCTGGGGGTCTTCCGTGCGGGGATTATCGGACGTGACCACCACCCCATCGCTCAAATCGGCGGCAATTTTCCCCATTTGAGGCCGCTTGGTGCGATCCCGGTCGCCGCCACAGCCAAACACGCAGATTAACCGCCCCGCCACAAAGGGGCGCATGGCTCGTAAACAATTCTCCAACCCGTCGGGGGTATGGGCGTAATCCACCACCACGGTAATGTCCTGTTCAGGACTGATGCACACCCGCTCCATCCGCCCCGGCACCCCCGGAAATTGGGGTAAGATTTCGCCCATGGGGTCTAAGCCCACGCCCAAATGCAGAGCAGCCCCCACGGCGGCCAGGGTGTTGGCGAGATTAAATTGTCCCGTGAGGGGAATGGTTAGCCCAGCTTCACCCAAGGGCGTGAGAATTTGCGCCCTCATTCCCCGGTCGGTGTACTGCACCTGTTGGACTGTAATATCCGCCGGTTGCCCGGTCGCACTGTAGCTCCACCGGGGGGTATGCCGTTGCGCTAATTCGTGCAGGAGCCGCTGGCCGTAGGGGTCATCCTGGTTGACAATTGCCCGCCCTCGCAGTAACTGCGGTTCAAACAGCAGGGCTTTCGCCCGGAAATAATGCTCCATCGTGCCATGAAAATCCAGATGGTCTTGGGTGAGGTTGGTGAAAATTCCCACATCGTACTGGCAACCCAGCACCCGTCCCTGCGCCAAAGCGTGGGAACTCACCTCCATCACCGCCAAATCACACCCCGCCCGTACCGCCTGGGCTAAATCCCGTTGCAACGCCACCGCCCCAGGGGTCGTGTGGGTCGCCGTTGCGCTATAACCCGGCCAGCGACTGTACAGCGTCCCCAAGAGAGCCGTATTACCTAAGTGATGTTGCAATAAAAATTCCAGCAGATGGGTGGTGGTGGTTTTGCCATTGGTGCCTGTCACCCCCACCATCCTTAGCGTATTCCGGGGATAGCCATAAAACACCGCCGCCAACTCTCCACAGGCCGGGGTGATTTCCGTAACCGGCAATACCTGGGGGGGCAAATCCGGGCGGGGTGTGACCAGGGCAATGACCGCCCCATTCGCCAACGCTTGCGGCCAAAAATCCCCCCCATCCGCCTGGGTGCCGGGTAACCCGATAAACACCATCCCCGGTTGGCATTGGCGGGAATCGCAGGTGATCCCCATCACCGGCTGAGCCAGCCAGGGTGCCTGCCAGTCCAGGGGCGGTAACCAGGGGGCAATAGGACGCAGTAAGGTACCTAATTCCATGTGCGGTTGGTCATCCCATCGAACCCAGGGTAACCCATGCGGCACTCTGATTTCACCGGGTCGTTCTAGCGCACCCGCCCCGTCACCTGCGCCACCAACGCCATCACCGCACTGCGGGTGAGTTTGGCCTGTCCCTGCGCCAATGCCCCCAAAGTGGCATGAGCCAGCGCTAAAGGAATTTGGCAGAAACTCAAGGCCGGACCATCCCCCAGGGAAGCGTTATAGGCATCCGCCAGGGACAGATTGCGGCGGGCATAGGCGTACATTTCTTCCTTGCCCCACCCATCCGGGAAAAAGCTTACCCCCCTGCGTTTGTCCTCCCCGGAATTGCGGAGGATATTCACCGCCTGCAACCCCCGCCCAAACCCAATCGCCAGGGAACGGTTGGTCTGGGTATTGTCGTACCACGCCCACAAATCCGACAACAACAACCCCACCGCCCCCGCCACCCCAAAGGTATAGCGATCCAGGTCGGCTTCGGTCTGAATCCGCCAATTACAGGAAGCCCAGTAGGCCATCCGGTCCGCCATCGCCGCCGTCGCATCCCACACCCTGGGGGCAATGGTGGGGGGAGCCAGCAACGCCCATTCCCCAATCCGCACGGTGACTTCCGGCAGGGGGGTCTGATGCACCGCCAACGCCAGGGATAAATCATTCACCGCAAAGGTATCCGTGGCGGCTTCCAGGGTCAAACTCACCGAGCGGAGCAATTTTACCTTGGTGGCATTGTCCAACTCCGGGTGGTCTTCGATTTCATCAATCGCCCGCATACAAAGGTAGGCGGAAGTCACCGCTTCCTGGAGACCTGAAGGCAGGCCATTGATCGGGATAAAGAATGTACGGCTCGTTTCCTTGAGCAACTCCAAAGCACCCCGGCGCAAATCCATCCGCTCAACTCCTTTCCACCACTACACACACCATACCATTAGCGCAAAGTATAGCGGAAAAAATACGGTTCTCCTACTCTCCCTCCCCATTTCGCTCCCAAACGACCGATTCCGATACGGTTTGCACCCCAAAAGGAATCTGTAACGGCTGCGCTACTTGCTGGTGATAGCGTCCCAACGCCAGCAGGGGAAAATGCTGGTAGTACAGGTTGTAGCGCAGGTAAAAATGCTGGGGAAACCCGGTGCCCGTGAATAGGGTTTCCTGCCAAGAGCCATCGTTTTTTTGCTGCGCCAACAGATAATCAATCCCCCGTTCGACGGCGGGGGCTTCGGTTTCCCCGGCGGCCAGCAACCCCAGCACCCCCCAGGCGGTTTGGGACACGGTACTGGCTCCCTGGCCTTGTAGGGTCGGGTCTTGGTAACTGCGGCAGGTTTCCCCCCAGCCCCCATCGGGATTTTGGTGCGCCAATAACCAGGTCGCCCCCCGTTGTTTCGCCAATGCCGCCGCTGGTTCCGCCCGCAGGGCGGCCAACACCCCGCTCGTCCCATAGACGTAATTCACCCCCCAGCGGCCAAACCAACTGCCGGTGACTTCCTGCGCCTGGAGCAAATAGGTAACCGCCCGCTGTTGCACCGGGGGTGGCAAGGTCACCCCTGGGTAGCGTGCCATTTCCAACACTCTTGCCGTCACATCCGCCGTCCCCGGGTCAATCATCGCCTTCAAATCCCCGTAGGGCACCAGATTGAGCCAGTCCTGGTCATTGTCTCTGTCAAAGGCACCCCAGGCACCGTTACGACATTGCATGGACACAACCCAGTCCACCGCCCGCTGGATCGCCTGCTGTTTCTCCCCCTCGTTGGGGAGAGAAATTTGCGCCAGAGCCATCACCACCACCGCCGTGTCATCCACATCCGGGTAGTAACGGTTATCAAACTCAAACGCCCAACCGCCGGGACGGGCATGGGGATTTTTCACCGCCCAATCCCCATAGGTATTGAGAATTTGTTTTTGCAGTAACCACTCCCCCGCTTTGACCAAGGCCGGGTGGTCGGGTGCCAAACCACTATCCACCAACGCCCGCACCGCCAAGGCCGTATCCCACACCGGTGACACGCAGGGTTGCATCCAATACTCGGTTTCAGTCTCGACACAGAATTTTTCCACCGCCCGTAACCCCCGCACCACCGCCGGTTCATCCAGAGGATAGTCTAAACAACGTAAGGCCAACAGCGAATTCACCATCGCCGGTTGAATCCCGCCCCAATCCCCGGTTTCCTCCTGCCGTTGCAAAATCCACTTTTCCGCCTCACGCAAACCCTCCGTTCTTAGGGGGGTCATCTGCCAGGTTTCTGCGAGCTTAAACCCCTGATCCAGCCAGATAAAAATATCAGTCCAGTCGCCCTTTTGGGGTAATTCATAGCGGCGTTCTTGCGGAGATTCAAGGTATAATTCATCTAAATTAAATCCCTGGGGATAAACGGGTTTCTTATCAAAAACAATGATTAATGGCACGGTGCTACTTCTAGCCCAACTGGACATTTCGTAAATACTAAATAAGCCCCCCGCCGGTAACAGCATCAACCACGAAGGCAATGAGGGCAAACCCTGCCAATCATAGCAACCAATCAACGCCAAATTCAGCTTGGTAAAAATGCGGGCACGGGTCACCCCCCCCCGCTCCAAAATCATGGTTTTTGCCTTTGCTAATGCCGGTTCGTCGGGGCGGCAGCCCAACAAGCGTAAGGCCATGTAGGCTTCAATCGTACAATTCAAATCCCCCCCATCATCGTAATAGAGTTCCCAGCCGCCGTGTTCCCGTTGTTGGTGGAGAATGTAGGTTTTGATTTTGTCTAAGGGTAACCGCTCGGAAATTCCCCAAATGGCATACAGAAGCACCAATTCCGCCGTCATAGTCACATTTGATTCCAGGGTTGCCCACCAGTACCCGTCCGGATGCTGTAGAGACAGTAAATATGCTTGACTGCGGTGTATGGTTTGCTTGAGTTTATCGAAATCAACGCTGGTCATAGGGTTTCCGGTGCGACAAGCCATTTTTAGTTATATCAGGAGCGTGTACTCACCGTTTCACCTGAGGACAATCGTGCCGTGATTACAGGAAACCTCTATTGAGAAAGAGCAGTCGCAACGGAACCAACCTACTGACTCGCCATTTCCTGGTCTAGCCGCCGTTTACGGGCATAGAGTTGGATGGCCAAACCCATCGCTATCACCAGCCCTACCACCGCCCAAGTGGTCACCCCCAGGGGAAAATTATTTTTGAACACCGCCAGCAAGACAATCACAAACAACAATACCGTGGGGGCTTCATTAAAGGCGCGTAACTGCCCGCTTGTCCAAGTGCAGGTGCCTTTTTCTAACTGACCCAACAACCGCCCGCAGTAAACGTGATAACCCAGCAACAACACCACAAACGTCAACTTCACATGCATCCACCAATCATGCAACCAAGTACGCTGTAGCACCAGCAACCCCACCGCCATCGCTACGGTTAAAATCATGCCGGGAGTTGTAATGATATTATACAGACGTTTTTCCATG
Organism: uncultured Synechococcus sp.; assembly: GCA_964481635.1. Classification (GTDB taxonomy): domain Bacteria; phylum Cyanobacteriota; class Cyanobacteriia; order Gloeomargaritales; family Gloeomargaritaceae; genus Gloeomargarita. The sequence continues at coordinate 90,757 of CAYZTU010000009.1, forward strand.
AGGGCGTACTGGGCTTGGAGGATGCCCTGGGCGGGTTCCGGTTGGGTTTGGGCTTCCACGTGGTAGATGAACAGCCGCACCAGATAAAACAGTCCGGCAAACCAAACCACCACGCCGATAATGTGCAACGCTTTGAACCAGGAATAGGCCATAAACAGGGTCATGGGGTTGTGTTTCTCCTATCCTAGCGTCCGGGGGGGGAGATTTTTGTTGCACAATGTCACAATAGAGCTAGGCAACGAGTAGGTAATGCGTTGATCCCCGACCCCAAGGAACTTTTTCCCTTTGCCCTGGATGACTTTCAACTCCAGGCCATGGGAGTGTTGGCGCAGGGACATTCCGTGGTGGTGTGTGCCCCGACGGGTTCGGGCAAAACCCTGGTGGCGGAGTACGGCATCCATCGGGCGTTGCACCGGGGGGAGCGGGTGTTTTATACCACGCCTTTGAAGGCCTTATCCAATCAAAAGTTTCGGGATTTTCGCCAGCAATTTGGCACGGAAACCGTGGGTTTGCTCACCGGGGATGTCTGTATCAACCGGGATGCCCCGATCGTGGTGATGACCACGGAAATTTTCCGCAATATGCTCTACGGTACGCCCATCGGGGAGGTGGGTACGTCCTTGACGGGGTTAAATGCGGTGATTTTGGATGAATGCCACTATATGAATGACCCGCAGCGGGGGACGGTGTGGGAAGAAACGATTATTTACTGTCCCGATGCGGTGCAGTTGGTGGCACTTTCCGCAACGGTGGCGAATAGTCTGGAACTGACCCATTGGATTAGCCAGGTGCATGGGCCGACGGAGTTGATTTATTCCGATTTTCGCCCCGTGCCGTTGCAGTATTTTTTTGGCAATGATAAGGGCATTTTCCCCTTGTTAAATGACACCCAGACTGCGGCGAATCCCCGCTTAAAATTGCGCCGTCCCACGGGGGATCGCCAGGGAATTCCAGAAATTAATATGGTCGTGAAAACCTTGCAAGAATGGGATTTGCTCCCGGCAATCTATTTCATTTTCAGTCGGCGGGGCTGTGACCAGGCGGTACAGACGGTGCGGGATTTGGATTTGCTCACTCCAGGGGAATCCGTCACCCTGCGCCAACAGGTGGATGACTTCCTCGCCCGCAACCCGGAACTGTACCAACCGGGGGCGATGTTGGATGCCCTGTACCGGGGGATTGCCGCCCACCACGCCGGGGTATTGCCGCCCTGGAAGGCGTTGATTGAAACCCTGTTTCAGCAGGGATTGATCCGGGTGGTGTTTGCCACGGAAACCCTGGCCGCCGGGATCAATATGCCCGCCCGGACGACGGTGATTGCCAGTTTATCCAAACGCACCGACCGGGGGCATCGCCTGCTGTTTCCCTCGGAATTTTTGCAGATGGCGGGGCGGGCGGGTCGCCGGGGAATGGATGACCAGGGCTATGTAATCACCCTGCAAACCCCGTTTGAGGGAGCCAAGGAGGCGGTGCGGTTTGCCCTCGCTGACCCTGACCCCCTAGAAAGTAAGTTCACCCCCAGCTATGGCATGGTGTTGAATCTTTTGCAAATGCACACGTTAGAAGAAACCAAAGCCCTGATTCAAAGTAGTTTTGGGCAATTTTTATCCCTACGCTCTCTGCAACCTTTACAGGATAAACTCACCCAATTAACCGCCCAAAAACAACAATTCGAGCAGGAATTGAGCGGGGTGGATGTTACCCAGGCTGCCCATTATGAAAAACTGCGCCAACAACACAAAGAAGCCCGTCGCTTATTAAAAATTTTAGAAGAGCAGGCCAGGGAAACCCGACAAAAGCAGCTTTCTCTAGCGGTGAATTTCGCCATCACCGGCACGTTGTTGATCATGCAGGGTAAACACGTTCCCCAGGCCACCCCCGCTGTTTTGGTGAGTCGGGTGGCGGGCGGCGGCCAATTTGCCCATCTGATTTGCCTGGGACGGGACAACCGTTGGTATGTGATTACCACCCAGGATGTGATTGATTTGCACGCCGAATTGCCCCGCTTGACGGCGGTGGATGACCTCACCCCGCCCCAGGATTTACTCCCAAAACCCGGTCAGCATCGCCAGGGGAGTGAAAAAACCGCCATTTTAGCCCAAAAAATTCCCGATTTTGTCCTCCTGGATACGGCTCCCGAAGTCCAATCCCAACGGCAACAGGTGGCGTGGTTAGAAGACCAATTGGCGCAGCATCCGGGGCGACATTTGCAAAAGTCCGCCGCCTTGGTGCAAAAACAATATCAACTGGATAAAATCAACCAGCAAATTCAAAATGTGGAACAGGAATTGCGGCAAAAATCCCAACGCCACTGGCAGGACTTTCTCAGCTTGATTGATATGCTCAAGGAATCGGACTGTTTAGCCGCCCTGACCCCGACGGATTTGGGACAAACCGTGGCCGCCCTGCGGGGGGATAACGAACTGTGGCTGGGGTTGGCCTTAGCGAGTGGGGCGTTGGATGCCCTCATCCCCTCCCACTTGGCGGCGGCGATGGCGGCGATTGTGATGGAAACTCCCCGTTCTGATAGCTGGACCAATTACCCCCTGCCCACCCCGGTGGAAGTGGCTTTGGGGCAGTTGCGTCCCCTGCGCCGCAAATTGTTCCAACTGCAACGGCGGTACCAGATTGGCTTTCCCCTCTGGTTGGAACCCGACCTGGTGCCTTTGGTGGAGCGATGGGCGGGGGGGGTGAGTTGGCCGGAACTGTGTGAACACACCAATCTGGATGGGGGGGATATGGTGCGTTTACTCCGACGGACGATGGATGTGCTGTCCCAGATTCCCCATGCGCCCCATTTACCCGCAGGGCTGAAAACCCGTGCCCGCACGGCCTTACAGGCGATGAACCGCTTCCCGGTGGAGGAAGGTCTGGAAGATTGAGGCGAACAAATGTCTAATTCATTGGCGATTTCCGTTGATTCGTTACGGTTTCTAGCCAAAACTTGTGCCATAATAGACACGATTGCAGAGAAGACGCTCTGGCAAGCTGTTATTTGTGAGGAGTGTGGTGTTATGAACAAGGGCGAATTAGTGGATTTAGTGGCACAAAATGCTGACCTGCCGAAAAAGATGGTGGATGCGGTGATCAGTGAGGTATTCAACACCATCATTGAGACGGTTTCCACCGGGGAAAAAGTGACTTTGGTGGGGTTTGGTTCCTTTGAGGCTCGCAAACGGCAAGCCCGGGAGGGTCGCAATCCCCGGACTGGTGAGCCGATGCAGATTCCGGCGACCCAGGTGCCAGCCTTTTCGGCGGGCAAACAGTTCAAAGACCGGGTATCAGTGTAATTGAACCAACCACGGCACGGGGGCGATCGTCTCTGGGCTGCCGGTTTGGCCGGTTGTGACCCGGAGGCGATTCTGGATTTTTCGGCGAATATCAATCCCTGGGGTGCCCCGGTTTGGGTCAAGGATTTTCTCCACCAAAATTTACATTTAATCACCGATTATCCCGACCCCAATTATCGGGCATTGCGGCGGAGTATTGGGGAATTTCATCATTTAGAACCCGCATGGGTTTGGCCGGGGAATGGGGCGGCGCATTTGCTGACTTGGTTGGGGCGAGACTTGGCTACCCAGGGCATGGTAACGTTAGTAACTCCGGCCTTTGGGGATCATGGGCGAGCTTTACAAGCGTTTGATGCCAAGGTACAAACCTGGCGTTTACCTTGGGAAATTCAGGACGCACAACTCCCACCATCCGGGCAGGGTTTACTGCTCAGCAATCCCCACAACCCCACGGGTTATTTATTTCGTAAACATCAATTACAAGAATTACTGAATCGCTGGGAATTAGTGGTAGTTGATGAATCCTTTATGGATTTTTTACCCCCGGTGCGGGAACAGAGTTTAATTCCCTATCTCAGCAATTATCCTAATCTGGTGATTTTGCGTTCCTTAACCAAGTTCTACGGGTTGGCGGGGTTGCGGTTGGGTTATGTACTGGCGCACCCCGATAAAATTAAGCAATACCAGCAGTGGGATGCCCCCTGGAGCGTGAATGGGTTAGCGGCGGCACTAGGAACAAAATTATTGCACGATAGAGAATTTCAACAACAGACCTGGGATGGGTTGGCCGGACATTATGAGCAACTTTATCGGGGATTAGCTCTGATCCCCGGCTTGCAGCCCTACCCCAGTGCCGCCAATTTCATTTTGGTCAAAACCGCCCTCCCCGCCCCCCAACTGCAACGGCAATTGTTAATTAACCATCGAATTTTGATTCGGGACACGCTGAGCTATCCCGAACTGGGGGACGGGTATTTTCGGGTGGCGGTGCGGCAGACCGGGGAGAATCAACGGTTACTGGCCGCCCTAGGGAGCGAGGGCATACCCCCGCAGTAAACTACCGATGGTTTTGGCGGTGATTTTCATCTGCACCAGGGGATTGGCGGGCACCACGGTTTTGTATAGGTAACTATCAAACGTGAGGCGTTGCACGTCCCGGTCGCTACACATTTCCACAAAGGCTTCCCGGGCGGCATTGGAGCGGTAAAACACCCGTTGCAGGAGGTCGAGTACCGCATAGGTCATGCCGTACTGGCGGTCCCAACGCCGCAGGTATTGGCGCAAGTCCCGCTCCGTGGGAATTTTTTGCCCCGCTTTGGACGCTTCTACGATGGTTTCGGCGCACATCCGCCCCGACTTGGCAGCAAAGTAAATCCCTTCCCCGGAGGATTTGGTTACATAACCAGCGGCATCCCCCACCAAGGCCACCCGACCGACCACCCGGCGGGGACGGGGATGTTCGGGAATCGGATGGGCTTCTACCTTGATCACCTCACCCCCCCGCAGGCGAGACTGCGCCCGGGTGCGAATCCCGGCTTGCAATTGGCGAATGTCGGCCTTGTGTACCTTCATGGTGCCGGTGCCCACCGCCACATGGTCATACTTGGGGAACACCCAGGCGTAAAAATCCGTGGACACGTCATCCCCCACATACATTTCCGCCAGGTCGTCGTAGTAGCGCATTTGCTCCTGGGGCAAACGGATGCGCTCTTGGAAGGCGATCGCATAGTTGTAGTCCCCGGCATCAATGGCTTTGGCGACTTTAGAATTCGCCCCATCCGCCCCCACAATCAGGTCAACTTCCAGGGTTTTGGGGGTACCTGCTGCGCCCCCGTGGCTAAAGTCGTTGTAATGCAAAACATAGGCATCCTGGCCGGTTTTGGGTAAGGTAATTTCCTGCACCATGCCATTGATTAAATTTGCCCCCAAATCAGCGGCTCGGTTGCGTAAAAAAGCATCCAAAATTTCCCGGCGACACATGCCAATGTACTCATGGGAATTTTCCAATTTAATATCCACTTCCACATTAGAAGGAGAAATCATCTTCATCTGCCGCACCCGCCGGTCAATGATCTGGGGGGGCAGGTCAAATTCCTCCACCATGCACAGGGGGATGGCACCGCCGCAGGGTTTACAGTTATCTAGTTTGCGTTCAAATAAATGGGTTTCAATCCCCGCTTTGGCTAAGGTTTCAGCGGTAGAAGCCCCCGCTGGCCCGCCACCCACAACCGCTACTCGAAGTGTCACAGAAGTGTACCTAAGATGAAATGCCTACGGGCGGCATCGTAGCACGGTTTTTTTGTCCCTGCCGGTTTCTGTAACAGCCTTGCAATATAGTGGCACCCTTGGGGCTTTAACGAAACCAACGCCCCACGACTCGTCCGAGCAAGCTCAAAACCCCCAGGACGGTCAACAGTCCGCCGGTCGGCAAGGTAACCAACCCCAGCCAATGGGCGAAGACCATCAGGGTAATGACATCACCCAATCCCGGTATCCCACAAGTGTATTCCAGACCGGCATTGGTGCAATTAAATAAACGGGCTAATCCCACCCCCAATAGAGCAATCAGGATAGGAAAAACAGTGTACAGTATTGCCAATCCCACCAACCAGGTATGGATTTTTAATGAGGGCATGATCAAAACGACTTGCGAGAGGATGTTGCCTATTCATACCAGTCATTGCGCCTCAGAACAAGGGCACCCCGATGAAAGTCAAAAATAGCGGTCACAGGGACACAAACCCCGACCCCAGTTCTCCAGAATAGGGACATTCCAGCGAGATAATTTTCTGCTGGTTTTAATAAAGGGAACCTCTATTAATTAGGGATAAGCGGTCGCAGGGGCGCAGCCCCCGTCTCTGGTTCCCCAGAATCTCTGCATCCTAGCGAGATGATATTTTGCTGGTTGCAATAAATAGAGGTGCCCTGAAATAAAACGAGGGGAAGCCGCAACCTCCCCCCGTCTATAAAAATACAATTGCACCACCAACCTAATTCCCAACCCCATACCATCGTGGGGACGTTTCAGAACGATTCCGCCGGGACGGGCTGGCTGCCGGAGCGTAGAAATTCCCTAGGGAGCGTTCTGGCCGCCGCTGAAGGGCAGGAGCTGGTTCATAAAATATGACAGGTTGCCAATGATACACCGCCTGGTAGAGCGTATTTTTTACCCCATTGACCAACCGTAGGGATGGGGCTTGCCAACCCTGCACCGGCTCGTACACAGACTCCGCTGCCTGGGACGTGATGGCGGGGGCGGCCACCCAACGGGGTTCGTACACCACATCCAGGAGGGCTTGGGGTTCACAGTGAAACTGGGGTTGATAAACCGCCTGTTGCTCCGCTTGCCAAGAGCGGAACATCTGACGCACATCCAGCCCCATCGCCTTTTGAAAATGCCATAGCCCCCCTTGTAAAAAGAAAAAGGCCAGATAAAAATGGGCATTTGCCAACCACACCCGGGCGGAGTAAATATCTGCCCCTGTTGGGTCAAAATAGGAAGGAGCAAAGGCTGACTTGAGTTGTAGTGCCGCACCGTAAAACTCGACCGGATAGGCCAGGGTATTAAACCCGCAGTAGTAGGAAGCGGCAAACCCCGCCAGGGCAATCCCAAAAAGGGAATAGCTCAAAATCCCATCGGCGGAAAACAAAAAGCGGTTTTTCACCCAACCAAACGGCGGCACCAGAATGTGCCAGGTTCCTCCCAGGATGAGTAAAACCGCCACCCAAATATGGCCGCCCACCAGGTCTTCCAGGTTGTTCACATCAAATAAATGGGTGCGGTAATCCCACAGGGCAAATAGGTCTAAATTGGGCTGACTCACCACCCGTACTTGTGCCAGGTTTGTATCGTATAAACCGCCAAAAAACATGGCCTTAGCAACCAAAAGTAAGGCACCCAACCCCAAAATCAGCAGGTGGTGCCCCAAAATTAGCCCTAACTTCGCCTCATCATCCCAGCGAAAATCAAATTTCCCCACCGGCGGCGCACTCATTTCCAGACTGGCCGGGAGTTTCTCCCGATGGAACCACGCCCCCCAGGCCAACACCCCGCTGGCCACGAGATGAAAACCAGCCACAGCCACGTAGGGAAATGTATCTACAATCTGCCCCCCATTGCCCACGCCCAGGCCGAGACTCGCCAGGTGGGGGAGCAAAATCAGCCCCTGCTCATACATGGGGGTAGTGGGGTTGTACTTCACCAGTTCAAACAGGGTGAATGCCCCCGCCCAAAGCATGATCAACGCTGCCTGCGCCACGTGGGCAACGATAAACGTATTCGATTGGTCAATAAACCGGGCATTGCCCGCCCACCAAGGAACCTGGGGTGGGGTTTGGGTCTTTTTCATAACAGCACCTTACGGATGAATCATGGATAAATTGAGTCATCCCCCAGCCGGAATCACGACCAGGGGAAGCACGGGGAACGACCTTGACAGCTAGGTCAAACCAGCGGCAATGTGATCCAAATACACCCCGAGTTCCTGACCCGCTTCGGCACCCACCGCCTCATTCAGGACTTCCTTCATCCCATTCAAGGCTTCCACCACCCGGTCAACGGGCACCCCCAACGCCTGGTAGGTTTCTTTCAAGCCATTCAGCACCCGCTCGTCCAGGATGGAACGGTCGGCGGCCAACATGGCATAGGTGGCATAGCGCAGGAAATAATTCAAATCCCGCAAACAGGCCGCATAACGACGGGTGGGGTACATATTCCCCCCCGGTAGGGTAATGTCCCCGTACAGCAAGCTTTTCGCCACGGTTTTGCTGATGATCGTGCTGGCGGTGGCACTAATCGTACTGGCTGCCTTCACCCGCGTGGTGCCACTTTGGAAGTATTTTTTCAGTTGATCCAAAGCGGTGGCATTCAAGTATTGTCCCTGTTCATCGGCGGGATTAATTAGGGCGGTAATCGTATCTTGCATGGTGTCTCCTCCAGGGTAAACGATGGGAGTAAATTATCCATTGGCATTCTGGCAACCAACGCCCAATTAATTGGCAATTGGACTGGGGTTTAATGCCAGCAATTTTGGGGCTTAAAACGCCCGGATCAAGCGGTCAAAATAGGGAGCCGCGAGAGCCATTTCTTCCGCAGATAATAACCCGGTAGCCACATCCTTGAGACTCCCCATCGCCATGCGTAAATTGGCTAAGGGTACCCCCAAAGATACGTACATTTCCCGCATCCCATTCAGGCCAATATCATCCAAAGGTTTATCATTTCCAGCCAAAACACAGTAGCTCACCAGGCGGATATACCAAGCCTGATCCCGTTGACATAGGGCAGTTTTTTGGGCATTTCCCCGATTGCTGGGGGTGTTGGGACATTTTGCCCAAAAACGCTTGCTCCCTTCTTCCACTAACTTTTTCTCGTTGGCAGCGAGTTTTTCTGCCACCCGAATCCGCAATGTACCTTTACTAAAAAATTCTTCCAATTTGTTCAATTCGGTACTGCTGAGGAACCGTTCAGCAGCATCCGACTGGGCGATCACCTGTGCAACAAGACTCATGGGTTTTGATTAAAAAAATTGACTACAGGTAACAAGGTAAAATGAAGTCTAAACCAATGGAACACATTATGAAGAAAAAGTTGTGATTTGAAATAAATTTGCAACAAACAAATACCGGTTCGTGTACTACGAGTATGTACTACAAACCGTGTGACAAAATCGCACCAAATTATGTGACAAAGGGGTGACAAATTGAGACTCATTTTGGTGGCGCAGGGGTCGTGGGTTGTCTAGGCAACCAATGCCACCGCTAAAATTACGGAAATGCCATAATGAACAGGATTTGAGGGAAAAACATGGCTGATTTCATCGCTGCCGTCGCCGCCAGTTGGCAGACCATTATGACCACCCTAGCTGACCTGCCGGAAGCGTGGCGGCTGGAGTTGGTGGCGGAGTCCAGCGATTTTGTCCGATTTAATGGTGGGGTCATTCGTCAAATGGGGACGGTGTACGATGCCCAGGTGCAACTCACCCTGATGCTGGCGGGGCGGAGTGGCTATCGGCGTTTCCCGCTGATGGGTGTGCCGGAGATAGACCGGGAGCAATTACAAACGGTGGTGGCGGAATTGCGCCAGGAGGTGCCTCAACTGCCCCCCGATCCTTTTTTGGTGTTGCCGAGTGGGGCACAGCACAGCCAAGTGGTGCAGGGGGGGGCGATTCCTCCCGTTACGGAAGTGATTCCAGCGATTATCAGTACGGTGTATGCCCTGGACTTCACCGGGTTGTATGCGGGGGGACTCCAGGTGTGCGCCTATGCGGACAGTGCGGGGCAGTCCCATTGGTTCCAAACGGAGTCGTTTAATTTGGACTATTCCCTATTCAATGCCCAGCAACGGGCGGTGAAGGGCTATTACGCTGACCGGACATGGGATTTAGCCGCTTTTACCGCCCAAATTCAGACCCTCAGGGAGCAGTTGCAGTACCTCACCCAACCGGCAAAATCCTTGCCCCCCGGTCGTTATCCCACCTATTTTGCGCCGGCAGCGGTGGCGGAACTGGTGGGGATGTTGTCCTGGGGGGGGGTGAGTGAGGCGGCCATGCGCCAGGGTACCAGCGCCCTTTTGCCCCTACAACGGGGGGAACGGCGGTTGGCGGACACCTTCCATTTACGGGAAAATTTCCAGGACATTCCCGCCCCCCGGTTCAATGACCAGGGGGATTTGGCTCCGGCGCAATTGGATGTCATTCACCAGGGGCAGTTAGGGCAAACCTTAATCAGCCAGCGCACGGCCAAAGAATACGGTTTAACGGCCAATGGGGCAGTACAGGGGGAGTACCTGCGGGCACCGGAGGTGCGACCGGGAACGTTAGCGGATGATAGGGTTTTAGCCACCCTTGACCGGGGTTTGTACGTATCTAATTTGCACTATTTGAACTGGAGTGACCCGGCCACGGGGCGGATTACGGGGATGACCCGCTATGCTTGTTTTTGGGTGGAGGGGGGTCAATGGGTCGCCCCGATCGAAAATCTCCGCTTTGATGAAACGCTCTATCACTTTTGGGGGGAGGGGTTGGTGGGGTTGACCCAAAGCCAAGAATTCATTCCCGCCACGGATACCTACGAACACCGGAGCTTGGGGGGGGTGTTGGTGCCGGGGATGCTGGTGCAGGATTTTAGTTATACGTTGTAAATCATGGGTCGGGTCGGGAAATTTAGCCTATGGCTATTGTTCGAGTCCATCCCACGGGAATTGGTACAGCGATTGCAGGGCGGTGGTTTAGGGTCAGGTTCCCTGAACCAGGATGGTTCAGGTATCATCACAAGAGATGGTCAAAATATCAACTAATGTTGTTGCCTGGTTGATGCCATTTCTCTTACCCCCTAAGGAGGCGTAGCTTGCACCCCATTGATGATATTCCCGAAGCCCGACGGCAATCCGCTCCCCCTGCGAGCCTTGCCCCTTCCCCTTGGCGGTGGGGCTGGTTGGGCATTCCGGTGCTGCTGACGGCAGGGGCGTTCCTGTGGTGGTTTTCGCCGACCTCAACGCCTGTCGGATCGGAACCCACGCCTACCCCGCTGGCAACCCCCGCAGATTTGTTAGGACATTTACCTTACCCCGAAGCCAACCCAGCGGATTTGCAGGCACTGACGGCGGATGGCCGGGTGAAATTGCACCGGGAGGCAGCGCAAGCCTTTCTGGCGATGCAGAAAGCTGCCCGGGCGGAGGGGGTAGTTTTGGTGCCCCTATCGGGGTTTCGTTCCCGCCAACTGCAACAGGAATTGTTTTACGAGGTGAAGGCGGAACGACTCCAGCAGGTGACGGAACGGGCGCAGGTGAGTGCCCCGCCGGGGTACAGCGAACACCACACGGGCTATGCCCTGGATATTGGCGATGGGAAGCAACCGGGAACGCATATTCAGGTAACTTTTGAGGAGACGGCGGCCTTTGCCTGGTTGCAAAAACGGGCAACCCAATTTCATTTTGAATTGTCCTTCCCCCGCAACAATGCCCAGGGGATTAGCTATGAACCCTGGCATTGGCGGTTTGTGGGCACGCCCGCCAGTTTGGAATTGTTTTATCGCGCCAGGAATCCGTCCTAACCTACTGCAATTGCACCGACCCGTTCACCTTAGTGGCATCCAGACGGTTGCCCACGCTGGTGAGGGTGATGTTTTTGGTAGCGTTCTGGAGGTCGTGATTACCATTACTTTGAAAGGTATTATTCCCCGGGCTGGCACTGGTGCCTAAATCCGGCTCGGCACTGGAAATCACGATAATCCCCGTGCGCCGGTTGAAGGCGATCCGGTTGCCCCGCAGGACAGGTTTAGCCACATCGCTGATCACCATGCCGTCCACGTTATTTTCAATCCGGTTGTCGGCCACGATGGGGGAAGAGACCCCGCCAATCGCAAGGCCAAAACCGGTTTGGATAAACACATTCCGCCGCACTTCACCTTTTGAGGCTTTGGTGAGGGAAACGCCATTGCCGCCGTTGCGGATGAAGAGATTATCTTCAATGCGAGGCTCCCCTTGCCCGGTGACAAAAACCCCTTCCCGGTGGTTGTTGGTGAAGGTGCAATTGCGGATGTAGGGATTGGTGGATTCGACCCAGATGGCCGTGCCCCGGATATTGCGGTTGGTGATGGTGACACCCAGGATGTGGGTGGTTTCTCCGGCGAGGATGGTGGCATTTTGGCGGGCAAAAACCCGGCTCACAAACCGTCCACCCCCCTCAATCAAAATTCCTTCCCCGCGGGTGGCCTCATTCCCCCGCAAAATCACACCCGGTTTGAGGGGCAGGGGAAATTGCTCACCGGACTCGGCACTGTATTTACCGGGAGCGAGTTGGATCAGGGTGCCCCCTTCCGCAAATCGGAGGGCGTGGGTAATGGTTCGGAAGGCGGTCTGGGGTGCTTGGCCGTTGGCGGTATCCTGGCCGCTGGTGGGGTTGACGTAGAGAACCCGCTGCACATTCACCCGGGTCGGGGTCGGGGCGGGCATATCCACTTTCGGCGTTACCCCACTGGTTTGGGGGCTGGTGGGTTTGGTTTGCGGTGATTTAACCGTAGACTGGGCGGGCTTAGCGGTCGCTGGCACCGGTTTAACCGTAGCTTGAGGGGGTTTCGTAGTCGCCGGGGCTGGGTTGGTAACCGCTGGGGCTGGTTTAGCCGGACTGGATTTTGTAGTCGCCGGGGCTGGGTTGGTAACCGCTGGGGCTGGTTTAGCCGGACTGGATT